>JBFWXH010000035.1:0-67806 GCA_050187625.1 Binatia bacterium
GGGTCCTGGAAATGCATGTCGATGGCTTCCGCTTTGATCTGGCGGCAGACTTAGCGCGTGAACTGCATGCCGTGGATCGACTTGGAGCGTTCTTTGAAATCATTCAACAAGATCCCATTCTCTCGCAGGTGAAATTGATCGCCGAACCGTGGGATTTAGGAGAGGGAGGGTATCAGGTCGGGAATTTCCCAGTGTTATGGGCTGAGTGGAATGCTGAGTATCGGGACACCGTCCGTCGCTTCTGGAAAGGAGACGGCGGGATGGTCGGCACGCTTGCGTATCGTCTCACCGGCAGCAGCGATCTCTACGAACAGGGAGGGCGTCGGCCCCACGCCAGCATCAACTTCATTACCGCGCATGACGGATTCACTCTTCGTGACCTTGTCAGTTATAACGACAAACATAACGAGGCAAACGGAGAAGCAAATCGGGATGGGCACAACCACAATCTCAGCTGGAATTGTGGCGTTGAGGGGCCCACACAAAACCCGGAAGTGCTCGCCTTGCGCGCGCGTCAACAGCGGAACTTGCTTGCGACCCTTATTCTCTCACAGGGAGTGCCGATGTTGCTTGCCGGTGACGAGATCGGGCGGACCCAGTGGGGCAACAATAATGCCTACTGTCAAGACAACGAACTTGCGTGGATCGATTGGCAGCTTGATCAACCGCGCCGCGAGTTGTTGGCTTTCACGAAGCTCTTGATTCGGATTTTCCATCAGCATCCGGTGCTGCGGCGTCGTAAATTCTTTCAGGGTCGCCATATTCGTGGTTCGGAAGTGAAAGATCTCACGTGGTTGCGTCCGGATGGACAGGAAATGACGGATGAAGATTGGAATAACTGGCATGCTCGGTGTTTAGGGCTCCAGCTCGCTGGCGACGCGATTGAAGAGGTTGATACACGTGGCAATAGAATTGTAGGTGCAACCCTCTTGATGTTGTTAAATGCGCATTACGAACCTCTGACTTTTCTGTTGCCAGCGCATCGTCCGGGAGTATCCTGGGAACTCATACTTGACACGCGGATAGCGACTGGCAGGTTCCCACAAAAGCCGCTTGCCGGGGGTGAAGCCTATCTCTTAGAGTCTCGGTCCTTGGCCTTGTTACAGCTCTCCCAAGTGCCTTGATGGCTGACCAGGAAAAGAAAAGTACTAGATTCGTCACAGGGGAGACAAAAACAACACGGAAACATGTTTACAGTCAAAAGCCGCCTATGGTACGCACAACTCTGCACGGGGAACTACAATACCCCCGAACAGTACGAAGGAGGGTCTGACGATGTCGTTCTACATCAAGCGGTCTTTTGTCGATACGCAACCTGGGGTCGAGCTTGTCAATATTCACTATACGTGGACTCCCGTGGGGCAGCAGCCAGATTGGGAGGCCCACCGTGAGACCCGTGCCATGCCGCGTGGCGGTGTCTTGGTACGGGGTATGGGTGGCACGACTGTGGGGGAATCTGGAGAGTACGTGCAGACGGCCTCCGAACGAATTGAACTCCCCGACGACGGCGTGCGACGAAAAGTGATCCGTCTGCCGAAAGCGATTCCTGATCTCGCGGTTCCTGGTGGCTATACCGAAAATTACGCGTTTCATCACTATTTTGAAGTCTTCCGCGAAGGAAAACGCGAACAGAGTCCTCTCTATACTGAGGAGATTGTAAGCAAAGAGGTTGAGTATATCGACTTTCAAGGGAACCTTGGTGGTATGTGCATCTTTTGGAGTGTGTATGACTGGGATGCCCCCCAGTATCAACCGACTGAAGTGAAAGAATTCATTGAGCAGTTCGGCGAAGATGACACGCATCGCTCCCATAAGTTCTATGGGAGCGAAGATAAGGAGACTTTTTCGCGCATTCGCTCGGAGAAATTACAGTCATTAGCGCTCCCACGCCGCTTCGTCGGCAAGATTTATGGACCGAAGGGCGCCGAGGTGCATCAGCGCTGGCATGTAGGGGGAATGTGGACGCCCAATCGCAATGAACGCTGGGAAGATTATTGGGGCTACGTGGTCCATACACTCTAGGATTCACATATTGTTTGTAGAAATTTGAGGAGGACAAAGATGGGTTTATATACACGTCTTTTTTATGGCACGATTCAAGCGGGGAAAGAACAGGAAGCGCTAGCCGTGCTCAGCGAGTTTGTGGATCGGATCGGACAGTTGCCGGGCTGTGTGTTTGGTCAAGTACTGCAAAACGGCAAGGAAATTGTGGGGATCAGTACCTGGGACAGCAAAGAAACATTAGCCGCATACGCTGACGGTGAGGTGGCGCGTGAGCTGTTCACCCGTATCACTCCGCTGTTTATGGGAAGACCGACTGCCCGTAGCTATGAAGTTAAGCGCAGTCGCGCGGAGCAGATAGTGACCCAGACGGTCTAAGGAGGTGACGGGTGTTTCAGTTAAACAAAGTTTGGATCGATCAGGAGCCGGGTATTGAGATGGTAGAGATCCGTTATACCTGGTCGCCACTGGGGACCCCGGCGAAATGGGAAGGACAAGAAGAATCAGAGGTCATGGCGATTGTCTCGAATACCGAACCGAAAGTGCGCCAGGCAGTGATCGAAATTCCTCGCTATTTCAATGGCCAAGATTCGTACCAGCTCCATCATCGGTTTCTCTATGTTCGTGACGGACGAGAACTCTTCTCTCCGATCTTCAGTGAAGAAATTATTGCTACAGAAATTCCTTACGTTGATACCCAAGGCCGGATTACTGAAGTCAGGATCCTCTGGGGAGTCAATGGCTGGGCTGCACAGAACTGGACACAAGCGAAACTGGAAGGTCTCAAGCTGCAAACTATTCCGACACGGCCGGGCCACGATGTCGAAGGAGAGGGGATTGCGGACGACGCGATATACGAGTTGATTCAGACGGTCCCGCTCCCGCGGCGGTATGTAAGCAAAGTCTGGGGGCCACGGGGGGCAACCATAGAATATACGTATCAACTCTTGCGAACCAACTCGCCGATTCCTGACGATGATTTTGCCCAGTGGGACAACAATCACGGACAGAACTATCGCGTGGTCCTCTAGAAGACCAATGAGGAAGGAGGAACAGCGAAAAAGTACCTCAAGGAGGTGCATGTCCGGCTTGTTCAGATAACAATCACCGCTCTGTTGTAATACCTCCCCCCTTTATGTAAGGAGGGGGGAGAGCCTCATCATGATACGCAAACCCGTTTTGACGGTAGCTACTCTGCAGCGCCTCAATACGTTCCCTTGGGCTTCAGCCCAGCAACTCGAACGGGTGCTGCCTTATCTTTCACTTCGGCGAGTGAAACGTGGCGCTGTTCTCTTCTCCGAGGGAAACCCTTCAAACTCTTTGTATCTCCTCATTTCTGGAGTCATGAAATTATCAGTCCCCAATGTGAAAGGGGAAGAGGTGCTGGTAAGCTTGATTCGCCCCGGTGAACTCTTTGGTGTCACTGCCCTGATGCCGGAGATGCATCGAGCTTTTCGCTGTGAAGCGTTCTCTGATAGTTGGGTGACCGATGTCGAGTCAGACCAACTCGTCATTAGTTTGCTCGGGGTGCCATTCTCTCATTTTCGCGGAATGTTGGGGAGTGCTGTCAGCCGCTGGTTTACTTTGCTCTATCGTTATATTCGCTATCAAGGGGTGAGCCTTCAACATCGACTGATTATGGCGCTGTTAGAGGTAGCGCAGAAATTTGGTGCGCAAGATGCCCGCGGCACGATCATCACGCTACGCTTGACGCACGGTGATCTGGCGGATCTTGTCGGGGCATCGCGACAACGGGTCACTGAGCATCTGCAGGAACTGGAACAACAGGGAATGATCGTGCGTGATGGACGCCGGTTAATTGTGCAACTTGAACGGTTACGCGAGGCGATTGCGTTGGAAGTGGAGTCGGTACCATCACTCTCTCATAGTTCCATAGCCGGCTAAAATTTATATCCTTTGGGAACAACGGTGAGTCCAGTGGCGGTGACAGTAAAGCGCTGCCGATCCTTCTCTATGTTCCAACCGACATCTTCTCTTTCCGGCACGACGACGTTCTTATCGATGATCGCCCGCTGCACTCGGGCACGGCGAAGGATACGGCATCCGTCCAGGATTACTGAGTCTTTAACGCGACTCCCGGTGTGGACGAACACTCCACGCCCGAGCACTGAGTCAACAACCGTGCCGCCATTGATGATGCACCCCCCGGCAATTACTGACTGAGATGAAATTTGACAGGACAAAATCAACGATGCGATATTTGCCCCCAAACGGCACGGCAGGTTTTGCGCGATCATGGGTTAAAGGCGCGAGTCGCTTGCCTTCGCCCCCAGCCATGATGATACCTAACACCTTCGGCTTTATAGGAAGATTCTTGTCGCCTACGACAGTGGCTGTCAGGCCTCACTGAGTCCGCACAACAAGCACGTCTCGTTTGCAGGTGGCCCTTACAAGTTACGGCTGGTTCGCTCGAGCCCAAAGAGTCGCCTGGCGTTGTCACCCAGTACGCTCCGTGCTGCCTTGGGTCCTAAAGCACGGACAAGCGGGACAAGTCCTTGATTATAGGTCTCGTGTCCCTCGACATTTGGCGGATGACGGCAATAATGATGTGCCCCATCGACGGAGGCATCGGAGCCAAAAAGAACGCGATCCACCCCGGCTGCTTCTACTAATTCGACGACGGTGTGCCAACCGCACCACGAGGTTTCCAGATAGAGGTTAGGTTGTTCACGCACATGTTGCGCAGCGCGATGGCGTCCCTCTGCTGGCCCAAGATACGTGTGGTAAAAAATGATCGGGACTGAGGGAAACCGTTCGGCCAAACGACGAATATGATCGGGATCAGCATCTCCAGGAGCGCTATGACAGGCAACCGGACATCCCGCCTCTGCCGCAATCTCTAAATATGGATCGAGTGCCGTATCGTCAGCGCGGTAGTCGTCAACAGTCGGGTGGAGTTTGAGACCGACATGCCCTGCGGCTAAACGAGTCCGGACTTCCTTTTGCGGTGTTTCGCCAGGCCGCACCCAAACCAGAGGAAATAAACCAGTCCCTGTCCAACGAATCCGATCAAGGGCTTCGTTATTCACCCACGATACGATTCCCTGTCGCATCCCAGCCGAGGCCATTGCGACCTGCAAACTGCCGAGACCAAGGTCGCCTCTTCCCTTCCCGCTGGCATGGAGATGAGAATCAAGCGGGTCGAATCCGATCCACAAGCGATAGTCAATGTCATTATTGTTATCCCACAGTTGGCCGTCGGTCACCGCACAGTCAAGAGTAATATGTCCCGCAACTACAATAGGTTCGCGGGTGATAAAGCCGAATTTGCCACGTTCCAATCTGACCTCGGTGATGGGGCCTTGCCAGCCATCAAAACCGTAGTGCAGCAGTAAGTCAGGACCAGATAACGGGCCTTGATAGATGACATGGGTTGCCGTTCCTAATTCTCCAGGAAGCTGCTGCCAACTGATGGGTTGTTGGTTTGCCGTTGCAGGGATGATTCTTGCCGCCAGCGCTCGTTGAATGGTTGGTTGCCTACCACCATGCGGTGGCCGAGCACGTCCTTGGTTTCTAAATTGTGGAGCGACGGGCGATGTCAGCCTTGATACGTTTGGAGTAAGCAACGAGGCCACCACGTCTCCCCACTGTCTGTTCTGCTGCCAGTGCGTTCGCTCTAATTCCTGAAGGATGAACCAGAAGAGGGGGTTCGTGTACAGCGCATGGAGATGATACTGGAAAACGAAATGAGGAAAAGGTATCACTCGCTGGGCTCCTTGACAGTAGCACGATGGGGAGTTGTGACAGCGGCAACGGTTGGGTTCTCGGCAGAATCCTGAGGCTCAGGCTGACGAACTTCCGTCGTGGTTATTTCTTCCGTGTAAAGCGGCGAATAACGGCGATGGCCATCCTGAAAGATTTCAAAGTAATAGTGAAGAAGGTAGTTATTGGTAGGAACGTCTGTCTGAGGGTCGAATATCTGCAATGGCAGTTTCAACAGTTTTTTGCGTAGTCGCGGTGACCACGAAACTGTCGTCGGCATCCCGGGACGCGTTGAGTTGCGAAGCCCGGCAGCTGATTGCACGAACGGCATATACCGGGTTGCGCGCTGATTTTCCCAGTCTGGGATTCCACCTGTAGGGGTGCAAACATAATGGATGTTTACCCCTTCGATGTCATCGGCGTGATCATAATATTCTTTTTCGACATAATGCCAGATCATAGAGTCCTGACCTAACACAGGGGAACATGAGGGACAATCGTTTTTCCCATCGATTGGTCACAGAGGCGACAAAAATGTTACATCAGCGTTGTCGCAACGTTTCTGTTGTCTCCTCTAGAACAAAGACCAGCTATGCTACAAAAGGAAAGTTGTGTGCTCTCTTTGCTTCACAAGCAAGCCATACTATAGAGCTTATTGTAAGGTCAAAAAGGTTAGTGAGGAACGTTCTATGGATGCACCGTTACGGATTTTTTTTGTCGCTTCAGAAGTCGCGCCTTTTGCACGAACCGGCGGTCTTGGCGATGTCCTCGGCGCTTTGCCAAAAGCTCTTGCGGCGCGCGGGCATGATATCCGGGTTGTGATGCCATTGTACCAACAGGTTCGTGAAGGCTCGTTTTCTTTGACTGAGCTAGTGAATGATCTAGTTGTCCCATCTACGACTGGTAACCGTAACGTTCGCATCTGGCAAGGAGTTTTGCCAGATCCACAAGCATCCGCAGTGTCGGTGCCGGTGTATTTTATTGAGCAAGATGAATATTTTGCCCGACCACAGTTGTATGGAAGTGAAACTGGTGATTATCCAGATAACGCTGCGCGCTTTAGCTTCTTCAGTCAAACGGCGTTGGCACTTGTGGCGCGCTTGGAATGGTTCCCTGATGTTTGGCACTGCCATGACTGGCAAACTGCTCTCATTCCTGCCTATATGCGCTTTGTGCTTGGGTTTGACTCGCGGTTCTCGACCGCGGCGACGGTGTACACTGTCCATAACCTTGCTTATCAAGGCCTCTTTCCCGCCGTGACCTATCCGGTGACTGGTCTTCCGCCGATGCTTTTTCAGCCCGCTGGGGTCGAGTTCCTTGGTTTTCTCAGTTTCATGAAGGCGGGCTTGCTCTACGCTGATGCTCTGACGACGGTGAGCCCGAGCTATGCGGAAGAAATCTGTACACCAGAATTTGGTTTTGGTCTTGACGGTGTGTTACGTACTCGCCGTGATGCTTTGATCGGTATTCTCAACGGGGCAGACTACGATGTCTGGAGTCCAGATCATGATCCGTCCATAGTTGCACGTTATGACGCGACAGACCTGCGGGGCAAAGTGCAGTGCAAGACTGCCTTGCTTCGGACCTTTGGCTTACCTGAAGATCCTGATATCCCGGTGATCGGCATGATTTCGCGCCTCGTCGATCAAAAAGGATTCGATCTGTTGGCAACCGCGCTTGAGCGTCTGCTGACCTTCGGTCTTCGTTTGGTCATTTTGGGCACTGGCTCCGCACCGTACGAACAGTTTCTTACCGGATTAGCGCAGACGTATCCCCAGAAGATCGGAGTTCGTTTAGCGTTTGATGATGTGTTAGCTCATCAAATTGAGGCTGGCAGTGATATGTTTTTGATGCCGTCGCGCTATGAGCCCTGTGGTTTGAATCAGATATATAGTCTGCGCTATGGGACCATTCCTATCGTCCGTGCTACTGGTGGGCTGCGGGATACGGTTATTCCTTTCGACCCTACATCCGGCGGAGGTACTGGTTTTGTGTTTACGGAGACGAGCGGAGACGCGCTACTAGCGTCAGTAGAGGAAGCACTTCGCCTCTTCCCTGATCGTGCTTCGTGGCAGCGTCTGGTGCAGAACGCCATGGCGCAAGATTTTTCGTGGCAACGTTCTGCGGCTCATTACGAAGAGTTGTACCGCCAAGTCCTTACCAACAAACCGCAGCTTACTCCGCGTACGTCTCCATAAGATTGCCTTTGCAGAGGGTAGATATTGAGATGCGATATATCTTCTATACGCACGGATTGGGGGGCTCCCTTCAGGCGCAACCAGAAATAGAAGAAGTATTTGAACCGCTTGGATACGTGATTTTGCGTGTTCAAGTGCCGTATCACAATAATCTTCTCGAACTGGCGACGAGACTCGTGACTATGACCTTTGGTGAGTTCTGCTTGCTGATTTCTGACGCAGCGGATGGAATCATTGACCGAGCGCGTACCTTTGCTCCCGATGACTACGCTGTAATTGGTGATTCACTTGGCGGTTTTATTTCCGTTGTGGCTGCGCAGCGTGACCCGCGCATCAGTCATTGCATGCTGCTCGCCTGCAGCGGCGATATTTGCAATGCGATCATGAACCTGAATCATTTGATTCCAGGAGCAGGGTATCTTGCTGGTATGTTTAACTTGGCAGGTAACGGTGGATTACGAGTACAGGCGCATAAGGCGATTGCTGGACAATCTGATTTTCAGGCTGAATTTGAGCGGGTGAATACCTTTAAGCCCGAACGGCTCGCACGGATGCGGCGGTTACTCATTCTCGGTGATAAAGGCGACCCGGTTGCTTCCGAAGCGGCGTGTCGACACTTTGCCAAAGGAGTAAAAGGCAGCAAGGTCGTCATGGCTTACAATGAAGGCCGACATCATCCGATTGGGAAAGGAGCACTGACTCGTTATGCTGTCCCGTTTTTGCAGAACAAACCTCTATCTGTCGGAGACCGCGTACGAGAGCTACTCTCTCCGGTACTGAGGTTGTTTGGTGCGAGTCAAGAATGATCCAGTAAACATCTATCTAAAGGTAGGAGGGGAAGATGTCATCCGCATTGGTTGCACAAGTGCAGGCAGAGAAGGCACCCCTGGTCTCGGGCGAGCAGGCCACTTTCGTATGGACTGGCGAGCACGCCCCGATTCTTGTCGGAGACATGACAGGGTGGCGACCCTGGGAGGAGGCGTCGGGTGGGCAGAAGATGGAAGAAGTCGAGCCCGGTGTATGGAGCTGTACCCTGACACTGCCGTCTGATGCCTATGTGGAGTATGTCTATTTGGTGAACGGTCAGCGCAGTTACGATCCCTTTAATCGCCATCGCGTTCCCAATGGTTTTGGTGAATACAACAATTGTTTTTGGATGCCGCATGCACCACACAGCCCGATGTTCCGCCGACGCCGCGGGGTACCAGCTGGGACAGTGCGACAGCAAATGTTTCACAGTATGCGACTGGCGAACGGACGACGAAACGTGCGCCTGTACCAACCTGCGCTTGAGGGGCCGTATACCTTACTTCTTGTGCTCGATGGCAAAGATTATTTTCAGCGAGCAAAACTGACAACGCTCGTTGATAATCTGCTCCATGAGAAATCTCTTCCTCCGCTGGTGATCGCGTTTCTTGATAATGCACAAGCGTCGCGCTTTGCTGAATATGGTTGTAGTGAAGCGCTTGTCGGTTTTGTGGCCCAGGAGCTTATCCCTTGGGTTGCGAGCCAAGTGCCGCTCGTTTCCCAGATGGGGACGCACTGTGTGTTAGGAGCATCGCTCGGGGGGCTCGCGGCGTTGTGGTTAGGAGCGCGCCTGCCGGAAATCTTTGGCCGGGTATTCAGTCAAGCTGGCGGCTTTGCCCTTGGTTTCACCAAAGAGCTGGGACTGACGACGATCTTACGTGTGGGGGAGCGATTGCCGTTGCGTATTTATATGGACTGTGGCCGCTTCGATCCATTATTGGAAGCGAATCAGATGATGCACGGGTTGCTGGCATCACGGGGATACGAGGTTACCTACCACGAGTTTAATGCGGGTCACAACTATCCCGCCTGGCGCGAAGACCTTGCTACTGGACTCCTGTGGTTGTTGCAACCAAAAGAGGGCTAAACCCTCAGCTGTGCGAGTTGCCGTTCAGTCCGAACAACCGTCTGGCATTATCCCCTAATATCAGCCGGGCAGCGGCTGGGCTGAGCGAACGAATAAGCGGCACTAGTCCTTCATTGTAGGTTTCTTGTCCTTCAACATTGGGGGGGTGTCGACAGTAATGATGAGGACCATCTACCGAGGCGTCGGACCCGAAAAGCACCCGCTCAGATCCCACTTCTTCTACGAGTTGCAATACTTCGCGCCAACAACACCACGAAGTTTCCAGGTAGAGATTTGATTGTTCTTGGACATGCTGGGCCGCACGGCGGCGTCCTTCAGACGGGCCAAGATAGGTGTGATAAAGGATAACCGGAACAGTGGGAAAACGTTCCGCAAGGCGACGAATGTGGTCAGGGTCGGCATCGCCAGGGGCGCTATGACTTGCTACAGGACAACCGAGTTCGGCTGCAAGTTCCAGAAACGGATCAAGGGCGGAGTCATCCGCACGATAATCATCAACGGTAGGATGTAGTTTAATACCGATGAATTGCGTAGCCAAACGCTCGCGAACCTCCTTGATCGTTGTTTCTCCTGGTCTCACCCAGACTAACGGGAACAGGCTTGTTGTCGACCAATTGATGCGATCGAGCACCGTATTTGTCAGCCACGAAACAATACCGTGACCAATGCCTGCCGATGCCATTGCTGCGTGCAAGCTGGTGAGACCAAGCTCACCTGAGCCGCGACCACTGACATGCATGTGGGCATCGAGCGGATCGAAACCAATCCATAAACGATAATCCGCATTTGCGTTATTGTCCCATTGCTTACCGTCGGTGACGACACAGTCAAGGGTAATGTGTCCGCTGACATCAAGCGGCTCAGTAATGGCGACCCCAGGCTTTACCTGTTCTAAGCGGACTTCAGCAACCGGCTCTTGCCAGCCATCGAAGCCATAGCGAAGGCGGAGATCCGTACCTGATAACGGCCCCTGATAGACAACTTGCCATGGATTACGGCTATCATCCTCTTGTCTATACCAATTGATCACTGACGGTATACCTTTTGCCCGCGCCATTGTCCTGTGTTCCTCTTGGTCCTTCCTCACCACCCTTCTTCATTAAGTCTACCATAGCTTGGTGCCCTGTATAGAGGTAATCCCGTATAAAATAACGGCTGTATCCGGTCGTCTGTAGGGGGAAACCTTCCCGAGTTGAGTTACCGCGGGATTCCCCACCTCTGATTGATGTCCGTCCTGAAGCTAATGAGCATGTCGTATGCCTTATGCACTATCAATACTGACATTTTGGTCATCAGCGTGACGAAAACAGGAAGGTAAACAGCTAATGCTATCAGGATCGTCTGTGGTAGAGGAAGGAGGGACAAGAAAATCGGAGCAAAAAGAAAAGTTTATTAAAGTTTATTAAGGAGAGAAAGAATGGCTTTTTACATTAAGCGCACCTATGTGGACAACGCCCCTAATCTTGAAATAGTCAACATCCACTATACCTGGACCCCTCTTGGTCAACAGCCCGACTGGGATGCTCACCGCGAAACCCGTTTGATGCCACGTGGTGGCACTCTGGTGAGAGGCTTTGGTGGTACCACACTTGACGAATCTGGCATGGCTGTTCAGACTGCGAGTCAGACTATTAAATTACCTGACGACGGTGTACGACGCAAAGTGATCCGCTTACCGTTTGATATTTTTGATCCAGCTCAGCAAAAGTACGTGGAGCACTATGCTTTTCATCACTACTTCGAAATCTTCCGTGATGGGAAACGGGAACAGAGCCCTTTGTATACTGAAGAGATTGTGAGCAAGGAAGTTGAGTTTGTCGATTATCAAGGCACCCTAGGTGGAATGTGCATCTACTGGAGTATCAACGATTGGGACGCTCCACAGTATCAACCAACAGAAGTGCCAGAATTCATTGAAAAGTATGGAGAAGACAGTCCCTACCGATCGTTCAAATTCTATGGCTCACAAGACATGGAAGAATTTAGCCGGATCCGAGCTGAGATGCTAAAAGCGTTACCTTTACCACGTCGCTTTGTGGGAAAAATTCGCGGGCCAAAAGGAGCGCAGATCGTGCAGAGCTGGCATGTCGGTGGGATGTGGACGCCGAATCGCACTGAGCGGTGGGAAAGCTACTGGGGCAATAACGTGCAGACACTTTAGAAAATACGAGTGCCTCCTCGTAGCTTGGATACGAACAATATGTGCACGGCGTGCGGTTAAGAGTCGCTACTACTGTGAGTAATGGGAGCTGCAGCCATGACGCCGAAGGAGAGTCCCCTACGATCAGAGACAGGTAGCGTGTTGACTGAGAGGCGATTACTTACCTGTCCGAACTGTAAGTGGGTACATTATGCGATGACGCCTGACGAAAAAGCTGTCAACGACAGATTACTGACACGCCTGACCGAACGCTACCAACTCAGCCGGGAAGAACAGGAACTGTATGAGTCTGCATACCGGCAATGTTTGCGGTGCGAGTCTCCGGCGAACGAGTTTCTTGCTGCGAGTGACCAGGATATCGACCGTGCTGAGGGACATATCGTCACTCCGGTGTTTGTTGACCCCGTAGATGGTGCCCAATAAGGTTGTTTGCTTTCTCTGATTGAAAGAGCAAACGAGCGAAGACTCCGACGATTTGGTGGAATGGACGTTGAAAAGGGAGTGTACCGGCGCTCTTTTCTTTCAACGAAGCAACGGCCACTACGAGAGGGGTGCCACAGAAACGGCTGGGGAAAAAAAGGCAAGAATGCAAGCAGCAGCGAACGCATCCTCTGCTGCTTCCCGGTGTGGGTTGAGTGGGTTATCAATTCTCTATAATGACCTCAACGCGACGGTTTTTCGCTCGTCCTGACGGATTATCCGAGCCGTCAGGATTTCTGTTCGGAGCAACGGGGTAGCGTTTGCCATAGCCCCTGGTTGTAATCCGATCTCTGCCTACGCCATCATTTTCCAGCGCAGAGGCAACACTTTCCGCGCGTCGTTCAGACAGAGCCTGGTTGGTTGCGTCACTTCCGATAGAGTCGGTATGTCCTTCTATCGCGACGCGACGGCCCCTGGCCTGTTGATTGAGGACATCCGCAATATCACGAACTTTTTCTTGAGCACTAAAAGTGAGGTTCGAACGGCCAAATTCAAACAACACGTCTGGAAGATTGACCACTACGCCACGTTCAGTTTCTCGCGCCTCTAGGTTCTGTTTCTTGAGTTCATCTAAAAGCTCACGGTTCCGGGCTAGCTCTTGCTTCTGTTGATTGATCACCTGGTCTTGTTCGTTGGCCAACTGTTCACGTTTTTGCAGCTCGTTACCGACCAGGGCCCCGCCTGCAGCACCTACGGCACCACCAATAGCTGCGCCTGCACCCGGATTTCCCACCGCTGCGCCAATAATAGCGCCAGTTGCGGCGCCAAGACCAGTGCCGACCAGGGCTCCTTTTTCCCGTGTCGAAAGGGGTTGTGAGCAACTGGTCAGCGTCCCTACCACAGTAATAAGCACTATACTCTGTCCAAAACGACCCCACATCATAAGCCACTCCTCAGTTTGTCGATGCTTTAATAGACGTCGTCATCTTCCACACTACGCGATTTCCGCTTGAGCTGCTCAAGTTCTCGTCGCTGCCGTTGGATTTCGCGGTTCTGTTCCTCGATCTGTCGTTGCTGTTCTGATTGTCGTACTTCTTGCCCTTGTAGCTGATCGCCAACGACTGCACCGCCGACACCACCCATTGCGCCACCAATCGCCGCACCTGCTCCAGGGTTGCCGACTGCAGCTCCGATAATTGCTCCCGTCGCTGCGCCGAGTCCAACACCGGTGAGCGTGCCCTTTTCGCGTGTGCTTAACGGCTGCGAGCAGCTACTTAACGCTATCCCTAGGATTACTGCTCCCACTACCCCACCAATGTTTTGCTTTGCTCGCATAAAACCTCCTCTATTTGAGTTGAAACATTACCATGTTACCCATGTTACTGAGCGGTCTTTCGGGCGTCAATATAAAGCCTGCTCTCGTTACGATGAGGTCGCGCGAGACTGGGGAAGGGAAGTATAGAGAGAAGCCCACAAAAGCCCAATAACGCCAACAGTAATACAGGCATCAGCGATATTAAACGCTGGCCACGCATATTCGTTCCAGTAGAACAGGAGAAAATCGATGACCCAACCGTAACGGAGACGATCTATCAGATTCCCGATTGCCCCACCGAGAACGCTTGCTGTGGCGACGACTAACAGCAGTCCCTCATCTTTTGCTCGGACAAGAAAAATTAACAGGGCAACGATAGCGACCGTCGTTGCAATCAAAA
The DNA here is from genome assembly GCA_050187625.1 of Binatia bacterium. Lineage (GTDB taxonomy): Bacteria > Desulfobacterota > Binatia > Bin18 > Bin18 > JBFWXH01. Next base: position 14,113 of record JBFWXH010000035.1, read on the forward strand.
AAAAGGGTTGGCGAAACCAGGCCGGAGCTTGGGCTAAAAAGCTAAACGCGGCCCCAGGGTTGCGCATATGCGTGAGGTCGAAAAATGCATGGATTACGGGAATGCGTTGGTGCAATTCTATACTCTGTGCTACCCACGCTTTGGTGAGTTGATCGAAGAAAACGATCCCCCCAACGATAGTCACCACGAGAAGAGTACGCTTATCCATAATGACTTGGTGCTACACTGCACGCTGGAGGCCAAGCGTTAGTCGTTGGCCCTCGATGGTCAGCGTCTCTACTTTATCTCCGTGCGGAGTGCTGTGGAGCAATGAACGCGCCAATGTTTCTTGTTGAATGTACTCTCGGTGGCTTGTGATTGCCGTCGCGAGTTGCTGTTCTTCAGTCTCATAGGAGACCACAATTCGGTCTTCGACTTGATACCCTGCATCTTTGCGTAGCTGTTGAATATGGTGAACCACTTCACGAGCAAGGCCTTCTGCGACTAGTTCCTCAGTGAGCGTGCAGGGAAGTTCGATGGAAATAAAGCGATCGGATCGCACGTCAACGGCGCCATCACGGGCCTGGCGGATAATATGTATTTCATTCGGCTGAAAGTCTTCTCCAGCGAACCAAAGAGGGCGTCCAGATTCAATGGTCAGCATCTGTTCTTGCGAAAGAGTAGTAATCTTTTTGTTGATGGCACTAAAGTTCTTGCCAAACCGCGGACCAAGTAGTTGCGGATTGCCTTTGGCACCCAGCAGCACTTTTTCGTCTTCAGCGGTACTGTAATGAACTTCTTTGACGTTCAATTCTTCGCGGATATAGGATTCTAAGGGGATAAGATCATCAAGGACCCGTTGTTGGCGATGGAGGATCGTCAGTGCAGGTAGTGGCATACGTACTTTGATTTTGCGCTCATTGCGAAGGCTCCGCCCCAATAAAACGACCCGTTGCATGCGGCCCACTGCTTCTTCGAGGCTCAGGTCAACTCGTTGCTCATCATACGTGGGAAAGGTTTCTAGGTGAACACTCTCACCAGTGGTTGTGCCGTGCTCTAATGTCGTTAAATTACGATAGATCGCGTCGGCCAAAAACGGAGTAAAAGGGGCCATCAATTTGGCAAACCCTACTAAGACGTCATAGAGCGTTTTATAGGCATAGAGCTTATCGCCCTCATTGCCTTCACTCCAGAAGCGACGACGATTGAAGCGAATATACCAGTTCGTCAATTCGTCGAGAAAGTCGAGCAGCGCAGGCACCACATTATAAAGCCGATACCCTTCCATTTCTTCGCAGGTGCGACGGACTACCGTCTGTTGTCGTGACAAGATCCAACGGTCGAGGATATTAGGAGACGGGTCTTGCGGTGTTCGAGCTGGTTTCCATTGATCGACAAGCGCGTAGGTGACGAAAAATTTATACGCATTCCACCACGGGAGTAGCACCCGGCGAACGGTGTCACGCACCCCGTTTTCACTAAAGCGTAGCTCCTCAGCGCGGACCAGTGGCGAGTTGATTAAAAACAGGCGCAACGCATCCGCACCGTACTCTGCCAGGATTTCTTCGGGTTCAGGATAGTTTTTGAGGCGTTTGCTCATTTTTTTGCCGTCTTCGGCCAAAACGAGACCGTTGACGACAACATGACGGAAAGCGGGCTTATCAAATAACCCTGCTGCCATGACCGCGAGGGTGTAAAACCACCCTCGTGTCTGATCGAGGCCTTCGGCAATAAAATCAGCAGGGAAAGAACGGACGAAATCTTCTTTATGTTCAAATGGATAATGGATCTGAGCGTACGGCATAGAGCCGCTCTCGAACCAGCAGTCGAAAACGTACGGCACGCGGTGCATGAGCCCATTGCCGGCAGTTGTCGGAAAAGTGAGATCGTCAACACACTCACGATGCAGATCGGTCACACGAACTCCCGTCCGTTGTGCGAGTTCGTCGACGCTTCCCAGACAAACGAGTTCACTGCCATCCTCGCTTTTCCACACAGGAAGCGGAGTCCCCCAATAGCGATTACGACTTACTGCCCAGTCTCGAGCGTTTTCCAGCCAGTTGCCGAAACGGCCATCGCGCAAGTGCTCGGGGACCCACTCGGTCAGTTTATTGTTCGCCACCAGTCGATCTCGGAATGCTTCGACACGGACAAACCAGGTAGTGACCGCCCGATAAATCAACGGCGTGTCACTGCGCCAACAGTAGGGGTAGCTATGAAAAATCGTGCCTTGGTGAACAATTTTCTTTTCGCGTTTGAGGCGCTCAATGATTTTGGCATCGGCATCTTTGACGTGTAACCCGACAAAGTCGCTGACCGGTGCAGTAAAACGCCCCTCATCGTCCACTGGGTTGACCATATCAATCCCCGCTTTTTGACAGGCAGAAAAGTCCTCTTCTCCAAAGGCTGGCGCAATATGGACGATCCCGGTCCCGTCTTCTGTCGTCACATAGTCAGCGGAAATGACACGGAATGCGCCGACAGCTTTGTGCTCGGTAAAATATGGCAGGAGGGGAATATATTTCCGCCCGACGAGATCTCGCCCTTTGTAGCGGGTTTCAACGGTATACGCTTCAGCTTTCGGGAAATACGCTTTGACCCGCGCCTCAGCGAGGATGTAGCGAGTACCATCGGCATGATCACAGACTTTGACATAGTCTAGTTCTGGACCGACGGCGAGCGCCAAGTTACTTGGCAAGGTCCAGGGAGTGGTCGTCCAGGCAATGAAGTAGGTCTGTTCCTCGCCATCAACAGCAAAGCGAACAGTAATTGCTGGGTCTTGGACCTCTTTATAGTTCAGGTTAGCTTCAAAATTCGACAGGACAGTGCCAAGCCGAGTCGAAAATGGCAAGACTTTATGTCCTTCATACACCAAGCCTTTATCCCATAGCTGTTTGAACGCCCACCAGACAGTTTCCATGAAAGGAAGATCCATCGTCCGGTAGTCATTACGAAAATCGACCCAGCGTCCCATACGACGAACCGTTTTTTCCCATTCTTGTGTATAGCGAAGCACAATTTTGCGACATTCAGCGTTGAAACGGGCGACGCCAAATCGCTCGATCTCGCTTTTGCCGTTGAGCCCGAGGGTCTGTTCGATCTCCATTTCGACCGGAAGGCCGTGACAATCCCAACCGAAACGGCGCTCGACATAGCGTCCACGCATAGTCCAAAAGCGTGGAATAATATCTTTAATTGTCCCAGCCAGGAGATGTCCATAATGCGGAAGTCCGGTCGCAAACGGTGGACCATCGTAGAAAATAAACGGTGGTTGTTGACGCGTTTTTTCCAGGGTCTTCGCAAAGATATCGTGCTCGTCCCAAAAGTTCAGTGTCGCCAATTCGACTTCAGTCAGTTTGACATTCTCCGCAACCGGTTCCATGGTATGAGGTCCTATCTGTAAACGTTCACTATAAAATATTAAACACACAGGCTATAGACTAGGGGTGGTTTTGGCTAGGGGGCGAGGATATGGGCTTCCCTAGCCTTGACCCTGCTTCGAGTGATGAAAAAATAGCGAAAGAAACATTTAGCGCGATAGGAGAAAGAGGACACATGGGAAAACGGAAGATGATCAATTTTGCGAAGCCCGGTGCTGGTCAGTATGAAGATGTGGAAGAAGAAGGAATGCCCAAGCCCTGTGCAATGGGGATTCCGTGGGTGAACCCTGATACCTTGAGTACACTTGAACGTCGGCATATTCGACGGACAGGACCAAAAGGAGAAACATTGCCGAGCCAAGAGCAATCGTAAACCGAGGAGATGGAAACGGACGGAGTCTCGAATAAGCAAGACTCGTCTCTCCTGAGCTGTATTGGCGCCCCACGTGTTCTTTCAATCGAAAGAACGAGAGGACTATAAGCTGGATGACCAGGAGGTCACTTTACGTTACTCAGCTTCGTGAGAGGCGTTTCGATGATACCACACGAGTAGCGCGCGGGCGCTCAGTAGCGAAAAGCGGATGGGATTGTCTACGAAGGCCAAAATAATAACAACAAATATCGCTATCGAGATCGTTATTAAACGTGCGCTGTTGTCCATCTTCAAAGAGGATACGGACAAGGCATGTTCCGCCAATGAGTACAGATGTCATTTCTTCGACGACAACACCAAGTCCCCATTGCTCATAATTCAGATGAACCACGCGGTCCCCTAGCCGCAAATATAATCGTGGTCTGTCGTGCACAACATATCCTAGATCAATAACGTTTTTTCGTTGTAACTGAAAACTTGCAAACGACGCAAGAAGGCAATTTTCGCGCCAACAAAGAAAATTGGGCAGGAAGTATGAGACTATGATGAGCGCGCCCCACTATTGACTTGAAAAGCCTTGAGGGAGTACAGCTTGCCAAAGAGTAGGACGCAGAGGAAAAGGGTGGTGAGAGCGAAGCCCCCTTTGATCACGGAAAATTAAAGGATTCGGGACCTTTCGGAACAATGGCTACCGAGGTTGAACTCAAGCTCTCTATCGCCCCTGATGATGTCGAAAAACTGCTCCAGCACCCTGTGTGGCAAAAGGTCGTACGTCGAGAGCTAATGCCACAACAATTGTTGAGTGTATACTATGATACTCCCGAATTTGATTTATACAAGAATCGCATTGCCCTACGCTTGCGTCGCGCCGGTAACCGCTGGATTCAGACGGTGAAAACACAAGGGCGAGTTGCCGGAGGACTCCATCAACGAGCTGAATGGGAAACTGAGACGGAGGAAAATCAACTCAATTTTGCTGCGCTGACTAATCCCGTGGTGAGCGAGTTTTTTGCCGATCCGAAAATTCGCCAGACTTTGCGACCGGTCTTTGTCACCGACTTTCGTCGTTCCATTACGCTGCTGGAATTTGCTGATGGCAGTATGGTCGAGTTTGCGCTTGACCAAGGAGAGATTCGTGCAGATGACCAGCGTCTTCCTTTAGGAGAAGTTGAATTTGAACTCAAAGCCGGCGATCCTGCACGCCTGTTCTGGCTGGCCTTGGAGTTCCTGACGACCATTCCTCTGAAAGTAGAAAATGTCAGCAAGGCCGAGCGAGGGTATAACTTACTGTGCCCGTCCGTATTGGACCCTGTGAAAGCGCACTCGCCTGAGCTGACCGGGCAGGAGTCGGTCAGTGAGGCCTTCCTTTGTATTGTGCAGGCGGAGTTGGTTCACTTACAAGCCAATGAAGCCGGAGCGCTCGCAGGTGAGGATCCGGAATTTGTTCATCAGATGCGGGTTGCTCTACGGCGTATGCGTTCGGCGATCAGTGTATTTTCTGCACTGGTAGTGCAGCAGGAAGATAGTGGGACGATCCGGACAGAGCTGCGCTGGCTGACGAACGAATTGGATGCGGCGCGAAACTGGGATGTTTTTGTCTTGAGCACGCTTCCGCCTATTCTTTCGGCATTTTCGGAGCAGCGTGGACTAACGGAACTACACACACGAAGTGAAGAAATTCGCCAACGGGAGATTCAACGAGTGCGTGCGGCTGTAGCTTCTCCGCGCTACCAACGGTTGCTTCTGACCCTTGGGGCATGGTTGTGTACGCAACCCTGGCGCACGAGTGCGAACGCCCAGGCCCAGGAACTTTGCGATGTTTCGGTTGTTTCTTTTGCCAGGCAGATGTTACGGAAGCGTCACAAACAGCTGAAAAAACGTGGGAAACATCTTACGGGGTGCTCGCCGGAGCAGCGCCACAATATCAGAATTACTACCAAAAAGCTGCGTTACGCGGCAGAATTTTTTTCGTCCTTGTATCCCCGAAAACGTACACACCGATACGTGGCCGCGCTTACAGAACTGCAGGATGTTCTCGGGACATTGAATGACGCTGCGACCACGATGCTCCTCATGCACGATGTTACGACAGTGACGCAGGGAGAAGCTTTGCTACAAGCAAAGAGTACGGTGCTGGGCTGGGCAGGTGGTATGAGTCACGCGTTGGAAACGGAGCTGGAGCGAGCCTGGAACAATTTCGCTACACAGAAAGTTTTTTGGTAGTGTAGACGGCGACACATTATCAGAAAACCAAGGAAATAAACGATGGATTTAATTTTGTGGCGGCATGCCGAAGCCGAAGACGGTGTTCCCGATGCGGTACGGAAACTTACAGCAAAAGGGGAAAAGCAAGCGCAAAAAATTGCGAAGTGGCTTAATGCGCGGATCGAAGAACCGGTGCGGGTGTTGGTGAGCCCTGCAGTGCGTACACAACAAACCGCTACGGCGTTGACGACAGAGTTTGAGACTGATGAGGAAGTGGGGCTGACATCTTCAGCGCAGCGAGTGCTGCGGGCCGCTGGTTGGCCGGAGGCAAAGGAAACCGTTATTGTGGTCGGACATCAGCCGACCTTGGGACAAGTTGCAGCCTTCCTCTTGTCGGGTGAAGAGGCTGAATGGGACGTGAAAAAGGGGGCGGTGTGGTGGTTCGAGGGTGGGGGACATGGGAGAGATGACCGTGCTTCTCTCCGGGCAGTTATCGCTCCCAGGGAAGCGTAATCGGGACTCTCGCCGGGGAAGGATGTTATGTCTCGCCTCCGTTTTCATCTTGCGTTTCCAGTCAGTGATTTGCTAGCGACCCGACGTTTTTACACTGAGATACTCGGATGTCAGGTTGGACGAGAAAGCGAACACTGGATCGACTTCAATTTTTTCGATCATCAGATTACTGCTCACCTTACTACTGGTCTGCCAGAGACAGTTGCGGCAAATTCCGTCGATGGCGATGCCGTGCCTGTCCGTCACTTTGGCGTGATTTTGGCCTGGGAAGAATGGTAGGCGCTGGCCGAAAAGTTACAACAAAACCAGGTTGACTTTGTCATCACGCCGCATATCCGCTTTAAAGGGGAGACTGGGGAACAAGCGACGATGTTCATTCGTGACCCCAGTGGCAATGCCTTAGAGTTCAAGTCCTTTCGAGATATGCAGCGTGTTTTTGCGCGTTAGTTCTTTTCGGTTCTGCTCTTTGTTCTTTGGTCGTCGTCTCATCGCTCCACGGGCGCCGAGTTCAATCGGGCAGCGTTGAGGTTTGTTCGTTCTCTCGTACACGAACGGGCAAGCGTTGTTCAAATGCTTCCAGTTCTTCCTCGCGGATGCTGAAATATTTTGCTTGTGGATGATGGAACACGAGCGCTGACACCGAGGCTTCCGGTTCCATCATAAATCCTTCTGTAAGTTCTATGCCGATCATTTCTGTCACCTGCAGCAAATTAAACAGGAGGGCTTGATCCTCGAGCCGTGGGCAGGCCGGATAGCCGAAACTAACGCGCACTCCACGATAGTGTGCCTTGAAGCGTTCGCGCATGGGGAAGTCAGGCGGATCAGGAAATCCCCACATTTCTCGCAAGCGTTGATGCAATAACTCAGCAAAGGCTTCCGCGCTTTCTATCGCTATCGCTTGTATGGTGTGGGCTTTGTGATACTGCCCGTCCTGTTTGTAGCGCTCGACTAGCTCCCGTACACCTTGCCCACAAGTGACCGCAAACATGGCCACGTAGTCTTGTTTGCCGGAACTGCGCGGAGCAACGAAGTCACTCAAGCACAGTCCCTCGCCGTGTGCTTGTCTGGGGAAATAAAAGCTTTCGATAATCTGCGTTCCGGCTGAATTGTAAATCTCGAGGCTATCGCCCGTAGAATTGGCCGGAAAGAATTTATACACACCCCGCGCACGAAGGAGTTTTCGTGCGACGATTTCATCCTGCAGGGCACGGACTTGGCGATCCAATTCTTTGGCTTTTTTATCCCCTTGTTCGAGCAGCGTAGCGAGGTTGCCCTTGAGTCCTAAATGTTTGCCATACAGCATGGTGGGGTTAATGTAGGCAAATATATCCTCAAGATTGTAGTCATCGAGCACATGCGGACGAAGGTCTGGTGGCAAGGGAATGTCATGCTCATGCGAGATTGTAGAGCTGATCGGGGCAGGGGGACCCTCAGCTCCTGGGGACTGAGAGGGCTGACGAGCTTGCTGGACAAAGCGTAATTGCTCAGCAGAAATTCGTGCCCTGAGCTCAGCTTGTTTTTCCGGTTTGGCAATCTGGTTTGCCAGATCCAATCCGCGCATCGCGTCATTCGCATAACACACGAGCCCTTCGTATTCCGGGGCAATTTTAGTTGCTGTGAAACGTGCGGTGAGTGCAGCGCCACCAACAAGAATCGGACAAGCGATTCCTGCGGTTTTGAGGTCCTGAGCCGTGACAACCATTTGCTGGGCGGATTTGACGAGCAGACCGGAGAGACCGATCATATCTGGTGTATGGTCACGGTACGCCTCAATCAGGGTCTCCGGGGCGACCTTAATGCCCAAATTAATCACGCGGTATCCGTTATTGCTGAGAATGATCTCAACGAGATTTTTACCAATGTCGTGCACATCACCTTTGACCGTCGCGAGAAGAACGCTGCCTTTGATCGCATCGGCAGACTTCTCCATAAACGGCTCAAGGTGAGCCACCGCTGCTTTCATCGCCTCGGCACTCTGTAATACCTCAGCAACAATCAGTTCGTTGTTGTTAAATAAACGCCCAACTTCATCCATGCCGGTCATCAGAGGCCCGTTAATGATATCGAGCGGTTTGCGTGTTTGTAAGGCTTCGTCCAGGTCTGCGATCAAGCCATCTTTCGATCCCTCGATGATGTATCGTGCTAACCGTTCATCGAGCGGTAAATCTTTACGGGTATCAACTTTCTCTTTTGTACTTTTCTGGCGAAAATGAGCGGCAAAGGCAGCAATCGGGTCATTCCCCCGCCAGTAGATCAGGTCTTCGGACAGTTTGCGCTCTTCCTCGGGGATAGAGGCATAGCGTTCGAGTTTTTCACTATTCACGATCGCCATATCGAGCCCGGCTTTGACACAGTGATAGAGAAACACGGAGTTCAGGACCTCGCGCCCCGCCGGGGGTAATCCAAAGGAAACGTTACTGATACCAAGAATAGTTTTGCATTCCGAAAACGTCTCTTTGATGAGGCCGACCCCTGCAATTGTTTCCTCCCCCGCACCGATGTAGTTTTGGTCTCCAGTCCCTAAGGGAAAGACCAAGGGATCGAAGATCAAGTCTTCGGCCGGAACGCCATATTTTTGGGTTAATAAATCATAGCTCCGCTGCGCGACCGCAAGCTTGCGTTGGCGGGTGACGGCCATTCCTTGCACAGGGTCTTCATCGATACATCCAACGACCACGGCAGCCCCATATTTCCTGATCAAGGGAACAACTTTTTCAAAACGTTCCTCACCATCTTCGAGGTTAATAGAGTTGATGATAGCTTTGCCTTGGGAACGCTTCAGCGCTTCTTCAATAACCCGCGCATCCGTCGAGTCGATCATCAGCGGCACTTTGATCTTTTTGACCAAAATGTCGAGAAATTTCGTCATGTCCGCCAACTCGTCACGATCAGGATCTGCCAAGCAGACATCGACAACCTGGGCGCCACCGCGAACTTGCCGCCGGCCGATTTCTGTCCCCTCCTCAAATGCACCAGCAATGATCAACTCTTTGAACTTGCGCGAGCCAATTACATTCGTCCGTTCCCCGACGAGTATCGGACGTTTATCTTCTTCGATGACCAAGGGCTCCAGGCCCGAAACAGCGCTACGGCGCGAAGCTTGCAATGCTCGTGGTTTCTTGCCATCGATCATCTGCGCCAACAGCTGGAGATGTTCCGGGGTGGTCCCACAACATCCACCTAGGGCATTGAGCCAACCGGCATCAACGAAACGTTCCAGCTTAGCCGCGATCATTTCCGGAGTTTCATTGTAATGGTTATTCTCGTCAGGGAGCCCCGCATTCGGCATGCACAGCACTGGAAAGCGGGAGAGCTGGGCCAGGGTGCGAATATGATCAGTCATGAAATCTGGGCCGGTCGCGCAGTTGAGCCCGATGGCAAATAAGTCGTTATGCGCAAGTGACACATACAGCGCCTCAACGCCTTGCCCTGCAAGCATGGTGCCCATCGTTTCAATGGTGCCGGAGACGATGACCGGAACACTCTGGCCTATCTTACGAAATGTTTCGTGGATGCCAACGAGTCCCGCCTTGACGTTTAATGTATCCTGGGCAGTTTCCAGGATGAGGAGGTCAACGCCGCCGAGGAGGAGCCCTTCCGCTTGTTCGGCGTAGGCTTCACGCATTTGTTCGAACGTAACACCGCCAGTGACCGAAATCGTTTTTGTCGTCGGCCCCATCGAACCACAAACGAATCGCGGTTTTGTCGCGGTGCTATAGTGGTTTGCGACCTGCTTTGCGAGCTGCGCAGCGGCGCGGTTAATCTCAAGAGCTTTATCTTGCAATCCAAACTCGGCCAGAACAATACGCGTCCCACCGAACGTATTCGTCTCGACGATATCACAACCAGCGGAAAAAAATCCGGCGTGAATATCGGCGATGAGTTGTGGTCGGATCAGAGGAAGATATTCATTGCAGCCTTCATAGTCGCTGCCACCAAAATCTTCGACCGTAAGTCCATGTGCAAGAATCGCAGTTCCCATTGCTCCGTCAAAGAGGATGATCCGCTCCTGAAGAAGCGACAGTAAAGCCTTCGCGGCAGGAGAGGATGGAAGAGGCGCTATTGAATGTGTCATGGTCAAGGATCATATCGAGCCGTTTTACGAGAATAAAGAGCCAGAAACGGCAGAGGCGCTCGATTGAGCGCCTCTACTGAGGAGAGAGCGATTTACGTACGAGACGAGAAGGGGTCAGTATGGATATCGTTGATCGTAGTTGCGATCATACTCTCGTTCGTAACGACGAGAGTTGTAGTCATCCTCGTAGCGACTTCTGCGAATATCTTCAAATTCACGCCGCTGCCGTTCAATCTCTCGACGTTGCTCTTCAAGTTCACGAGACTGCGCTTCTTGCCGCTGGTATTGCCCTTCCATTTGGTCTCCCATGGCTGCCCCGCCTAAAGCTCCTAAGGCCCCGCCGATGAGCGCTCCTCGTCCAGGGTGACCAACGGCACTCCCAATCAGGGCACCTGCCCCGGCCCCAAGAGCCCCACCAGTGAGGGTTGAGCGCTCACGTTGAGTAATCGGCGCGGAACAGCCACCGAGTAGAGCAGTCAGGCTAAGAATAGTAATCAATTGTTTCATGACGAAGGTCCTCCTCTTGTTCTCTCGTCCAGTGTTTAGGCCACAACCGGGTTGCTAGTTTTCGATGACGACTTCCACCCGTCGATTCTTGGCGCGACCAGCAGGATTATCGCTACCATCGGGATTGATATTGGGGGCGACTGGATACTTTTCTCCGTATCCCCGTGTGATAAGGCGATTATTGCTCACCTGGTTGTAGGCGAGTTCCCTGGCGACGGATTCTGCGCGGCGTTTGGAGAGTGTGAGATTATATGAGTCACTGCCCATAGCATCTGCGTGTCCTTCGACGGCGATGCGACGAGTTTTGGCGCGTTGATTCACAACTTTAGCGATATACGTAACTTTTTCTTGCGCTGTTGGGGTTAAGGTGGATTTGTCATACTGAAATAAGACGTCGGGCAGGTTCACAACGACGCCACGTTCCGTTTCCCGTGCATCCAGGTGATGTCGCTTCAATTCTTCCAGTAAGACTCGGTTGCGAGCGATTTCTTGTCGTTGTTGTTCAATGAGACGATCTTGCTCATCCAAGAGCACGTCTTGATTTTCAAGCTGCCGTCCAGCCACATATCCACCGAGAGCTCCGATGCCCCCACCAATAAGGGCTCCGCGGCCCGCCCGTCCGCGATGGCTGCCAACGATTGCGCCGCTCCCGGCACCCAGGATTGCGCCGGCAATGGCTCCAGCCGTGGATTTGCTCATCCCAAATGGCACTCCGTAGCCAGCCGGGGCTTGCGGGGCGCTGGTATAAGGAGCCTGCCGAGGGGGCTCATACGTGCGATTGGGGACAGGAGCAGATGCGGTTCCTTGCTCGTACGGGTCGTAGGGGTGCGAAGTTCCCTGGCCATATGAGTAATCCTCGTATGCAAGGGCTGCTCCTGGGACAGACAAAACCAAGGTGACCACAAAGACGAGGACTGGAGGCACGGTTCTGTGGAAAGGGGTCATAGTTATCTCTCCTTGCAGGAAATAAATGTCCGTTGACGAGAGCTGTCCTAAAAAACACCTGCGAGAAAGAAAAGTCTCTCTGTTAGAGGAAACAACCGAAGAGAGGGAAGAAAAATATGCGGCGTGTGTCTCTTGTGTCGGAGCGGAATCTGCTGCTCAGGAGCCATTTTCTGTACGTGATCGCCAAAGGAGAGGGGGGCTGGCTCAGCTTCACGGTGCTGGGCCAAAATGCCGAGAAAACGATATGCGGTATAAGGGTGAGAGATGGGACCGGGGCAGGATTGCTGCGGCTCTAGACAGCAGGCGTATTAGTCATTCGGTCGCGAACGCCAGCGTTTGTACTTTCGCGAGAAATCTTCCTTTTCATCCGAATCCATGCCACGATACCGCCGGTAATTGCGTCGCAGTCGCTCCTGTTCTTCGGCTGGGAGCTGTTGCCAGCGATTATATCGTTCTTCAATCTCACGCTTTTTTTGCGGTGAAAGCTTTTGGAAACGTTTGTAATTCTGTAACGCTCGGGACTTTTCCCGTGGGGAGAGTTCGTACCACGATTGGTCGACGCGCTCGAAATGCACCCGTGGAGAAATATGAGTCTGCCCTGGGGCTGGGACTGGCCACGCAGACACAATTCCACTGAAGAGAAGGGAAGCCAGCGCTATTTTGTTGATTGCAGGACTCACAGCAAGTTCCTTTCTTTGCTAGCCGTGATTTTTGTCATCTTTACCAACAGGCGTATCGAGTACGGTTTCAAGGTTTTGCAACTGTTCCATCTTCTGCAAAATGGGATAATCGGTGAAAAACGTGGGCTTCGCCATTAAGTCCTGAGGAATATCGCTCTCGGCAACGCTAAGAGGAGGTTCCTGAGGTATGTTGATCGTGGCAATTTCATCGAAGTGCGAGAGTCTGTCAAAATCGGCAATCACGCTGTAATCAACAAAGAGACCTGGCCTCTTCTGTACTGGTTCAGGGATGTCTGTTGCTGGCGCTTGTGGCTGCTTACCAGGTTGATCGAGATTGGCTACCCCGCGTACCGGCGTTGTGTTCGCGGATTTTGCAGGTACGGAGTTTCGTTCCGAAAACAGGTACCCCAAAAAAACTACCACGCTTGCTGCGCTAGCGAGTGCCGGTAGCATTTGCCAGCGTGGAAACGACTCACGCCACGCTTTCCACCACTCTCTCAAGCGACTTGTTGCCGGTGCTGGCGAGTGTTTCTCTTGTTCGAGCTTTTGCCAGAACGTTGCGGCGAAGTCGGGAGACGGCGTGATCCGTTCTACTCGTGTTAACAGCTGAGTCAGCTTCTTGAGCTGCGCTGCTTCTTGGCTACAGGCCACGCACGAGCGCAGATGAGCGGTTACTCGTGAGCGATCCTCTGCCGATAACTCTTCGTCGTGATACGCGACTAATTCCTCACGGGTTTCTTCACAGGTCATAAGCATCCATAATATCTTTGAGTTCTTCTTTGAGGCGTTGAGTAGCACGAAAAACCAGACTCTTCACTGCCTTCTCTGTGACCCCGAGAACGTCAGCCACCTCCCGGTAGGACATGCCCTCAAAGCGACTCAACATTAAGGCAGTGCGCTGTGTTTCTGGCACCCGCCAAAGAATTTCTGTTATTCTTACTGCCGCTTGTTTCCCTGCAAAAATATCTTCTCCCTTGTTTCGTTGGGTATCGGGTAATTCCCGTATTCGTTCATCCCCATCACGGTCTTCTTGAGGACTCAGAGATTCCAGGGTCACACGATACTCTCCTTTACGGACCTCGTTCAAGCAATGGTTATGGGCAATTTTGAACAACCAAGTCGAGAATTTTGCCTTTGGTTCATATCGCTCCTGCCACCGATACACCTGTAAAAAGACCTCTTGCGCAATTTCTTCTGCTCGGGCGCGGTTCCCAAGGAAGTGGAATGCGAAATTGACCACAGACGGGGTGTACTTCTGAAAAAGCTGCTGAAAAGCTCCTTCGTTTCCTTTTTGGAAGCTGAGCATCAACTGCACATCGTGGTCGTCGTGTGGTTCAATCCGCTCTGGTTGGTCCATTCAAACACTCGTAGAGAGGAAAAGTTTCGTTTCTGCGTAGGTTTTCATTCTGTGGAAACTGCTCTCACCCGTAACGCCTCGCGGGCTCATGGTCGCTTCACCATATAGAGACGTAGGCAAAAAATGAAGAGACCCGGAAGACACTGTATATTCCTCAGGGCAGCCCCTCATGGAGTCTCTAAAAAAGGGGGATTGTAACACAGAAAAGTGGGCGCTAGGGAAACACAGAGAGGGATGACATTATATGCAACCATTGTTTGAAGAATCGCTCGAGGATCATCTCGCTCGTATTGAGCGGTACATGCGCGGATGTGAATTATTACACGTTCCACGTGAACCAAGTCCTCTACGAACTGAACTTGCTGCCTACATTTATGAGCATGCAGCAGCGGTCGTTGATGAATGGGTCAACTTGGTTGCGCCGGTATTTTCATTTTCAGCAGAGCGTATGTCTGAGACGCGTCAGAATATGTACGACGCCCTGATACGTTGGGCGAATCATATTGAAGACCCGGGCAATATCGAGACCTATGTGTACCTCCGTGAACATGCGCGACATGGGTTTATTTCTCACTCTCCGCCCTCGCGATTTCTGTCTGGTCAGATGAAAATCCGCTACCTCCTTGTCGAACGCTTGCGTAGTACCTATGCAAAAAATCGCAAGCGACTAGTCGAACTTCTCAACCTTCTCGATCAAGAATTCTATGGGCGACTGCTACATATCACTGATTTTTTTGTTGAAGCACGCGAAGAGGCACTGCGTGATGAAGAGGAAAGTCACCGCAAAGAATTAGATAATGCCCCAGCGCCAATCTTTCGGATCAGCTGTCGTGATGGCACCATCTTGCGGGCAAACCGCGAAGCAGAAAAAGCCACGGGATTTTCTCAACTCGAACTTGTGGGTCGACCGATTTGGGAGTTCCATCCGCAAGAGGAACGTGAGCAATTGGAGCAGCTATGTCACGATACCTATAGTCATGGATATCTCAGCCAGGAAAATCTCCGTCTCAAAACCAAAGACGGTGGCGTAGTTCCTGTGTCAGTCTACTTTGGTCGGATTGAGCATCGTGACGGCAATTCGATTCAGGGCATTTACGTCGACGTCTCTGAACGCAAGCGACTGGAAAGCCAATTGATCCAGTCAGAGAAAATGGCAGCCATTGGGCAGCTGGCCGCTGGCATTGCACACGAGATACGCAACCCTTTAGGGATCATCATGAATGCGCTGTACGACCTCAGCGAAATCGTGAATACGGACAACCCGGAGGTGAGAGAAGATTTACAAATTGCCAAAGAGGAAATTGCCCGGGCCCAGGAGATTATTACCAATCTGCTGGAGTTTTCTCGTGACAGTGGCATGGAACTAGAGGAAGTCAACCTTAATGACCTTTTGGGAAAAACGCTGCAACTTATGGGGAAATATCTGCAAACCCACAATGTCAAAGTTGTGACCTCGTTCGGGCGAGTGGGGACGTGTACGGCGAATCAAAATGCGTTGCGCCAGGTCTTTCTCAATTTAATCACCAATGCGGTCCAAGCGATGCCACATGGTGGAGAGCTGCGTGTCCGCACGCAGCGCGATTCCGATAAACGCGTGCTGTTAGAGTTTCATGATTCGGGCATGGGCATTGCCGAAGAGCATCTGCACCGAATTTTTGATCCCTTTTTTACCACGAAAGATCCTGGACAAGGGACCGGGTTAGGGCTGTCGGTCGTCCATTCTGTACTGAAACGGTACCAAGGCAACATCACCGTACAAAGCCGGGCCGGTGAAGGAACCACCTTTCTCATTGAACTGCCGTGCCCATGTGCCAACGGGAAACGTCGCAAGAACAAACGGATGGCTGAAGCTCAACTCTGAGATCCCCTGAGGAGATTGCCCATGACTGCGCGAGTCTTGCTGGTGGACGACGAAATCAACATGGCGAAGACGCAGGCGAAAATCCTGCAGCGCAGAGGGTACGCGGTACAAACCGCCAGTAACGGGCGTGAAGCACTTCGTTGTCTCGATGAGTCTGCGTACGACGTGATGATTACCGATCTGAAAATGCCGGTCATGGACGGTATGCAACTGCTCCACGAGATGAAGGTGAAAGAGCGGGGCTGTGCAGTGATCGTTCTCACTGGCTATGGAACGATTGAGAGCGCAGTCGAAGCGATGCACTGCGGTGCAGCCGACTATTTAACGAAACCGTGTAACCCAGATGAGCTGTTACTGAAAGTCGATAAACTCCTCGAAACCAAACGGTTGCGTGAGGAAGTCGCCCAACTCCGACGTGAGATGCGCGCATACAAGAAGTTCGGTGAGCTGATTGGTCAGAGTCCGGTGATGCGCCAAATCTATCTCCTCATTGCTGCCGTTAGTAAGAACAAAAGCACGGTCTTGGTAACTGGTGAGAGCGGGACAGGAAAAGAATTAGTCGCGCGGACGATTCATCGTCAAAGCGATTGGGCAGACCGTCCGTTTGTCGCGATTAACTGCGGCGCAATGTCGGAGACTTTGCTCGACAGCCAACTGTTTGGTCACCGTCGTGGGGCGTTTACCGGAGCTATTGCCGATCACAATGGCGTGTTTCAAATGGCTCATGGCGGGACTCTGTTCCTTGATGAAATTTCCGAAATTCCTGTGTCTCTGCAAGTGAAATTCCTGCGCGCTATTCAGGAAAAAGAAGTTACCCCCTTAGGCGCGAGCCGCCCAGTGAAAGTCGATGTCCGTATTATTGCGGCAAGCAATCGCGACTTGGAAGAAGAAGTCAAAAAAGGCGCCTTCCGAGAAGACTTATTTTATCGACTCAATGTCGTGCCCATCCATCTGCCACCGCTGCGCGAACGACGGGAAGATATCCCACTGCTTGTCGAACATTTTGTTGGGATTTTTAGTACTGAGTATAAAGTGGAGCCTAAGCGAGTGGCCCCAGCAGCGTTAGAAAAGCTCATCGCCTATCCGTGGCCGGGGAATATCCGGGAGCTGCAAAATGTGATTGAGCGGATGTTTGCCTTGTCTCGAAGCAGTGAGATCTCATTGACCGATCTGCCTGGACCAATCAGTGGCTTTGAAGAAAAACCGGTCAGCTTTCACGAGTACATAGAACTACCAACCCTCGAGCAAATGGAGCGCTCCCTTATTCTCGCGGCACTACAAAAAAGCCAGGGTAATAAGAACGAGGCCGCACGACTGTTGGCAATTGATCGTCAGCGCTTATATCGCAAAATTGACAAATACGGACTGCAGGCTGAGTAGCCGCAGTATGGCAAGAGACGCAACGAAGCGCGTCTCTTGCGTGTAGTGTGGATAAGACTATTAACGGGTGATGGGGTTGAGCGCAGGAAGCTGTTGCGCAATACTTGCGGCCTTTGGATCACAGGTCGGATGGCCAAAGCCGCTAATGCTGCTTGTCTGCCCTGTCGCACGGTCGACGGTCACATCATGGAGAATATTATCTGTTCCTTGATTCACTCCACCTGGAACTCTATCAAGTGCAAGCGCATCACGAACTCTCCACGCGATGATATGATCCGTGCAGGAGGTATCACCACTGACGCCTAATCCACCAACGAGCGCGCCGTCGCTGTTGTACAGTGCGAGTCCACCACCGAAGGTGTTGATTCCCCCAATACGCTTGCCGACCATCGGGTCGTCCGTTTGACCATAGGTTGCGGGGTCACCACCATAGGCGACTTGTGGGTCAACGGGATTACTATCCGACAAGCCAAATAAGCTCTGACCAGGTTGGACAGCAGAAAAGAGATTCGCCGTGGACAACGCGAGTCCCGGGAGACTGAACGCGTTGGCGGTGTTGGCTTTCTGGGCAGAAATTACCCGACTCCCTGGCCATTGATCTCCTCTATTGTTACCAGAGAAGGCGACGACACACACAAGGCCGTCACGGTTGACGACCGTGGCCCACATGTGGAGACCAAACCCGCCGTTGTCGGCGTTGCGGGCAGTAATCAGTGCGTCGCGTACCTGGGCGTGCGTGGGAAGCCCTGCACACGGATCACTCTGTGCATATGAACTAGGGGTTATGAGTAGGGATGCCCCGAGAATCAATAGACTGGACCATGAAAAACTTTTCATAAAAACCTCCTCCTACAAAATGCGTTGCTCTTCGTTGTTTATGAAGATCAGCAGCCCACGCTCTTAGCTGTTCACGATTCGCGTTGTCAAGTTGCAGTACGCAAGAGAAAGAGCGCCGCTTGATGCAGAAATATCATAGAAGACCGCCGCTAAGACGGTCTGCCGTGGCTTGTTTCCCTATGGTATACGCTCTTATATCCTGAACTCGCAGGAGAATGCGATTATGTCTGGAACGCCTGTCCGACCAATTGAGCAACGGCGAATTACGAAAGCGGAATTTTGGACGTTACCGGAAGGTCCGCCAAATTTTGAATTTGAAGACGGAGTGTTGATTGCGATGCCAAGCCCACATGGACGTCACCAAGATATTGCATCTGCGCTTGCACGAGTTCTCCAAGTCTATGTTGTCCGTAATGGACTTGGCCGGTGCTGGATCGCGATCGATGTTGAGTTAACGGAAAAGCTGACTTATGTCCCGGATCTCGTTTTTCTCACGACAGACAACTTGTCTCGCTACAATGAACAGAGCGGCAGAATCCAGGGGGTGCCTGACTTGGTCATCGAAATCGTTTCCCGCAGTAACCCCGGCCGCGACCGGGTGACCAAGTTTAATAACTATCTCGCTGTTGGAGTGCCGTGGTACTGGCTTATCGATGCCGAGAGTCTAGTGCAGGAAGAGTATCATGCTGAGGGTGGCCGCTACGCGCGCACGGCAGCGGCGGAAGTTGGCGAGCCGTTTCGGCCGCTGGTTTTCTCTGGCCTAGAGTTCAACCTGAAGTCCTTATTAGAAGAACAAGGCATCATCGTCTAAGACGACTGATTACCGAGCGGATACAATTTCCATGGAGTTACCAAGCGAGGTAAATCTGCCATAAAGTCATAAAGACAAGACCAACGGGGCCGTTTTCTTTAACCACGCCCTCGCGAAGGAGTATTGCTCATGCAATGTACCGTGATTGTGCGCTCTGAATCGCCTACCCGCTTTGTGGCCCGCGCAGTAGGGTTACCGGAGTTAGAAAGTACCGCCCCAAGTGAAGCCGAAGCAGTAGAGCAGGTAAAACAGAAACTTACGGCGTGGCTGAAGGATGCGAAGGTTGTAGAGGTGAGCGTGCCGACTGGGAACCCGTGGCTCGACTCGTTCGGACGCTCGGCTACTGATCCACAGTTCGATGATTATCTCGCTGAATTGCAACGGTACCGAGAGGAGCAAAGGACTTCGCTCGTGTGCCTAGCATCCGCCTCGAAGATTGGGCGGGGACGTAAACGCTGACCTCTTGTGAGGACGGTCGCAGACAGCCGTACTGTCCGTAGCAACCACCAACGTGTTCCTTGCGGCTCACGTGTTGCTCACCGTAACAAGAGAAGCCATTTCAACCAACAAAAGAAAAACCCATAGACGCGACCTCTAATTCGACTCCGACCCCCAATTCGACTCAGAGCATGCGACGAGTAACGAGGACGGAAAATGAGGAAGGGGAAGCCGTTTTCTCATCTTCCGCCATTCAGTCCGTGCGGCGGGCGCTACATACACTATTCCTTACAAAGGTTTCAACGATTTGCCTCCGGGAGCTGGCAATGAAGGGGCGAGGCAACCTCGCCCTGTAATTGCGCTATGGCAAGGTTATCGTTCCGGTAAACTCACCAGTAAACGAGCCATAACACTGGGGAGGGATGGAATTGGCATCGAAGGCCTGACACTGGCTGACGGAATGCACTTCAACCGTGCCCGAAGCTCCTTCAAACTTGCCAGTTCCACCAGTAATCTCGGTGGTGTCAACCGTCTCAAATTTTCCTGCTCCAAGTCCACATTGGTTTCGCGTAAGTATCCGCGAATAGATCTGGTCGCCATTAGGAAAGGTGGCGGTACTGGCCGAAAACCCAACCCCACTCTGTGCGTCAATGATAGATACACCTCCCGGGCATTCTGGGGTTACACCAGTGGGAACGCCTTCTGCAACCGACTGGTTTGTCCGTTTCCCCAAGGTACCGCTGATCTCGGCCGTCGACCACACCGCTAAGACGCCGTCGTCATTCAAATCCATACGAGTGGAGAGAAACGTCCCGCCAAACGTGCCGTTGTATGGGCGAGTGTGTTCCTTCTTGTCTCCTGCTTTAGCGATGCTGATGCTACAAATGAGCAGGCCGGTCATCACGCCAAGAATCAATCTTTTGCTTTTTTCCATTGTCATACTCCTTATATTGTTCTGTTACACATTGGGTTACTGGTGAGTGATTTACCTCTTTGCCCTTAGGGTGATGGGAAACCTTCAACTCGTGTCCATTGCTTGTTTTCTCCTTTCCACTGACGCTTTTCTCTTGTCAGCGTGCGCATTGTGTGGCAGGAGAGTAGACAGAGACCGGCAGGAAGTCCTAAGAAAATTGTGAGAAGTTTATGAGATATTTCTGAGTTGAGCGGACAAAGCGTATGCCGGAGCACAATCTCTTGTATTTTGGGCCATTTCGGTTGGATGTGCGGAACGAACAGCTGTGGCGTGGACAGGAGGGAATTCGGCTCACGTACAAATCCTTAGCAGTATTGCGCTATTTGGTTGAACATGGCGGACAGCTGGTAACCAAAGACGACCTTTTCACTGCCGTGTGGCCTGAGGTGGTAGTGAGTGATTCGGCGCTCGTCGTATGTATTCGTGAGCTGCGCCAGGCGCTAGGGGACGAGCGGCGGACGCCGCAGTTTATTGAAACGGTTCACGGGCGCGGCTATCGGTTTGTCGCCCCCCTCACCACAACGCTACCCCCCAGTCTAGAGTCAAACGGGCAGAGTCTGGAGTCTAGTGTCCAGGGTCTAGAGTCAAACGGGCAGAGTCTGGAGTCTAGTGTCCAGGGTCTAGAGTCGGAGGAACGAACTGATCAAACCCCAAACCCGAGACTGAACGACGCTAGACTGAATGACCCAAGGCCTCAGCCGCGTAGGGTGCGATCTGCGCACCAGATAGCCGCAGGACTGATGCTGCTCGCCGCTCTCCTTCTGGTAGTGCACTATTGGCCTTCTTCGTCCCCTAATCCTCAACCCCTACCCCCCAATCCCCAATCCCTGCCGCTGCCCGACAAACCCTCGATCATTATCCTGCCCTTTACGAACCTGAGTGGTGATCCAGGACAGGAGTATTTCAGTGACGGGCTCACCGAAGTCCTCACTACCGACCTTGCTAAGATTGCCAGCCTATTTGTCATCGCCCGCAACTCTGCCTTCACGTACAAAGGCAAAGCGACGAGAGTGCAAGACATCGGTAGAGAGATGGGGGTGCGTTACGTCCTGGAGGGCGGAGTGTTAAGGACTGACAATCAGGTGCGAATCACCACGCAGTTGATCGACGCCACCACGGGATATCATCTCTGGTCGGAACGTTTCGATCGACCATTCTCAGCCATCTTTGCCGTACAAGATGAAATCGTGCAGAAGATCGTGACGACGCTGGAACTCCAACTTTCGTTGATGGCGCGAGGGTACAGGGTGCCTAAACGCACCAATAACCCGGACGCCTATGACGCCGTCTTGCGCGGGATGGCTGCTCTCGATCGCGACACGAAAGAAGCCATTACTGTCCAGGCGCGGCAGATGTTTGAGCAAGCTATCGCCCTGGATCCCCAGTACGCCGAGGCGTACGCGGTGCTGGGTGGAACTTACTACCTGGAGTGGGCTCTCCGTTACAGTGTGGACCCACAGACCCTGGAGCGCATGGTAGTGCTGGTGCAACAGGCCCTTGCGTTGGATGATTCTTTACCTCTTGCCCATTCTCTCTTGGGCATGGCCTATGCGCAGAAACAACAATATGGTCAAGCTGCTGCCGAAGGTGAACGGGCAATCACGCTCAACCCCAACGATGCAGATAGCTATATGAGGTATGCGCATATCTTGATCTGGGCGGGCCGGTCGGAAGACACTATCAAGCTGATGGTGCAGGCAATGCGGCTTAATCCTCGTTATCCGTCGATCTATCTTTTTCAATTAGGCTGGGCCTATTTCTTTACCGGGCGTTATGCTGAAGCGATCACGACGATAGAGGAATTCCTTCGCCGCAGTCCTAATAATTTGGCTGGATATCTCACTCTGGCGAGCAGCTATGTGCAACAATGGACCTCCCAACTGAGTACAGATCCTCAAACGTTGGAGCAGGCGCTGGCAGCAGTGCGACACGCCCTGGCCTTGAATAACACTGACCCCATGAGTCACATGTTCTTAGGTTTTGTCTATCTCTTCCAGAAGCAGTATGAGTCGGCTATCACCGAAATGGAACAGGCCATTACCCTCAATCCCGAGCTGGCTGATAGCTATGCCTTGCTCGCCTATACGCTGGGCTGTGTCGGCAGGTTAGAGGACGCAGTAACGAGGGCGGAGGAGGCACTGCGTTACTCTCCGCAAGTCGTGGAGCAACATTTAGGCCCTGTCGGCGCTGCTTATTACTTGGCCGGGCGACCTGAGGAGGCGCTTCCCCTTCTCCGGCGATTTCTCAGCCGCTATCCCAATTTTCTTGGTCTTCGTCTGATCTTAGCTGCTGTTTACAGCGAGCTAGGCAAAGAAACGGAAGCCCGAGCTGAGGCAGCGGAAGTGCTGCGGCTCAATCCTAGCTTCTCACTTGACGTTCTCAAAGAGCACTCGCCGATCAAAGACCCAGGGCTGTTAGAACGACATATTGCCGCTCTGCGCAAGGCAGGGCTCAAGTGAATTAAGAATGAAGAATGAAAAAGGCTGAAGGGGAAGAAAAAAAGGGAAAAGGATAAGGGGATAATGGATAAAGAAGGAAAAGGGGAAAGGGCGAAAAGGGGAAAAGGCGAAGAAGGCTGTAGGGCAAGGAAATGAAGCGTGCTGAGTAGCTGAGATTGCAAGTTGTCGAGCGGCGGAGTTGAGTGCATGCCGAAAGCACGCCCAAGGTGGATCATGGCAAATCTTCAGGTGAAAAATGTTCCTGAATCTCTCCATAAGCAATTACGAGTCCACGCCCGCAAGCGGAACTGTACGATGAGCGTGCTGGTGCTCGAAGCCATCAAGCGACAGTTGGCTCGTGGTGCCTTGCATGAATCTGCGAAAACACATACGGCCCCTCGGGGATGACCGCGACAGTCGCATCTCTTGGCAGTTCTGTGCAGAGCGTATCAACTGCATGCTGGGGTTCTTCGAAGGTCGGCCCCCACAAATACCGACGATATTCGACAGGAATCCCTGGCGTACAGAAACTAAGCCGGGCTTTCTGCGCGACAAGCGCGAGTTTCTCTAGTTGCCACTGATCGATCACAACTGGTTCGTGCGCCATGGCGTCAAGACAGGTCTGCGCATCGGCAAAGCGACGAACGAAATTGGTGAATTCTGGGCTGCCAAGTCCTTCCTGACAGGCGGCGGCAAGCAGAATCGCACCTCCCGGTTTGACGATGTGGGAAGCTGCCGTAACGCCTTTGACTGCCTGGTAGTAGGTAAGATCCAGCGGATACCCGGCACATGTAGTGATGACTGCATCGACAGGCTCACGCAGAGATGCGAGCGTCGTGGCCCGCACAAATTCGACTCCTTGAGCATGGGCAGCGACTGGGTCGCCAGCAAACACCTGCGCGATCTGCCGCGAACGGGTTAACGCAACATCAATAATGAAATCATGCCGGGCCATCTGTGCGATCTCCAATAATTCATGATGCAGCGGATTGTCAGGAAAAGAGCCTTCAACCACTTTGGGATTGCGCATGAAAAACGGACTGTGCAGTCGTTTGATTGTTTCCTCTCCGGCTAATCCCGGGGCGACGAGTTTCCTACCTCCGGAAAAGCCCAGCATGAGATGGGGTTCGATAAAACCCAGGGACATGTGGAGGTCACTTTCGATAAAACGTCGGTCAATGAACACCCGAGTGCCAGAGCGGGTCGTACCGAGATCGGTGTGTGAGACAGCATTGCGAGCATCATGCGAAGTGATCGCGTATTGGCTGAGAATGTCCGGTCCAACGATGGTCTGCAGCTCTTGCTCTGTCGCCGCGCGATGTAACCCCGTAGCAATAAGAATAGTGATTCCCGAGCGGGGAATCCCGGCTTGTTCCAAGGTTGCTAGTACATGCGGTAAGACAACCTGATTTGGCGCTGGGCGCGTAATGTCACAGATCGAAATGGCCACACTCTTCTTACCGTGGGCAAGATCGAGCAAGGCAGGCGAGCCAATCGGCTGACGCAAAGCTTCAACCAGGGTACCATCAACAGAAGGTACGGCCGCAGCAAACTTTGGTTCAAGGACATTCGCCCGGACGTGCGGTGGAATTTCTACTTCTGCTCCTTCGCGACCAAACGCAAGCTTCACTTTCATGGTTGACACTTCTCCTCGCTCATCCCTATAACCTGTCTCCGAGAGTCTGTCATCTCAAGATCGTTATAGATACCGACAACTAGGGAAAAGGAGGAACACGATGGCAAAAAGTATCGAAGCTCGCCTGCAAGAAATGGAAGATCGGGAAGCAATTCGCGACCTGCCGCTCAGGTACTGTGACCTTGTGTGGAAACAGGATGTCCCTGGGATTGTAGGCTTGTTTACGGAGGATGGAGAATTTGACGCTGGTGGAGCGGTTCCGCCAGCGAAAGGAAAAGCCGAACTCCTGAAAGCCTATCAAAGTGGACTCGATCTCAACCCACGACCATACATCCATAACCATGTTTTCAAACTAGAAAGCCCCAGTCGGGCCACCGGCAATTGCTATCTGGACCTCCGTGCGACCCAGAACGGCAAGAGCATGATTGCGGCGGGTTATTATGATGATGTGTATAAGAAGGTCGGGGACCAATGGAAATTCCGCTCACGCAAATTCCATATTCTCTACTGGGTACCGTTAAGCGAAGGGTGGGCGGAACAGAAAAAATGATAGGTACCGAGTAACGAGCGGCAAAGAGGGAGTAAAAGGGGAAATTGGTAAATGGGGAAACGGGAAGTAAGGAAGGCGACAAAATGTGAGCAGAATATTTTTTTCCTTTTTCCCTCTTCGCCATTTCCCCTTTGCCCCTCCTCTGACTCTTTGTTTCCCCTCTCTCCTATTTCCCCGTTCTCTTGGCTTTCCCTCTACAAGACCGAGAACTTTTTCCGCCGCAGGAGCTTTCCTCTCCCCGCTGAGCCCAGCACTTTGCCATTATCGACTATGACTTCGCCACG
Source organism: Binatia bacterium (assembly GCA_050187625.1). Lineage (GTDB taxonomy): Bacteria > Desulfobacterota > Binatia > Bin18 > Bin18 > JBFWXH01. The sequence goes on from JBFWXH010000035.1 coordinate 39,335, forward strand.
AGACAGGGTCATCGTGGGCCAGCCTGTGACCTGAAAGCCTTCATGGAGTTCGTAGTCGGAACGTGAGTGCATGTCGCGATGCCGAATTATCACGTCTTTCTTGGGATCGAAAATGATGATGTCGGCATCTGAACCTACGGCAATCGTTCCCTTTTGCGGGTACAAACCGAAAAGCTTCGCTGGATTGGTAGAGATCACTTCGACAAAGCGGTGAAGGGAAAGCCGGCCTTTGCCGACACCTTCAGAGTACAGCATGGGCAGAATCGTTTCTAAATTCGACATGCCTGGCAGGAGTTCATCGACTGTCTTCCCTTGCTTTTTTTGCACGAGATTCCAGCCGCAGTGATCGGTGGCGACGGTTTGGAGATTATCGCTACGGAGACCATCCCACATTGCCTGCATTTGCGATGCTTCACGGAGGGGCGGCCAGCCGATGTAGCGCTCTCCCTCCGGCCCGTCGAAATGCTCACGTGACAAGTGGAGATAAATAGGCCGGGTCTCACCGTAGACAACTTGTCCACGCGCACGGGCCTCACGAATAGGTGCCAGTGCTTCTTCACACGAAAGATGCACTAAATAAATGGGTGCCTCGGCATAACGGGCCATTGTGACCGCGCGTTGCACTGCTAAGCCTTCAGAGAGCCGTGGACGGGAGTCTGCGAAATATTTCACTCCAAACTTTCCGGCGGCATTGAGTTGCTGGGTCAAAAAAGAAATCAGACATTGGTCTTCGGCGTGGATGTTAGTGAGTGCGCCGACTTTTCCCGCTTGCGCAATCACTTTCAGATACTCTGCCGCGAGTTCGTCGAAGCGAGCCATGCCAATCATGAACAGCTTGAAACTGGTGTGGCCGTCGGCAACGGCATCAGCCATCTCATCAATGATCTTCTGCGTTGGTTCAAGGATCGCCGGATGCAGGCCATAATCAATGACCGCTTTGCCCTCGGCTTTTTTCTGCCAGGCTTCGATACTCCCTTGAATGGATTGTCCAGGCTCGGGCAGCGCATAGTCGACAATCGTTGTGACCCCACCGCAAGCCGCAGCCGCAGTTCCGGAGTAAAAATCATCGACCGAGCGATTCCCTAGCAACTCCAAATCGACATGGGTGTGGACATCGACTCCACCAGGAAAAAGATACTTGCCGTTCGCGTCAATCTCTTTTCCGGCTGGGCCAAGCCCAAGGCCAATCTGTTTGACTTTTCCCCCTTCAATGCCGACGTCGGCTTGATAGATGTCCCCGTGTGTCACAACTGTGCCATTACGAATGACCAGATCCATCGGTCCCTCCTTTTGTCTAGTGCTGTCGCGAGGTTAGATTTCCTTTGCCTTGATCGTGTATGTAAACTTCTTCGGGTCAAGACTATCCTTGCGACCGTTCACGGTTTCAGCCTGCGGATACATAAAAAACCCCAGTGTTGGTCCATCAGAGTTCGGTAGCTGGACATCATGAGCGTAATTGTACGGCACCCAGTTCATCTCCCAGGCGCCGAACAGCTTCGCCCGTGCTTGCATGACTTTCGGATCATCGAGAGCGAGAGGCTCCCCAGGAGCATTCTCTTCTAATACTACTTTACGCACATCTGCAGGATCGACCGGTGTCCATCCGTAGCCGCTGAGATACACCTCGGCGCGGCAATGCTGAGCACCGGTAATGTCATCTGCCCGGCCCAAGCTCTTAAATTCCTTTGATGCCGCACAGCGAAGGCCATACACATCGCGAGCTGGAAGCCCTGCTGCACGCGCCAACCCGACAAACAGGGCATTCAGATCAGCGCACTTGCCTCCGAGATACCCGGTTTCCAACATGGTCGCGATATCCCCGGTGCCACACCCTTTTACCTTAGGGTCACGAAAAGTGTTGTCTATAATCCATTCGTAAATTGCTTTGGCTTTGTCGACATCGCTTTCCTTGCCTGCAACAATTTCCTTGGAAGTTGTTGCCACCAGCCCATCCGTGCGGATCAATTTCGAAGGCTGGCGAAAATAGTCGAGCACTGCCTGGTTTTCTGTTACCCTCGGGTTGGGCTTACTGCTAAAGTCGACTTGGCGATCTCGGGTTTTGAAACGGCTCGTCACTTCTAGCACTGGAGTATTCGTGCCTGTTGCCCATTCAGCAAACATCATCCCCGTGCCGTAAGTATCGTAAGGCATGACCTTTGCCGAGGTAAAGTTGCCGGTCCAGCGATCCGGCTCACCCTGAAAGTAGTCGGTTGCGCGGGTGAGTGGTACTGGTACCCACGTGCGTACAGGACCAACTGTATCTGTGATTTCCAACCGGGTTATTACTTCGAATCTGCGCCACGGAGAGTTTTTGGCTATCGCCTTTCGCACTGTTGTCGGCAGGCTACTGAGTGCAATTCCTGTCGATACGATCAATCCTTGTTTCAGAAAATCGCGACGCTTCATTCCTTCTCCTTCTACACTAGAACTTTCTCGACGGACGTTGGTTTTGTGGCTCGTTCTGTCACGACTTCAGATAACGAGGTAGAGCAGGAGAATCAAGCTAATCGACAACTTCATCACGAGCAGACGACCGAGACAAGATAACGGTCACAAAGGAAAGTCGCGACGAGATACCAGTATAGCATCTCGTTGGCTAGCCAGGTTGCTAAAATAGGGATAGTGCAAACCCTAAAGGCACACTTGCTGTTCGATAGATTGCGCTTTACGCTCTAGTAGTATGAATACTGAGCAATCAGCGCCACCAAGTGTTTCCCAGCTCACGTACGGCAATTACCTGTGTGTCCCTCAGCTTATCAATCTCCAACGTCCGCAATCATCCCCGCCCCACCATGACGAGTTGCTTTTCATCATTACCCACCAGACCTATGAGTTGTGGTTCAAGTTGTTGCTACACGAGTTAGATGCCGTGGTGGCAAATTTGCATGCAGCAACAGATAACCCTGGTTCGCGCGATGCAGTGTATGAGGCCGCGCGGTTATTGCGACGTTGCACGGAAGTAGTACGGGTACTGGTACAGCAGTTCACTATCTTAGAGACCATGCTACCGTCGCATTTTCTTGCCTTTCGTGGAAAGCTCAAACCCGCAAGCGGATTTCAATCCGAACAGTTCCGCGAACTCGAATTTCTCTGTGGGCTCAAAGATGAAAAGATGCTGCAGATGCACGAGCCGACACCTGAGATGCACGCGAAGCTGCAACGCCGCCTTCGTGAGCCATCCTTGCACGATGTTTTCTTCGCGGCCTTAGCGGCCCGGGGCACGATTCCAGTGGTCGAAGATGGAGCGAATACGCACGAGCGGTTTTCTGCTCGTGCGCACGGAATCCTGGCATTGTATCGTGACGAGCGTGGTCATCGGGACTGGATTGATGTGTGCGAGCGGCTGACAGAGTTTGATGAACTCTTGGTCTCGTGGCGGCTACGACACATCCAGATGGTCGAGCGCATAATCGGGGCACGTATGGGGACCGGCGGCAGTGCCGGTGCTTCCTATCTCCGTGGGACGCTCGATAAGAAATTTTTTCCTGAATTGTGGGAAGCTCGTTCATTGATGAATGAGGAACCGGAGTAATACCGTATGGATGAACTCCTGGCCTATCGTAAAGAATTTCCTATTCTCGAACGAACGGTTTACATGATTAGTCATTCGCTTGGTGCGATGCCACGCCGGGTATATGACCGACTGCACGAATATGCAGAGACCTGGGCGACGCGGGGGATTCGTGCCTGGGCAGAAGGTTGGTGGGAGATGCCGGTCACTACCGGCGATAAGATTGCTGGGATCATCGGAGCTGATCCCGGTTCGGTGGCGATGCATCAAAATGTGTCGGTGTGTCAATCGGTGATTCTTTCTTGCTTTGATCTGCGCCAGCGCCGGAACAAGATTGTCTATGAAGCCTTGAACTTTCCTTCGGTCATGTATGTATATGCGGCCCATGCGCAAGTGACGGGGGCGCGCATCGTCGAGGTCCCTAGCAACGATGGGATGACAATTTCCACCGAGCGCATGGTTGCTGCAATAGACGAAGAAACCCTCCTGGTGCCGATTTCGCATGTCCTGTTCAAGAGTGCCTATCTCCAGGATGCGCAAGCGATTATTGACAAAGCGCATGCCGTCGGGGCTGCGGTGGTGCTCGATGTCTACCAATCGGCAGGCACGGTGCCGTTTAATGTTCAGGAGCTTGATGTTGATTTTGTGGTCGGGGGGTCGGTGAAGTGGCTCTGTGGGGGACCAGGGGCTGGATACTTATACGTCCATCCGCGATGGCGAAAGAAGCTGTCTCCGCAAGTAACGGGATGGATGGCGCATCAGGCACCGTTCGCCTTTGAGCCAGAGATGACGTATGCTGACGATATCCATCGTTTCTTGCACGGCTCTCCGGCGATTCCTGCACTATACGCGGCCGAGAGTGGTTATGACATTATCAATGAAATTGGCGTAGAGCGGATTCGTAGTAAATCGGTTCGGCAAACCGCGCACTTGATCGAACTTGCAGATGAAGCGGGATGGCCGGTGAACTGCCCACGGAACGTAACGCAGCGGGGTGGAACAGTGGTTGTGGACGTGCCGCATGCTGCTGCGGTCGTACAAGAGCTGGCACGGCGCGATATTCTCGTCGACTTTCGCCCGGGTGCCGGAATTCGCATTGCGCCGCATTTCTACACGAAGGATGAGGAACTCGATATTACAGTAGATGCCATCAAAAATATTCTTGCTACTAAAGTGTATGAGAAACATCTTGGTGAAGGAGCACAATTTTAATAAGGACATGTGGGATAACTGGAGACGGGAGAATGGATAAGATAAAGAAAAGGAATTCGTGCTTTGTTCTTTGCCTCTTTCCTTTATCCGTTTATCCTTTTCCCCATTTGTCCTTTACCCTTTTCCGAGCGTTTGACTTTCGCCAAAAAAGAGACTTATACTCCGAACGGTTCTTTAAGTGAGTACAGTGTCGGAAAAGACTTGACGAGCGAAGGCAAAATTCCGTATTGTCGTCGCTGAACACATCCATAAGGAGGGTTACAGTATGGAGTTCCGTATCATTTCTGGTGATTCGCATTTTGTTGAACCACCTAATATGTGGGCTGAGCGCATGGATAAAAAATTCCGTGACCGGGCCCCTCATACAGTAAAGAATCTTGATGGCAAAGAGGGGGAATTTTTTGTCTGCGAGAATATCACACCGGTGCCGGTACCAGGTTTCTTTGGTTCGGGAAAGAGTGCTGAAGAACTCCCGCAACATATGAAAAAAGGGTTTGATGTCGCACCGAAGAGCGTGTGGGATCCCGCCGAGCGGTTGAAAGAACAAGATCGTGACGGCGTTGTTGCCGAAGCCATGTACACCTCGATGGGGATGCTCTTGTTCGGTCTGCAAGATGCTGAATTACGTGCAGCCGCCTTTACGGCTTTCAATGATTGGGCCGCAGAGTACGTGAGCTACAATCCGAAACGGCTCATCGGCCTTGGGGCCATTACGCTGGAAGACATCCCGGCAGGGGTTGCAGAACTACAGCGTATCGCGAAGAAGGGGCTCCGCGGTGCGTTGATTTGGGGTGCTCCTCCGGAAGATCGTCCCTATAGCAGCCGTGATTACGACCCCTTCTTTGCTGCTGCGCAAGATCTCGATTTCCCCTTGTCGTTGCACATTCTGACGTCACGACGTGGGCATGGTATCGACTTCAGCAAGATCCTTCATGCATACATGAGCCTGCCGCACGACATTCAGATCACCCTGGCGGACATGGTCTTTGGTGGCGTGTTTGAACGCTTTCCGAAACTGAAAATCGTCTCCGCTGAGAACGATGTTTCCTGGCTGCCGCACTTCATGTATCGCCTTGATCATGGCTATGACCGGCTTCGTCACTTTGAAAATGTCCAACTCTCAAAGATGCCCAGCGAGTACGTCAAGAGCAATATTTGGGGAACCTTCCAGTTTGAAGATACCTGGATGGATAACCTCAGAACTCTGGATATGAACAAGATCATGTGGTCGTCTGACTATCCGCATACCGATTCCCCGTGGCCACGCTCAAAAGAATATATCCACGAGCATTTCTCTAGTGCACCGGGCGATATTGTTGCCAAAGTTGTTGGCGGCAACGCTGCGGCCCTGTATCACATCAACTAACTAGGAGTTATTATTTAGGGGTTGGGATTTTGTCTTTCCCAGCCCCTCAGCCTGTAAAACGCTTCTCGCTATTCCTCTCTCTTCCCTCGTTCCTAGTCCGCACGCCTCAAAAGCCCCCTTAGTTGACAGTCCTGACCTGCTCACGCAGGATTCAATAACATTCGACAAGAAGAAAATCGCTATTTGGATGTGGAGCTGTGCATGTCAGCAATTGACCTTTTTAGCCCGACACCTGAACATTCGTTACTGCGCCAAACTGTCCGCGATTTTGCTCGCGAGCAGGTGGAACCCCAAGCACTGGTCCATGACCGCGATGAACGGTTTAATGTGGCGCTTTTTCGTCAGCTAGGCGAGCTGGGACTCTTGGGGATTACGGTCGGGACCGAGTATGGAGGGGCTGGTATGGATGCGGTAGCTGCCGTGATTGTTCATGAAGAGCTTTCTGCTGCTGATCCCGGATTTTGTCTCGCGTATCTCGCCCACTCGATGTTATTCGTCAACAACTTTTATCGCAATGCGAATGATGAGCAGCGTCAACGGTATCTTGGGAAAGTCATTTCCGGCGAGTGGATTGGCGGCATGTGTATGACAGAGCCTGGGGCTGGCACCGACGTGCTCGGGATGAAATCGCAGGCGGTTCGGCGTGGAGATTCTTATTATCTGAACGGCAGAAAAATCTTTATTACGAACGGTGCGATTGATGACCAGACCCTCGGGAATATTTTTCTTGTCTATGCACGGACAGAAGCTGGGATTAGTTCCTTCATTGTTGAGCGTGACTTTCCAGGGTTCTCTCTTGGTCAACGGTTGCATGGAAAAGCGGGGATGCGTGCCTCAATGACCGCCGAGTTGGTGTTTGAGGACTGTGTCGTGCCGGTGAGCAATCGTCTTGGGCAGGAGGGTGAGAGCACCATTCACATGATGCGGAATCTGGAGATTGAACGGGTGACGATTGCTGCCATGTCTACTGGGATTGCTGCACGCTGTATTGAGATCATGACCAAATATGCCAATGAGCGGACGGCCTACGGACAACCTATTAATCAATTTGGGCAGATCCAGCGCTACATTGCCGATTCCTACGCCCAATATATGGCTGCTCGTACCTACCTCTATCATACAGCGATGAAGATGCACCTTGATAAACCGGGACAGCGGATTGACTCTGACGGGGTAAAATTAGTGGCGACGACCATGGCGAAAGTCGTAGCTGATAATGCGATGCAAGTACTCGGGGGCTACGGCTATTTCAATGAGTATGTCGTGGAACGTCTCTGGCGTGATGCCAAGCTCTTGGAGATTGGTGGAGGAACGCTAGAGGCGCATCAAAAAAATATCACCAAGGATCTCACACGCCGAATGGATCTGATTCGTTAAGGAGGGCACTATGCGACGTGACCTGTGGAATCGCTTTATGATTACGCTTATGGCTGCACTTATTATCTTCTGCGGGCAGCAACTCTGGCGCTCGGTCGACCCGGAAAACGCTTCGCGGTATTGGCTCTCTATCGGTATTGCGATTATCGTCATCGTCTTGAAAATCGGCGAGATTAAAAGAACCGAATCTGGTGGGCAAAAACCGTCACAAGTCTAACTAGTATTATCGACAAGTCTCTTTGCACGAAAGACAAACAGGTGACGTGCACGTACGGTCGGCAAGCGGCCGGGTTTACTTTTTTAGAACTGATCCTCGTGATGGTGATCATTGCCGTTGCTGCTGCCCTTGTTGGTCCTGCGATTGGGACGCGCTTTACGACGGCAGACCCTCGGCAAGTAATTGTGCAAATTCGTATGGCTATGGAATTGTCGCGCATTCGCGCAGTTGAACGCGGGAGAGAAGAAGTGTTGGTTATCGATCCAGAAAAACATAGCTATTGGAGTGAGGGAGGTGGAGAAACAGTCGAAGTTCCCCCGGAGAGTGGGGAATTGCTGGCACGCAGTCGCTTTGTACGTGAACAAGGAGAAGTGGAGTTCCACTTTTATCCAGACGGAACAAATTCTGGTGGCGAGGTGCGAATTGAAAAGCAGCGCAGTACTGGAGTGACTACATACGATTTGGTGTTGAATCCTCTGCTTGGGACCGTAACGCTTGCGCGTACGGACTAGTGGAAGAATAGGGATACATGGATAAAAGGATAAAAGGGAACGGGAAACGGGGGACGGGGGACGGAGAACGTTTCTTTGCGTTGTCTATGAGGCACCCATCAACCGAGTTGCGATTCCGCATTCCGCATTCCGCATTCCGCACTGATCGCGGTTTTACGCTGCTCGAAGTCATGGTAGCGCTTGCCGTCCTTGCCGTCGGGATTGTGGCAGCTTTGGATGCCTTTGGAGGGAGTCTGCGGTTGACAACCAAAGCCTCTAGGCGGACACAAGCGGCGATTTATGCGCAGAATGTAATGGATCGGGTACTCGCACAAAGCATATTGGAAGATGGAGAGGAAAACGGCGAGTTCCCTGGTGGCTTTACCTGGCGCGTCCAGGTGTCGGAAGTGCCACCCGACGAAGATGAATCGCGGTTGCAACCCAATCGTCCTAACCAAAATGAGTTCTTTCATCTTAAGCAAGTGGATGTTGGGATCTTTTGGAATGAAGGGACTGGAGAACAATCTTTTGTCTTGCATTCGTTACGGACGGTGACCGAGCAATCGCAAGCACAAAACCAATGACTATGAAAGTGTTGACGGCGCGTGGGTTTACTTTTCTTGAACTGATTATCAGTCTCACGATCATGGGGCTTATCCTGTTGGTTGTGAATGCGGCTTTCAACGTCGGTCTACAGGCAACAGACAAAGGAGAGGGGCGGGGGTTAGAAAATCAGCGAGCACGCGCTGCCCTTGCCCTCATTTCCCGCCATCTCAAATCGGCCTATCCCTTGGCACTGCAGATGGACGGTGGGATCGCCGTATATTTTACTGGCGATCGTAAGGAACTCAATTTTGTGGCAACGACGGGGCGACCCGAAGTTGGCGGCCTCGAAAAGATTTCCTATTTCCTCCGGGACGAGGATGGGCGGCGCAGCTTGTGGCTGCGGACCTCAGCGCCGGCGATCCCAGCGGATTTACTCGAAGATCGTGAAGGAGGCTTGCAGCAAGAAACGGAAATACTACCTGAGGTTGACGATCTTTCGTGGGAATATCTGCGGCTTACGTCGACACAAAGTCGCGAAGAATGGGTCGACGAGTGGATTGGGAAAGATGAGCGGCAATTGCCGCTCGCGGTCCGCTTATCGTGGCGTGCTCACCTCGGTGAGCTCCCCTATGAGTGGCAGATCGAAGTCCCCCTCGCTGTTCACTTTCCACAAACGGAAATGTTGGCTTCGCCCCAGGCCGGAAGCCGCAGTCGTAGCGGAAAACGATTGGGAAGTGGATTAGGAGCACTACGACGATGAAGAATGAGCGTGGTGTTGTTCTCATTATCGTTCTCTGGACCCTTATGGTGCTTATGGTGCTCGCGGCTGAGCTGGCGCGTTCATCGCGAATTGAAGGGCTCACAACCGGCGTTTATCAAGATGAGGTGACCGCGTATTACCTGGCAACGGCAGGATTGCATCGTGCGTTGTATAAGGTTCTTCGAGCGCAGCAACAGGGACGAAACTTGCTCAACCTGCAAGGAGGACGATGGGCTGGAGGTGCACGCGCAGGTGGAGATTCGTCTCTGGAGGGGCTCGACCAACCCGAATGGGAGGACGATATCTGGATTCGTGGGGATGGGCAGTGGAAAAAAGAGGAATTTGGTGCTGGAGGATATTGGGTGCGTGTGATTGATGAAGGGGGAAAAATTAACCTTAACCAAGTCGATGAAGCCACACTCCGCCAAACTTTTATTAATCTTGGTTTCGACCAGGAGCTTGGAGAACTCCTCACCGATACGATCCAAGACTGGCGTGATACCGATCCCTTAGTCCGACTCCATGGCGCAGAGAACGACTACTACCAAAATTTACCGATCCCGTATTCTGCCAAGGACGGTCCTTTCGACTCGGTTGATGAGTTGTTGCTGATCCGCGGCGTGACTCCTGCACTATTCCACGGACGCACAGGGATTGCGTTGAACCAACTGTTTACAGTATACAGTGCGGCTGGTGGAACCGTGAACATGCTGACTGCGAGTCCACTTGTATTACGTGCCGTGCTGGGGGTCGATGCTGACGCAGCGCGTGACTTGGTACGCCAACGCGTGGAGGCGACCGGGGCAAATGTCGCTGGACTCTTTCCTGGTGGTGTGTCAGGGCGCGGACTCAATTTCGGGCTCCCGCAAATTATGACGATTGAGAGTGTTGGCTATCTCAACAGTGCGAAGGTGCAGCGACGTGTTGCTACCGTTGTTCAGCGTGTTGGAGCTAATGGTTTTCGCTTCTTGCGCTGGCGCGATCGCGTCGATGAGGGAGACCCAGTGCCCGCCGAAGAAGAAGTACCGCAATGATACGGGATCATCTCTTCATTATTGTAGTCGAGGGTCGCTGACGTGATTTGTGACGCTTCCTACGACTCGGGTCTCGATCGTGTCCTGCGCAGTGGCATGGGCGAAAGAATGTTCTGTTCGTAGACAGAAGCGCACCAGCATCAGCATCACCGGCACCTCGATGAGGACACCGACAACTGTGGCCAGAGCTGCTCCGGAAGACAAACCAAACAGCATTGTTGCTGTGGCAATTGCCACCTCAAAGTGGTTCGACGCGCCAATCATCGCCGCTGGGGCAGCGTCTTCATAGGTAAAGCGCAGGAGCCGGGCGATCGCATAGGTCAGCGCAAAGATTGCCACTGTCTGAATAAATAACGGAATGGCAATCCATAAAATTGTGAGTGGATTTGAAAGAATCACTTCCCCCTTAAACGAAAACAGTAACACCAGGGTGACCAGCAGGGCGACAATTGTTACTGGGGTCAAGACATGAAGAAATTTTTCTTTGAACCAGGTCTCGCCTTTTGCCCGAATAATCCACTTGCGAGAAAAATAGCCAGCGATCAAGGGTAACGCGACATAGATGCTGATGGACAGCACCAAAGCCTGCCACGGCACGGGTAACCGACCGATGCCCAACAGGAATCCACCGAGCACGCCGTATAACACCAACATGGTCAACGAATTGATGGCTACCATCACAAGAGTGAGTCCGTCATTTCCTTTGGCGAGATAACCCCATACCAACACCATTGCCGTGCACGGTGCAATGCCAAGCAGAATGCAGCCTGCCAGATAGCTCCGCCACAGCGGTACTTCCAGCATTTTTACTCCGTTCGCCAATACCACCTGTCCAGAACCGTATGTATCACCGACGGACAGGTTGAGTCCAAAAGGCATTTTGACGTGGTCGATCGCGTCTGGACCGATCAGGCCATAAAAAAGCGTACCTAAGCAGAAGAGTGAGATTGCGTACATTGTAAACGGTTTGACCGCCCAATTGACGAATAACGTCAAGAACACCGGTTTGATATTACGCGGGGCGGTGACGACCTCGGCGAAGTCTATCTTGACCATGATGGGATACATCATGAAGAACAGACAGATGGCGATAGGAATGGAAACAACCGGTGCATCCTCGACGTAGAGCGCCAAACTGTCTAGGAAAGCCGCGGTATTGGGGGCGACCTTGCCTAGCAGAATGCCGCCAACAATACACAGTGCTACCCACACGGTTAGATAACGCTCGAAGACCGACATTTCTTTTGTTGAAGGGGTGGGTACGCATGTTTTTGCCGCCATGACAACTTCTCCTTATGGAAACTCATTAACACAACAGGTGGAGGCGTAGAGACTACGCCTCCACCGATGCTAACAGCATGAACGTTTGGTGTGAATCTGTATCAACGGAGCATCTACCGGGGCTTTAGCCGTTGGCGTGCAACAACCTGCCGTGGTGGTTTGTTGTTGACCTGTCTGTGCGTCCGAGGCCGAGGTACAGCATGCATTCTCTGGGGTCGAGTGTATATCGGCGTCTTCCAGCAGCGTATACATTTCCCATTCCATCCCGTCAGCATCATGGACCCAGAACTTATCCGCCTTCGCGTAGCAACAAGTGGTTCCGACTTGTTCACGAACGGCGATTCCCTGCGCTTTTGTTCGCGCTTGTTCAGCCAGAACCTTTTCACTATCCGTGTAACGAATACCAAGGTGACTGACGGTGCCCGGCTCACCGGGACCTGGATTTAAGGAGAGGATAACTGGCGGATCACTTAACTCGAACTTGACGTAGTCTGGTTTCACCTTTGCTGGTTCGACTCCAAAAATTTTCTTGTACTGTGCAGTTGCCGTAAGGAGATCTTTGACGGTAAGCGCCACATGAAAAGTATTCTGTGCCATGATTATTCTCCTTTTGTCAAAATTTGGTTACAAATCAATAAATATTGATGAATACAAGTAAAAATTTTTCTCCAGCGACTGAAATGATTTTAGTTCATAGCTTCCTCCTTTTTTTATCAAGAAAATTTGATGAATAAGGGTAAAAAAAGGACTACTTACAACATGCAGGTCCTTTCTTTCTCAGCTCCCGGCAACAATCGGTGAGCGAGCAGAGAAAGTGTTCCAAGTCTTCGACCACTTCGGGGTTCAGCGAGTAATAGACCCAACGACCCTCACGACGGTCGTTCAAGATGCCAGCATCTTTCAACGTTTTGAGATGGAACGAGAGACGCGACTGGGCAGAGTCAAGAAGATCAGTTAACTCACAGACACATTTCTCCCCATCGCTTAGTTGATCAACGATTCGCAGTCGTGTTTCATCAGACAACGCATGAAACCAACGTGCTACTCGTGGGACGAGATCATCTCGTAAAGGAAAAACCGCCTTTGTCGCAGCTACTGTCATAGGATAAATAACATATCAATTTTTTTTGATGTGTCAACTGCATCACCGATTCCCTGGCCAATGTAGAAGGGGAATGAGTGAAGGCTCTTGAGGGATCCCTTCACCTGAAGGGATGAAGATTCGAGGCTACGACTCCTCGTCATCCATCTCTTTTTCCATTTCTTCCTCTTGTTCTTCGAGGCGGACCTGAAGTGAACTTAGCGCTTCAAAGATCGAGTCGACCGCCTCACGAAAATCTTCTTCCATGGTCACCGTCCCGTTCGCCACCCGTTCTTCGCAATCACGGCTTATTTCCGCGATAGAGAATTTTGCTGCTTTTATCAGTCCTATCCAATGTCCAACTACTGCTAGTGCATCCTCCATGAAACGTCTCCTTTCTGTTCCCTATGGGACCTGCTAGACTGCCTACCCTAACACGTTAAAAAAAGGAGGCCAGTATGCGACAGGTCGCTGTGATTGGTGCAGGGATGACCCGCTTTGGCAAACATCAAGACCGCAGTATGAAAGACCTTGCCCGTGAGGCGGTAGAAAACGCCTTGCGTACGGCCGGAGTCGAAAAAGAGGTGATTGAAGCCGCTGCCGTTGGGAATGCGGTGGCGGGTCTGATTACCGGGCAAGAATGCATTCGTGGGCAAGTTGTCCTCCGCGAGATGGGGATCGGGGGGATTCCGGTAATCAATACTGAGAATGCGTGTGCGAGTTCTTCGACGGCATTTCATCTAGCGTGGCTCTATGTGGCGTCGGGCCTGTACGATACCGTGCTGGCTATTGGTATGGAGAAGTTGTTCCACCCAGACAAGAAAAAGACCTTTACTGCCATTGGCAGCGCGATTGATCTTGAACTGGCTGACGAGTTCGCCCGTCAGATGAGTGGTGAACAGGCGATCGGTGCTGGCGAGTCGCGGAGTGTGTTCATGGATTATTATGCCAACCTTGCGCGGGCCCACATGGCTCGCTATGGGACGACCCGTGAACAATTCGCGCGGATTGCGGCAAAAAATCACACGAATGGAAGCCTGAACCCTCACGCGCAATTCCAGACTCCGCGAACGGTTGCAGATATCCTTGCAGCTCCACTGATTGCGGAACCTCTCACCCGGATGATGTGTTCGCCGATTGGCGACGGTGCTGCTGCAGTGGTCGTTACGACTGCCGAAAAGGCCAGACAATTGACTACCAAGCCGGTGTTTGTCCGTGCGTCAATTGTGGCATCGAGCGAACAGCATACTCCTGATGCACCAGGAATCGTGACAAAAGCGGCGCAAAAGGCCTACAACATGGCGAGCATTGGCCCTGAAGAACTCCAAGTTGTAGAGGTCCATGATGCTACAGCCCCAGCTGAACTTATTGTGTATGAAGAGTTAGGGATCTGTCAGGCTGGTGAAGGTGGGAAACTAATCGATGATGGAGTGACGCAGATTGGTGGGCGTGTTCCAGTGAATCCGAGTGGTGGCCTGCTTGCCAAAGGACATCCAGTCGGTGCAACTGGCGTGGCCCAGATCGCCGAGATCTTTTGGCAACTCCGTGGCGAAGCTGGGAAACGGCAAGTGGCCGGCGCGAGAATCGGACTGACCGAGAATGGTGGTGGCGTGTTAGGGAATGAAAACGCGGTCGCATCGGTCCATATCTTTACCGTGTGAGTGCGAGCAAAAAGCGAAGGGGTGAAGGCGAAAGGGCCAACACCCAATATGAGATTTCAACACCGTAGGTTTTAATCTGTCTTTGCCTTGAAATCTTGGACGCTAGGCACCAGATGATATCTTTGCCAGACACTCTGCAAGTTCGGTCAAGGTTGTGATGGTGAAATCTGGTGTGGCCGAATCCTCACTGGTGAGATCCTGTAACCGAGAGTTTTTGCGATTTAACCACACGCTATGAATACCAAGTTTGCGTGCGCCAGCGATGTCGTGCATGAGTGAATCGCCGATGTGAATCGCCTCGTTGGGTTTGCACTGGACCGCTGCAAGTGCGGCTTCGAAAATCTGCGGGGCAGGCTTCCCTTGCGAGAATTCTCCGCCGACGAATATATGCTGAAAGAGCGCTGTTATCTGCGTTGCGGTGACCTTGGCGCGCTGCATTGCTGGTGCGCCATTAGTGAGCAGACAAAGGGGAAAACGAGAAGCAAGGTCGTGCAGGACTGAGAGAGTATCACTGTACAACTGACACTGTTGTAAGCGATGTTGCCAGTAGGTGTCGGCTGCTGTTTTCTCTATCTGCGGATCGTCTATGCCCTGACGAGTCAAGGCATGTCGCCACACCGAGGCGAGCATGGCCTCGGGGGAGTCGAGATGCCGCAGATACCGGTCGTAATCGCTCCAGGCCTGATTGGAGAATTGACGGTACGCTGCGGCAAGGTCCGTCGCATCGAGTTGTGGCCAGCGCTCGCAAACGGCGCGGCATGCTTCAGTCAGTGCGAGAGTAATAGAGTCACTATCATCTGCCAGGGTACCATCAAAATCGAAGAATACTGCTTTAACCATATCTGGTTAATTGTTCTATCGTAGCCACCGGCGGCTGACAACCGAGGATGACAAGCGGCTCACCAAGCTGGCTCTGTGTCTGGTTCAAAGTCAAGATCCGTTTCCTCGTGGCCGGCTTGGGGACCGTCTGCTGACTGTCGACTCCCCACTCGCTTTTTTGCCGGTTGCCAGGCTCGCTCCTTCCAATGGCCGCTTGGGAGAGGGTCATGCAAACGGGAGTAGTAGGCAAGGAGCGTTTCCTTTGCATCGGCTTTGCCAAAAACCATATCCCCGACGATCATTTCCCAACCTGGGCGCGTTTGTCCGTCGGGGCCGGTCAGCGCACAAGGGCGGAACTCGGGAGTAAACGTATCTGTAGCCTCCTGTTTGACATATGAGGCCTGACGTTGCCCTTGTGGTGCTGGTTTCACCTTGACATTGTCTCGGCTAGCTGTGCACCGAGTCCTCTCCTGCGTTTGTGTCCGGGTCGCTTTGCTGCGAGGCTTCGCCGGCGTTTGTTTTCCTTTTGTTTGTTGTTTACGTATCTCTTTGCGCTTTTCTTGCATACTTCACTGCCTCTGTCATACTCGTTGGAAATGCCTGTACGTGTCATGGACTCGGGTTTGCCCAGAATTGTCGAAAGTTTGTGGTTGCGTGCAACCACACGATTCTCCTTGGACGGGGAATCCTTCAGGTATAGACAAGAAGCGTTATTTTCCCCCAAACACCGCTGAGACTTTTCCTTCCTGAGTTGTATCGACGTGCAGTCTCATTTCTTTAGTTAGGGATAGATACTGCGAGGCCAGTGTCCCTGCTGACTTCACGTGGGAAATGCGGCACAATGGCCTACACGGACTGATACTTCTGACCAGGGTCGGAGGTCTCCGACTCTCTTTCCCGAGTATATTGAGGAGGCTCACGTTGCAGAACGGTACGCTACGGCGCGATGATATTCGCAATGTTGCCATTATCGCTCATGTTGATCATGGCAAAACAACACTGATTGATGCTTTGCTTAAGCAGAGCGGGACGTTCCGTACGAAGGAACAGATGGTCGAACGAGTGATGGATTCGTTTGAGTTAGAGCGAGAACGAGGCATTACGATTCTGGCGAAAAACGCTTCACTCACGTATCAGGGGGTAAAGATTAATTTTGTTGATACCCCCGGGCATGCGGACTTTGGTGGAGAAGTGGAGCGTTCACTCGCGATGGTTGATGGCGTGATGCTGTTAGTCGATGCTTCGGAAGGGCCGCTCCCACAAACCCGCTTCGTTCTCAAGAAAGCACTGGAAGCAGGGCTCCCGCCTCTCGTGTGCATCAATAAGATTGATCGTGCTGACGCTCGCATTGCCGAAGTACTCAACGAAATCTACGACCTCTTCATTGATCTTGATGCGACCGAAGAACAACTCGATTTCCCTGTGGTGTACACCAATGCGCGGGCTGGCATTGCCAAACGAGATCTGTCGGAAGAATCTGATGACTTACGGCCGTTGTTTGATCTGATCATCACAGCGTTACCGGGGCCATTGAGTGACCCGACAGCAATCGTGCAATTCCAGGTCAACAATCTTGATTACAACGACTATGTTGGCAGGCTGGCGATTGGTCGTGTGGTGAGCGGAGAACTGAAAACCGCTAGCCAGTATACCTTGTGCAAACTCGACGGGTCGCGGGTCCCCTGCAGAATTGTTCAGGTCTATACCTGGCAAGGCCTCAAACGGATGGAGATTGAGGGGGCACAGGCTGGGGATGTGGTGGCTATCGCAGGGATTGAGGAGATCCAGATTGGTGAAACGGTGTCGGATCGTGAATTTCCGAGACCACTGCCGGCGATTCGGGTCGATGAACCGACGATCTCGATGATTTTTGGAGTGAGTACCTCACCGTGGTCTGGCCGTGAAGGACAGTTTGTGACCTCCCGCAAGATCCGGGAACGGCTCTTGGCGGAAGCCCGGAAAAACGTCAGTCTGCGCATCGAGGAAATGGATTCTCCCGACTCGTTCCGGGTTCTTGGGCGTGGCGAGTTGCAACTTGCCATTCTCATTGAAACCATGCGTCGTGAAGGTTATGAACTCCAGGTGTCGAAGCCAACCGTTGTGACGAGAGAGGCCGACGGAATTCTCCAGGAGCCGATGGAGTTACTTTTTGTCGATATCCCCGAAGAGTACATTGGTGTAGTGTCGCAGCTGCTTGCGATGCGTCGGGGAATCATGACCAAAATGGAACACGAAGGATCTGGACGGGTCCGCCTCGAATTTTCGGTTCCGTCGCGTGGCCTGATTGGTTTTCGCTCTCACTTTCTGACTGATACCCGTGGTACTGGCATTATGAACCCGCTATTTAACGGCTACGCGGTCTGGAACGGGCCGATCCAGAGTCGGGTAAACGGGGCGCTCGTCTCCGATCGGGAAGGGATTGCCGTGCCGTACGCCCTGTTTCATTTGCAGGAACGCGGCACTCTTTTTATTCCCCCCAGCACTCCAGTCTATGAAGGGATGATTATCGGGGAGTATTCTCGCGACAATGACCTTGACGTGAATGCGTGCCGAGAGAAAAAGTTGACGAACATTCGCGCTGCCGGGCGTGACGAAAATATCCAACTCTCGCCACCACGCATTATGAGTCTTGAAGACGGGTTGGAGTGGATTGCCGAGGATGAGCTCGTAGAAATCACCCCCAAGAGCGTACGTTTGCGCAAAAGGATTTTACCGCAGAATCTCCGACCGAAGCGGAAAAGCGGGGCGGAAAAGCGGTAAAAGGCGAGGAAACAAGAGAGAGGCAAAAAGGGGCAATGGCGAAAAGGTGGAAAACGAAAACTTTTCTCTCCCCTTTGACTCGTTTCCCCGTTTCGTCCATCCTTAAAGCGAGGGAATTATGAACCTCACGCATGACCTCAGCGCCCTTCTGTCGCCCGACCGCGTCTCTACCAAGCCTGCCGACCTTGAACTTGCTGCTCATGATGAGTCGTCGTGTCTTCCTGTGTTGCCAGACGTAGTGGTGTGGGCACAGACGACTGATGAGGTCTGTCGTGTGGTTCGCTATGCCTACGAGCACGACATGGCAGTGACCGCGCGTGGGGCTGGGTCGAGTTTAGAGGGGAATCCGATTCCAGTGCGCGGAGGCATTGTCCTCGACCTGTCGCAGATGAATGCGATTATTGAGGTCCATGCTGAAGACCTTCAGGTTACCGTGCAGCCAGGAATTATTTACAACCAGCTGAACGAGCAACTCAAACCCTATGGACTTTTTTTCCCGCCGTCACCGGGAGGCAGTTCGGATGTCGCAACGATTGGCGGGATGGTGGCCAACAATGCCAGTGGGATCTACTCGGTAAAATACGGGGGCACGCGTGAACATGTGAAGGCGGCACGAATTGTCAGTGGGACCGGAGAGATTTTTCAGCTTGGTACGCGCAGCCGCAAGACTTCGTCCGGATATCATCTCCTGGGTCTTCTGGTGGGTTCGGAAGGCACTTTAGCTGTGGTGACAGAACTGACGTTGTCTCTCGTGGGGCTTCCGCAGGGACGCAAGCAAGGTGCGTTTACGTTCCCGACAGAAAAATCTGCTGTCACCGCCATTGCGGACATGATGCGCTACGGAGTGGACTTGGCCGCGGTTGAGTTCCTTGATCGTCGTTCAATCGCCGCGCTCAACCGCTTTCAGTCATTTGGCCTAGCGGAAGCCCCATCGCTGTTTATTGAGGTCCACGGCGTTTCTGGATTCCTTGATGAAGTCTTCAACGTTGCTCATACTCTTTGTGAAGAACACGGAGGGACCTTGATTGTCCTGCCAGACACGCGAAATCCGTGGGAGGTGCGACACTTCACGACTCGTGCCATTCAAGCGCTGAATCCCACGGCGAAGACGATCCGAACCGATATGGGTTTCCCTATTTCACGGCTCCCCGCCATTGTCGAGCAGAGTTACGCGATTGCCGAACGCCATGCGGTCGTGTTGCATACCTTTGGCCATGCGGGAATCGGTATTCTGCACGCGTTGTTCCGTGAAGATCCCGCTGATACGAAACGGTGGCAGGCCGCGAATCAGGCAAAGGATGAGATTGTCTCGTTCGTGCTGTCAGTTGGTGGAACGACTTCCGGTGAGCATGGGATTGGGCTCGGGAGCCGTAAATACGTCCAGGATGAGCATGGACCTACCCTGGAGTTGATGAAAGGTATTAAGCAACTATTCGATCCGAAAGGTATTCTCAATCCAGGAAAAATCTGGTGAAGAGTACGACCTGTCCCTCAGCATTCGGAGTTACGTCGCGCCTGCCAGCGAGCGAGGGCTTCGGCATAATCCTCGGGTCGATTCAGATTGTGGAAACTCATATCCACATCGTCAAAGCGTTGGAGTTCCTCGTTGCTCACCTCGCGGATACGTACCTTAGACAACAGCGAAAGAAGCCGCAGCTCGCCTTGATCGAGTTGCGCGCGGAGCAGAGGTAAAACACTGCGGTGGTACACCGCGTGAAGTGGCTGCAGTTGAGCCCGCCACCGTGGGACGACAGCGTCGTAGTGGGGAGCAAGAGTGAAGAGGTGTTCGACCAACCGACGATGTAAGAATGGTGCATCGCAGGCAGTGACGAAGCACAGCTCATGTTGCACGGCGCGTAAGCCGTAGAACAATCCACCCACCGGTCCCTGGTGTGGAATGTCGTCACGTATGACTGTGGCTGGGAGGGGTGGAACTTCTTGCTGCGGGGCTGCCACAACGACGACGTCAGTGACGATCTCTCGCAATGTACGTACACTATGAACCAGAATCGGTTCGTCGTCGAATGGCAATAGCGCCTTGGCCCGGCCCATCCGTGAACTTTTGCCACCGACGAGAATGATAGCGGAAGCGGTAAGCATGGGAGTACAATGCGAAGACACGGATTCAGTCTAAGACTGTTCTTGCTCGCGTCAAGCCTGGGTAGCGCTGGTCGAGGCGCGCAACAGTGGCCGATAACGGAGCAACTGTTGCACGGGCATAGGCACCAGAACGCTCAATACAGCTATGACAATAAGGACCCCTCCCATTTCCGCTTGGAACCGTAGCGGCGATAGTAACCAAACCGCTGCTCCTCCTGCCGTAATGAAACTTGCCTTGGTGATCGAAGGAAGCCATAACCGGACATCTTGGTGAGTCCAGAAGAGAAAGGTCGGAAATATCACGGTTCCCATGCTGATCACTATGACTGGCAACGTATACATGTTGAGGTCAATACCTCCGAGCCACAGAAGGAGGAGGAGTGCAGCTTCGACGAGTAATAGGGAGAGCCCGGCACCACAAGCACGATGCAGAGATCTACTACTAATCAACACTCCTAGTGATGGAAAAAAAATGAAGAGACTGATGTAACGCCAATACGTTCGCTCAACGGATGTGTGAATAGCTGATAATATACCCAGCAGTCCGCCACCGACACGAAATTGCACGTTAGCGTTAGCGGACGTTGCGGCAAAGGCGTGCGCCTGGTGCAGGATGCGCGTGACCAGGGTCGGCGAGTACTGCCGATAGAAAAACGTAATTGCCGTGGTGCGGAAATCATTGGAAAAAAACCGCGCCACTTCGCTTGGTGTTGCGGCAGAAGAAATCACGCGAAACATCACTTGTCCTGTCGAATCGATATCGTCGGGAATAACTTCCCATTTAGGAACATCTTCATGGAACATGCGGGTCATCGCTTTAATGAGGGTGGTAATGGCCAGGCTGCCGCCGAAATCATGATCCTCAGCCATGTGGTACTCAAGCGCCTCAATTGCCTGTAGGGCTTGGGGATTGCGGAATGCGTCTTGTCCTGTAGCTTGCGCAATCACAATGAGTTGGTTTACCCCGACGAAATGCTGGTCCACAATAGCAAAAGCGCGATTGTACGGATGCGAGGAATAGAATAATGAGGTTCCGAGCATGGTCCGTCCTGCGTGGAGCTGTAAAGCTGCCACGACCCCGAGCGCGGCCAAAGTGCAAGGCAGTAAGGGAAGGGACTGCGCGGGAGCAGTCCTTGTGAGACTATGTCTGGTCAACCGCGCGGCAAGTCGTTCTACCCAGGCGTGTCTACGTACCGACGCTCGATGGAGTGAAAATGTTGCTGACCACAAGGGTAGGAGTAGCCAGAGCGCTACCCCTAAGCCCATAATCCACCCAACCCCCAAGAGCCCGACCGAATGAATGACCGGGACGTCAGTGACAGACAGTCCTAAGAACGCCAACGCTTCGGCCCCAAGAGCAAGGGTCAGGGGCCACAGGAGCGTGTGAGCAGTGTGATCAAGGACCTGTTCGTGATGCTCGCGGTCTGCAAATGGAGCGGGTTCTGCCTGACTGGAAGTCGCGATTTGCGTCTGCCAGCAGAGCACCAGGACAAGGCCGCGCACCCCTAATGGAAACAAGATAAGGAAAGTGAGAGGTTCGAGGGCAAGCGACCACAGACCTAGCAGTCCGAAACCGCCGACCGTCCCACACAGGAGAACGAGGAGAGCGAGGACAATGCCACTCCCAAGGCCGAGCAGATACCAAGAGGCTAAAAATGCGACAACACTGCTAGTTATGAGCAGTAGTAAGACTCGCCCTGCGGTATCCATTAACCATGCGGCAAGGACGAGATTCCCCGTGAAATTGATGGAGGTGTTGGCGTCACGTTCGCGGGCCGTAATATCTTGT
This sequence comes from Binatia bacterium, assembly GCA_050187625.1. Taxonomy (GTDB): domain Bacteria; phylum Desulfobacterota; class Binatia; order Bin18; family Bin18; genus JBFWXH01. The sequence continues at coordinate 61,340 of JBFWXH010000035.1, forward strand.
AAGCGAGTAAACACCGTGCGTGGTTCTGCCATGCCGTCCCAAAATCCTGCACGAATCAAAGCGGTCTTGTCATCTGGAGAGACGTAAACTCCACGAATCCCAGCATTGGTGTAGACCGCATTCTTAATATGGGCTAACTCTTTCGGGCTCTTGGGTGCTTCAGGGTGATCGACGACGGGCAAAATGTTAATCCTTCCCTCCCGCACGCGGATGTCCTTGAGGCGAGGATTGGTCAGAGACATAACCTCAAAGGGATTGACGCCCTTAGTGTCAAGCAGGGCGACGGTGAGGCGGTGAATTTTGCCTAACGTGTCGTTAGTATAAATTGTTCCGTGTTTAACCGTGACGGTGACCACAACGGAGTTGGTCATTTTCATCATTTCGGTGAATTCACGGTATAACTGCGCGTGGGGATGGCGCGCGGGAAGATAGTCGGTCATTTTTTCTGATAGGGCCACGTGCTGGCTGAGCCTCAGCCCGAGCCATAACAGCGCACTCAGCGCAAGAAGAAAAATCATTTTGTGATGAGCTACGAAGCGGCACCAACGGCTGCTCCACCGTGGCACGGTCATGTTCCCCTCCTTTGGTCAAGAACGCTCTGACCATAGCATTCCCCTCATAACGGTGCGAGTTTGGCTTGTGAGGATGTGTAACGCTTATTTATAACATAAGGGTTTGTTGACAAGTGTTCCTTTCCTAGTCTAAGAGAGGGGCACGTTTTCCAGCATAGGGAAAAGAGGAGGGAGAAAGAGCATGAAACGCAGACAGGGCTTCCCCCAACGCCTCTGGCTTGGGGTTGTTGTCTTACTCTATGGAGTAGGGGGGGGCATTCCGGCACAGGTGAGTGCAGCGGAAGTAACGCGCATCCGTGACCACCTCTACGCAGCCTATAACGTCTCTGCGGAGGAAGCGTGGGTGGTTGGAAGCTTTGGGGCAATATTCCATACCAAGGACCGAGGCAAAACCTGGGAGAAGCAAAACAGTAACAGTTTTGAGCCCCTCTACGGTGTGCGCTTTGCGAATGCGCAAGAAGGCTGGGTGTCGGGGAAATCTGGCCTCATCTTGCATACGAGTGATGGTGGCGCGACATGGGAGCGGCAAGTCAGCGGAACGACGCATCATCTTTTCAATTTGACGTTTCTCGACAATCAGCGCGGATTGGCAGTCGGGGACTACGGTACTATCTTACAAACGACTGATGGGGGAAAGACATGGCAAGACCACTCGCCAGGTGAAGACGTCTTTCTCTATGCGGTGACGATGCATGAGTCAGGGAAAGCCTGGGTTGTGGGGGAACGCGGCACCATATTTGTCAGTGAAGATGGCGGTGTGACCTGGACGAAGAAGGACACCGGAACGGAAGCCTCTCTTTTAGGGGTGAGTTTTAAGGAAGGGACCTTCGGGTGTGCGGTCGGTATGGATGGCACTATTCTCCAGAGCGAAGATAGTGGAGCGACCTGGAAAATGTATGAAAGTCCGGTGCAGACCGCCCTCTACAACGTCGCCCTGGATGGAGAGACTGGGCTCGCTGTTGGGGATGAGGGAGTTGTGCTCTCCTCGACCGATGCAGGGAGAAACTGGCGCTTGCTGGACACCCCGGAAGAACTGTCATTGTTTTGGCTCATGGGGCTGTCGGTTGGCCCAGGGGCGAATGGCATCCTGACTGGTGCTAATGGGCTCGTCTTGTTTAGTCAGGGAGCGGATGTCGATTTTACTTCGCGCTTCACAAAAAAATAACTGTCGTATTGTGGTTGCAAAAAGGAGGGGTTTTCAATGCTCCCACGACATTTGATGGAAGCCTACCTCAAGTTCCTGCTCAGGTTTCGTTGGCCGGTTATTACGGTATTGACCCTGATGACCTTGTTCTTGGGGTATTATGTTGCGCACATGCGGGTGTACACAAACTTCTTTGATCTCTACCCCCCAGGCCATCCGTACATTCAACTGTATCAACAATATCGTCGTATGTTCGGGACGGCGAACGTATTAGTCATGGCGATTGAAAAGAAGGAAGGCGATATCTTTAACGTTGATACAATCAATAAAATCAACTGGGCTACCCTGCAAGTGCTTGAAACGGCAGGAGTCAATCCGTATCAACTGCGCTCGCTCACCCACCCGAAATTAAAGAATATTCGCATCACTGGGGCGATGATTACCGCCTACCCGATTATGTACCCGGGTCCACCGAAGACGATGGATGATGTGAAACAGATCCGCCAGGCTGTCTATACCAACGAAGGAGTCCATGGATTCTTCGTATCGCGCGACAATACTGCAGCGCTGATCTCTGCTGGCTTTTGGGAAGAAGGAGTTGATTTTTATAATCTTTACGAGCGCATGCTTCATATCCGTGCTGAACTGGAGAAAGACGGTACGCACAAGGTGTACATTGCCGGCTTTCCCATGCTTTATTCATGGATCTTTAGCTACAAGAACTACATCCTTGGTGTGATCGGTATCACGACACTAATCATTCTCCTGATGTTATGGTTCTATTTTCGTACCTTCACTGGTGTGTGGGTTCCTTTGTTTTCCGGTCTCCTCAGTGCAGCCTGGGCGCTGGGGTTTGCTGGATATTTCGGGTTCAATCTTGACCCATTGGTGCTGGTGGTCCTGGTTGTGATCACTGCACGTGCCCTCTCTCATTCCGTCCAATCGATGGAGCGCTACCATGAGGAGTATCACCGCCTGCAGAATAAGCAGGAGGCGATTATGTCCTCGTACATGAGCTTATTTAGCCCGGCTTTGGTGTCGATTGCCTCTGACGGATTAGCTATCCTCACCTTGGCGGTTGCTCATATTCCACTTATCCAAAAACTTGCCTTTGTGTCGAGCTTTTGGGTGTTTACTATCTCCATCAGTGTAGTGACGCTTCATCCTATTATTCTTTACTTTATTCCCCCCCCGCCGCACGACCCGAAAGCAGGCAAGCGATTTTCTGATCATCTCTATAATGCGATTAACCGCGCCATGGTGAAGATCAGTCAGGGGACAGCGCGCGTGGTTGTCATTGGCAGTTTTACCGTGGCATTAATCGTTGGCATGATTTACGCCCAGTATCTCAAGGTGGGAGATGTCTCTATTGGGAAAGCTCTGCTCTACGATTCTCATGACTACAATGTGTCGTATGACAAGGTGAATGAGAAATTTGTGGGAGCCTCGCAGTTGGTGATCCTGGCTGAAGGAAAAGAGCAGGGCGTGATCAAAGATCCACAAGTCCTGCAGACCCTGGAACGGTTCCAACGTCATATGGAACAGCAGGAGCTAGTTGGTGGGAGTATTACTGTTACTACTATGGCTCGGCGCCTCTACCAGATGTTTCAAGAGGGTATTCCAAAATGGGCTATCATTCCTGATAACCCCCGCGACGTGGGGAATATCTTTTACCAGTTTCTCAATACGATTGGTGCCGACGATCTGGATAGTTTCTTGGATAAAAACTCGCAGAACGCGACAATTACGATCTATTACAAAGACTATAACCATGCGACGGTAGTGGGATCGATCGAGAAGGCACGTGAGTTTATCGAGGCCAATCCAGTGGAGAACATTGAGTTTCGTCTTGCCGGAGGGCTCTTAGGAATTCTTGCAGCTGTCAACGAGGAAGTCGAATGGTCGTATAAATGGAATCTCATCCTGGTGATGGTGACAGTGTTTACGCTCAGCACGCTCACCTACGCTTCTGTCGTTGGTGCACTCATCGTGATGATTCCGTCTATCGTCGCTCAGCCGCTGTCAGAAGCAATTATGTATGGCATGGGCATTGATGCCAACATTAACTCTTTGCCTGTCGCTGCGGTTGGTATCGGGATTGGGATTGATTACGGATACTATGTCCTTTCGCGGATTGTAGAGGAGTTCCAGAGATTTGGCGATCATGATCGTGCGATCGAAGAAGCGCTCATGACTACGGGCCGGGCGATCATGTTTACCGGGACTACGCTGACTGTCAGTGTGATTTTCTGGATCTTCTTTCCGATGAAATTCCAGTCGGAAATGGCCATTCTGCTGACGCTCCTCCTGTTCTTTCACGTCGTTGGCGCTTTGGCCTTCATTCCGGGAACAGTGTCGCTGCTCAAGCCACGTTTTCCCTTACCCAATCGGGTGATGTTGTGGGTGCTCCTCGCTGTCTTTGGTCCTGCGCTGATCGGCTATTTCTTCTTCCCAGAATATGTTGATCTGTTGAGCTTGGCGATACTTGCAGTTACCGTTGCTATTGGTGAACATCTGTGGGCAACCCGCCATAACATTGGCATGGAAATGCGTACATAATTAGGTGAAGCCCTAAAAGTGGAGGGGGTTCAGATAATAAACCTCTCTCTTCACTCCGGCTAACATGAAATTTTTTACAATAAAATAAAAAAATTTGACAAAGACGAGACTGTAGGTGTATGTGCCCCGCAATAGGGGCCTACTCTTAGGAATATGGGGCAAAGAGTAGGGAGAATGGACACAGACAAACCTTTAAGGAGGGATTGTTATGAGGAGGCAGAGACACGGTACGTACTGGTGGCTTTGTGTCGGGTTGGCGCTGTGCGTCTTTCCCATAAACACTGCATGGGGGTATTTCTTCGATGAACGGCGGGAGATGAGTTTATCGGGATTTGCCTATTCCCGTGGTACCTGGGCGCTGTCGGAAGATGACATTGGTACCTATAAGGGATTGTGGCAAAAAGGGAACCTGGTTCAACATCGTAACTTTTTGAGTTTGGAGTGGCGGCATAACCTCAACCGCATCTCGCGGGAATTCCCGGTGACCAGTGCAGTGGCGGAATTCATGAATCTTGATGCCTTGGACTATTACCTCAATGCCCGGTTGGAATACGACGGTGTGTGGGAGTATGGCCCGAGTGCGGCCCGACAGTTGCGCCGTGGTGGTCCCAAAGGTGAACATTGGGGTCGGGCGTTAGGGGCGATTCGCGAGAGCTATCCAGGACAGTTTACGCGCTATGCCGAATTTGAGTTTGAGTCATCGCGGCGGCGCATCAAGGAGGCTATCTCCCAGTTCCGCTTGTTCGAGTGGTATGTGAACGTAACCAAAGGACCATTGTTCATCCGCTTTGGTCGCCAGAACCTGTCGTGGGGTGAAGCCGACGTTTTCCGACTGCTTGACCAGATTAATCCATTGGATAACAACTTTGGTGGATTTACTACGGCCCTCGACGAACGACGCATTCCGCTTGACATGCTGCGGGCCCAGTGGAGTTTCGGGAGTGTAGGGGCGGTACAAGACATCACGCTAGAAGGGTTCGTGTCGATCGATCAGGAGACAGCAGCACGGACAACCCTGCAAGGGTGTTTCTTCTGCGCGATTACTAATACGGCACCGATCCAAATCGGGCGGACTCCCTGCGGGGGACATCAGTTTGCTGGGGCTGCCGGGGGCCGAACGCAACAGAATCCTTTAGGGATTCCTTGTTCGGATCGCGCGTATGGCCCGCACTCATCGCTGCGGGATGTGCGAGGTGGGGGGCGGATCACGGCGACGCTTCACGATTTTACCTTGTCGCTGGCTCACTACTACACGTGGTCCGATCAGAGTTATGTGCGGGCACGGATTATTTCTCCCTCACCTGAGCATTTGTTATGGGATACCAATGGGGCGGCAGCGTTTGGCGGGCGTGCAGACTTAGCTCCGGCAGTCAATCCGTGGGGAGCGAACGATCCAGTATGGGGACTCAATGGTCCTGGGACACCTGGATCTATTGTCAACGGACGCAGCGCTTTTGGCTCGCCCGCGGGGTTTGAACGCAATGTGCGTAGTACAGTGGAACAGAAGCGGGTGCAGATCTCCGGAGCCTCGTTATCTTTTCCAGTCAATGCACTGACCGGCATGTTTGTTGGCTCGGACAATCCATTGTATTACATCTACACTACCTTCCGTGGTGAGATTGCCTATACGCAGAACTTGCCTTTCAGTTATGTGTCGCATGACTTGGAGACCGCCCCGGCAGTGCAGCGGTTTTTGGCGCCGACGCTGGCTGCGGCTGGAGCAAATCCCAATCCAGTGTTTCTTCCTGGCGGGGCGTTTGCCTCGGAAGGAAATTGTCTGCGTGAGGACGGCAAAGGCATTCGCGGCTGTCGTGCGGGCTCGATCAGTAAGCGCGACCGCTTAGCCTTCGTTATTGGCCTCGACCATAATCAGTGGATTCGCTGGATCAACAAATCGAACTCGGTGTCGTTCTCGGCGCAATTGTTTTGGCAACGGGATTATGGGCTGGTAAGAAATTACCAGCGAGGAGTGCCGGTGGGGTTGTTAAACGATCGGCATGCCCCCGCTCTGGTGAACCGTACTGAGGCCCCGGTCGACCCGAATGGGCCGCTGGCGGGTCGGCCTGGTGGACCGGGCTTACGTGCCCAGGGGTGCATCAATGCGGATGGGTCGACTACGCCGCCCTGTGATCACAAGCGCTTGCTGAAACAGGGGGAGTCGAGCCAAGTAATGACCTTAATCATGTCAACCC
>JBFWXH010000036.1:0-66815 GCA_050187625.1 Binatia bacterium
TGAGCAACTCGCCCAAGTCCAACTGCGCCCCCATGCTTTTCATGGCGAATGGAACTATTCCATTCTGCCCTATGTATCAGAAATAGTTCGTTAGTTATGGCAGTTATTTCGTAGCAAATCCTAACCGGTAACCTCACTCAACTTTTTCGGCAGAAGCGTCTTCCTTCGTTAGCGAAGGGAGAACTGACGATGTGAAAAGAGCAAATCCTTACGTTTTGTTCCCACAATCCTCCTCCCGGTTGCTTTCTCGCACGTATCCTTTATACCAACCCTATGACACTGAGTGAGCGTTTACATAAGGCTGCTGCGCCAATTTGGCAGAAAACTCTAGCACACCCGTTTCTTGTTGATTTGGGAAATGGAACGTTGTCCTTGGAACAGTTTCGTTTCTACATGTGTCAGGATTATGTGTTCCTCATCGAGTATAGTCGCCTGCTTGCACTTGCAACGGCAAAAGCTCCGGACCTGGCGATGATGGGCAGTTTCGCTAACTTGCTCGACGCGACGTTGAACCGCGAGATGGCACTGCATCGGGACTTTGCTGGGCAATGTGGAATCTCGCCTGAAACGTTGGCGAGAACCCGGCCTACTCCAACGACCTATGCCTATACATCTCATCTGCTGCGAGTAGCGGCGATCGGTGATCTGGCGGAGACCGTGGCTGCGCTGTTGCCCTGTCAGTGGGGGTATAGCGAAATTGGACAGCTCTTGGCAAAGCGTGAGCTACAACTTCTTAGCTCATTCTATCGCCAGTGGATAGACATGTATGCTTCTTCCGAGTTTGCTGCTCTGACGAGGTGGTTGCGCGAGGTGCTGGATTCGCTTACCAGCACTACTACGGAAGAACGCCTTCGTGAGGTATTCTGTACAAGTGCTCGGTACGAGTATCTCTTTTGGGATATGGCCTATCGGCTGGAAACGTGGCCGGTATAGCAGAGCGCTGAAGGCATATCCCTTCAGCGAGAGCTGTGTTACCTGGCCATGGTCAAGCGCGTATGGACGTAGGCTGTTACGCGGCAACATCTATTGTTTGTCCGATGTGAAGCCGGGGTTCTTAAGTGCTATTGTCAATGAGAGCTTTGAGTGTTTGTCCGACCTCGCGAAGCCGTTGCGCTGCTTTCTCGATCTGTTGGAGATTGATCACACTGTCCCGTGCTACCTGTTTGACACTGACCATTGCTTGCACCACCTGATCCATCCCGACAATCTGTTCTTGGCTCGACAGCATGATTTGCAAAACCGATTGTGGTGTATCATTAATGCTGTGGGATAATGTTTTGATCAAGTGATGAGACTCGATCGACTGCGTGACACCCACCTCTTCCATAGCCCGACCCCCTTGTTCTGTCACGAGCCCGGCGGTGTGCGAGGCTTTCCGGATCTCCTGAAGAAGCTGTCGTACCTGGGCTGTCGCTTGTTGAGATTGTTGTGCAAGCTGTTTGACCTCATGGGCAGCGATGGCAAAGCCTTTTCCTTGTTCGCTGGCATTTGCTTCCTCAACCGCCACGTTGATAGCGAGAAGATTTTATTGTTCAGCGAATTCGCTGACCGTACCAACAATAGCCACCTTCGCATTTGCGTATGACAGTCTGAGCTGTTCAGCAAGAAGATAACTGTCACCTGATTGGAGAGATGTTGACAATTGCATCGCGAGGATTTCTCTGCTCACTTTACCCCTCGTTAGCGTACGATGCCCCTCACTTGTCTAAAGACCATCTGCGAGTCTGAGAAGGGGACTGCTTTCTTTATGGAGACGAAGATTTTCTCAATCTCATGGCTTGGAGGCTTGTTAGGCTGCCGCTTGTAGTCGGAAGTCACTGAGTAATGCCTCAAGTCGCAAAAGTTGTTTTTCTAGTTCTGTGAGTGCTGGCTTGGCGTTAATCAGGTTTCCCTGACGCCCCATATGTTCTAGTTGTGATGCTGCCTCGATAGCTCCTGTTGCCGTGAAGTTCCCGAGTGATCCTCGTAGAGTATTCGCAGTGTATGCTACTGCTTGTACATCTTGCTGGATCACTGCTTCGCGCAATTTCATGAGTGATTTTGGATACTCTTCGAGGAACAGAGCGATCATTTCATCGAACAACTCTTTATCCCCGTCGACTCGCGCGAGCGCATTCTGCAGATCAAGATCATTCATGGTATTGTAGGCAGACGCAGTTAGTATAGATTCTGATGGCTGCACTCCGGAAGGAGAGAGACATTGATCGAGAGCCGTACATACGGCTTCTGCAGTAAGAGGTTTCACCAAGTAAGTGTCCATGCTGACTTCGTAGCATTGGCGAAGATCTTCGTGTGTTTCTTGCGAGAGAATACCAATGATCGGAGTATAACTTCCTTCTCGTTGGTCATTCTGACGAATTTGCGTTGCGGCAGTAAGGCCGTCAATCCCCGACATCTGGAGAGGAAGGAAAACCGCTGCATACGGGAGGCGGGCATGTGCCTCTATCGCTTCTCGGGCGGTTACGACAACGTCAGGACGGTAGCCAAGTTGGTCAAGAAAGTAAGCTAGGTGTTTTTGGTCGACAGCGTTACTGTCAATGACTAGTACCCGGGCGCGTTCACGTAGCCGTGCCTCTGCGAGAGTATACCGAGTCACGAGGGGTTGATGCGGTGTCAGTGCATACGACGGCTGACTGAGAATAGTAGCGAAGCAGTCGAAAAGTAAGGCCGGAGAGACAGGTTCTGTAAAGTAGGCGTCAAAGCCTGCTTTACGGACGCGTTCAGCATCCCCCTTTTTCCCCTGTTTGAGCAACAATACCAAGCGCAACGAAGCAAGGGCGGTGATGTCACGAATTGAGGTGGATAGTAATAGAAGTGGCTCTTCGAGCTGATGAGCACGTAGTAAGAGAATGTCATACGTGAAGCCGCTTTCTACTGCAGCGGTGAGCATAGGAAGGACTTGATCCACTTCGTTGACCTGCCGACTCATGATTCCCCACGGATCAAGATTCTCCTCGAGAAAAGTACTCGGTGGGCCAACTTCGAGCAGCTGTATACCGGAAAGATTTGTACGTGGAGTGATAGTTGAAAGGGCTTTCGGTGGTTGCCTTTCTAAGGTGAGGGTAAACCACACTGTGGTACCGCCAGTTGGACTTTTTTCCTGACCGACTTGTCCTCCCATCGCTTCAACCAGTTGCTGGCACTGCCTCATTGCCGTCTCGACGGCAATGGGCCCGCCGATGGTAGGAGCACCATTGCTGGTTATGGAAAAGCGGAATGTTCCATGAGTGGGGACTTGCTGCACTAATGAGGTACGGACAACGATCTCTCCTTGCTCTAAGGCGAGGAGTGCAGAGTCGATGAGCGTCATCAGAATCAACCGCACATTACCAGGGTCGCCGCGGAAAGGCGTTGGGCTATCACATGAGAACAGGCAGGATAATTCCACACCGCTCCGCTGTGCAGAAGCAGCAAAGCGCGACACCGTCTCTTCAACGGTGGTTCGGACATTGAAGTCTATAGGGCTGAAGATGATATCCCCCGCAATGACATCTTTGCCATGATCTGGGCGTACAGAGTCCGCTGTCGCTGTCAGTGTAGATCCTGCTGTTGAGCTTGGGGCTACGAGGGTGGTTTCGGCAAATGCACCTACATGTGATTCTTGAGAGTATCCTTGCTGAGGGTGAGTGGATGTCACAGAGGGAAGTGTTCTTCTCTGGGGATTTTCGATTTGCGTTTTTGTACGTGCCTCCATCCAGCGGCAGATACCAGCGCCAAGCAGCAAACTGAAAACGGCAACGATACTGTGAAGGGCTGCGATCTCGGTAAAGTAACAACAGACGGCAACAAATACGGCACCTACGTTGAGTATCGTGGGCAGTTGCATTTTGGGGGGGGATTTGACTTTGTCGTTGGAGCCTCGTGATGTGCTGGAGGAAGCTAGCTGGTGTACATTCATGGCAAAGAATCTCTTTCCTCAAAGTTGTAAGTAAAAATTATGCCCCACGTTCGGATCTATACGCATACTGGTGAGGATGTGCACAAACGATAGATTGGGGGAAAAGGAGAATATTGGAGGAAGGGCCAGAATGCGCCGATAAACAAAAAGTACTGTCCACGCTGGGCGCCTTTGGTGCCGTCTGGTTGGCATCGACCTGAAAGTTCCTTCTGATGGTGAGGTGTATGAACCATTTACGCTGCGGCCTCCATTTTTAGGGTCGTTAACATTGGGGCAAGACGAGAGAGCTCCACCTCAAGCTCAGCAAGAGCAGATTTTGCTTGGTCGAGATTTCCTTGCTTCCCGATTCGCTCCAGTTTGATCACCGCTTCATAGGCTTCGTTGGCAGCGAAATTTCCCACCGATCCTTTGAGAGTATGCACAGCATATGTTAGCGTTTGAGCATTACCGTGTGAGAGGGCGTCATGCATAGTAGCGACAAGGCGCGGACACTCATCCAAAAATACTGCCGCCATTTCACGCAGCAACTCGCGGTCTCCGTCGACTCGACTGAGGGCTTCAGAGAGGTCAAACACACGTGACGCCTCTGACACGAATGTCGAAGAAGAGGAATAGCCACTCTCGTTTTGAATGCCGAAGGCGCGGAACGGCACAACTTTGAGTGGTTGGTTCTGTATTGGCGAAGGGTCAGAGGCAGGAGAAAATCGCGGCGAAACTGAAGAAGGTTCTGCGGTGGTTGTAGTGTGGATGGCGTATCTTGTCTCTGCAGGATGGTCGTTGGGAGGAAGTGTTGGCGGGGCTTCAGGGCTGGAGGAAAATGTAAACGTCGGGGAATTTGTAGAGGATTGTTCTGCTCTCTGTTGAGAAATTGGGGAATAACCTGCTGGATGACGAGATGATGACACGGACGGGAAGGCCGATGATGGTGACTGAAACGCTTCCTCTGTAAGAGACCCTGCTGGAAAAGAAGAATTGAGGAACGTGGGTGATGATGTCTGAGAAGAAGAAAACGTGCCTGTGGCATTTCTCACGTCCGCTCCTGCGTCTACACGCGATTGAAGAGGGCGAGTCGCAGGCGAGGGATTGGTAAGAGAAGAACGTTTTAGGACATCACGGTAAACACCCTGAAACCCGATTGTGACACCGTCTTTATCAGTGATGGGACGAGTGCGGACCTCCACGAGCACCGTGGTGCCATTATTATGGAGTAGTTCCATTTCGAATAGTGAGGATAATTTCTCTCCACCCTGAAAACGACGTAGGCGATCTTCGATCGTAGCAAGCGAGGAGATTGAAAGCATTGTGCTGTAATGCTTTCCTACGATTTCTTGGCGGTCTTTCCCTAGCATAATCTCGATTCCACGGTTGACACTTGTGATGGTGCCGTCTAGGGAGATTGTAGCAATGCCATCGTTCGCATTCTCGACTAAGTTACGATAGAATTCCTCACTCGCCCGTAAAGTCTCTTCGGTCCTCTTTTGCTTTGCCAGATCGCTTCTTAAATCGCTGACAGCTTGTGTGAGCTTGGTGACATTGGTTCCCTGTGTACTCGCACGCGTTAGGGTCGCAGACGACGAAGTTCTCTGGTTAAACCCTGTTCCCAACAGAACAATCAGAAATGGCACGCTGTCAATAACCCAGTGTAATGGTTGTGAGGTTTGTACAGCAAATATGTTGTCAAGCGACAAGGGTAACCCGAGTCGAATCAGGTCAAGAAAAGTAGCACCCAGAGGCAGGCAGCAGGCAACGAGGAGGAGAGGGAAAGGCGACCGGCCTGCTCTGAGCTTAGACGAAACACTGGTTGTGCTCATGAAATGCCTCGGTATTTCTCGGGCTCTCGGGGATTCCACTTCCGTTCCCTCAGATTATCGGGGCACGACAAGAAAGATTTAGCTCCTGCGTGGTGGTTTGAGGATTTTGCCGCTGGTGTGATGAGGGGCAAGAATTAGAGAAATCTGGTATTTGGACTCTTTGCACTGATGGCTGAACTTGGTTAGAATTCTTGCAGCAATGTTTCATATTGTTATTTTATTTCTATGGTTTTTCCGATTGTTAGTTTCATGCGACCAGTTCCGTTGCCAAAATCGAAAGCTCAGGGATTAGTTGATCAAGGGCTCCCTCTAGCTCAACGAGGGCCTCGGGGGCCTGAGAGAGATCTGCGTGGCGACCGATTCGTTCGAGAGCAAAAGCGGCTTCAAAAGAAGCGTTCGCTACGAAATTGCCTACAGACCCTTTTAAGGTATGGGCAGCGTAGGAAAGTGCTGATGCATCTCTTTGGCTGATCGCGTCACGAATTTGCGCTAGAAAACGTGGATACTCCTCCAGGAAGAGGGCAGCCATTTCTCCCAGTAGTTCCTTATCGCCATCAACGCGTTCTAACGCTTCTTTCAAATCCAGAGCCTTGTTCCTCGTGATGACCAAAGATGGGCTTCCTGTGGAAGCTGTAAGTTGTGGCTGCGAGAATCGTCGCAGCCAGCGATCGAGTGCCGCTTTGAGGTCTTCAGGCCGGACGGGTTTTGAGACGTAGTCATCCATCCCTGCAGCGAGGCAACGTTCTCGATCGCCTTTCATGGCGTGGGCAGTGATAGCGATGACCGGTGTATGCGTGCCTTCTTGTTCGTCACGTTTGCGAATTTCTGCCGTGGCTTCGAACCCATCCATCTCCGGCATTTGACAGTCCATGAGCACTGCGTTGTACGGAAGGTGAGAAATGGCCTCAACTGCTTCAAGTCCATTCGACGCAACGTCCGCTTTATGGCCGAGTTTTTCCAGTAGTCGGACGATCAATTTCTGGTTGACTGGATTATCTTCGGCCACTAGCAGGCGGGTTGTCTTTTGGAGCGACGACGATTGTGGAGACGGAATATCAACTGGGATGGGCGTCTCCGTTGTTTCAACGGAGACCGGAATATCTGGTTCTTCGAACACTGTCTTCGACAATAGAGTCGAGGTTAAAGGGATAACCGCCGGCATTGGAGTCTTTGGTCCATGAGCTTGGTTTTGAGAAGGAGATGGAGACCGTTCGTCTCCGAGCGACACAGTTACCTTCTCTACGAACCGCCCCAGTGCGGTTTGGAGCTCGTTCGCTTTGACGGGTTTCGTGATGTAATCATCCATCCCTGCGATAAGGCAACGTTCGCGATCTCCAGTCATCGCGTGAGCTGTGACGGCAATGATTGGCGTGTGCTTGCCGTCCTCTCTATCGCGTTTGCGAATTTCTGCCGTAGCTTCGAACCCATCCATCTCTGGCATTTGACAATCCATTAACACCGCCGCATACGGAATGCGTGAAAGGGCATCAATCGCTTCTATTCCATTACCCGCGACATCGGCTCGGTAATCCAGTTTTTCGAGGAATCGAACAATCAATTTCTGATTGACGGGATTATCCTCAGCCACAAGAATACGTGGGCGAGTCTGATGTTGGGCTTCGACCAGCGTATGTTGCGTGACCAGCGTCGGTTTCTTGGGCTGTCGTGGTAGTGTGGCTTGCCCCAGTACGGTACGTAAACAATCGTGGAGCTGAGATTGCCTCACTGGTTTAGTGAGGTATGCATCAACGCCTACATCCCGTGCACGTTCTCCATCGCCGCGCCGTCCGACCGAAGTGAGAAGCACTAATCGTGTGTGCTCCAGTCTCGAATCTGACCGAATCTCTTGCGCTAAGGTCAGACCATCCATTTCTGGCATCTGAAAATCAAGAATAGCGATGTCGTACGCGCGATCTTCTTCAGCAGCGGTCTGGAGCATTTCCAAGGCCTGGCTTGCGTCCTTCGCAGTATGGGGTTTCATGCCCCAGGATGTGAGTTGGTGACGGAGGATGGTACGGTTCGTTTGATTGTCGTCGACGATAAGGGCACGGAGGCCGTTCAAATTCGCCCGTGCGGGAGTGGTCGGCATGGAATCATGTGCTTGTTTTTCAAAGGGGATCGTGAACCAGAAAGTGCTTCCTTTGCCAAATTCACTTTCAACACCAATTTCTCCATCCATCAATTCGGTAAGTTTCTTGCTGATCGCTAGACCGATTCCCGTCCCACCATATTTGCGTGTGGAGGAGGTGTCGACTTGTGAAAAAGTCTGGAAGAGGCGATCTGTTCGTTCTGCAGGAATACCGATACCAGTGTCGGAGACCGAAAATTTGATAGAGGCGTGCGTGGCGGTTTGGTTAACAAGCGTGACGCGGACAACGACTTCCCCGTGATCGGTAAATTTGATGCCGTTACCGATCAGGTTGTTGAGGATCTGGCGTACTCGCCCAGGGTCGCCGCGCAGAGCAGTTGGCACATCGTGATAAATCAAACACGCCAGCTCGAGCTTTTTGTCGTCTGCTTGTTTGGCAAACAAGTCCACAACTTCTTCAACCGCCGGATGTAAATCAAAGTCAATCGTCTCCAAGTCAAGTTTGCCGGCTTCGATCTTAGAAAAGTCGAGAATTTCGTTGATAATGCTGAGTAATGCGTCGGCGCAGCCTTTCACTGTTTCAGCCTGTTCTCGCTGCTCAGCAGTGAGGGAAGAATCGAGGAGGAGACCAATCATCCCCAAAATCCCATTCATTGGGGTGCGGATCTCATGGCTCATGTTGGCAAGAAAATCTGATTTGGCCTGATCTGCTGCTTCTGCTGCCTCTTTGGCTCGCTGCAGCGTTTCTTCAGCACGCTTGCGCTCAGTAATATCTCGCAGCGATGCGATATATGCGGTTTCCCCTTCCCAAGTTGTTTCTACCCCACGCATTTCTGCGATGATTACGTTGCCGTTCTTTTGCGGGATAACCACTTCACTAGTTTTTCCCAAAACGACAGGGAAACTCAGGGGAGTGTTGAGGAGCGCCTCGGCAGGTTGTTCCAGGAGGCCCTCTGCTGCTGGGTTGACATAATGAACAGTCCCTTCCTGGTCGACAACGATAATGGCGTCGGCATTATGTTCGAGCAATCGGCGATGGTTTGCTTCCGAGATAGCGAGTTTACGAGTCCGTTCTTTGACCCGTTGTTCGAGCTGTTCATTGAGTTTCTTGAGTTCAAGCTGGATCCTGACTTGCTCGCGGTTGGCGCGCTCGAGCTCGAGGTTTTTCTGAATCGCATTGTCGAACGTAGATAAAAGAAGATCGATAATTTGGACAGGTTCAGAGGTAAAGCGATACTTCTGGCCAGAGAAGAAAATCTCAATACTCCCGTCCGCAAGCGGACTTTTGCGCAACTGCTGGTTTGCCAGAATATATTGTAACCGTGACAGCAGGAACTGTTCGTTACAGGGTTTGGTAATGAAGTTGTCTGCCCGACTTTCAAGGGCCTTAATGACATCACGTGAGTCATTGAGAGTCGTGAGGAGAATGATTGGAATATCCGCAATTTGCGGGTCCTCTTTGATGGAACGGCAGAGTTCGTAGCCATCCATTTCTGGCATGACAATATCGCTCACGATGATCGTCGGCTTATGCTGACGAACGGCGGCAAGTGCCTCGACGCCGTTCCGTGCAAACGACACCCGATACTCATGCTGTTCAAGAATATGCCGCAACTGCGCGGCTTGTGTCGGACTGTCTTCAACGATCAGGATTTCGACATCGTTGTTCATGGCAGTTCCTTCGCGGTACACCTCTGTTCTCCGGGGCACGTCTTTACTCTTTTGACACGAGCTTTGTGAGTGCTTCGACAATCTTGTCCGGCGGTAACACGTAGGTCGCGGCGCCGAGATTGATCGCCTCGCCTGGCATCCCGTGAACGATTGAGCTTTCTTTGTCTTGGGCAATCGTTATTGCCCCTTTATCACGGAGTAATTTTAGCTCAGCCGCACCATCTTTTCCCATGCCGGTTAGCAGCACGCCAGTCGCCTGACTGCTAAGGGTCTCGGCAACCGAGCGAAAGAGGTGCGATACGGCTGGTCGAAGATTGTTCTCCGGGGGGCCGTCGCTGAGAACAGCATGAAGACCTTGGTCAACACCGAGGTGGAAACCATCCGGAGCTAGATAGGCATGGCCTGGTAACAGCAGGTCTCTGTGTGCTGGAATCCGTATTGGGAACTGGGTTGCTTGTCCCAACCACTCGACCAACCCGGCTAAAAATCCTATGGCAATGTGCTGAACAATGAGAACAGGAACCGAAAAGTTCTTCGGTAGGTGGGTTAAGATCGTTTGGAGAACCGGCGGGCCACCCGTTGAGGCTCCGATCGCAACAAGTTTGATGTCCGCCCCCGGCTTTTGTACTTCCTTGAGTGCCATAACCTCTGTAGTGGGTACCACAGAATTCGGACGTTTGGGCCAACGCCGGACCACTTTGACTTCCGACATGAGTTTGACTGTTTGCACTAATTGTCGGGCAGTTGTTTCGAAGTCCTTGTGACCAAGCCCGCGTGGTTTTTCGACTCCGGCCAATGCACCAGCCTCCATAGCTCTGAACGTTGTGGCAACTTCCTGTGGATCCCAGTTGGCACTCACAATAACGATAGGGGTTGGTGTTGTTTCCATGATGCGCCGTGTCGCATCGAGCCCGTTCATTTGCGGCATGTTGAGGTCCATAGTAATCACATCTGGTTTCTGATGTGCGACAAAATCTAAGGCTTCTATCCCATTGTTCGCAGTGCCGATCACTTTGACTTCAGGGTCCGTGGTGAGTATATGTCCTAGAAGTGCTTGCTGGACAGGGGAATCTTCAACAATGAGGACGTTTACCATGACTTTCTCTTTCTCTTATGTCTAAATGAGTCGTTGCACAACATCTAGCAGATTACTCTGATCAAAACTTGTTTTCACGATATAGGCATCTGCACCGGCCGAGATTCCTCGCTCGCGGTCTTGTCGTGAATCGAGGCCGGTAACCAACACCACGGGCTTATGTGCAAATTGCTCTGTCCCACGAATCTTGCTGGTGAGTTCAAACCCGTTCATGCGGGGCATCTCAACATCTGAAACGACGAGATCGTATTCTGTCTTTTGGAGGAGAGAAAATGCATCCATTCCATCAACTGCAGTAGTGACGCGATATCCAGCGGACTCTAATATTCCCTTAAGTAACATACGTGAGGTGACAGAGTCTTCCGCGACAAGAATAGATTTTGTGCTTGCTTCTTCCTCTGAGTCAATTCTGGTTATGGTACGGCGCAGGCTTGCCCCTTCCATTGCCGCCTTCAAGAGATCTGGGACATGGAGAATGGGGATGACCTTTCCGGAGCCGACGACGGTTGCGCCTGCGATATTGGGTACTTGTGATAAAAAGGTCCCCAGGCTCTTAAAAAGAACCTCTTGTTCGTTGGCTATTTCATCCACACAGCATGCAATGCGTTTGTCCGCGGAACCCAAAATGAGGGTTAGTATCAGGTCGTCGTTCTCAGTATGGCGCTGTTTGCGTTGTGGCAGGCCAAGAATGGCATCCAGGTAAACGACGGGGACGGGGCGTTCATCCAGCACGATGGTGTCCCTGTTTTCTATCGTCTTTATCGCACTCCGTTTCACACGGACGACACGGTCGATGCTTGTTGTTGGAAGAACAAAAGACTGTCCGGCCGTTTCAATGAAGACCCCGCGGAATGTCGCGAGGGTAAGCGGGAGAACAATACGAAAGGACGTACCCACGTGAAGATCGGTCTCTACCGATATGTGTCCCCCAAGTTTCTCGATTTTTTCTCGAACGATGGCCATGCCGAGCCCACGACCTGAGATGTCTGTGACAATTGGGCTCGTCGAGACTTCGGACTGAAAGATCAATGCTAACGTTTCTTTTTCATCGAGATTCTCTGCAGCTTTGGCTGAAATAAGGCCTTTCTTTACTGCAGCCTGTTTCACTTTCCCTCTGTCGATACCACCACCATCGTCAGCAATTAGAATTTCGACGGAACTACCACTTGCTTGCGAAACTGTAATGCACAGCGTTCCACGCTGTGGCTTGCCCTGGCGGAGGCGAATTTCTGGAACTTCGATCCCGTGATCCAAGCTGTTCCGGAGTAGGTGGATGAGTGGGGTCTTAAGCTCTTCGAGAATTCGCTTGTCGATTTCAACCTCTCCCCCGCGAGTGATAATGTCGATGTCTTTCCCGAGGCTTCGTGAGAGGTCGCGAACCATCTTAGGGAAAATTTCCAGGAGTGACGAAAAGGGCAACATTAACATCTGCTTGGTATTCTCAAGCAAATTATCGACGAGCATCCCTACAGTTTGTTGGTCGTGCTCTGCCGTCTTCGTGAGACTTTTGAGGCGGTTTTCCAGGGAAAGTAATTGTCGCTCGTTCCAATAACAGAACTCGACGATAGCGGGAGCGGTTTGCTTATACATCGGGCCGTGTTGGGTCCAGTTGTCTGCCGTTTCTATCAGTCGTTGCATTTTGCGGATTTCTGGAGAAATTTTTGACCACTCCTTATGCCACTCGACCAGAAGTCTTATCGTATCTTTTAAGTCGGTTGTGTATTGGTTGATCGACAACTTGGCCGATAACATCTCCTCTGCTTGTAGGAAAAGGGAGTCGAGTTTTGCCGTTGAAACCCGCACTGTCTCTTCTATGACGGCTCGTGGTTGAGGAAGGTGTTGCTCTGTACTTGGAACACTCCGTACGGTACGTGACACGGTCGAGGACGGTGGAGACGCCTCTAATGGTATTGCCTCCTGTGATTGGGGGGGTGGGGAAATGTGATCAACAGGAATTGGCGTGTTAGCGGGAGAGTTATCCTCAGCTACAAGAGATATGTCTCGTGAGGGAGAATGAACGTCGGAGCGGAGGCTACTGGCTGTGTTAGAAGCTTCTTGGTGCTCTAAGCGACTGAGACGCTGGACTGCTTCCGCAATTTGTGTAGCGTGAGGCTCATTTGGTTCCGTAAGTATCACTTCGATTGTATCGAGTGCCTGATGGACAGCGTCAAACCCTTCAGGTGATAAGGCAAACTCACGCCGCTTGAGCTGGGCAAAAACTCCTTCGAGTATCTGACAGACCGCTTCAATATCTGTCAGGTCCACTGCTCGAGCGGCCCCCTTGAGGCTATGAGCTTCCCGGAAAATCGTTTCTAAAATGGGCAACTGTTCGTCTGGAGTCTTGGTGTTTTCGAGCGTGAGCAGCTCTGCAACCATTACTTTCAGGTGCTCATCGGCCTCAAGACGGAACGTCGCAATCAACTTGTTCAAAAAATCATTGACCGAAGGAGAAGGAGAAGAAACTGGGTCACCGGTCTCTAATGGTGAGGTGGGCGCTGATGTGTTTATCGCTGTATTTGCGGGTGAAATGGTTGAGGGAACGGGAGAAGGTCCGACCGGTGGGAGTGCGGTGGGTGGCGAGACCAAAGACGAATCAATTGCAGTTGACCCTCCGGGGTCTGTTGGCTGCGCCTCTGGAGATGCATTGAGATCTTGAGTGGGATGAGAACTGGTAGTGTCAATGAGTGAGAGTTGTTGGATCGCATCTGCCACCGCTGTCGTATGAGATTGATCAGGTTCATTCAATAACGTCGTCACGACGTCAAGTGCATAATGAACAACATTCAATCCCGCAGCACATAATTGCAATTCTCCTCGTTTGAACTGAGCAAAAATGCTTTCAAGAGTCTGACAGATCGCTTCAATGTCGGTGAGGTCCACCGCGCGGGCGGCCCCCTTCAAGCTGTGCGCCTCGCGAAAAATGGCTTCGATGATGGGAATCCGATCGTCCGGGGATGCCGTCTTTTCGAGCACGAGTAGTCCCGAAATCATTGTCCTGAGATGATCATTGGCTTCTCCGCGAAAGGTAGCAACCAGCTTGCTCAAAAAATCATTGTTGACGTTGATCATAGCGATCCTTAGGGTGTCGGTCGTCGTTTCCGTCTGTCAGTTTTTACCGCGGTTAACCAATGGGAACGAACACAACTATTCTCTCTTGAGTAGTGTAGACAGAACCGTTCTTCGTGGTTGGCGTACCCCCTGGGGCTCGACGACATCGGTACCCCTTTGGCACCTCAAAGAGGATTATCGAGAGAAAAAAAGGAACCTTTAAGGTGACTACTCATATGACTACTCATACAGAGCGCTCGAATCGTCAGCGACAACGGGGCAGAAAAGAGAGAGAACGTGATGCGGGGTCATTCCTGAGACCCAAGGCGAGTCGCAGCGAGCAGTTTTTGTGCATCAAGAACAACGAGCCCATCGGTAGTAATTCCCCTAAGATAGCGACTCCGTGCTATAGTAAGTGTCGAAAGAGGCGGGTGAAGAGCGGACAGCGGTAGTTGACGTACTCCGATAACGCTCTCGGTGAGAATCCCCACCTCAAGCTCTTCTGCCTGAACGATGATAGATTTGCTTTGCGCTCTTACTTCCTGAGAGGAAAAACCGAATAACGGGGCAATGTCAATAACTGGGAGAATTCTCCCGCGGACATTGACGATCCCCAGTACGAATGGCGGAGTACCCGGTAGCGTGGTAAGTCCTTTAAGGAAATACACTTCGCGAACGGAAGAGGATTCAAAAGCATAGGTCTCGGTCTCAAGACGGAATTCCGTAATGTCTAGTTGCTCCCCTACCGCTTCTTGCTGGACCGGGGTCTGTGCCAATAGGTGTGCCCGTTCTTTTAGGAGTAACAGTTGCTGTTCGGTAGAGATCTTTGTACCGTGTTGGGTCGCCGCTTGCATCCGTGCTATCTTTTGCCGAGTTGCCTGCCAGTCAACCATTGCTGTGGCCTGTGTTTCGAGTCTTGGTACTGCGTGTGTATCCATATAGAGGATCCTTCGTTACAAGCGAGGTAACATAGTATGGAGAAGATCCGATAACTTCCCGGCGATGAGTCCTTCTGATTCAGGAACATGGTCTTTCTGGTCGTATTGGCTGAGAAGGAAAAGGGCGTTCCGAAAGTGCTTGCGAGCTTCATGCTCTTTTTTCTGTCGTCGGGCTAGATTGCCGAGCGCGACATGGGCAAGGACGAAGTCATTCTTGAGAAAAAGGGTACGCTTGAGAGAGAGTACTGCCTCCTGCTCTTCTCCTTGTTCGAGGAGTAAGGTGGCAAGCAAGTAATACAAACGGTGACTAACCGGATTTTCCGCCACTGCCTTCCGGCACCAAGTGAGAGCGTCTGGTAGTGCTCCTTGGTTGGCGTACGAGTGGATCAACAAAAAGATAGCTTCCTCCCTGTTGAAGTTGGCCATTTGGTGATCGCTCGTTAATAGGGCGAGAAACTTTTCTGCAGCTTCAACGTACCGACCTTGATTGTACAATCTCGTCGCTTCCGTGTACGAAAACGTAGGGGACGAAGAGGGCTGTGGTGTTGGGGCTTGAGACAGTAAGGCTCTCTCTGCCTTGTTAGAGGAGGAATAGCCGTTGGGAGGCAATAGGCTAACACTCTGGTCGGGGTTGCTCAGGGTACGCTCTGAGGAGGAGAGTCGTGTGGTAGCGACTGACAAGAGCGGTTGCTCGGTAGTGGAGGTTCCTGTGTCGTTGAACTGAAGAAGAGGAGCTTTTATATCCGCTTTCCGATGGAGAATTGCTCTAGGGAATTGAACAGTCTCAAATACAGTCTCTGTGAGATATGAGATTTCGCTCGGACTAACAATCAACCAGCCTCCTGGAAGGAGCGCTTCATGGAAATTACGAATAACGGTTTGCGCTCGTTCCAGGGAAAAATAGATAAACACATTGCGACAAAAGATGACGTCGATGGCTGCGGTGTGGTTGAGCGGCGATGGAAACTCGGCGGCCGCGAGATTTAGAGGAAAAAAAGTCACCATCTGTTTTATCTGCGGAAGGATCGTATAGCGATGTTCTTTTGTCTGTCGAAAATAACGCTCTTTAATCCAGGCCGGCGTGTTACGAAACGACCACTCCCCGTAGATACCGTTGATAGCTTTCTGCAGAAATCGACGGTTAATATCGGTGCCGATAATGCTGATTTGCCAGTCGGCAAGATCTTGCACTTTTGTTTGCAGCATGATCGCGATGGAATAGGGTTCTTCGCCAGTACAACAAGCCGCACTCCAAATGCGGAGGTGGCGGTCGGTGTGCTGCCGTGTCCGCATCAGTGGGGGAAGAATATGCTCGGTGAGAATTTCTAGTGCCTGTTGCTCGCGGAAGAAATAGGTCTCTCCTACTGTAAAGTGGTCCGCGAGAACTTCCACCTGTTGCGGAGTGAATGGGGTAGTGTGCAGCCATTCCACACAGGCCTGAATGTTAGTGAATCCAAAGTCCCTCGCCGCTGCGGAGATGCTCCGTTCGAGGTCTTGCCAGCGGTCAGGTGGAAAATGCCACCCCATGCGCGATGAAATAAACTCACTCAGTTGCGTGAGCACGGGTTCGGGAAGATCGAACTTCGTCATGCTCTCCCTGTTAAGCAGCTCGAAGAGCTGCGTCCAAGATTTGTTCCTCATCCAACGAGAGACATGTGTCAAGGTCGTAAATAAACATGATCCCATCATCCTGCGGGAAAACTCCTGCGACCTGCTTCAGGCCTGGAAGAATTTTCTCACGATTAGTGATCGCTTGTGATGGAACAGTGTGAACGCTCACGACTGTATCAACGATTAATGCGATTCGTCGTCGTGGAGTGGTAACGAGAATGAATTGCTGGGTGGGGTCGAGGTCTCGTGCAGGACACTGCAAACGGCAACGCAGGTTGAGAACGGGAAGGATATTGCCTTGGACGGTAATGATACCAGACACAATTGTGGGGGCGTTCGGCAGTGGCGTGACATAGACAGCGGGAATAATCCGCTCAACCTCGTGCAAAGGGAGAGCGTAACGCTGCTCGTCGAGAGTAAAGATCACATGCTGTTCAAAGGAGCCCATAGCCTCATTGTCTCCGGTCACGAGTCTCGTGGTGAAGTTGCCCGCGCTTCGCCACGAGATAGACGATTGTTGGGTAAAGGTGTTCACGAGAGAGAAAAGCCGCTAGGTGGTCATGCCGCCGGTGCCCTCTCGCGAGAGTTTCGTCCCAATACGAAGTCGTTATCGGCCGTTGGTCGGAGGACTTAACCTACTACGGCGACTTGCACGGATACTCAGCGCACCTCCGACAGGCCACGGAACTACGCGGCAGAGCGTTCCATATGGTCTGACCGACTCAGACCGAGCTCGTCAAACATCCAGTGAGGGCGCGAATCGAACTCATCGCGACGAACATTGGCTAGTGCCTCTTCAACAGAGGTAATGCCTTGGCGAACCTTTTCCATGGCGTCCCAGTACAGGGTGGTCATATCGCACATTTCAATCGCCATGCGTTTCAACGCTTCAGAGGTAATACCGTGCTGGTTGATCGCTTTTCTCATTTCATCATTGGGAACGAGAATTTCATGGATACCGACACGTCCTTTGTAGCCTGTACTGTTACACTTTACGCACCCCTTAGCGCGGTGAATTGTGATGTCGCTGTCGAGATCAACCCCGACGAGTTGCTTTTCCTCGTCATTCGGTTGATATGGCTCTTTACACTCTTTGCACAGGCGGCGTAACAAACGTTGGGCACAGACAAGCACTAAAGAGGAACTCACCATGAAAGGTTCAATGCCCATTTCTAAGAACCGCGTAACAGTTGAAGAGGCATCGTTGGTGTGTAAGGTTGACAAAAGCAAATGCCCTGTTAGTGCAGCTTCGATAGCGATTTCAGCCGTCTCACGGTCTCGAATTTCACCGACCAGAATGACGTCAGGATCTTGCCGCAAGTAACTGCGGAGCGCGCGCTGGAACGTCAACCCAATCTCACGGTGAATTTGCATCTGGTTAATGCCCGCGAGGGTATATTCAATGGGATCCTCGACGGTTTGGATGTTGATCTCTGGGGTTTGCACTTCATTTAAGGCCGCATACAGGGTCATGGATTTTCCCGAGCCGGTGGGACCGACGTGCAGGATCATGCCATATGGTGTCTCAATTTTGTCTCGATAGATGGCTAGATGGCGAGCCGAAAACCCGAGCTGAGCCAATGGCATCACCGCCTTTTGCTTATCAAGAATACGCATGACGACTTTTTCCCCGTGATTCATGGGGGCGGTCGCCACACGGAGATCAAAGTCGAAGCCGCGAGACGTATATTTCTTAAAAATAATACGCCCATCTTGCGGTAAGCGACGCTCAGAGATATCGAGGTCGCTCATAATTTTCAGGCGTGCGACCAAAGGGCGAATCAGCGTTCGCGGAGTAAAACGGTTGACGATGCGTAGCACACCATCAATACGATAGCGAATGAGAATTTCGTGTTCCCAAGGTTCGATATGAATATCGGACGCGCCCATAGTATAGGCGTTCTCAATGATTTGGTTGACCAAAATAATGAGGGGTTCCGATTCTTCTGTTGATCCTTCAAGGACAGTGTTGTTTGTCTCCTCCGCTGGCTGATAACGCTCTCGGAGTTTCTTCTCGATATCGGAAATCGCAACTTGTGGTGCTGCTGCTTCGCTTGTGGTTGCGACCCCACCTTTGAAGAACGCAAGAATATTCCGTGGTTCGGTGATCTGCAGTTGTAAGGGATGTCCAGGAGTTTCGTACTTTTTCAGTAACCGGAGCAGTTCCCAGTTAAATGGATTGCAAAGAACAAAAGTGCGCTTTTCATTCTCGGTCAGTGGCAAAACGAGATTGGTTTTACAGAAGGGCGGTGGTAAGACTCCAAGCGCAACTTTTTCCGGTCCTACACTACCAACGTGAGGTAACTGAAGGAATTCCGCGACCCACGTAGCTATTTGGGCATCACTGACTCCAAGATCGGATGAGAGCGAGTACAGGTCTTTCGGAAGGAGAGATAGAATGCGTTCTTGTTTTCCTGGTGGAATCTCCGGACGTTTAGACAGAAAGATGCGGAACTGAGGAAAGTCCGAGCGAAGCAGACCAGCGCTGCGGGTTGCCGTATCGATATTGTGGTGGTGCTCCGGTTGCTTTCCCTCCTCGGTTTCTCCATCAAGTTCTTGCCAGCGCGCGTGTGTTTCAAGGTGGGACGAGACTTTGTTAAGTAAGATGTCCTTTTGAATAGGTTTGGTGACATAATCAGCTGCACCTAGGGCAAATGCTTTAGCTTTATCCTCCTTCTGTTCCAACGAAGTGACAAAGATGACTGGGGTACTGTTGAAACTTTGGTTCTGGCGTAAGCGTGAGCACACTTCATAACCATCCATACCTGGCATCATCGCATCGAGCAGAATAAGGTCTGGTTTCATGCTCTGTAAGGTCTGCAAGGCTCGCATACCACTATCTGCGGTGACGACAGTATACCCATGGGTGAGCAACGAGCGCTCGATTGCGCGAAGGGTTACTCGGTCATCGTCAACACAAAGAATGCGGGGTTTCGTCTGAGACTCCATGCCATAACTCCAGCTCGTAGTAGTGTTTCGTTCTGTCAGGTGAGTGGAACACGCCTATATTAAGCAGTTGCCACTGTTTTCAGGCTTTCCAGTACCGGTGTGAGACGTGAGAGTTCATATTCCAGCCTGTGGATTGCTTCAGACGCCAGAGAAATATCTCCTTTACGACCAAGGTGCTCGAGAAGACGGGCGGCTTCAAAAGGTTCTCCTGTTGTGAAGTTTCCCACTGATCCTTTCAGAGCGTGAGCTGCCTGAGTCAGAGCTGACAGGTCTTGTTGGAGAAACGCTTCTTTAATGCGCGAGAGGTAGCCAGGATAGGAATCTAAGAAGAGTTCTGCCATTTCTGAAAGTAAAAATTTGTCTCCTTCAACTCGTTCGAGCGCTTCCTCGAGGTTAAAGACTGAAAGAGGGAGTGGCTCAACTGAGTGCGGACGAACCTCGGGGGGAAGGCCGTCTACAGCGAGCGAAGGACATCCGCTTGTGTCACGAGGGGTGAGTGCTTTTGAGGTTACAGTTCTGTCCGCTAACGGAGTCCCGTCTGGCGACTCAACAACCGAATCTCCTTGTACCGGAGCTGTTAGGTCAGAGAGCGCAAGGTCTTCATGCGGAGGGATAGGTGTTGCACCGTCGAGAGATACCAGCGACAGCTCTGTTTCAGGGTGATTAGAATCTTTCCCATTGCCACCAGAGCCTTTCGCTGGTTCAACTGCGCTGTCGTGAACGGAGGAATCTTGGTTCACAAACGCGAGAGGAGGGTGAGTAGTGAGGTCTGAGGAACTAAGCGTATCCGTCCCCTCGGGAGACGGCAAAAAAGTGCGTGGCGATGTGGCAGCGGTAGCCGCAAGGGTGGCTAGAGCCGTTTGTTCCTGGCCACGTTTGACCCAGTAGGCAAGCGTTGTGTTGAGTTTGTCTGGACTCAGAGGTTTCGAGAGGTAATCATCCATACCGGCGGCGAGACATCGCTCACGATCACCGGGCATGATATGGGCGGTCAACGCGATAATCGGCAGGCGTGGCAAGTCAAGCGTTACCTCTCGAGCGCGAATCTCTCCTGTCGCGCTGAGGCCGTCCATCTCTGGCATTTGACAGTCCATGAGGATCGCGGCGTACGACACGCTCGCCGTTTTTTCCAGCGCTTCACGCCCGTTGAAGACGACATCGGCATTGTAGCCGAGTTTTTCTAAGAGTCGAGCAATCAGTTTCTGATTGACCGGATTATCTTCTGCAACAAGGATACGAGGTTGATCTTCTACCGCAGCCGATACCGGTGTCAGTGTTCCCGACTCAAGCGCCTGGGCGAGTTCAGTGGTGGCGAATGGTTTGAGCAGACGGACAGTAAACCAAAAAGTACTCCCTTTCATTGGCTCACTGTCAACGCCAATTTCACCCTGCATGAGTTCTACGATCTTTTTACTCACGGCAAGCCCAAGCCCAGTGCCGCCATGCTTCCGCGTTGAAGACGGGTCCCCTTGAGAAAATGCTTGAAAGAGGCGCGCGAGCCGATCCTTCGGAATACCGATCCCGGTGTCAACAATAGCAAACCGCGTAGTGACATATTCAGGTGTCTGTGCTGTCACCTCGGTATGAAGCCTAACCTTCCCCGTTTCAGTAAATTTGAGTGCGTTGCCGAGGAGATTAATAAGTACTTGGCGGAGTCGAGCCGCGTCTCCACGTAACGTGAGAGGAACATCTTGCTGAATGAAAGACACGAGTTCTAGTTTTTTACGAGCGGCGGTTTCAGCAAACAGGTCAATTACTTCTTCAATGGTGTGACGTACCGAGAACTCTCGCTCCTCTAGTTCAAGTTTTCCGGTTTCCAACTCTGAAAAATCGAGGAGATCATTAACAATGGTAAGGAGAATGTCGGCACTACCCTTCGCAGTTTCCGCATAGTCTCGCTGTTCTGGTGTGAGATGGGTATCAAGGAGGAGTTGGGTCATCCCGATGACGCCGTTGAGCGGAGTACGGATTTCATGACTCATATTCGCCAGAAACTCTGACTTCGTTCGGTTCGCCTCTTCCACTTCAGTCTGGGCACGCTCAAGCGCATGTTCCAGCCGTGAGATTGTTTGTCCTGAGTCGGCTACTTCACGGTGTAGTCGAGTTAATTCGGCCGCTTGTTCGTCTATACGAGTTGTGAGGGCGTCCGACGCTTGGTGAAGCGCATCTTCCGCCGAGCGATGCATCTCGACCTGCTGCGTACGTTCGTGGAGTTGTTGCTCAACTTTTTGAGTACGCTCGATGAGACTGTTCCTGGAGTCTTCGAGGTGTCGCCTGGCCTTTCGCTCGTCTGACAGCAATTGCTGCAGTGTCACATGTTCTCGACGAACCAAAAACGCGGACGCCACAGCGATGGCAGTGCCGATGGTGACAGTCACTATTCGCACTATCCAGGAGGAGGAAAGAGCCAAGACATCTTTGAGCATCTCACTGCCAGCCAGGAGAAGGATAGCAACGATGGCAATCTGGATAAGAGTGACCGAGCTTGGGTTTGTAGGATGCTCGGTCACAGCATGAGTGTTTGATGGTG
Organism: Binatia bacterium; assembly: GCA_050187625.1. GTDB lineage: Bacteria > Desulfobacterota > Binatia > Bin18 > Bin18 > JBFWXH01. The sequence goes on from JBFWXH010000036.1 coordinate 21,642, forward strand.
GAAGCTGCGGCATGTTGGTATCCACTCCCTCTTTTTACGTGGTGAGCTCTGCTTTAAGAGAGGTCAATGCCTCTCGTAACCGATCGAGCTCTCGTTCCAAATTGCCAACGGCAACTGGAGCCTGAGAGAGATCCCCTGTCGTTCCGATTTTTTCGAGCTTTGCGATCGCCGCTAATGCTCGTGTTGCAGCAAAATTGCCGACCGAGCCTTTCAGCGTGTGAATGGCATATGAAAGCATTTGGGGATCTCTTGTGCTCACAGCCGTATGCATTTGCGTAAGAAGATCAGGCGAGCTTTCCCAGAAAAGGTCACTGAGCTCAGTTAGCAGAGTGACATCCCCGTCGACAAGGGACAACAGTTCCTCCCGATCAAAGATCTCTTCCTGAGGAATGGATGCAGTTTCGATTTCTTCAGAATAGGACTCTTCCGGAAGCGATGGTTTGGCGGCTAATTGTTCAAGGGTTGAGAACAGTTCTTCTGCGCGGAGAGGTTTGCTGACATACCCGTCCATCCCTGCCGCGAGACATTCCTCTTTGTCTCCGACCATGGCATGGGCAGTCATGGCAATAATCGGGATCCGGGTGTTCGTTTCTTGCTCACGGCGACGAATGGCAGCGGTCGCATCGAAACCGTTCATAACAGGCATTTCTATGTCCATGAGGACCGCATCAAATGGACCATTCTCAAAAAGGCGGTCGTAAGCCTCTTGGCCGTTGACCGCAACGATGACCTCATGTCCCCACTTTTGGAGAAATCGCAAGGCTAGTTTTTGGTTGACGGTATTGTCTTCTGCGACGAGCAGGCGAAGCGCTTGTTGGCTTTTCTGGGCGAAAGGCGTTTTGGCGTGACGTGTTTCTTCAACACTTTTTCCTCGTGCCTTGAGGAGCGCGGTGAGCAAATCAGAGGGGCGTAGAGGTTTGATCAGAAAACCAGCAATCCCCAGCGCAGCACACCGCTCTCGTTCGTCTTTGTGGTCCGAGGAGGTGAGCATCATCAAGGTACTGCCCGCGAGCGAGGAATCCTCGACAATCTGTTGAGCAAGCGTAAAACCGTCGGTATCAGGCATCCGGCCGTCAATAAGGACAAAGGCGAAAGGCGTATTCCGCTCTTTCGCTTCCTGCAATAAGGTTCGCGCCTCTTCAGCATTTTGGGCCACCTGTGGATTCATTTGCCACTGTCCGAGAAGATTCTGGAGAATGCGACGGTTGGTTGCGTTGTCGTCGACGACAAGAACAGGTAATCCATGCAACTCTTCAATTGCAACCGGAGCTGCTTCTACTTGGGCAACTCCTTTGTTGAATCGCGCAGTGAAATAAAAAGTCGAGCCTTGACCTTCCTCGCTCTCGAGCCAAAGGTAGCCATTCATCAGTCTAACGAGCTGGGTGGAAATTGCTAACCCTAGTCCAGTTCCACCATATTTACGAGCAATCGAGGAATCGGCCTGAGAAAAAGCTTGAAAGATGAGATGTTGTTTCTCTTCTGGTATCCCTATGCCAGTGTCTCGCACGGCGAAGCGTAATTCTACGTCGTTATCTTCCTCGGTAGTTTTTTCGACATGCACTGCGACCTCACCATGCTCAGTGAATTTCAGGGCGTTGCCGACGAGATTGGTGAGTATCTGGCGTAAACGACTTGGATCACCAATGAGAGTATCCGGGATGTCGGGAGCAATTTCATAGAGTAGCTCCAAGCCTTTTTGATGAGCGCGAAACGCAAGCGTTTTCATGACATCGCCAAGATTTTCACGAAGAGAAAAATTCACCGTTTCCAGGTCGAGTTTCCGTGCTTCAATCTTCGAGAAATCCAGAATGTCATTGAGCAGTGACAACAGCGCTTCAGCAGAGCTTTTGACTGTTTCTGCGTACTCGCGCTGTTCTAAACTCAAGGCAGTATCCAATAACAGCTCATTCATACCGATGATGCCGTTCATCGGAGTGCGGATCTCATGGCTCATGTTGGCCAGAAATTCGGACTTCGCCTGACTCGACTTTTCCGATAGATCTTTGGCTTGCTGAAGAGCGAATTCGGTTTGTTTTCTGTCGGTAATATTGCGTCCGACGGCGAGGAGACCCAAAGTTTTTCCTTCGTCGGTTGCAACTTTGCTACTATTCCATTCATAGAGAACGCTTGTTCCATCGTGGTGTCGGACCTGAGCCTCGATGGTGAATTCTCCATTCTCGAATCCGTCGTGGATTGCCTGAGTCACTCGTGGATGATCTTCTTCGACAAAGAAGGGGAGGACTGGAGTCGCCTGTAACTCTGCTGCTGATACTCCAAAGACTTGTTCGAGTCGGTGATTCCATTTTTGGAGGTTGCCATTCTGGTCGACAAGGAAAGCGACATCTGGAATTGTAGCAAAGAGATTGTCTTGGCTGGCGAGCGCTTGAGTTAAGTGTTGTATTGTTTGGTGTTGTTCGGCGATTTTGGCCTGCAGAGCCTCACTTGGTTGTTCTTGCGAGCGTCGTTCAAGGTCTTCTTGCAAGTGGTGGAGGGAGGTTTCGAGTTGTTGGCGCTCGTCGTGAGCTGTCTGGAGCGCGGCCTGGAGCTGCTCAAGCTCAGCCGTGCGCTCGTGGAGGTGGTGAGTCGCCGCCTCCTGGGCCTGTTGCAAAGAGAGAACTGCCTGTTTTTGTTCATCCAACTCAGCTTGCAAAGTGGCCTGCTGCTGTTCCAGGTCGGCGGTCCGTTGAGCGACTTGCCGTTCAAGGTCTTCTTGCAAGTGGTGGAGGGAGGTTTCGAGTTGTTGGCGCTCGTCGTGAGCTGTCTGGAGCGCGGCCTGGAGCTGCTCAAGCTCAGCCGTGCGCTCGTGGAGGTGGTGTTCGAATTCTGTACGAGCTTGCGCTAGTTCCGCTTCCACGCGTTTTCGTGCTTCGTTTTCTTCTTGCCAAGCCGTATTCCCCTGCTCCCATTCTTCGGTGCGTACTTTGAGAAGCTGTTCGAGATCTGCCTGAGACTGACGTAAAGACTCCTCTGTCTGACGGTTCTCGTCCAACTCAGCCTGAAGTGCCGCGTTTGCCTGAGAAAGCTCTTTTGTGCGCTCTTCGATGAGTTGTGACAGTTCATGCGCTTGAAGTAAAACTTCCCCTTCCTGCTCCCCCGAGGCGTCCCACGAAGAAGTGGACGTGGAGGGTAATTCGCTATGCTTCCCGTTCATTGAAGAAGGAGAAGTTAGGGCGTGGATATGATGATCAACCTGAGAGGCTTGCGTGTCTTGGACGGAGAACGGTGTCGCTGAGTCCGGCTCAGGAGAAAACAGCCCTGGTTGCGCCCGCTTAAGCCGAGATTCGATATGCATTGAGACTTTCCGTAGAAGAATGTCTCGCTGAATAGGCTTGACGAGATAATCCGCTGCTCCAAGAGAAAGTGCCTTAGCTTTTTCTTCTCCTTCTTCTTGCGCAGTTACAAATATAATAGGAATCGATGCCAATTCTGGGGTAGTCTGTAGCCGCGAACACACCTCATACCCATCCATATTGGGCATCACTGCATCGAGCAGGATCAGATCTGGCTTCGCCTCTTTGAGGGCTGCCAAAGCTCGTGCTCCGCTATCAGCTGTGAGTACGGAATAGCCATTGCTCACTAATGATCGTTCAATTGCCCGCAAGGTCACCTTGTCATCGTCAACGCACAAGATGACTGGGGTTATGGAGCCATCCATGAATTTTTCCCCCATCATAAAGGAAGCCCGCATGGGTTTACCAGGTCTATTTTATCCGGGTTCTTATTGACTCCAGCGGCTTCTCTTTTGTCCATCGGCTGTTCTGTTAATTTGTTTACTGTGAAGTCGGGACGAGGAAATTCACGAACATCAATATCTTCTGGGGTTTATGGGGCATCCCTCTAGCCCGTTGTTTATCGGATCAGAAAAGACGATCTCATGCTTTCTCTCCTCGCTGCCAGTTGGAGTAGGAGTGTTCATATCTGCCATCTTGTCAGACGCAAGAACCACTGTCAGTTAGATAACCCCTCGCTTACCCTCCCGCTTGGGAAGCGATCGGTGAGGACGAAGGAAACTTTAGTAAAGTAAAAAGGCGATGTCCAGTCTAGAGGTTGCAATTTTTGATACGTGATTCTATTCTTGGGGAATCTTAGCATCGGATAACAGAAGGGAGGCAGGTATGCGGTGGGTCACCAGGGTCCTGGGAGGAATAGCAGTGGTAGGGATGCTTGTGCCAACATTAGGCTGGGCACAGCCTCAAGGGAAAAGTATGAGTGGAGAATATGCAAAGGGGGTCCTCTCTCCTCTCCTGAGCGTAGTGTACTTCCCAATCAAATTTGGGGTAGGAGTCACCGGTGCTGTTCTCGGCGGTGTGAGTGGATTCCTAACCGGTGGTAACGAACGGGCTGCCGAGGGGATTTGGCGTCCAATGACGGGCGGGACGTATTTCATTACTCCAGAGGTTATCGATAGAGAACGGCCGTTTCTGCCATTCAATGGTGGACCGAGTGCGCCTCCACAAGGGCGTGCTGAGGGGAATTCATAAGATATAGATAAGAACCTTCGTGCGCATGCCTCTTGACCGAGGATGTTCTAGCCGAAGCGGGACGTACAAGAAAAACTCCTCTTGTGCGACTGAGGTAAAAGGCGATAAAAAGCGAGTTGTTATTACCTCTTGTTGATGCCTTTAGGGGATCTGTCTTGTCCTGTCTGTCGTTTGAACATCTTGACACTCCAATGAGAGAAGGGTAGAAAAAATCGACCTTTTAAGCTAGCCCAGTGAGGTTAGAAAAGGTGCACATGAAATCGAATCAACAACCTGACAATAAAGCGACCGAGGCCTCCTTGTAGTACCAAGGAGGCTTTTTTTTATCCCGCGATGAATACGAATCCAACACGTATTGTTCTCGATCGTGAAGCTATTCGACGAGCTATCACGCGAGTTGCGCATGAGATCCTAGAAAGAAATCATGGTACTGACCATTTAGCGTTGGTCGGCATTTATTCTCGTGGAGTTGACCTTTCACGGCGTTTGGCTGCTCGGATTGAGGAAATGGAGGGCGTCGAAGTGCCGTGTGGAGAAATCGATATCACCTTGTATCGGGATGATGCCGGACGTGGTCGGACGCGACCTGAAGTGTTGGGGACGAATATCCCTTTTAGTGTCGAGGATGTGAACGTCGTATTAGTGGACGACGTTTTTTATACCGGACGCACGGTCCGTGCGGCGATGGATGCGCTTGTCGATTTTGGGCGTCCGCGCAGTATTCAACTTGTAGTGTTAGTTGATCGTGGGCATCGCGAGTTTCCCATCCGTCCGGACTATGTGGGGAAAAATATTCCTACTGCCCGTAACGACCGTGTTGCGGTTCGGCTTGTTGAGCGTGATGGAGCTGACGAAGTTGTGATTGAGTAACGGCGAAAGGTGTTCTTGTGGCATTTTTCCTCACGCATTTTCTCAGCATAGCTGGCTTATCCAAAGAGGACCTCTCGTTTCTCCTTGATACGGCAGACTCGTTTCGTGAGATTTCTGAACGTGAAGTGAAGAAGGTTCCTACCTTACGTGGAAAAACAGTGATTAATCTCTTTTATGAGTCAAGTACACGTACTCGTACCTCTTTTGAGGTTGCGGCGAAACGATTGTCGGCCGACGCCATTAACATCACGGCGTCGGCCAGCAGTGTGACTAAAGGTGAGACGCTCCTCGACACTGCACGTAATTTAGTTGCTATGCGTCCGGCAGCAATTGTCATTCGACATCCGTCTTCCGGAGCCCCTTATCTCTTGGCACGATTGGTGAACTGTCCGGTGATCAATGCTGGCGACGGAACCCATGAACATCCCACCCAGGCATTGCTCGATCTGCTGACGATTCGGGAACGGAAGGGGAAAATTGCTGGGCTGACCGTGGCCATTGTTGGCGACATTTTGCATAGTCGTGTCGCTCGTTCCAATGTTTTTGCCTTGAAAACGCTCGGAGCAGAGGTGCGATTGGTTGGTCCGCGCACGTTGTTGCCACCTGAGTGCCGTACCTGGGGTGTCGAACTGTCCACCGATTTACGCGTCGGATTGACGGGAGCTGATGTGGTGATGGCGCTTCGTCTGCAACGTGAACGTCAAGCACGCAATTTCTTTCCGAGTATTGAGGAATATGCCCATCGGTTCTGTATCACCCCTGCCGCGCTAGAAATGGCCAAACCGGATGTCGTAATTATGCATCCTGGACCAATGAACCGTGGCATCGAAATCGATTCGCGTGTCGCGGATGGGCCGTACTCTGTCATCCTTGATCAAGTAACAAACGGTGTTGCGGTCCGTATGGCTGTACTCTTTTTGTTGACAGCGCAAGGGAAAGATACACGAGAGGACCCGTGAAAGAAGCAGGAAGCCAAAAAATGGAGGTGTTCCTTGCTGGGCCTCTACAGAATGAAACCCAAGAGTTGAGAACTAGTAGTTAACAGCTTGTAGCTGACTCTCAAAAGCATTGTATGAAAATTGTCATTCACAACGGAACCGTCATTGATCCGGCTAAGAACTTGGTGGGACCTCATGATGTATTGATCGAGAATGGCGTCATCCAGGCAATCGAGGTGCCCGGCAGTTTTCGTGGCACGGAGGCTGAATACATTGAGGCGGCGGGGCTGAGTATCGCTCCAGGTTTTATCGATATGCACGTACATTTACGTGAGCCGGGGTACGAGTACAAAGAAACCGTACTGACTGGAACTCAGGCGGCTGTGGCGGGAGGATTTACGACTGTGGCCTGTATGGCCAATACCAATCCGATCAACGATAATGCAACCGTGACGCGTTATATCATTGAACGTGCCCGAGCGGCGAACCTCGCACGTGTCGTGCCGATTGGGGCTCTCTCGAAAGGACTGAAGGGAGAAGAGCTGGCGGCGCTGGGGGAAATGGTCGAAGCTGGAGTCGTGGCGATCTCTGATGATGGTCGTCCCGTGATGAATGCGAATCTGATGCGCCGGGCGTTAGAGTATTGTTCAATGTTGAACGTGCCAATCAGTGTACATGAGGAAGACCTGGACCTTGCGGCCGGGGGAGTCATGAATGAAGGAGCTGTGTCTCTCCGGCTAGGACTACGGGGAATTCCCAATGCCGCCGAAGATGTCATGATTGCCCGCGATATCGAGCTGGCACGCTTGACCGGAGGGCGGATACACATCGCGCATCTCAGTACCCGAGGAGCTGTCGCTTTGGTTCGTCAGGCGAAAGCTCAAGGACTGCCAGTAACCGCGGAAGCGGCGCCTCATCATTTCTCTCTGACTGAGGATGCGGTTGATGGCTACAATACCAATGCCAAGATGGCGCCGCCCCTGCGATGTGCCGAAGATATTGAGGCGGTCAAAGAAGGGTTGCGTGACGGGACGATCGACGCCATTGCCACTGACCACGCGCCCCATCATCATGATGAAAAAGAGGTGGAGTTTGACCAAGCAGCGAACGGGATTGTCGGCTTAGAAACCGCACTCCCTCTGACGTTAGCTCTTGTTGATGCGCAGGTCTTGTCTCTTGTTGAAGCCGTGCGCAAGCTGACCGAAGGCCCTGCTCGAATTTTGGGATTACCGTACGGGACACTTGCTGTTGGTGCACCTGCTGACGTGGTGCTCTTTGACCCGCACGCTTTGTGGCTAGTTGCAGCGGACAAGCTGCAGTCGAAGAGCAAAAACACGCCATTTGTTGGATGGGAGTTGAAAGGAAAAGTCATATTGACGATGGTGGAAGGCCGGGTGGTATATGCAAATAGGCCGTAGGCCTCAGGTTTGAGGTCGTAGGGGAAGAGCCCTAACTCCTAACATCTTAGAATTAATGACTAAAGCGAATCACTAAGGACTCATAGTTGCTTTATGAAAGCGATGCTTGCACTTGCAGATGGAACGGTCTTTGTCGGTACTGCCTTTGGCGCAGAAGGCGAGACGAGCGGTGAAGTAGTCTTCAACACCTCTCTGACTGGATACCAGGAAATTCTTACTGATCCGTCTTATAAGGGACAACTGGTGACGATGACGTACACCGAAATCGGGAACGTTGGAGTCAACCGTGAAGATGTTGAATCGCGTCAGCCGTTTGTCGAAGGCTTTATTGTCAAAGAGTACTGGGAACGTGAGAGTAATTGGCGAGCGCAGCAAAGCTTAGGGCAGTATCTGCGCGAACATCGGATTGTTGGGATCCAAGGGATTGATACGCGAGCCCTAGTGCGTCGTCTGCGCGATGTCGGAGCACAGCAAGGAGTGATTTCTACCATCGATCTTGATGCGCAACGATTAGTGGCCAAAGCCCAGGCTGCACCGAGTTTGGTTGGCCGCGATTTGGTGAAAGAAGTGACCTGCCCCGAGCCATACGACTGGGACCAGGGGCGTTGGGAGTTGGGAAAAGGCTATAGGGAAAAAGGTGCTACGTTCCACGTTCTACGTTCCAGGTCTGAAGGTGAAACTCCCAACTCCGGGTTCCGGACCCCGGACTTCTTCGTCGTCGCCTATGACTTTGGGGTGAAATACAACATCCTGCGAAACCTTGTTGACGCTGGGTGTCGAGTCCGTGTGGTTCCGGCCCACACTCCGGCTGTTGAGGTGTTGGCAATGAAACCCGATGGCGTTTTTCTCTCGAATGGTCCAGGTGACCCGGATGCTGTTTCCTATGGCAAAGACAACGTTGCCGCCCTCGTTGGTAAGGTGCCGATGTTCGGTATTTGCCTAGGCCACCAAATTATGGGATTGGCCTTAGGTGGAAGTACCTACAAGCTCAAGTTTGGTCATCGTGGTGGAAATCATCCGGTCATGGACCTGCAGACGCGCAAAGTCGAGATTACGTGTCAGAATCATGGCTTCTGTGTCGATGTCGACTCTTTACAAGGGAAAGCGAAAGTCACACATCTGAACTTAAACGATCGCACGGTCGAAGGTTTGACCCACACCCAGTACCCGCTCTTCTCGGTTCAATATCATCCAGAGTCGTCCCCTGGGCCGCACGATGCGAACTATTTGTTTGCCCGTTTCACACGATTGATGGCGCAACAGAAAGAAAGGGCATAGGTTACAGATGACAGTTGAGAAAAAGCCAAGGCGATTAGCAACCCTGTTATTCTTCTTACGCTCGTATTCTTCGTAGCCTAGACCCTTCGAGACACACATGCCGAAACGCACCGATCTTCGTTCAATTTTACTCATTGGCTCAGGTCCGATCGTGATCGGTCAGGCCTGTGAGTTTGATTATTCCGGGACTCAGGCCTGTAAGGCTCTGAAAGAGGAAGGGTATCGCGTCATCTTGGTTAACTCAAACCCTGCGACGATCATGACCGATCCAGGGTTTGCTGACCGCACTTACGTTGAACCGTTGTCTGTGGACGTATTGGAGAAGATTATTGCCCATGAACGTCCGGATGCGTTATTGCCGACCATCGGCGGGCAGACGGGGCTCAATCTAGCCATAGACCTCGCTGAGGCTGGCGTTCTTGAACAGTATGGGGTGGAACTGATAGGGGCCAAGCTTCCCGCTATTAAGAAAGCGGAGGATCGTGATCTCTTTAAGGCGGCGATGGAGAAGATCGGGCTCGATTTGCCCCGGAGCGGTTATGCTCGGTCGCTCGAAGAGGCTGAGCACATTCGTCAGCAGCTTGGTTTGCCGTTGATTATTCGCCCTTCGCGAACTTTAGGGGGAACTGGTGGAGGAATTGTTGAATCTCCTGAGGAGTATCGGGCTCTGGTTGAGTGGGGGCTTGAAGCCTCACCGACGCACGAGATTCTTATTGAAGAGTCGATTGCTGGGTGGAAAGAGTTTGAGCTGGAAGTAATGCGCGACGGTAGAGACAACGTCGTTATTATCTGTTCGATTGAGAATCTTGATCCCCTCGGCGTACATACGGGAGATTCGATCACCGTAGCCCCGGCTCAGACGCTTACGGATAAAGAGTACCAAATCATGCGCGATGCGGCGTTGCGCATTATCCGTGAGATTGGGGTGGATACTGGCGGATCGAACATCCAGTTTGCGGTGCATCCTGAGACCGGGCGCTTAGTGATCATCGAAATGAACCCGCGGGTCTCGCGTTCCTCAGCGCTGGCCAGCAAGGCGACGGGTTTTCCCATTGCGAAAATCGCGGCCAAATTGGCGGTCGGATATACCCTTGATGAAATTCCCAATGATATTACGCGCGAGACACCAGCGAGCTTCGAGCCCACTATCGATTACGTGGTTGTCAAGATTCCACGGTTTACCTTCGATAAGTTTCCGCAAACGAACGATACGCTGGGACCGCAGATGAAATCTGTCGGCGAAGCGATGGCGATTGGGCGGACGTTCAAAGAAGCGATGCAGAAAGCCCTACGGTCATTGGAGATTGGCAGTGCCGGGTTCGAAGAAAAGGTCCCTGGCTCGACACAACTCGAAACGCTACGCGAACGTTTGCGGCGGCCAAACGCTGCGCGAATCTGGTACGTCGCCGATGCGTTGCGGCTGGGAATGAGCATTGATGATCTCTATCAGATAACTAGGATCGATCCGTGGTTCTTGGAAAATATCGCGCAGATTGTTCGCTTTGAGGAGGACGTACAAAAGTCGAAGTCGCACGTGCAAAATCCAGAGGGTCTGCGGGTGGCGAAGCAGATGGGCTTCTCTGATGCTCGTTTAGCGAAACTCCTGGGGTGGAGTGAGGCTGATGTACGAAAACAGCGAGAAGAGTGGGGTATCCTTCCTGTCTATAAGACCGTCGACACCTGTGCTGCCGAGTTTGTTGCGCACACCCCCTATCTCTACTCGACGTATGAGGGCGAAGATGAATCTAACCCGTCGACACGTCAAAAGATTGTGATCCTCGGGGGTGGGCCGAATCGCATTGGACAGGGAATTGAATTTGACTATTGCTGTGTCCATGCCGCCTTTGCCCTCAAAGAAGATGGGTTTGAGACCATTATGGTCAACTGTAACCCAGAAACCGTGAGTACCGACTATGACACGTCCGACAAGCTCTACTTTGAACCGCTGACGTTGGAGGATGTGCTCAGCATTGTCCGCACGGAAAAACCGCTTGGGGTCATCGTGCAATTTGGTGGGCAGACACCGCTCAAACTAGCGGTGCCGTTGGAGCGAGCTGGGGTGCAAATCTTAGGCACAAGTCCTGACTCGATTGACCGTGCGGAAGACCGAGAACGCTTCACTGAGGTGCTCAACACTCTTGGACTGTTACAACCGCCGAACGGTACAGCCCGGACCCCACAAGAAACTCTCCGCATTGCTCGTGGCATTGGCTACCCGGTGTTGGTCCGCCCATCGTATGTGCTCGGTGGACGGGCGATGCGGATTGTCTATGACGAGGAGAGCTTACAGCAGTATCTTCGAGAAGAAGTCGCGATCTTTCCTGAACACCCAGTGCTTGTCGATAAGTTCCTCGATGATGCGACGGAAGTCGATGTCGATGCCGTAAGTGACGGCCAGGACGTGGTCATTGGCGGTATTATGGAACATATTGAACTGGCCGGGGTGCACTCCGGTGACAGTGCATGTTCGTTGCCGCCGCGGAGCCTCTCTGAAAACGTGCAGAATGAGATTCGTCGTCAAACCGAGAGCCTCGCCAAGGAATTGCGTGTAGTGGGCTTGATGAACGTCCAGTTCGCAGTGAAAGACGAAACGGTGTATGTCCTTGAGGTAAATCCCCGGGCTTCCCGCACCGTGCCCTTTGTGAGCAAAGCTATCGGCGCGCCGCTAGCAAAGATTGCTGCGCGGGTCATGGCCGGGCAAACGCTCAGGGATCTCGATTTCACCCGCGAGATTATTCCGCCGCATGTCAGTGTGAAAGAAGCCGTCTTCCCCTTTATTAAATTCCCCGGTGTAGACACGATTCTTGGACCGGAAATGAAATCGACTGGCGAGGTGATGGGGATCGACAATTCTTTCGCGATGGCGTTTGCCAAAGCCCAGATTGCGAGTGGGACATTATTACCGGTAGAGGGAACCGCCTTTCTCAGCGTCCGCGACAGCGATAAAGCGGCAGTACTGTCGGTGGCCCGTCGGCTAGTAGAAAGTGGATTTTCGTTGGTTGCAACCCGTGGAACGGCTGCGTATTTACGGCAGAGAGGAATTACTGTCGAAACCATCAATAAAGTGCTTGAAGGCACCCCTCATATTGTTGATGCGATTCATCGCGGTGAAATCGCGGTGGTGATGAATACGGTTGAGGGGGCGCAGGCGGTTGCCGACTCCTTCTCGATTCGCCGCAGTGCCTTAGAATGCCGCGTACCGTATTTCACGACCCTGGCCGGAGCCGCTGCCGCGGCTGAAGGAATCGCCCGTTTGCGCATGGGGTTGCTCAACGTCCGTCCGTTACAGGAGTATCATCGCAAGGAAAAATAAAGCAAAAGGGAAAAGGGACAGACGGGCGAAAGGAAAACGGGGGAAAGGGATGCAGGATTAAGGATGAGTTATATGAATACCCAAGCCCCGCCGTCACATGAGGTTTCGCCTTCTGCCTCTTCGTCTTTCCGGTCTACGCTTCCTCCCCTGAAGAAACCGGTGCAGTTTGTCAAAGGAGTCGGTCCGCGTCGCGCTGAGCAATTAGATCGCCTCGGTATCCGCACGGTAGAGGATCTACTCTATCACGTTCCGTTTCGTTATCAGGATCGCCGGGAGATTCACAAGATCTCCGACTTGCGGCTTGGCGAGGAAGGGGCAACTGTTGGGCAACTGGTCCGCATGGGACGCCGCTTCGTCGCGCGGAGCCGCCGCTGGGTATTGGAAGCTGTCGTGCGCGATGAGACCGGCTTTTTGTTCTTGCTGTGGTATCATCAGCACCAATATTTTCAGCAAAAATATCAGCTTGGCACCCAGGTTCTCCTCTACGGGAAAGTTGAAATGGGGATGAAGGGTGGCAAGTGGATGATTCACCCTGACATGGAAGTTGTGGAAGAAGAGGGCGAAACTGCACGGGTGCTGCCAATTTATAATAAAACCACCGAAATGACGGTTGGTGCCATGCGTCGCCTCGTGCATGGCGCGGTGGCGACCCATGTTGATCTTGTCCAGGATGCCGTTGCCCAGGAGGTGAAAGATCGCTTGGGTCTGATGTCGCTTCATGAGGCGTTACGGCATTTGCATACACCACCAGTCGAGGCTGATGTCGTTGCGTTGAATGCGGCGGCGTCGCAGGCGCACCGGACCGTGGTGTTTGACGAGTTGTTTTATCTACAACTCGGGATGTCGCTACGACGCCGGAACATGGTCAAGGAAGATGGGCTGTCCATCGTGCCTGGTCCGCTCGTCAAACAGGTTTATCAAATTCTGCCGTTCCGCTTGACCAAGGCCCAACAACGCGTGCTCGATGTGATCTTTCGCGATATGGCAGCGCCGCACCCAATGAACCGGCTAGTCCAGGGAGATGTCGGCTCAGGGAAAACCATCGTGGCCTTCTGTGCCGCGCTCGCGGCATTGGATAGTGGCTATCAAGTAGCCTTTATGGCCCCGACGGAATTATTAGCGGAACAACATTTCCGTACTCTCGCAGCATTGGCGGAGAAACTTGACGTTTCGCTTGCTCTGCTAACTGGAGAAATGAAACCGAAACAAAAGCAGGAACTCTACGCGCAGATTGCAGAAGGCAAAGTCGAGATCGTCGTTGGCACCCATGCACTGATCCAAGAAGGCGTACATTTTCATCGCTTGGGGCTAGCGATTGTTGATGAGCAGCATCGCTTTGGTGTCATGCAACGGGCTGCTCTAAAACGGCAGGGGGCCAATCCTGATATTTTATTGATGACCGCGACGCCGATTCCCCGGACCTTAGCGCTGACTATCTACGGTGACCTGGAGGTGTCGGCCATCGATGAGTTACCACCGGGCCGCAAGCCGATTACGACTCGGGTGTTTCACGAGGGTGAACGAGAGAAGGCCTATCGTGTGGTGAAAGAACAGCTTGCCAAGGGACATCAGGTCTATATTGTCTATCCGCTGGTTGAAGAGTCGGAGAAGTCTGATTTGAAAGCCGCGACGACGATGGCGGAGAAGCTCTCTCGGACGGTGTTTGCCGAATACTCGGTTGGGTTGGTCCACGGTCGTATGAAGGGCGAGGAAAAAGATGCGATCATGAGTCGCTTCAAGAAAGGCGAGCACCACATCTTAGTGTCGACAACCGTCATCGAGGTCGGCATCGATGTGCCGAATGCCACGGTCATTTTGATTGAACATGCCGAACGGTTTGGTCTTGCCCAGTTGCATCAGCTCCGTGGTCGCGTCGGTCGCGGGCAGGCCGAGTCGTTCTGTTTGCTGTTGGCGCAGTATACGCCGGCAGATGAATCTCACCGTCGCTTGCGCGTGATGGTCGATACCAACGATGGGTTCAAGATTGCTGAAGCCGATCTCAATTTTCGTGGTCCCGGAGAATTCTTAGGGACCCGGCAATCGGGAATGCCGGATTTCCGTGTCGCCAATATCGTGCGCGATAGCCGGATTCTCGAAATTGCCCGTGAAGAAGCGCAAGCGTTGCTGGCGACAGATCCCGATTTGACTGCACCCTCGTCACGTCGCATCCGCACAATTTTGGAAGATCGCTGGGCCGGGCGGCTTGAACTAGCGCGGGTGGGGTAGCGCAGTAAAAGGGAAAATGGGCAAAAGGGGAAACGGATAAGGGATAAGGGGGAAGAGGGAAAACGAGGCAATAGGCTGAAGGCTGTAGGCTGTAGGGGGAAGATCTGAGAAGCAAGTTTGGTACTACTCAGTCCTAGGGCCTGGGTTCTTCTCTATATACATTTAGTTAGGATGCAAGTGCTAGTGAGGGAATGTGTAGCCTGGATGAAGCGGAGCGGAATCCAGGAGGCCGATTTACCTTGTTGATTCTAACAGAACCACCGCCTCAGCCATCATCCCTTCCTCGCGTCCGACAAAACCCATCTTTTCACCCGTAGTTGCTTTGATATTCACGTCAGCCATGTCAATTTCGAGTACTTCAGCAAGTTGCTGGCGCATCGTTTCTTTATAAGGTCCGACCTTGGGCTTTTCGGCGAGAATCGTGACATCTGCGTTGCCGACTCGAAATCCCCGTTTTTTCACCAAGTCCATGACGACCCGTAAGAGGTCGATACTCGACGCCCCTTTATAGCGCTGGTCAGAGTCTGGGAAGTGCTGGCCAATATCGCCTGCGCCAATCGCACCTAAGAGTGCATTGCTCAGGGCGTGGCAGACAACATCAGCGTCCGAGTGCCCAAGCAATCCTTTCTCCCACGGAATCTCCACGCCGCCGAGAATGAGCTTGCGGCCTTCAACGAGTCGATGAATGTCCGTGCCTTGACCGATGCGGAATTTCATAGACCTCCTTTAATGACTCAATGGCCCAATTCCTCGATCAACATCTTCGCTTCCTGTAAGTCTTTCGTATCAAACCCTTCGGTAAACCAGTTGTAGATTGCGGACAACCGGTCACGAGCTTCACGTTGCTTGCCCTGCGATTGCCACAGTCGTGCGAGACTCATCGTGGCACGCAACTCGAGCGATTTGGCTTGTTGCTTTTGCGCAATCTCAATTGCCTTCAGAAAACATTCCTCCGCCTCCTGCTCCACCTCCGCTTGGGTGCTGGGTGTTAGGGACTGGGAGGTGGAGATTGCCCACTTGTTTTGACTTGTCTGAGACTTGCCTTGGACTTGTTCGAGACTTGCCTTAGACTTAAGAGTCAGCTCGCCTTTGAGGCGGTACAGCTCGGCCTCGTACATCCGCTCCCCCGTTTTGGCTATGATGTCTAGCGCCTTGGCTAGGACGCTCAATCCTTCTTTGGCTTGACCTACTTTTCCATAGGTCTCGGCCAAGAGAGCAAGAAAATATGGACGGAGTACTTCTGTCCCCGTGGCCTGGTACACAGCCAAGCTGTGATGGATCTGTGCTATCCCTTCTTCGCCCTGTCCTTGTTCTGCAAGTGCCCACCCTTGTAAAATTTCCCCCCATACTGCCCGCAATACAAACCCCGGCTCAATCGAGATGGTGATCAGTTCCTGCGCGTACTTCTGTGCTGTCTGCGTTTCCCCACGGCACTGGTGAAATGAGGAAGCAGGGCCGAAAGCATAAGCTAAGCTGAAAGGATGTGCCAATTTTTGGGCCAAGGTAAGCGCTTCTTGACTTCTTTTGAGCGCTTGATCAGGGTAGCCTAGAAACCAAGATATCCACGCAGCATACGACAAACTCACAACTCCTGGGTCTTGTCCATAAAGAGAGGCTAGAGAGTGGTGCTGTTGAGGGTCATAAAGGGTAATTGCTGCTTCTTCATGAGTTCGAGCAGAGAAAAATTCTCCCGAGAAGCAAAGCGGATGGCCCAGCGAGATATGAGCCACCAAGAGGAGACCTGAGTCTTGGGTGTTTTGGGCGATGTTGAGGAGTTGCTCGGCTATCTCGTATGCCGTCTGCAATTCCGCTCGTGCGGAATAAAATACATATAAGCCACGTAAGACCGAGAACAGCTGCGGAGTCTCCCCTATTTGTCGGCAGAGTTCTCGGGCACGAGCAAGGGCTTGCTCCACCTCAGGCGCAGCATAGCCTTTAGTGATCATGAGGGACCGGTTCCGAGCGACTTGGAGCGAAAGTTCTTGGTGAGCACGTTCTTGAGTATCCGGCAGAGTCTTGAGCAACTCTAACCCTTTCGTGAGATGATCTATTGCTTCTACGTGGGCCGAACGCTGGTTCGCATACTTCCCTGCCTTCTCCCAACATGGAATCGCTTGCTCTGTGAGCCCAGCCTCGGTGTAGTGATGGGCGAGGAGTTCGGGTTGAGTATCTTTGGTCTCGGGGAATCGCTCTTCTAACACTTGAGCAATCTGCTGATGGAGCTGCTGCCGTTTGCTTTTCAGCAATGATTGATAGGCCGTGTCTTGAATCAGTGCATGCTTGAAGAGGTAGCTCGCGTGTGGCGGTGTCCCACGTTGGTAGAGCAGTTCCGCACCGACCAACTGTTTCAACCCGTGCTGTAACGTCTGCTCGTCCAGCGGGGACACCGCATGGAGGACGTCGTAGGAAAACTCCCGCCCGATGGTCGTGCCGAGCTGGGCGATCTCTTTGGTGATGGCCAGCCGATCGAGCCGTGCCATCAGGGAGTCTTGTAACGTCGAGGGAATGGCTAACGGAGGCAACGGTTCATTCAGCTCATACTGGCCGTTCGTTTCGATGAGTAATCCTGATTCCAGCACCATCTTGGTCAGCTCTTCTACGAACAACGGCACGCCATCGGTCTTGGCGACAATCTGCTGCACTACTTCGGCTGGTAGTGGCTTGTCCTTGACGATCTGCGCGATCATCTGTGGCGCTTGTCGTTTCCCCAGTCGACTAAGTGTCAATTGACTCAAGTGACCGTGTTGGCCCCAGGGCGGGGTAAACTCTGGACGACTGGTCAGCAGGACAAAGAGTCGGGTCGTAGGCGTTTGCTCGATCAACCGGCCCAACAATTCCAACGTCGACGGATCAGCCCAATGTAAATCTTCCCAGGCACAGTACAGCGGTGCACGTTCAGCCTCTTCCATGAGCCAGGCAATCAGGGCTTCCTGGGTCTTCTGCTTCTGGCGTTGCGGGCTCATATTGAGCGGTGGTGTGTCGGCAGGATGAGGAAGCGAGAGCAGCGCGGCAAATAAAGGAAGGGTGTCAGGTTGGGGGAAGTGGTAGCGCGTTAGCGTGGTCTGGAGTTTGTTGAGTTTGGTCTGAGGCGTATCGTCCTTCTGCCA
Organism: Binatia bacterium; assembly: GCA_050187625.1. Classification (GTDB taxonomy): domain Bacteria; phylum Desulfobacterota; class Binatia; order Bin18; family Bin18; genus JBFWXH01. The sequence continues at coordinate 39,273 of JBFWXH010000036.1, forward strand.
CTGCAGCAAGCGTTGCAGATGCTCAATGACCGGCTGCAAGGCGCTGTTCTGGTAATACGGGGAGCAACGAAATTCGATGCGAACGGCATTATCTTGCGCTGCTCGATCCCGCAGTTCCCGCACGAGCCGTGACTTGCCGATGCCCGGTTCGCCACTGAGCAACACCACTTGGCCTTCGCGATCCTTAACTTGCTCCCAGCGTCGATTAAGCAGTGCCAGTTCTTCTTCCCGACCGACCAGTGGCGTTAAGCCTGTGACTGGAACGGCATCGAGGCGATGTTGGGCAACGCTTTCGTTGAGGACGCGGTACATCTCTAGTGGCGTAGGGAGTCCTTTCAAACTTTGCGTCCCCAATTCTTGGTAGTCAAAGAATTCTGTCACCAAACGGTACGTGGCCGCACTCAGGACCACGGTATTCGATTCTGCTACCCCTTGGATGCGGGCGGCGATATTCGGCGTTTCGCCCAGCGCCAGGAGTTCGCGTCTCTCGCCCCGACCGATCTCGCTCACGACGACGGGCCCGGTGTGAATACCGATGCGGACTTGGAGTCTCCGCAGTTCCTTCTCTCCTTGGGGGAGAAGGGTAGGATGAGGGGGATGCTGCGAATGCAAACCTTTCTCACCCTCACCCTGTCCCTCTCCCGTCGAGGGAGAGGGGACCTGAGGACGAAGCGCCGTAATGATTTCCAGTCCTGTTCGCACGGCGCGTGCGGCGTCATCTTCATGGGCGGTAGGATAGCCAAAATAGACCAGGATGCCATCGCCCAGATACTGCGCGATATGGCCAGCGTAGCGCTCGATCACCTCGGCACAGGTCTGTTGATACTGCTGCACGAGTGCTTGGTAATCCTCTGGATCGAGCTGCGCCGACAAGGTCGTCGAGCCCACCAAATCACAGAACAGCACGGTTAGCTGGCGACGTTCCCCGGCGGCTCGTCTAGAGTCTCTTGGTCTTGGGTCTAGCGTCAGAACAGTCGAAGCTGGCTTTTTCTCCTTTGACTTTGGACGCTGGACTCCAGACGCTGGACCGCTTTTGCCTTTTGTCTTTTGCCTTTTGATTTTTGCCTTTCCCGTCAGGGATTCGCCGCATTCGACACAAAACTTCGCCGCCGAACTCGCTTGATGTCCGCACTGAGGGCAGGCGTTAAGCAATTTTGTACCGCACTCTTCGCAGAACTTAGCGGTGTCACTGTTTTGATGCTGACACTGCGGACAGTGCATCTTATCCTCCTTGCTTCCACAGGCCACGCAACACGTGACGGTCAGTGCTTAGCATGGCGCGCGACAGAGAGAAACCGTGAGGACATTACAGAGAAGAGATTTTAGACTTTCAGTAAAATTCGGTAACCGGCCTGGGCGAAGTTGTGATCTGCGGTGAATACTTCTTGAATTGACTGTTGTTGGCAAAGATGAATCGAGATGCAATCTACGAGTGACCACGCTTTATCAGGACGACTTTGATAAAGTGCATAGCCCGCATGCCAGTCGGCTGTTTTTGCCGCGAGAATCTGAACCCGTTTTGATTCTCGGAGCTGTTCGGTCATGCGAATGGCAAGCGTGCGAGCTGGAGGGCGCTGCATCGCGTTTAGAAACTCGGTGAGCACCCACTCTGTAGTGAGGATAGATCTTCTTTCGCGAGCCAGGCGGTTACGTTCTATTTTCGCTTGTTGGTGAAGAGCGTCTCGCTTGTTGGCCAGCGCGAGTAGAGCAGCAGTATCGAGAAAAACTGATGCGTTACTCATGAATGGCGACGACGTTTGGGAATCCCATACAAATAATGATCGTGCTGTTCTGCCAGATCATCCATGCCTAAATCGATCGCATCATCTCCTAGAGAGTCCCAGGGGTCTTGGCTTCGCTTTTTCCCTGGCGATTTTTTTTTCACAATAATCTCTAGTGGAGTATCTGCCGGGAGATCTACGGGTTCGAGAAGTTTAACTCGTTTTCCGTCATAGACTGCTTTGATGCTTTTCATAGCTGTCTCTTATAACTCTCCCGGCAGAACGACTCAATTCTAGACGGCGTATGCTCATGCACGCGACGGTAGTCGCACGATGCCTTTCGAGCGCACCGAGAGTTCACCATCTTGCTGGTGAGCGGTCTGGGTAATTTCGACGTAATGCGCCCCGTCTTCTTGGAAGACCCGTGTCACTTCGCCGTTAATGTACAACGTATCCCCAACCGGATTATGGCGTCGAATTTCTGCTGATAAGTGATGAAGGAATCCATCATCTCCCATCCAATCGGTGAGATGGTGCATCATCCAGGAGGTGCGCTCCGGTCCGTAATCGTACGCGGCTGGCGTCCCAACTTGCGCGGCCAGATCATCATCCCAGTGCACTCGCTCTGGTACATCGAGAATACCGAACTTATTAGGGATACCGAGACCCGGATGTTTGCGTAGTTGCTTCCAGGCCAGTCTATTCGCGCGGATATATAAACCGCCCCAGCCTTGCGCATAGGCGATAAACCCAGTGACAGTCATTGGCCCTTTGACCATGGTGGGGAGTTTGTCACCAACTTTTACATCTTCGATGTAGCGAGGGGTAGCACCGCGAATCTGCTCTTCCGCGTAGAGGGCAAAAATTTTGCCGAGATCTTCCCGTGAATAATACACCTGGTCTTTCTGCTTGACCTCGGTGTATTTCGTCCCACGTTCACGCGCTGTGTCACGTTCGGTACGGAAACACCAACTATCACCTCCCGCGACCAGTTCATTGTTCTGGTTGTAATAATCGACATGGTAAATCTGCTGAATCGCGCGACCAGCAAAGCGGGTCTGATGTTCGACTAAATCCTTCAACCACGCTTTGGTGGTGAACTCGTCCCCTCGGAGCATTGGCTTGTGCCAGGTCAGATTTGCTCCCGCCCACATCGCATGGACACCGGGCAGTCCGCCGACATACCCACTGAGGATGCGATTCAGTGGGAAGACAAAAGATGGTGGCGCCACAATGCGACCATACTTGGTGGTGGCGGCATACGCTGGGTCACACCACAGTGGATTATCATCGCCAATGCCGTGCGCATAATGACGAATGTTGTCGCGGGTGGCTTCGTAACACCAGGGTTCGAGAGAATCTTCGATGGGGACGCCAATAAGTTGCCGTAGGGCATCGAGGCCTTCTTCTGTGATCAAGGAAAAGCGTTGTTGTGATTCTGCCATAGCGTGATGCTCTGTTCTCCTGTGGATTTTCTTGCCCTTCTGTCTTTCATAAACGTCCCTGTCCGTGCAAGGGGCTGGGTGCAAGACAAGATTGTGGGCAAAATGAGAGTGAAGAGGTAAGAGAGCTGTCCAAACACCCGTTAAATGCGGCACGAAGGCATTACGGTACCTATCGCCAACGAGGCTACTTTATCGGGGTCAGCGCCATCGAGAGTGCGGGCAAACAGCTGGCGGCGGCGCGGATTAACGGGCTGGGCATGCGCAGGTCGCTGATCGCTATAAACAGATGGGAGCGCTGCAATTCTTCTGTGCCTTGGTGTGGCTAGTGGCTTGACCTTTGCCCAGAGCCACATGAGTAAGAAGTTTGTTGATTTCCCATGTTGACGGAATCATCAGCGCAGATCAAAGCGCTCAATATAAGAGCGCTTTGATCTCGACAGATACGCGGCAGTTCCGGCCTGGCGGCTCATGAGGGAAATCAGCCCTTCGCTGACGAAATAGAGGACAGTGAACGCAAGGCTCACGATGAGTGGGCTGTATGGATCTGCTCCGGGCGTGATGAAGCATGAGGCAATCCACAGGCTCACCAAGATAGCAGCACGATGCTGCTTGAGCGTATGCGCTGAGAGGATGCCAATCGCGGCAAAGAACGTTACCACCAACGGCAGCTCAAAGGTGAGGCCGAACGCGAGCAAGAAGTAGGCAACGAAGGTGAAGTAGTTATCAGCGGTGATGATGGTGACAAAATACGTATCGCCAAAGCTCAGGAGCCAGTTGAGCGGATAGCGCAGCGTGAGGAATCCCACCCCAAGGCCAGCGGCGAACAACGCCACGCCAATAAGGATGAAGGGGAGCGCGTACCGCCGCTCGCGTCGTTGCAAGGCCGGAGAGAAGAAGGCCCAGAACTGGGACAACCACACCGGTGTGGCGAATGCAGCCCCACCAGCGAGAGCAAGCTTCAAGACGACCGAAAACCCCTCGCCAATGCCAGTGACGGCAAGCTGTGGGGTGCCGTTGTGCAGAGCCAGAGCGTTCGCTTGACTGGGGAGCGGGCTGAGCAAAAACTGCAAGAGCGGTTCATAGTAGCAGAACGTACCAAGTGCCCCGATGACAACGGCCACCACGCAGACGCAGAGGCGGCGACGGAGTTCTTCGAGATGCTCGATGACTCTCATCTCCGCACCGAGCGCCTCTCGCGTTGTCTCTGGCTCAAAGGGCTCGGTAAGCGGAGAGTTGCTGGCATTGTCAGTGCCATACTGGTGGTGAAGGATTTCATGCAGCGCCATGGCGTCACTTCTCCGTGTCAGACGTGGTGGAATCCGTCAGGTCGTTCAACGATTTCTTGAACTCTTTGTAGGTGTTGCCGATGGCGCCGCCAATCTCTGGTAACCGCTTGGGACCAAAGATGAGTAACGCCACGATCGTGATGATGATGAGTTCTGGCCAATGAAATCCCATGAGCTGTGCTCCTTTCAGTTGTTGGTTAGTGAATGGTTCCAGTCGACTCGCCTTCGAAATTGATCTCCCCAGGAAACACGGGCACTACGATGCCATTGTCCCAGGTCACGAGAATTAAGTGACGGTCGAGATTGTCCGTCTCGTAGACAACCGTGCCATGACTCCCGCGCGGGAGATCACCTTGCACGGTACGGAGTGGATGAATGACGGAACAGCGATAGCCACTGTGGGTACGGTCGATCATAATAGTATCTCCTGACAAGTAGTGATATACAAACATTGCACTAACAACACCAACATCTTTCCTGTTCGGTCTGTCCCCTCAGGATGCCTTCTGCTGCGATGGAGTGGTGGCGGCCTCTAGCCGTCTGCGCAGCCGCTCATTGTCTGGGAACTCGGTCTGCAACACGTGCAGCGTCGTGAGCGCGCGGGCGGTCTGCCCCAGGGCATCAAGCGCATTGGCGGTGAGCCATCCGTAGCGAAACCGTAACTGTCGGTCATTTTGTGGGACGACCATCTTGCCCAGAGCACTGAGGGCAGCCGCCGGATCATGCCGATCCATGAGGAGTGATTCTGCTGCGAGGAGTTGCACGGCAGGGTCAGAGGGAAAGAGGCGTCCAGCCAATGCCAATAAATCGGCAGCTTCGTCAGCATTGCCAGCTCGTTCGTCGAGTTGCGCTTGGTGATAGAGGCCAGCCAGTAATAACCGTTGCACATCAACTGACTCGCCGCTGCGAATCCCGACACCGCCAGCATGGGCGTAGACGAGCTCTCCACCAAGCTTGCCGGTTTGCATGATGCACAATGCGGTCACCAATCCCACGGTACTCGATGCAATCAGTGCGAAGCGACCGCGCTTGCTCCGGGCACCAATGAGCGCGAGCAACTCGAACAGCGCCACAACTACAGCGAGGTTCCGGGTTCGCTCACCCCATACTTGATGTTGGTGCACGGTCGTGGCAATGCCGGGAATGGCCTCTACGGCGATGTGGGCATCCTCACCAGACTTCGTAGCGACCACCACGGCTAGCGCTCCGAGGAGCAACAGTGCTGTGGCCGCTGGCCCAGTAAAGGGTAGGCGTCCGGTAAGGGAGACGAAGCGGAACAGCACGCCCAGCAAGACCAGGCTAATAGCAAAGTGGATGACGAGAGGGTGATAGTAACCAATGTCGAGCATATGGTCCTCCTAATCTGTAGTTAGTCGACTACCACAATCTCTGCGGTCATATCTTCATGATCGACTCCACAGAACACATCACAGGAGAAAGCGAATCGTCCGGTATATTGGGGCACGAGACGAATCTGCGTCACCTCTCCGGGCTTGATATCCGCCCGGATACCGAAGTCCAAGAGTCGGAACCCGTGTATGCGATCCAGCGACGTCAGTTCAAGGGTAACGGGCACGCCCTTCTTCAGGATGATTTCACTGGGACTGTATGCAAATTTTTTCGCTGTGATGTGAATGACCTGTTCCCCCTGAGTGGCAGAGACAGGCGCCATCTCAGCCGCGTGACTCCGGACAGGGACGGTCATGCACATGCCTATAATCCCTAACAGACAGATAATTTTCACTGTATGTTTTGTCGCGTTCATGGCGTTATCCTTTCACCACTGGCCACTCAATCAGCGGATACTCTTTTTCACCCGGGTTGGCTTGAATAGTACGGAATCCGAGCCCGTTGTAGGGTTTAGCAGCGTCCCACGGAATTGGCGTCTTTTTGGGTACGGAGCCAGGAGCCGGTAACGGGAACATCAAGGATTTGGCCGCATGGTGCGCAATGTGCTCGGTCTGGTGATGATGCTCTTGGTGAATATGACCATAGAAGACCGTCACGTACTCGTACGGCAGCAGGAGTTTGATTGCCTCGGCCCCATCTCGCGTCGCCCAATCCCATTGCGGGGCGAGCTCAAACAGTGGGCGATGCGTCAGCACCACGATTGATTGTTCACGATCCAGGCGGGTCAGGTCCGCACGCAGCCACCGTAATTGTGCATCACCGATCGTCCCGGTTGGGTCGGACACGTTGTCCAGGACGATAAAATGCACGCCTTTGTGATCGAACGTGTAGTAGGTGTCACCGAAGAACTCGCGGTAGGCTTCACCTTGATCCAGGGAGGCATCGTGCTCGCCGGGCATGCAACGAACATGCTTCACCTTAAGTTTGCTGACAATGTCACGGAACTGCTGCAGTCGTGTGCGGCGTTCCTGTGGATCATCAGTGGTGTGGGTGAGATCCCCCGTAAAGACGATGAAGTCTGGTGGCTGCGCCAGACCGTTCACCGTTGCTACAGCTTTCTCCAGGGTCACGGCTGCATCGGGGTTCACCGCTGGTCCGCTGAAACCCCAGTGCGTATCCGACATCTGGAGAAAAAAGAAATCGTTGGCTCGCACGCTGCGTTGCGCAGCCTCAGCATGGCGCATTCCTGAAGCGAATACTACGCCAGCGATCCCTGCTCCGGTCAGACCTGCAAGCGCGAGAAACTCTCGTCGGTTGATTCGTGTTGTACCCATATGTACCTCCTACCGCGTATTACACTGCGCACGATCGCTTGGATTGGTGCGAGGCATAGGCGCGGTTCGGTACACAAGGACTCGGACGGATTCGATTGTTTTTTGAGAGAAAACCTTATGTGATGTATCTGCAGAGATAAACGGAGGATGGGAGAGAGGGAAGCGCTCAACCGCAATCGCTTACGCTCTGTGCTGGGTCCCTCGCCTATGACCACCGGGAGTCGTAACGAGCCGTGTCCAGGACTTCTTCTGGAGTGCTGTGCGGAATTCCTCAATGATTACCAGATACGCCTCGCTCCTCTGGCCACGCCACCACGACCGACTCGCTTGGCGTTGCACTCCCACCGACTGGTTCTACGGTGATCTGAATTTCCTCAGGCAGAACTGTGAGCGTCGGGTCTTCGGCGACGAGACGAGCACTACCGGTTGTGTCAGGCTGGACAGTACCAAGCGAGGTCCAGATACCATGATGTCGCACCCATACTTGATAGGTCTGCCCCGTCGGTGACAGAGGAAAGTGGGACAGCGTCAACACCGCAAGGGCGGTCCCGGTTCGACCGCGGTAACGAGCATGCGTATCAGTAGCGACACCGGGGACTGGAGCAAGACGAAGGTTTTCAGTGTCACTGGCTGTCACGAGCGCCAAGGCGCGCTCGTGACGCTGAAGGGCGGTCCACTGTACGCGATAGCGTACAACAAGAAGAGTCAGAAGAATCACAGTCAGGACAGTGCTCAAGGGCGCAAGGGACCCGCGTAGTTTTTGCAGGCCATCGCGGATACGAGTCTTCGCCGTACCAAGAGGCACGCGTAACGTCGACGCTACCTGCTCGTGGGTCAGATCTTCAAAGAAGGCGAGCCCCAGTGCCCGTTGTTGCAGTGGCGAGAGTTCCGCAAATGCCGATCGCAGCACTGAACGACGGTACTCCTGCCACATCGAGTCCGCTAGTGCTGGACTGTCGTCAGGAAGGTCCGCGAGCAGCGTCCCCTCAGGGTCAGGTTCCACCTGCGGTTGGCGACTGTGCCGGCGCAGTTCGTTAAGGATGCGGAAGTGCGCAATTTGGAGAACCCAAGGACGGAAAGCCCCGCGCTCGGGATCAAAGGTCCCCGCTCGCCGCCACACCGCCAAGAATACGTCCTGCACAATATCCTCAGCCGCAGCACGATCGAGGGTTTTGGCAGCGAAATGAAAAATCAGCCGGGCGTAGCGTTGATAGAGTGGACCGAGCGCATCGCGCGAGCCGATCGCCAGTTGCCGCATCAGCTCCTCGTCGCTAGCGCTCTCATCCATGATCATGGTCTTATACTCGTTCCGCATCTCGATCTTTTCTCTGCGCTGGCGAGGGACAAACCCAATGTAGTCTACTTCTCAGTACTACACCAGTGGCAACGGTTTGGATTGGTATGATGCGGGTGCATGACAAAATTTTGGCCACAGTGAGAGTGAGGAGGTAAGGCGGAACAAAAGTTAGAGCAGGAGGTGGGGCAAGAGGAGCGGTGGAGAGGAGCAAGGGGAGACAGAAGATCTCAGAGTGACATGCGAGGCTCTTGTTGGGCGGCAAGGGGGAAGGGGATCTTGGGGATAGAGGAGGAAGCGGACGAGGGAGCCTCTGGCAAGCGAAACTCCAAGGGATGGCGGAGCGGATAGCCGCCTCTGAGCGCAGGGGCAAAGGCGAGCGTCAGCACGGTCCGCGGTGTGGGCAGGGGCAGTAGTATAAAGGAGAGGCCGGGCATGCGGTGGAATGTCACAGATCTAAACTCGCTCCTGCCGCGGCGCTGCAGCTTTCTGGAATAGTCTTGGCAAACCTCTTGGGATTCCCAAACTCGGCTTGCCGCCTGAAAACCAAAAAATTGTCAGGCGCCCCCAAGGGTCTTACTCTATTGACAGTCCATAGAAAGACAGGCTAGAGATGAGATTCCTATGGCAACACGCCCGCACTCTTTTTTTCTCGCCGTGGCTTTCGCTTTCTATTTTGCCCCCTAGGGGGCAAGTACGTTCGTTTCAACATCGTTATTGTGTCTTGGTGTTCTGAGGAATTGATCAGATGATGTGGAGGTTTCTGTCATGATTGTCAAAATGTCGAAACGAGCGACCCCAGACGAAATTGCGGCGGTCGAGAGTAGGCTGCATAACTGGGGGTACAAAACTGGAAAAATGGTGGGTGAGGAGATCACTCTCATTGGCGTGTACGGTGATATCACCCGGCTTCCAGCTGGAGAGGTGCAGGAGATGGGTGGGGTGGAAACGCTTATTCCCATCTCCCGTGCGTACAAACGGGTTGCGCAAAAAGGTGAAGCCGGCAATCTGATTCATCATCCGGTACGTATTGGGGAGGTCATGGTCGGTGGAGATGAACTGACGGTGATTGCTGGGCCGTGCTCTGTCGAGAGCGAAGTGCAGATTATGGAAGCCGCCCGCTTGGTGAAAGAAGCGGGCGCGAAAGCATTGCGCGGTGGCGTGGTGAAATACCGCTCAAGTCCCTATAGCGGATGGGAAGGCATCGGGGCGAGTTCGGAAGAAGCATTACGCAACGGCCTCAAGCTCATTGTCAAAGCAGGTAGAGCGTTTAGACTACCGACGGTCGTAGAAGTGCTCGACGCGAATGATGTGTCGCTGTATGAAGATCTTGGCGTTGACTGCATCCAAGTTGGTGAACCGAACGCAAAAAATCAGGCACTACTGAATCGTTTGCGTGATACTGCGCTGCCGGTGATCCACAAGCGCGGCAACGCGCTGGATACGGAGGCCTATCTCCTCTGGGTCGAGCGAGTGATGTCAGCTGGCAAAGAGAATGTCATTTTGTGTGAGCGTGGAATTGTCAGTGCAAACAAATACACACGCAACACCCTTGATCTCGGCAGTATAGCTGCCTTTCATTATCAATTGTCCTGTTTGCCCGTTGCCGTTGATGCCTCGCATGGCACAGGTATACGCGATTTGGTGCATCCCATGACACTTGCGGGGATCATGGCTGGGGCGTCAGTCGTGTTAGTCGAGACCCATCCAAATCCGCTGATTGCGAAATCGGATGGGTTTCAAGGATTGTTCCCTGAACAATTCTCCCGATTGGTGACTGCGTGTGAGCAGGTATGGGACCTGCGCAAGCGCATTGCGCCACTCTATATCCCGAGCGCATTGATTGAACGTGAGTACGAGGCGCGGGTGGTGGAGGATAAGAAGCGGTTTTTTGGAGTAGGATAATGGAGACGAGAGGTCGGTTGAGGTAAGTATGGCTCTTCGGAAGCCGCAACGGTTACGGCCAGGTGACGTCATCGGCGTGGTGTCACCTGCGGCGGCAGTGAATGACGAACGACTGCGGCGTGGCTGCGCTGCCCTTGAACAGTGGGGATTTTCTGTCCGCTGCGGAGACCATGCCCTCGACCGCGACCGCTTCCTTGCCGGTACTGATAGTGACCGCGCTCGAGAGCTGACGACCATGCTGCAGGATCCAGAGGTACGGGCGGTCTTTTGTTCGAGAGCAGGTTATGGCTGTGGTCGTTTGTTGCCGTTGCTCGATTTTGCGACACTAGCGCAAACTGTGAAGATTTTTCTCGGCTATAGTGATGTCACCCTCCTCCTTACTGCGCTTGTTCAACGGGCAGGCCTGGTGTGTTTTCATGGACCGGTGGTGGCCGGGGAGTTTGCCGATGGATTTTCTCCTGCATCTCAGGACCATTTGTTGAATTTACTGACCACGGGTTGGGGGCAGGAGAACCTGGAATTTTCTACTATGCTACATCCTGGTTGTGCAGAAGGGCGGTTGTTAGGCGGCTGTTTGTCGGTGCTGGTAACGACTCTCGGCACACCATACGAGGTGAACACTGACGGTGCGATTCTTTTCCTTGAAGATATTGGCGAGAAACCCTACCGTATCGACCGCATGCTGACGCACCTAAAACAGGCCGGAAAACTGGCTCGTCTCGCCGGAGTCATCTTTGGCGAGATGCACAGTTGTCGCGGAGACAATCACGATCCAACCCTCCTTCTTTCTGTTATTGCTGATATCTTTCATGAGTATACCTATCCGATTGGGTTTGGTTTACCGGCGGGGCATGAGGGAGAAAACTTTGCCTTACCGCTCGGTATTCCTGTTCGTCTCGATACCAACCGCCAACGTCTCACTTTTCTTGAATCTGCGGTGGACTGAGAAGGTAGCAATGGACTTTTCTGCCGTTGACCAAGTGCTGACCAATGCGGTGGAGACGGGTGTATTTCCTGGGGCTGTGGTCCTCGTGAACCAGGCTGGCTCCGTGGTGTACCGTCGAGCCGTGGGGAACCGTAGCCTTGAGCCGCAGCGTAGTCCTGTGCACATTGACACCATTTTCGATATCGCCTCGTTGACAAAACCATTAGCAACCACGATTGCGGTCATGTTGATGGTGAAAAACCGCATGTTGCGCTTGGATGATCGTATCAGCCGAGTGTTCAGCAATTTTGCTGGGGCTGGCAAAACCCAGATTACCTTCCGCCATTTGTTGTCTCACTGCTCGGGCTTGCCGGCGTGGCGTCCATATTATCGTGAGATTATCTCTCGCGAGTCCCGCGAGAGGAAAATCGGGCTGTTGGGCACACGTAGTGCGCGAGACTTTGTCTACCAACAACTCCAACGGGAAACACTGGAAGCTCCACCTGGACAACGCTCTGTCTATAGCGACCTTGGCTTCATGTTGCTGGGCGCGACGATCGAGGAAGTAAGTGGGACGGGACTCGATCTGTATTGTCAGGAGAAGATTTTTACTCCGCTAGGGCTCACCGCATGCGAATTTATCAACCTTGAAACGCTTCGACGCCGCAAGTCACTGCCAGCACCCGAGCGGTATGCGCCGACCGAACGATGTCCCTGGCGTCAACGGGTGTTGTGTGCTGAAGTCCACGATGACAACGCCTATGCTATGGGTGGGGTTGCGGGGCACGCTGGGCTGTTTGCCACGATCAACGATATTAACCGTTTGGTGAGCATCCTTATTTCCTGTTACCACGGCGCGTATTCGTTTCTTCCAGCGGACCTTGTGCGTGAATTCTGGACGCCTGCGGCTATCGTGCCGGAGTCAACATGGTGTCTTGGCTGGGATACACCTTCACCTCAGCGCTCGAGCGCCGGTAACTTCTTTTCTCCACATTCTGTGGGACATTTGGGGTTTACCGGCACCTCTGTGTGGATCGATCTTGAACAGGGTATTCATGTTATTATGCTGAGCAATCGGGTTCATCCCCGACGGGATAATGACAAAATCCAAGCGTTTCGGCCTATCTTGCATGATGCGGTTATGTCGGCGCTCGGAGTTCGCCGCTAGACAAAGAGTGGAGAAAAGAGGGGAAATGGATAAGGGATAAAGGATAAGGGGAAGAAAAACAGGCCAAAGGCTGAAGGCTGCAGGCAAAAAAGAGAGACAAGAACTGAGTGGCGGAGGAAGAGAAGTATGGAAAATAACCAAATCCCAAACCCCAAACCCCAAACCCTAAATCCCAAATCCTTGTCCCCTCATGCCCATGTCCATCTCATTGGTGTCGGTGGTGTGGCAATGGCGACCTTTGCGGCCATGTTGAAAGAGCGCGGCTATCGTGTCACTGGCTCAGACCAAGGGGTGTATCCGCCGATGAGTGATTTCCTGGCGCGCGCTGGGATCGAGGTCATCCGAGGGTACCGTGCTGAGAATCTGACCCCCGCCCCGGATCTGGTCATCGTTGGGAATGTCGTTTCGCGCACCAACCCGGAAGCTGCAGCGTTGTTGGCAACGAGTATTCCCTATATGTCATTTCCTCAAGCGCTGGGAGAGCTTTTTCTCGCCGAAAAGCGCTCGTTGGTGGTGGCTGGAACGCACGGCAAGACAACGTCAACCGCACTTTTGGGTTGGGTATTGGAACAGGCCGGTCGCCAACCGAGTCTCTTGGTCGGTGGAGTAACCCGCAATTTTACTCAAGGCTATCGGTTGGGGACCGGAGAATTTTTTATCATCGAAGGGGATGAATACGACACCGCTTTTTTCGATAAAGGTCCAAAGTTTCTGCACTATCGGCCCTCAGCGGTGTTACTCAACGCGGTGGAGTTTGATCATGCGGATATCTACCGCGACCTGGACCATGTCAAAGATGCCTTCCAACGGCTTTTCGCCATTGCTCCCCACGGAGCACCGCTGCTGGTCTGTAGCGATTTCCCGGCTGCCATCGAGGTTGCGCAAAAGGCATACAAGCCATTTGCGACCTTTGGCCTAGAGCAAGGAGCAGTATGGTCAGTGCGCGATGCGCAGGACGATGGGCAACTTACCCATTTTACGGTAACTCGTGAACGACAGGAAATTGGTCACTTTGCCACTCCTCTGATGGGAAAGATGAATATTCGCAATGCCCTCGGCGTAACTGCGTTGTGTGTTGAGCTTGGATTGACACCTGACGAGATCAAACCGGGATTAGCCAGTTTTCTTGGGGTTGAACGCCGTCAAGAACTGATTGGAGAAGCTCAGGGGGTGACGATCATTGATGATTTCGCCCATCATCCTACCGCGGTGACCGTGACCATTGACGCGGTGCGTATGCGCTATCCTCAACGACGTCTCTGGGCGGTGTTTGAGCCTCGTTCTAATACCTGCCGTCGACGCATATTTCAGCGACCGTTGACCGATGCCTTAGCGTTGGCAGATCAGATTGTTCTTGGTCCAGTATTTACTAAACCGCAGGATCCGATCGCGGCAGCTGACCTGTTCTCACCTGCCGAACTTACTGCGGACCTCCTCGCCTTGGGAAAAGAGGCGTACGCTGGGGAGAGTGTCGAAGATATTTGCTCACGGTTAGCCTCTCACTGTCAGCCTGGTGACGTGGTCTTGATCATGTCCAACGGTGCGTTTGGTGGATTACCACGAAAGTTGCTCACTGCACTGTCATAATGGTGTTCTCGGATAAGCTACAGGTGAGCACTTCGTGTGATTCTTTGTGCCACGGCCTGACGATACAGGCGCATGTCTGCTTGATGGTAGGTTTCAATCTTGGTGCGTAAGCGTGGGTTTTCAATATATATGTCTCTTTCTTTATCAGCGTTGACGTTGACGTGTGGCGTGGGCATGGTGCTACCAAAAAATCTCTCAGTAAAATAACGAAAATCTTCTGCGAAATACTCCGTCACACCGATAAATGCAAAGTGCGAAACTGAAAATCCCCAGAAGAACTGGTGGTAGAAGTTACGTAATTCAGGCCCAAGGCAAAAGCGTTCGAGCGACCACTGTTCTTCGATCGCGCGCTTGTGGAGAGGTGGAGAGGTCCGAGGATTGTAGGTCTTCTGCCAAAAATAATAGTGGGAAGCAAGGCGCTCTACTGGGTCACGCACCCAGGTAATAAACGAGCTTCCTGTTTTGCTGGCCAAGCCCCAATACTTGAGGGGAAGAAAATGCCCGTGAATGCACTGTATCTGTGGAAAGGCGCGGAAGCGGTTCATCAGACAGTCATAGGCCGCGCGAGCGTTTCTCCGCAAACCTGGGGTATTGATCGGTAGGTCTCCATAATCGAGCCGTAGGGTATTGCCAAAGTGCAGAGCCAGGGATTGTGCAAAACTTGAGCCGGCAGTTTTGGGCAGATGCACTGAAATCAACATGGATGAACGAGGAGAGGAGAGAGAAACGACGGTTATCCTACAATCTCCGGCAAGACTCCTGAACCATACATGCGTAAATAGGTTCGGTAGTTTTGCAGAACCTTGCGGACATAATTGCGCGTTTCCCGATAACTAATGTGTTCGACAAATTCATCCGGTGCGAGTCCAGGGTAGCGACGGAGCCAGCGGTCTACAGCATTTTCGCCACTATTGTAGGCCGCCACCGCGAGGATGAAATTACCCTGGTAGCGGTCGAGAAGCTGCCTGAGATACGCTGTTCCGGTGCCAATATTGAATGACGGATCGTTGAGGGGAAGGTTGCTCTCTGGGGTTATTCCGCTAACGCGGGAGGCTGTCGAGGGGAGCAATTGCATTAGCCCATGCGCGTCGGCTGGGGAGAGAGCATCAGGATCAAATACGCTTTCTTGCCGCATAATCGACAAAATCAGGTAGGGATCGAGACGCTTCTCGTTGGCGTTCGCATTCACCAGGGTCCAATACGCCTGGGGATAGAAATATCGTCGCCAATTGCCACCGCTACGGCTGAGACGTTGGGCCAGGCGTAACGCGCGGTGGTGGCCATCAACTCGACTGTATTCGGTCAAGAAAAACATGCGGGTGGAGGCATCGTTGGTGGTGTCTTCTCTGACGATATCCAGCTCGCGCCGCGCGAATCCCGGCAGGCCGATCTCGCGCAGTTCAAGACTACGGAGATAGTGGCTTTCGGTTGTAAGGGACATCTGCGGTGGCGAAACAAAAGGTTCTTCATAGCTTACCGGTAAAGGTGCGGGGGTCTGGCCAAGACGTTTCTCCGCCCACACGGCGTAGTAGCTATCCGGGTAACGTTTTAGCAACGTACGGTATAAGGTTTGCGCGCGTTCGGTGTTATTCTGCTGATCCGTTGCTCGGGCTTGCCAATACAGTGCACTTTCTCCCTCGATGGTCTTCGCGCCTGAACGTGCTAACGCAGCAAAACGTTGCTCCGCGACCGCAAAATCTTTGTTGCGGTAGGCAATCCAGGCTTGTCGCCACCGACCTTCGCGGGCGAGTTGGCTACGGGGGAAGAGGGAGATCAAGCGCTCGTACGCCGCGAGGGCTTGTGCATCGGCTCCACGCCCTTGGTAAATACGACCAATCGCGTACCAGGAGTCGGCGACCCGAGGACGACGCGGCGATTGCTGTGTAATACGTTGGAAAATCTTCAATGCCTCATCATTGCGGTCGGCATTCCACAACAAAGTAGCCACGCGAAAAAGTGCGGTCGCTCCGATGTTCGTGTCTGGGTAACGATCTGCGATTTCTTGCCAAACACGAATTGCGTCTGTTGTGCGTCGTTGGCTTTTGTAGGTTGAGGCTAATATCGATAGTACCTCCGGTTGGTTGGCACTCGTTGGGAACTTTGTCCGGAACTGTTCGACAAGTTGTTCGGTGCCGCTGCTGTCACCTTCCTTAGCCTGTAGTTGAATTTCATCCAGATACTCTTGCTCGGTTCGCAAACTGAATTGTGGGGTAGCGCGTGTCCGTAGACGGATAACGTTTTCTTTCGCAACGCGAGCCTCTTGAGAACGTGGGGCAATGCGACGAACCTCTTGATATTGCTGGTACGCAGTGGCGATGTTGCTGCGTCCCTCCTGCGCTTGCGCGAGAACCAGGGTTGCTTGTCGTTTCGTTGTGGCACGCACAAAAGAACCCGAGCGCGCTTGTTCGGCGTACCGTATCGCTTCATCCCACTGCTCTTCGCTTAACGCGAGCGAGGCAAGCTCTAATGCGGCCTGACTGGTCCAGAGGCTGTGCCCATACTCTTCCCGCAGACGAGAAAGGTAGGTACGCGCATCACTGGTTCGTCCGTCTTCACGGTTGAGAACCCCGAGAAAGTATAAGCTATAGTCTGCTAGGACTGGATACACTTCCAATGCCCGCGTCAGTAACAGGCGTGCACCGTCGCGATTTTTCTCCTGGAGAAGATGATAACCAAGACGAAAGAGTTCGCGCCGTTTTTCGGTCGTGTCGCCCTGGAGGATGTCACTATACGTACTGTGGAGATCTTTCTCTGTAATATTGGGCGGAGGAAGAGCAGAAGGGGGAAGCGGTGGACGTTGGGGATAACATGAATAGGAAAAAAGAATTGTGAGGGCGACTATGACACGAAATAGTACGACCTCTGTCGTCCAGTGATATAGCCCTCGGTCCATCCTCCACCCCTTCGTTACTGATCCGTACATCCCTTGTTTCATGGCTCAAAAGTAAACAACATGTGGTGAAATCGCTCAATTTGTTGCGAAGTCACCTGTTCGCCGATTCGTGCCATCAGCACATTTGCCGACGACATCGCGATCTCTGGATTATTCGTAAGATAGACCCGAAACCCAAACGGACGAAACAATCGAACTAACATATTGCGATAGGCATAGATTGACAAGCCAGTCTGATCCGTATCCCAATGCCACGAATACCCAGTGAGAAAGAAGATCTTGGTTTCCAGAAAACTATCGGTCAGGAGCCACGAAACCATTGCCCGTCCGACCCCGCAGTGACGCCAGTTGCGACTGACTTCGATTGCCCCGAGTTCGTAACAGAGGCCATCGCTATTGGCTTTCCAGCCTTCAATAGCATCCGGATAGCTGCACTCGATATAACCGATAATCTGTCCGCTTGGGGAGAGAGCGACGGTGACATTCGCGTCGGGCATGGTGGCAACCCGGAGAAGGGTGTCGAGTCCAGAGATAATTGACCGGTAGCGTGCGAAGCGTCCGATCCCTTCCTCAATCGAGAGCGTGCGGAGGAACTCAGGCTGGCACGCGCTGAGAATACTCACCTGCCCCTTTGGCGAGTCGTAACTGCTCTCGCGGAAGGTGGGATGGGAAGATGGGGAAAGCTTGAGGTTCAACGTTGTTCGCTATGAGTTATGAGCTTTTCTTAGAATCTTGTTCAAAAGTCTGTCCAGGCCGGCGCGAGGTGTTTCACCATGATGACGAGGTCATATGGATGACCGTCAACATCTTTATGCAGTTCCGGCACGACGGCTTCGCGCATGAAATCAAGATGACGCAGAGCGCGCAGGGCCGCCGTTTCGCTACTAGACACTTGGGCAAGCAATTTTTCTAACCCGAGACGAGTAGCGAGCTGAATGATATCGAGGATCAGCCACGTGCCGAGTCGCTGGGTGCGAACAGTTGGGTCAATAACCAAACGGATCTCTCCGACACTGCGGCTGCTACCGTAGCGATGACGATGCAATGTCGCATCTCCCACAATCTGTTCATCTCGTAGGGCGATGATCGGAATCACCCGGGTATAGTCCATCGCCTGGGCCCAGTGACGCACAAGAGCGGCGTCGCTTACGTCGTGACGCAGGTACCAGCGCTCGGCAAGCGGAATCCGTTGAAAGAATGTGACCAGCGCATCAGCATCGCGTGCTTCGAGTGGACGTAGGGTCACCGCTGTTCCGTCCTTGAGCACAAGGTCTTTAGGATATTCTTCAAACATTGAAAAGTTTTCTCTGTATGACATTGAGGTACTAGTGCTTTCTTATTATGCTATGCCGCGCAGAGCAAGAAAGGATGCATGACCATGAATGGTGGGGTGTCTGCCGCGGAGAAAGTTTCGTTGCTCTTCGATCTGACCCGTGCATTTGCTGCCCAAATTGAGCTTGGTGATCTTCTCCCGTTGGTGATGGAGAAGACCAAAGAGGCGCTCAGGGCGGAGAATTGCTCGCTCCTCCTGCTCGACGAAGACCGGCAAGAACTGTTCTTTCCCGTAACAAGTGACGAGAGCCCAGAAGTTGGGGAACAACTAAAGAACGTGCGCGTCCCCGCAACCCGGGGAATCGTTGGCTGGGTGATCCAGCATGGTGAGGCCACGCTTGTCCCAGATGTGACGCAAGATAGTCGCTTCTACCCGGAAGTGGATAAACAAACAGGGGCGCGTACGCGTGATCTGCTCTACGCCCCTCTGCGTACCAAGACTGGCATTATCGGGGTGATTAGTCTGCGCAACAAACATGTCGGCGTCTTTAACCAAGAGGATCTGCATTTTTTGACTGCGTTGGCCGATCCCGTGGCTATCGCTATTGATAATGCCCGTCGCTATCACCGGGTCCGGCAATCGGAAGCCCAGCTGCAAGAGGCGGTCGCGGTTCTGCAACGGGAACGTGTCCGACAGGATCGTTTCCCGGAGATTGTGGGGAACGGTCCGGCGATACTGCAAGTCTTTGCCAAAATGGAGAGTGCGATTAATCCAGCGTTTCCGGTGCTGTTGGAGGGGGAGACCGGAACCGGGAAGGAATTGCTGGCGCGCGCATTGCACTTCAGCGGGCCGCGCAAGGACCGTCCATTTATAGCGGTCAACTGCGGTGAGTTGCCCGAAAACCTGGTGGAAAGTGAACTTTTTGGCCATAAACGCGGGTCTTTCACTGGCGCAGCCACGGACAAACCTGGACTATTTGAAGCGGCGAACGGCGGTACGATTTTCCTCGATGAAATCGGAGAGATGCCGTTGTCCATGCAAGTGAAATTATTGCGTGTCTTGCAAGAAGGTGAGGTCCGCCGCGTGGGCGAGACGCAGACACGGCAGATCGATGCTCGGGTCATTTCGGCAACCAACAAAGACCTTGCGCAAGAAGTGCAACAGAAGCGTTTTCGTGAAGATCTATTCTATCGCATCAATGTCTTTACGATTACCGTTCCGCCACTGCGGGATCGACGTGAGGATATTCCACTGTTGGTATCGCATTTTATCCGCAAGTGGGGAACTCGGTACGGGAAAAAGGTCGAAGAGATTACTCAAAAAGCCATGACTTTGCTTGGGCAATATCCGTGGCCGGGGAACGTGCGAGAGTTGGAAAATGAGATTGCGACGGCGATCGTGCAAACTGCCGATGGGTCGCCGATTTCGGTAGAACATTTGTCTGATAAAATCCTGAATCCCAAGTCGCTGCGGGTATCACTGCCTGGCGAGACTGCGTCCTTCAGACAAGCGCGTGAAGCCTTTGAGCGGGAGTTCATTGCCAACATGCTCTTCAAGAATCAAGGCAATGCGGCCAAGACAGCAAAAATACTGGGTCTGAGTCGCCAGATGTTGCAGAAGAAAATCAAGGATTACGGCTTACGCGCACGGTGAAACCCTCTGCTTGCTCCCACAGAGCGAGTTTGGTACGGAAACAAACGGTAGGGTCACCGCTATCGTCACGCCAGAGAAAGGAGTCGTTATGACCTACGGACAAACTCTTCATCCACTGCTGCCGCGTGCTACGCATGATGAACAAGCGCGACAAGACTTTGTGCAAAGTTTCAAGGTATACTTGGCGACGCGAGTCTCTCCAGGCAACAAGTCGGTGTATGAAAAACGAGCCAAGCCTCGTTTTGAAAAGAAACACAAACACGCGCCTCAGGATCGTCACGAGGTTCGTACTGTCATGAAGGACGAACCCTACTACCAGACCTGGAGTACGCTCTTGCGCACCAGCCAGGAGATGATGTGGGATTCCGTCGCGACGAGTGTGGAGCGCCAACTCCCAGGGCTCATTGCCCAGGCGAAGACTAATGGCAACGCTTGTGGATCGCTAACGCTCGATCCAAACCTTAAGATTCCTGCCTATCACACGGCAGTAGATATTCATTGCCAACCCGGAGGGTATCATACCGAAACGACGACAGATGATGTCGCGGCCGGAGCGATTTATGATCGTGCGGTCCACATTTATGCGATGGGCCGTATGGGACCATTCAACGATGACCTCGGCGCGTCATTGGCAGCCTATCTCAAGCATCAGTATCCCAACGTGCATCCGCGGAAGATTCTCGACATGGGCTGTTCGGTCGGACATAGCACGGTGCCGTATGTCGATACCTATCCTGGGGCGGAAGTGCACGCTATCGATGTTGGTGCACCAATGCTGCGCTACGCCCACGCGCGAGCCGCCGCGCTCGGTAAACGCATCCATTTTTCGCAACAAAATGCAGAACATACGAACTTTGCTGATGGTTCGTTCGATCTGATTGTTTCGCATATCTTGTTACATGAGACCTCCGCGTCGGCTATTCGCAATATCATTAGAGAGTGTCACCGTTTGCTCGCTCCTGGCGGCATGATGATGCATGTTGAAGTCCCGCAGTATCAAGGCATGGATCCTTACGACGCTTTCATTCTCGACTGGGATACCTACAACAACAACGAACCATTCTGGGGCACGCTGCACGATATGGATCTGGTGTCGCTGGCAACCAGTGGCGGCTTCACGGCGGAAAAGGTGATTCAAACTACGATCCCCAGTGCGTTCAAGGCGGCCCGGTCACGGACTGGTTTATTTCAAGGGGGTGACTTTGGTGGTGGAGGTCAATGGTTCGTGTTTGGGGCCACGAAGTAGGATAGGGGCGCACGATGGCCAAAAAAGCTAAAGGTAAAAGACCAACGTTTTTCGCTGACCCGCAAGTTGACAAAGTAATGGGTATCGTTATGGCGCTCGCCGGCGAGGTTGCTGTTCTGCGTGATCGGCTCGATACTGTTGAGCGGGTGCTGGTCAGTCGCGGAGTACTCACGCCTGACGCCATTGAGTCGTATCGACCTGACCTGCAAGTGGCAGAAGCCCGCGAACGCTGGCGAATGGACTACCTGGATCGAGTACTGCGGGTGGTGCGTGAAGAGCTCGAAGCGGTTGAACGAGGAGAGGTCGCATCGGAGTCGTATGAAAGTGTGGTGCGAGCGGTGTCGTCGTGACCTTTCGCATGTCGCTCGCTCTGCTCTATAACCAGCTCACTGTGTTCGCTTTATGGTCCGCTTCGCTTTATAGCAGATGGCAGAGAGAAGCGTGTGTTGCCATAGAGGGAGCGTAGCGAGCGAGCCACATACCATATCAGCCTCAACTCAAGGAGAAACGGGAATGGTTCACTTATTGTTCCTGATGCGACGGAAGCCCGGGCTGAGCCGTGCGGAGTGCCAACGACACTGGCGTGAGATTCACGCGCCGCTGGCCCAGCGCATTCCTGGTATGCGCCGGTACGTCCAGAGTCATGTCATCGCTGCTGCGAATGAAGAGACACCGTATGATGGTGCGGCGGAAATTTGGGTGAACGATGAAACCGCGGCCACAACGGTCTTTCAAAGCAAGGAATATAAGGAAGGCGCGTATCTCGATGAGCCGAAATTTGTTGATATTAAAAGTGCCTTGCGCCTGCAGACGGAAGATCGCATGATCTTTGCCGGTGCGCCGATGAGCAAAACTGAGGGCCTGGTGAAACGGATGTCGTTTATCAAACGTAAACCCGGTATGAGCCGGGAAGAGTTTTCGTGCTATTGGCAAGACGTGCATGGTCCCATCGCCAGTAAGCTGCCGGGATTGCGTCGTTATCTGCAATGCCACACGCTTCCCTCGATGTACGCAAACGGAGAGCCACCATTCGACGGCGTGGCGCAGGTGTGGTTTACCGACACTGCGGCGTTAGACAAAGCCTTCTCTTCTCGGGTGTATCTGGAAGAGGCACGTCCCGACGGGCAAAAATTTATCGCACCGGACGGGGTAATGGGATTACTGATTCAGGAGAATCGCGTCATCTGGTCAGATTGGTAGGTGGGCAAGTTTGGTAGGTTACGAAAGAAAAAGGAGGACGACATCATGGGTCGACTAGAGGGGAAAGTCGCGTTTATTACCGGGGCTGGATCTGGAATTGCTCGCGCGGCGGCGCATATCTTTACGCGCGAAGGGGCAAAGGTGGTGATTGCCGAACTGAATGCCGATTTGGGCCGTGCTTGCGAACAGTCGGTACGTGCCGCTGGTGGTGACGCGTTATTTGTCGAGACTGACGTGACCAAAGAAGATAATGTGAAGAGCGCCATCCAGCAGACCGTGAGTCGCTACGGCAAGCTCGATGTCCTGTATAACTGCGCAGGTGGATCGGTGGTCGAGGATAAACGGGTGACCGATGTTGACATGTGGGTGTGGAATCACACGATGTCACTTGACCTCTTGGGTACGTTCCTGTGCTGCCGTCATGGAATTCCGGAGATTATCAAGGCGGGTGGCGGAGCAATCGTCAACATGTCGTCGGTCGTTGCCTTGCGTGGGGCCTTTCCGATTCATGTCTATACTGCCGCTAAGGGTGGTGTTATTGCCTTCACTCAGTCACTTGCTGGCACCTACGCGCGGGACGGGCTTCGCGTGAATGCCATTTGTCCGGGCGTGGTTCTAACCGAGCGGGTCCGTCAACGCTTCGGGGAAAGCCGAGAGCAGCCGGCGACGATTCCGCAGACCCAAGCGATCCAAATTGACTGGAAGCAGTACCCGTTCGGCACCGGTCAACCTGAGGATATCGCCAATGTTGCGCTCTTCCTCGCCTCCGACGAAGCCCGGATGATCACGGGTGCAGTGATCCCAGCGGATGGTGGAATGTCGGCGTATTAGGAGCGAAAGCATAAAACGTCAAGCGTACAACGTAAGGGAGAGCGGTGGAATGGTTACGCATGACGTTTTACGTGTTACGTATTTTCTCAATCGTATGCAAATCCATCGTATCTCTCTTTTTTGTATCTTTTGCGCGCTGAGTTTTTTGTTTGCCTGCAACCCAGTGAAAACAGTGAAGTCTGTGGTGCCGGGCTTGAATACTGACACTGGTCCAGAAGCGGGAGAGAAGATTCATCTTCGGGTGGCGCCGGAAGAAGCCGTGCGCTTGCTCGATGAGGTTGCTGCCGATAACGGCTGGCAAATGGTCAGTGTTGGGGATCAGTACGACCTGCAAGGAAAGCGCGGGAAGTATTTTCGCATGGAGACTACCCGTTTTATCGGTGGGCGCAAGGAAATCACCGGAGTGTTCTTTGACGAGCCAAATGGATGTTATGTGATCGTCCTTAAGAATGAATCCGGTCTGCCCGAGGAATTGGTCGATCCCTTCCTGGCGAAAGTGAAGTCGTATGTCGACGGACACGCGAAAACCGAATGAGTGTCCTGAAAGACAGGAACAGGGGTGGTCAGATACTATGAGGGCGGGTCCGTTCCCTCCAACAGATCTTCCTGCCAGGTTTCTGCGGCCAGATAAACAGAAACAAGTGTAATCAGCGCCATAGTCATCATATAGAGAGCGACCGGCCAGGGGCTACCGAGACTCCACTGTAATAACGAAGTAGCGATGATCGGCGAGAGCCCACCAGCAAAGACCGACGCGAGTTGATACCCGAGCGACGCTCCACTGTATCGTACACGCGCACCAAAAAGCTCGGAGAAAAAACTCGCCTGCGGACCGTACATCGCCCCGTGCCCGAGGCCAAGACCAAGAACAATCGCCAGCCACAACAACCACGGCTGTTGCGTATCCAACAGCCAGAAGAAGGGAAAAGCGAACAGCGCCGAAAACGCTGCACCGCCCATATAGACCGGGCGGCGACCGATACGGTCGGAGAGCGCGCCGAATAGTGGAATCGCCACCAACTCAGCCGCCGTCGCCAGCAGTACGCCATTGAGTACCACGCTGCGTGGCAGTTTCAGCTGTTCGGTCACATAGACCAGCACGAACACACTATAGATGTAGAAGACACCGTTTTCGGCCAAGCGCGCACCCATTGCCAGCAAGATATTGCGCGGGTGCGAACGAATGGCGTCAAGCAGCGGAATGCGCACAATCGTGCCGCTCTCCTGGATGCGGTTGAAGGCCGGGGTTTCAGTGATGCGTAGACGAATGAACAACCCGACACCGACTAACAAGAGACTGAGCAAAAATGGAATACGCCAGCCCCAGGCCAGGAGTTGTTCTTCTGGCAGTCGCGAGACCAGGGCAAACACACCAGTCGAGAGCAGCAGTCCAGCCGGAACCCCGACCTGCGGCCAACTGCCGTAGAAGCCGCGTTTTCCCGCTGGTGCATGTTCAACCGCCATCAACACCGCGCCACCCCATTCACCACCGACGCCAAAGCCTTGCAACAGACGTAGAATCACCAGCATAGCTGGGGCCCACATGCCAATTGTTTCGTAGGTCGGTAACAGCCCCACGACGAAGGTCGCGATACCCATGAGCAGCAAGGTCAAGCTCAGCATCGTCTTGCGGCCGATCTTATCGCCATAATGACCGAAGACGACGCCACCGAGCGGACGGGCGACAAACCCCACGGCATAGGTGCCAAAAGCGGCCAGGGTGCCAGACAATGGATCAAAGGTCGGAAAAAACAGCTTGTTGAAGATCAGCGCGGCGGCAGTGCCATAGAGAAAGAAGTCGTACCACTCGATGGCGGTGCCAATAAAACTCGCCACCGCGACTTTGGTGATCGAGGTGTGTGGGGTGCTCCCCTGTGGCGTACTTTGGGTCAGGTTCATGGCTTTCCGTTGTCACAACATGACAATTCTTGCTTCAGGCTGCAAGGGAGAGGGGAAAGACAGAACAAAGAATGCAGAATCATGAATGGAGAAAGATAACAATTCTCTTCTTCGCGCTCGCCCTTTCTAAAATGACTAGAATAGTCCATGCTCTGGGTAATCTTGGTTGAGGAGGACTGTTGCTGTGGCGGAAAATGGATTGGCCACCGACAAAACAACAACACAGAATCCCATTTTCTATGGTTGGTTTATCGTTGGCATTCTGTGCCTTGTGTCGATCATCGATGGTGGATTTACCTATACCTTTTCTACTTTTCTCAAGCCGCTCACAGAAGAGTTTGGTTGGTCGCGGGCTGAGACCGCGACAGCGTTCTCTTTGTATCTGCTTATCGGGGGTATCGTGCTTCCTGTCTGGGGCTGGTTGGTTGATCGTCTTGGGGCGAGAGGGGTCTTTCTCCTGAGTGCGCTGATTGATGGTGTCGCCTTACTCTTCCTGAGCGCTGTCCAGAGTCTCGCCAGTTACTACGCCTGGTACTTGCTGTTAGGGATTGGGCTGGCTGGCATCGGTCCCATGCCGGTGGGGAAGGTTGTGACGCAATGGTTTGTGGCGAAACGTGGCCTGGCGATGGGCATCGCCCTGGTTGGCGCTAGTGGAGGCGGATTGGTCTTAGTGCCGCTGTGCGGATTTTTGATCGCTGAATTCAGTTGGCGGGTGGCCTATCAGGCCCTGGCGGTACTATCTCTGGGGATAATGTTTCCGTTGGTGTGGTTCTTTGTGGTGAATCGACCAGAGGAGAAAGGCTTAGAGCCGTTGGGGCAGCATAACGCGAGCCAAGGTGTGTCGCAGAAGCCTCGGGTTGCTTTCACTGAGGGCGCGACAGAGGCCCCGGCGGCAGCAACGCTGGAGTCCAGGGATTGGACACTCAAAGAGGCGTTGTCTGCGCCGACCTTTTGGTTATTGGGTGTCGCCTTCGGGTTAGGGTTGATGGCGGCTGGGGCTGTTCATACCCACCAAGTCGCCTTTCTTCAGGATGCCGGGCAGTCGCTTGAGCTGGCTTCGACTATTACCGGCGTGAGCTTAGGAATGAGCATGGTTGGGCGATTTGCCGCGGGGTGGGTCAGCGAGCTTTTTCCTTATCCACACTATATTCTTGCAGTCTCTTTGCTTATGCAGGCGGTCGGGATCGGGATGCTGTTGTCTCTCGACAGTTTCGGTGTTGTCGGCCTGGCATTGTTTGTCGCCCTCTTTGGTTTGGGTTATGGCGGTATGATTGTGCTGTGGCCGTTAACTGTCGGTCATGATTTTGGGCGACAGGCCTTTGGGGCGATCGCTGGGGTGCTAGGCACGATCGGTCTTAGCTTCGGGGGAGCCTCAGGGCCAATCATCGCTGGGGCTATTTACGATACTACAGGGAGTTACTACTGGGCGTTTCTCGGTTGTATTGTTATCCTGCTGGTGGGAGGGGGGGCGGCGGTGGCAGCTCCAGAGTTACGTGCTGTGCGTGTTGGCGCGCAGAGTGTCCCCTCCCGGGGGCCGTCCTAATTGCTACGTTCCGTTGTTCCCCACTGGATGCCGTTACGCAGCAGCGTAATAAAAGCCTCAGTTTCCCAGGCACCGCGAAAAACTAAGGGGGTTGTCCCGGCGCTATCAATACTCGCATCGACGAACGGCTGCACATTATTCATTGGTGAATGACAATGCCCCAGGGCAATGTAGGCGACACTGCCGTTGCCAATGTCACGGGTGTACCCCAAGGCCCGTGTTTTCCCATCCGGGAGCAGGGAGGTGTCAGCGTCGTAGACAAAACCGAATCCTGCAGGTGAGGGGTCGTTTGGCAGTTCGGTGGTGAGCAAGACCTGCGTTGTTGCAGGCTCCTGCAACTCGATGAAATAGAGTTCGTCCATCACCTCGAATGAGTCAGGCAGGTTTCTGGTCAGGACATGGCCGTGGTCGATGACATTGACGTGGAACTTGCGGAGCGGTGGATGATTGAGAAAAAAGCCGCCCAGGGTGGCATGGTGACTGAGCTTGACCATTCTGCGACGACGACGGTCGCCATCGACCGGTGCGGCTTTGCCGCCACTGGTCCCGTGCAAGGCGAGCCAACGTCCGCCTTGCTCTAGCCATTGTCGCAGGAACTGGTTTTGTTCGTCATTGGGGTAAGGACCGGCAACATAGGTGATGAGCAAGCGACTATTCGCAAGCCATTTGCCGATATCGCTAAAATCACTGGTGACCGTGGTCAGGAGCTGCGGATCTTCACTGAGCAATTGTAATAGGCGCAAACGCGCGTAATCGATATCGTGTCCGGCATGGGAACCGGGCGGAAATCCACCGGTGATGACGTGGACGTGGGTTGGTGTGGGCTGACTCATACGCTTCCCTCCTTTCTTGGCGAGGGTATAATACGGTTTCTGCATGAGAATTATCCATTCACTTGTTGTGCTGCCGCGAGAAGATAGGCGAAGCCGGTTAAGGAGCGGACGACAGCAGCGGAGTAATGTTTGAGCCGCTCTAGTAGCAAAGTCGAGA
>JBFWXH010000037.1:0-66553 GCA_050187625.1 Binatia bacterium
CTTTGAGACCGAGCCGTACTACAACACCTGGGGGAACAAACTCGCTTCGCGCCATCCGGGGGCCGTACCCCTGAAACAGCGGCACTGGCAAAAGTGCCTTGATCAACTCGAGAACCGTTTCGATCTGCAAACCAGATTTTTCTACTAAGGTAAACGCCTCGCCCAGTGTTTCGATTGCGGAAATGACAAAGAAATTGCCGACAAGTTTCAGGGTGCTGGCTAAATGAGGCTCAGCACCAACAACAATCACCCCCTGCCCCAGCACCTCGAATAACGGGCGACAACGTTCGATTGCATCACTTGCTCCCGCAGGACAAATCCACAATTTTGCTGCCGCCGCGGCTTCCGGTCGACCAAACACCGGAGCTGCAAGAAAATGCGTTCCACGTTCCTGGTACCGCTGCGCCATATTTCTGGTTGTGTCAGGGGAGACCGTACTCATGTCGACATAGATACCCCCCGGTCGGAGACCAACAAGCACTCCGTGATCACCGTACGAGACACTCTCCAACGCTGTATCGTCAGCAAGGATACTCAGCACCACGTCAACATTCTCAGCAACAGCACGGGGAGACTGTTGCCATTTTGCCCCGTGCGCCAGTAGACTCTCAGCACGTGCGGCAGTTCGGTTAAACACATGGAGCGGATAGCCAGCCTTCAACAGGTTCTGTGCCATCGGCAACCCCATATTGCCAAGTCCAATAAACCCAACGGTCGTTGTCATCTCTTCTCCTTTGTTAAAGTGAACAAGTCACTAGGCGTACCCGGCGCTTCTACGCGTCCTGAAATAACCCAAGCCTCAAGACGTTGTCGAACTCGGCTAGAGTATAGTGGTGCATATTCTCATGTCACCGTCTATAGCAATGGGCGTCAGAACATCTTTTATAGAGGCACGAGAGCAGCCGACATAGACACCGGTCAAATCGTTAAGGACACAGAAGAGAAGGCCAAGCAGCAATGGATCTCGCCTCTTGATCTTATGGCATAAAAAATGGTCTTGAGGAAAACACATAATGGAACGCTTGCTGCCGTGTTCGGTGATAGGCTATAGAGGGAAAGCAGCGGAACAGACGAAGCGGGAAATGTACAGTTGGGACAACAGGAGAAAGGAGGAAACAGCAGATGGCGGATATTGATCTTCATATTAAAGGTGGAACGGTTGTCGATGGCACCCGAGCGCCGAGTTATCGGGCCGATGTATGGATTAAGGATGGGAAAATCGCCCAAATCAGCGGGCGCCCCCCTGGCTTCGCCAAACGCACGATCAATGCTGAGGGATTGATCGTCGCCCCAGGGTTTGTCGATCTCCATACTCACTACGACGCACAAATTCGCTGGGATCCGTACTGCACAATTTCTGGCTGGCACGGTGTAACGTCAGTGGTACTGGGCAACTGTGGATTTGGGTTTGCCCCAGTCAGGCCAGACTTTCGTGAACGCTCGATGCTGACGATGACGCGCACGGAAGCGATTCCTTTTAATTCCATGAAAGAGGGGATGACGTGGGACTGGGAGACGATTCCTGAATACTTGGACTCCCTCGACCACTCACCAAAAGGGGTGAACTGTATTCAGTATATGCCGACCGCCTCGTTGATGACGTACGTGATGGGGCTTGAAGCGGCGAAAACCCGTCCGGCCACGGAAGCCGAACGTCTGACAATGAAGCGGTTGCTCAGTGAAGGGATGGATGCGGGGCTGTGCGGCTTCTCCATTCAACGTCTGGGTCCGAACTCGGCCCAAGCCGACTTCGACGGCTCGCCGATGGTAACAGATACCATGTGTGATGAAGACATTCTCAACCTGGCCGAAGTGCTGCGTGAGCGTGATGAAGGATTCATTCAGATCACCCAGGTGACCGGACACATCAAGTCTGACCTGGCGTTCCTCGAAAAGCTGGCGGCAACGGCACAGCGACCAGTGTTACACAACGTGATTGTTGCTTCTCGCAAAGATCCGAAGGTCCACCAACGCAGTTTGCAGTGGCTGGAAAAATGTCGTGCCCAAGGCCTACCGATTTTTGGGCAGACCGGAACACATCGCACTGGGTTTGCCTTTACTTTGGAGCACTGGAACCTCTACGATTTCAGTCCCGCGTGGCGTGAGCTGACCACAGGAACGAAAAAAGAAAAACTGGCGAAAATGCGTAATCCAGCTCTGCGCGAGGCGGTGAAGCGTGAAGCAGAAGAAGCAGATCGACGGCTACAGGTGATCCAGGCTGGTGTGGGTGGCTCCATTCCGTCACTCATCGTGCAAAGTGTCAACGATCGACCCGAACTGGAAAAATATGTCGGTAAATCGCTTGGACAGATTGCGGAGGAAGAAGGGAAGACAGCGATCGATGTGATGCTCGATCTCTCGCTCGCCAGCGACTTAGACGCGGAATTCCTCGGCCCCAACCGTGGATTCAATGCCGACTATACTGCAGAGATGATCAACGATTCGCGCTTTACGTTCCCTGGTGCATCGGATGGTGGCGCGCACACCAAGTTCTTCACTGGTGGGGCGTTTACCACGGACTTCCTGCGTTGGTTGGTGCGGGATGAACAGAAAATAACCCTTGAAGAAGCGCATTACCGGTTATCTGCTCTGCCGGCACACGCGGCGGGCTTCCGTGATCGTGGAGTGTTGCGTGAAGGGGCTGCGGCTGACGTGGTCGTGTACAACCTGAATGAACTTGCCATCGAGCCAGATTGGATCGGCGAGATTGTCCATGACTTTCCGGGTGGTGAGTGGCGTCGGGTGCAACGCGCCAAAGGCTATCATGCCATTATTGTCAATGGTGAGATGACATTTGCCGATGGTAAATGTACCGGGGCGACACCAGGGCGGCTGTTGCGTCACGGACGTGGGTAAAAGTTGCAGCTTCCTAATGAGAAGTTACAGTCAAAATCGGCAACCTGGCGTTGACTAAAAATAGCTTACTCCTGTAGAGGCACGGCATGCCGTGCCTCTACGACTTTTTGCGTAATAGAGCTCCTCTGTTAGCAAGACTGATCATGCCCAGCAGACGGCGCTCATTGATGCAGTCGATCAGGCCCTCGCGTAGCGAGGGTGAAGGATGCTCCATCACTAGATGTTTCCATCCAACAGTGAGCTAACGTTCTTGCGATCGCCCGGTAAACCTCGGAGTTGACAATCAAACTGAGATGCCCACCTGATACTTCGATGTTCTGACTATTGGGGTCTACCGAGGCTTGCCAATCGACAACCTCATCCTGCTTAGAATAGATCGAGGTCATGGTCACCGACGGAGGAAGCGGGTCGAAGGCGGTTGTAGCAAAATGACAGGTGCACGTTGTACTGCCGCACGATCTGAACTCTGAGTTACCTCGTCGACGCAGGGGCGTGAGGAGTTGAAACGCTGAGTGAACCGCAGGATGAACTCGATCCGGATTACTCACATCGAGTGGAGAGCCAAGAGCGATAATGTGACGAACAGAAGTAGGAAAGTTAACTCCAAGGAACCGTGCCAGCAGGCCCCCGAGACTATGTCCAATGACGACGAGCGGGCCCACGGTTTCCGTGGTGATTTGCTCTAATCGCCATTGCAATTTCATGGCTGTGGCATTGGGACAATCCACGTTCCAGTCGATGCCAGAGAAATACGCACGATAGCCGAGACGATTGAGCCACCCAGCCATGCGTAACAAGCTCCAATCCCCGGCGAGAAAACCTGGGATCAGCATGACCGCTTGCGCGTTGCCTTTAGGCAGGTCTTCACCACGATACACCGGATCGCGCAACAATCGCGCAACTTGGTAGAGATAGTCAGGATAAGCCGTCGCTAGAGAACCGCGCATTCTTGAGCCTCGCTGATACATCACTCTTGGTCTTCATTGCTGACATCCATAATACGCTGCAGTATGGTCAAGGCGCCAGTCAACGCGAACATTCTGTTCTTCACGTCTGATACTTCCTTGCCATCAGGGAGACCTGCACGCTCCCATCAGCAGGGCGGTAATCAGGACTTTCATACTTCCGGTGCCCCTTTATACACTGCTAATGCACGCGTGAGGTGCGCAATTTCTCGATCAAGTTCGGCACAGGCGAACTCGGCCTGCGTTAAGTCGCTTGTCCGTCCGATCTCTTCCAACTTGAGCGCCGCCTCACGGGCTGCATGTGCGCCAAAGCTAATGACTGCTCCTTTGACAGAATGCGCAGCTTGCTGCAACATCTCTCCGTCACCGCGGGCAATCGAGTCACGAATGACGGCCAGCAATTCTGGCGACTCGACCAAAAACAGGCCGACAACCTCCTTCAGCAGCTCGTGATCTCCCTCAACGTGCGCCAACGCTGTCTCTTGATCAAAGATAACCTCGGACGGTTCTTGTTCTTCCCCAAGCCCTCTTCTGTCCTTTTCCTCTTGATTTGTACTGACGGAGGGACAGAGCCGCTCGATCGCCGCCGACAGTTGCTGGGCTTGAAGTGGTTTAGATAGATAAGTGTCCATGCCTGCCGCAAGGCAGCGTTCCTGGTCGCCGTGCATGGCACGCGCCGTGAGTGCAATGATGGGGATATGTTTGCCGGTCGCTTCTTCCTGTTGGCGAATTGCCTGGGTTGCAGTGAATCCGTCCATTTCCGGCATCTGCACATCCATCAACACCAGCGCAAAGGTGTCTTTTTCCAACATGGTGAGCGCGTCTTTGCCATTGTTCGCCACCACGACGGAATGTCCCCATTTTTTCAACATCAATACTGCCAGTCGCTGGTTGATGGGGTTATCTTCAACAACGAGAATGTGGAGTGGCTGCGGAATCTTGGCAGGCCTTGGGGCTACAGGAGCCGCTGGCTGTGACTGCGGCGCTGCACCATGCAGCGCGTTGACAATGGCATTGAGCAAGTCCGCCTGTCTGATCGGCTTGGTTAAATAAGCGGTGATGCCCAACGCGCGACAACGCGCAGCGTCCTGTGAGTGCCCCTCTGACGTCAACATCATGATTGTCGCACGCGCGAAGGTGGGACTGTCCTTGATCGACTCCGCAACCGCAAAGCCGTCCATGTTAGGCATTTGCGCATCAAGCAACACTAATGAAAATGGTGATCCTGCCGTTGCCCCCTGTGCCAACATCGCCAATGCTTGTTCTCCACTTTCGACCACAACCGGGCACATCCCCCAGCAGGTCAACTGCTCTTCCAGGATACGTCGATTGGTGGCATTGTCGTCAACGACTAAGACGCGCAAGCCACTCAACCCCTCTCGTGACACCAGAGATTGTGGCAAAGCACCAGTGCGCACACCAAAGCAGGCGGTAAAATGGAACGTACTGCCCTTGTTGACCTCGCTTTCGACCCAAATAGTCCCGCCCATCATGGCCACAAGTTGAGAAGAGATTGCCAGTCCCAACCCAGTTCCACCAAACTGCCGGGTTGTTGAACCGTCGGCTTGGGTGAAGGGATCAAAAATCAGCTTCTGTTTTTCCGGGGCAATACCAATGCCAGTATCGGTCACAGTAAAATGTAAACAAATCTCGTCTTCAAGGTGCCATTCAATCGAGACTTGCACCACAACTTCACCTTCATGGGTAAACTTGATGGCATTGCCAACCAGATTGACTACCACCTGACGCAAACGTCCAGGGTCACCGAACAACGTATCTGGGATATCCGCCGGAATACGCCAGGCTAACTCCAACCCTTGCTTATGGGCGCGAATCGCCAGCGCTTTGATCGCTAATTCAAGGTTGTCACGCAGGGAAAAGACCACAGGATCCAGATCCAGTTTCCCCACCTCAATCTTGGAAAAATCCAGAATATCGCTGACCAAGTCTAATAGCGTAATCGCCGAGTCTTGCACGATGGAGAGATACTCACGTTGGTCTGAGGAGAGATCCGTATCAAGCGCTAACTCGGTCATCCCCATAATGCCATTTAGCGGCGTCCGCAGTTCATGACTCATATTGGCGAGAAACTCACTTTTGGTATTAGCAGCCTCCTCAGCGGCGAGCTTCGCTTTGTGTAACGCTTCCTCAGCCTGCCTACGCTCAGTGATGTCTTCGACAATACCTTCGTAGTAGAGGAGCGCACCGCTTGCATCACGAACCGCCCGAGCAGTTTCGGTGATCCAGACGATCTTTCCGTCTCGACGATAGATCTGCGACTCAAACCCCGTCACCGTGTTCTGTTCGTGCAGCAGACAAATAAATTCATCCCGTCGCGTTGGGTTGACATAAAGTTGCCCGCCAATGTCGGTCAGGCTTGTCATCAACTCTTCGGGCGTCTCATAGCCATAAATAGATGCAAGCGCGGGATTAACGCTCAGATACTGCCCTTCAGGTGTCGTTTGGAAGATTCCGTCTACTGCGTTTTCAAAAATACTGCGGTACTTTGCTTCTGTTTGCCGGAGTTCTTGTTCTGCCCGCTTCCGCTCGTAGACCTCCCGCGCTAATTTCGTATTGGCTTGTTCCAACTCCGCCATCCAGCGCTGCAATTCCTCGGTGCGAGACAGTCTCGGCTGACGCAGTTTTGCCAACATGCGCGAGAGCCAATCAACACTGTGCCGGATTACAGGAACAGATGAATTTTTCACCTCACACTCCAGGTCGAAAACTTACAAGGAAACGTGGCAGTGTTGCTCACGCAGCACTGCCTACGTGGTCTGCCGCTTGTCTAGGCAGCAGCATGTTTGCGTGTTTTCACCCTTCGTCCTTATTCAGAGAAATTTCTTAAAATTCAAAACCTTACCCAATCCAAAGCAAAGTCGTAACACAGGCCGAACCTTACACTATCGCAAACGTTCGTAGTGCTTAGCAATTTGCGACCCGTTCAGTTGAGTGGGGAAAGAAAAAGAGAAACAGCGATAAGATGGGCATAGAGATAATAGTCAGTTTTGTTGATTGAGTACGATGCAGTACTTGGGAAGTTCGGACCAGGAGGAAAGACTAGGCGACACTCCCGGGACGCTTGTCCAGGATCCCGATCTAGGGACAAACTTGCCAGGCTCTGCTGACCGTTGCTCGTTGACATCCGCAAGGATCTCGCTGAATAATTCCCCGATAATAAAGGAATAGCGAGACTGCAAGATTGAGCAAAATTGGGCAAATTCGCGCATTAGTAAGAAACGGGCTCTTTTACCTCACCGAGCACGCTGATAATGAAGCTCTAGACGAAAGTTTCAACATTTATGACATTGAATATGTTTTACTGAATGGCCACATGCGCCGAACCTGGCCGCGTGCAGGAACGTACGAAATTGTTGGGAGGTCCCTCGATCATCGTCCCCTTGGAATCGTTTGTCGGATCACCAACATGAGAAAAGTGAGAGTCATTACGGTCTACGAAGATAAGCCAAAGCAGTAATGCAAAGAAAAACAGTAATGCAAAGCAGGAGAGCAAGACATGGGTTTCTGGGAAGGTGAAAAATGCGAGTATTGTGACGGAGCCATCGTTGAGAAACAGGTTGATATCCCTCGCAAGGTTGGAGGTAAATATGTGCTGCTTGAAAACGTGCCAGTTGGTGTTTGCCGCAAGTGTGGCACCCGCTACTATGCCGCCAATGTCTTGAAGATTATCGAAGAAACCCTCCGACGACGCGAAAAGGCCGTACGAGAAGTGGTCATGCCAGTCTATTCGTTATAGGCAATAGTCTCGCCTAAAAGGCTAAGCCACACGCACTGCTGGGCAAGCCAGCAGTGGTACACAGCTTCTCCGTTTCCCCATACGCTATAGAGTGAGCAGGGCGAACGAGCCATCAGCCATAGAGCGAACGGAGTGAGCGAGCCACTCGTCTTTATCCATTTCCCCATTTATCCATTTATCCGTTTTCCCTGTCCCCTTTTCTTCATTTTTCATTCTTCATTCTTAATTTTTAATTGCTCTAGCAAGAGCTGTATCTCCACCGCATCCCGATAATCCAACTCTTCATCCTCCGCCAACGCTGGGTCATGATTGCCTTTAAGAATCGTGAGTAGTTTCTGCAAAACAACCTTTAGCTGTAAATGCCCTTCTGACCGTCCTATGAAATGGGGAAGAATCTGCTCGTGTGCCTCAGTGTCCCCACTTGCAATTGCCTGCGCCACTGTAGCAAAGAATTCTGCACTTTCACCTCGATTCTCTCCACCCGCCCGGCGATAGGCCAGATAGTTATCGAACGCCTGCTGCCGGGCTGCAGCCGCAGCCTCTGGTTTGCCTGCTGTGCGTTCGAGATCAGACAAGATACCCCACGTCTTCCACACCGCAGCTGCATGACCGAAAGGATGTTTGCTCTTGATCGCCTGCTGCAGTTCCAACCGCGCCTCGTCGTAGCGTTGCAGCTTGATCAAAGTACTGGCCAGGTTGTCGCGTGTCAGACCTTCCCAGACCGGGCTTTGCAGTTTGACATAGATTTTCACCGCCTGGCGGTAAAAGATCTCCGATTGTTCTAACCGACCTATATCATCATAAAGAGAGCCAAGTTCAACCAGACTGCCAGCCTCAAGTGTGGCGTCCTTTAACTGTATATGCATAGACAACGCTTGCCGATACGCCTGTTCGGCCTGGTCGAACTGTCTAGCTTGTCGGTGTACCACGCCGATTTGGTGCCAGCAAATCGCGACCGCGCGTGGCTCATTAAGCGTAGTAAAAATCTCGCGGGCTTCAGCATAACCGGCGAGCGCTTTGGCGTAGCGTTTGTGATGCACTTCGACACCGGCGAGTTCAGCCATGCCTCTTGCGATCTCTCGCTTGGTGCCTAGCTTTCTGGCTCGCTTTATCGCGTCTTTATAGACAGAAGTGGCTTCGCCAAGCCGTCCCAACTCTAGCAGGCAATTGGCTATATCAAGCAAGGTTGAAGAAACCCTACGTTCAGCATCGATATCGCCTGCCTTAGCAAGCGATTGAAAACGTTTTTTCGCCTCGTCAAGAAGGTGTAGAGCAGTTTCACAATCACCACGACGACCCTGTACTTCTCCTAGCCTGCGATACGCCTCCGCAATAGCATAGGCTGCATTTTTATATGCTCCTTCACCTGCCTTCATCGCCTCCTGTAACATACGATGAGCAACTTTGTTGGCGGTCTCCAGGTCACTATCCTCTAACAGGCGATCAATTCTCGCACTTTCTGCGCTAAAGCGAGCCCAAGACCATTTTTCCAGAGCCCCGGACACCTGTTCTCGTATGCTTTGGACCTGGGTCAACACTGGGAGTTGTCCTAACATCGCGATCAGTCCTTCGATTTCCGAGCTGACAATTACAAAGTGCTCAGCTGTCAACCGTGTTCGCAGCCAGCTCAGCAAGGCCAACAGGTTAGGAAGTTCTAGCAGAGTCAATTGTGCCACAAGTTCAGCTTCCGTGAATTGCTGTTTGAGGAGAAAGTTCACTAGCGCTAGCATCCCCTCGGCCCAGCGGCTGCGCAGAGATTCCAGCTTTTCTGCGCTCAGTTCGCTTGCCAAATAGGTAGGCAAGGCGGGATCGAGACGCAGATGACCACGGCCCAGGTCTTCGGCAAGACCAACGTCGATTAGAGCCCTTGCGATCGCGACTACTTCTTGAGTATCCACTAATATCTGCCTCAGAACGTAGCGATGTGCTCCACCATGAAACACTGCCAAGGCTTTGACCTGTTCTCGCACTTGTGGGGACAAACGTCGTAGCGATAGTTCGACACTGGCATACAGCGAGTTCTCACGGTCGCCGGGGTTTTTGCGGTCAAGCTCGGCCATCAGCTGTTGTAGGTTTTCAGTGGTTGCACGCACGCCGCGGCGGCTGACTTCCCGCGCCAGCAACACCAAGGCACGGGGGTGACAGTTGACCGCTTCAACCAGCTCGCTAATCTCCTGCGCGGTGCCGCCGGGATCGCTGGCTTGCGGAACCCAGCCTTCATTCGCCATCACCTGGCTGACTAAGGTAATCGCATCTTCCTGACCCAACGCTCCTAACCGTACACCACGCCGCGTATGGTTGAACGGCTCGGGCAACGCTTCGCGTGAGGTAAAGAGTAAACGCGTGGCAGGATCAGCCTTGAGCAGCGTCTGGCAGAGGTCGAATAATTCTTCGACTGGCGCAGCCGCCAGCGGTGCTTGGCCGCTGGTATCGGGCAACACACTTTCCAGATTGTCCAAAACAATCACGGTGGAAAAATCCGCCAAAGCCCGTTGCACCGGCTGCAGCGCTTGTTTGAGGTCCGAATACTGAGTAACCGAATACTTGTCCCCATCTGGCAGCAGTTGCCGTGCAATGCTGTCGAGCACCGCCCGCACGTCGCTGATGTTCTCCAGGCTGACAAAAGCCGCGCGCCGATAGCGGCCGGTGCGCACCAGCCAACGCGCCAGTTCGACGGTCAACGTGGTCTTGCCCATGCCTCCCGGTCCCAATACCACGGCATAGGGCTGCTCGTGCAGCAAACGTTCCAGCGCCAGCAAGGCGCGACTGCGACCGATGAAGGTATGCTTCGGTGTTTCCGGCAACGCGCCGAAGCTCAGCGCCTGGCGTTGCGCTTGCAACTGCCGCACCGTCTGTGGCGTCACTGCAGTCACCAACTGCGGATCGTGCTCTTCCTGATAGAGCACCGGCACGAACCAATCTTGCAGCCGCAACTCACCTGCGCCCATGATCTTGCCGCGATAGCTATCGGCAAACAGCACTTGTTGTCCGGCCAGCATAGCCTGGCCGACCCGCGAACCTTGCGCTAGTTCCGCATAAAACGCTCGCACGAAACGACGCGCGGTCTCGACCAAAACACTGTGACTCATCGCGACGACCGATGACACCCCTTCGGCCAGCAGCTTCGCCGCTACCGACGCGGTTGGATCTTCTTCGACCGTCGCGCTCTGACAGGCTTCCAGGAACACCAGCGGAATGCGATGGTCACGCATCATCGCCGCTAGTTGATCGGCATGGATCAACTGCATCTTGCGTTTCTGCAGTTGCTGGCTGTCATTCGGGGCTTCAAAACACAAGCCACCCAAACCATGTTGCCGGTCATACACGCCATGCCCGTCGAAGTGGACAACATCAAACGACTGTCCGGCTTTGACGGCGTCCTGCAGCGCTTTTTCCAAGGCGGTGAAGGTTGGCGGGGTCAGTACGGTCAACGTCGCTAGCTCGCCCAAGCTTCCCAATGCTTCGACCAGCGGCAAAGCACTGATGCGGTGATCGATATAGCTGGTGTGCTCGTCCTCCGGGCGCGGACTGACCAGAAGAATGCGAATCGGTAGAGCGGTGGTCAACGCCTTTTGCGCATGGCGGTTGGGTAATCGCCGTCGCACCCGCGCAGGATAATTCCCTTGAAACAGATAGCCGCGCCCGTCGTGCAGCAGCTCCCACGGCAACGACAGCATGGCACTGGCGGCCGCCTGGGTTGCGGTCTTTTCTTCCACACTGCTACCGTCCGGTGCTTCGTCATTAACCAGCAAGGAAAAACGCCGCTCAGCCCCATCCTTGACGTTCAGCCAGGCATTAAGCGCTTCCGTCGTCTTACTCTGGGTAATCGCTTCGTAGAGTGCTTGTCCCCAGCGCGGGAGTTTGGCCGCAATCTCCTCGGCTCGCTGCTGAAACACCCCCGTCGGCCACAGGTAATAGCGCTCCAGATACCAGCGCAAATCCTCTGCCTCGATCGGTCCCAGCGGCGCGGTAAAACGAAAGCGATTACTTTCTACTTTTCGTGCCTTGTCCGCTGGTTGATAGGTCACCTTCGCTGTAGCTACGACCCGCTGCTTACCTTCCTCTGTCTGAAGCTGCGCGTCTTCTAGTTCAAGGGTCAGCTCGGCCACCGGCTTGGCGTCGATTGTCTGAATCGGTTGGTGATCGGTCGGCAGTCGTTCACCCAAGGCCGCGAGAATCGTCGGCAGCGCCTCGCTCAGTCCACCGGGTTTGAGTTGGATCGGAACGGCGACCGGCTCTTCGTCGAACCAATTGCCCAACGCGCCAACCGTCAGACCGGGGAGGAGTAGTGGAATGACGCGATAACCATCGTTTCGCGATTTTTCTACTTGCAGCGCTTGTTGGACTTCTTTGCGCACCCATGGTGAATTTACTGTCTGCGGGCTGAGAACCACCAGCACCTGCCGGGCTTGTCCGATAGCTTGGGAGATCTCCGGCGCGAGTTTGTTGCCGCCGCGTAGATTACGCGAATCGATCCACACCGGAATCTGGTGGGCTTCGAGTTGCTCGCGCAGGTCTTTGACAAACCCGTCATCGACACTGGCGTGCGAAATAAAGACGTGGTCGTTCCCCATTGGCTACCCCCCCGTGGCGGCTACAACGTGAACTCAGCGTATCGCGGCCCTTACAAGCGACATCAAAAGGATGCGGGCATCAACGCCCGCGCTCCAGACCACACCGGATGAGTCCGGCTTTCAAGCCCCATTCGGGGCGTTGTCTGTAGCACGGCGATTCATCGTCGTGAGAGAAAACTACTCAATCTGATACTGAAATGCCCCTTGTCCATCTATGGCAACCCGAACCCGCGAAACGGGCTGCCCGGTCGCCATACGGGCGAGAAACTCGCCTGACATTTCGGGCAACAGCGTCCGTGTCAAAATGTGATCGACATTGCGCGCCCCGCTCTCGACTTCTGTACAGCGGTTGGCAATCTCGTTAACCACGGCCTCGTCATAGCTAAACTCAGCCCCGTGATTCTCGGCTAATCTGTAACCAATACGGCTCAGTTGCAATTTGATGATCAGGCGCATGACGCTGTCACTAATCGGATAATACGGCACCACCACCATACGTCCCAACAATGCCGGTTTGAACACCTTGAGCAGTTCGGGCCGCAGGGCTTCAACTAAACCTTCCGGGTCAGGCGCAGTATCAGGATCGGCGCAGAGTTTCATGATCGTGTCGGTGCCGGTATTCGAGGTCAGCAAGATCACCGTATTCTTGAAATCAATCTCACGCCCTTCGCCATCTTCCAACATGCCCTTATCAAAGACTTGGTAGAAGAGTTCCATCACATCAGGATGCGCCTTCTCGACTTCATCGAGTAGTACGACTGAGTAAGGTTTGCGGCGCACGGCTTCCGTGAGTACTCCACCTTCACCATAGCCAATGTACCCTGGAGGTGAACCTTTCAACGAAGACACGGTATGCGCTTCCTGGTATTCGCTCATGTTGATGGTCACTAAATTCCGTTCCCCACCGTACAAGGTGTCAGCGAGAGCCAATGCTGTTTCGGTCTTGCCCACGCCACTCGGTCCGACCAAGAGGAAGACGCCGATTGGACGACGGGGATCAGTCAGATTGGCACGTGCAGTACGGATGCGTTGACTGATCGCTTCGAGCCCATACGATTGACCGATCACGCGTTGTTCTAGGCGGTCTTTGAGGTGGAGGACCGTCTTGATCTCATCCGTGAGCATCTTACCGACCGGAATACCAGTCCAGCCGGAAATGACTTCCGCGATAGTCTGCGAGGTGACGCAGGCTTGCATGAGCGGGGTCTCGCCCTGTACGGCTTCCAGCTCTTTGTTAAGGCGTTCCAGCTCCTCTCGTTGTTTGGCTACATCAACGCCCTCAGTCTCACCATTCTGTGCTCGCTCTTCGAGTTGAGTACGAACGTCACGAATCTGTTCAATCAACCCGCGTTCGGTTTCCCATTGCGCCTGCAGTCGTACGAGCTTTCCTTCCTCGTCAGTCCTTGCTTGCTTTCGTTCTTCGATACGTTTGCGGTGGTCGCTTCCAGTAATCGCCTCGCGCTCCAGCACGCCAATTTCAACGGTCAGTTGATCAATGCGACGCTGGGCATCTTCGACCGATGCCGGTGTCGCTGCTTGACCAATGGCAACACGTGCACATGCAGTATCAAGAACACTGACACATTTATCAGGCAGCTGACGGCCGGTGATATACCGGTGCGAAAGTTTGACCGCATCTTCCACTGCCTCTTCGAGGATACGCACCTTGTGATGATTCTCCAGCGACTCGGTCAAGCCACGCATCATGACTATCGCCAGGGCTTCGCTTGGTTCTTCGACTTTGACCACCTGAAAACGCCGCGCCAGCGCTGCATCCTTCTCGAAGTATTTTTTGTACTCCGCCCAGGTGGTCGCCGCGATAGTCCGCAGTTCACCTCGGGCCAAGGCCGGTTTGAGGAGGTTCGCGGCATCGCTCTGGCCGGCTTGTCCACCTGCACCGATCATCGTGTGGGCCTCGTCGATAAAGAGAATAATCGGTTGGGGTGAGCCTTTGACTTCATCAATCACCGACTTGAGGCGATTCTCGAACTCCCCTTTGATGCCCGCACCAGCTTGCAGCAGCCCGAGATCTAAGGTACGGACCGCAACATTTTTCAACGGGGTCGGCACATCCCCCTGCGCGATCCGTAAGGCAAATCCCTCAACGACAGCAGTTTTGCCCACGCCAGCCTCACCGGTCATGATCGGATTATTCTGGCGTCGCCGGGTGAGAATATCGATGACCTGACGGATTTCAAAATCACGACCCAACACTGGGTCAATGTCACCTTTACGCGCCTTGGCTGTGAGATCCACCGTGTATTGGTCCAGTGCTTGGGTTTTCCCAGTCATAGCCAACGGGGTATCGGCAGCAGCTCCATCAACCGGGTTTTCCATTCCGGCAGTGCCTTTATCTTCCTCAGAA
This sequence comes from Binatia bacterium, assembly GCA_050187625.1. Classification (GTDB taxonomy): domain Bacteria; phylum Desulfobacterota; class Binatia; order Bin18; family Bin18; genus JBFWXH01. Next base: position 14,518 of record JBFWXH010000037.1, read on the forward strand.
CCCGCGGTGAGATCACGTAGATTCTTTTTCAGCGAATCAAGCGCGATAAGTTCGAACTCTCTGGAGATTTCACGGGCCAGTCGCGCCAGGTCTTCGTTCACCAGCAACGCGAGCAAGAGATGGCCAGAGCGTACTTTCGGTGCGCCATACTCAATCGAAGCCAAAAGCCAGGCCTCCTCAATGAGCCGAGGAATACGCGGGGCGAGTGCTGGAGTCCGGGCATTGCCAGTCTTGAGGCGGTCAAGGGCACGGGTAATATCTTTGGTGAACCGGGCAGTATCAATCTCGTAATAGCGCAGGATACGAGCGAGATCTGTACCGTTCGCTTCCGTGAGCTTGAGCAGCAAATGTTCAACATCGACATCGTAATTCGTCCGCGACAAGCACAAGCCTGCTGCCCCTTCCAAGGCTGTCCGGCACGTGTCATTGAGTTTGGCAATTAGCGACTTGAGACTGACGTTCATGGCTCACTCCTCCATTCGTTAAGCCCGTTCGTTGTGCAAAGGAGAAAAGGGATAAATGGATAAGATGGATAAATGGGTCGAAAATCTTGCGCTATCTCACTTTGCTGAGTTTTTTGTTTTCCCTCTTTTTATCCTTTATTCATTTCCCTTTTTATTCCTCTTTTTTTGGTTACCCATCCGGCATCGCCCCGACCTGCGTAAGGCGACCAGAAAAAATGGCGTCCTCGGCATCCTTGGTAAAATCTTTGGTTTTCAACCAGGTAGTCCAGCCTAACCGAGGGGCTCGGTCTCCGGTGCCTCCCAAACGACAGCGGGGCACGTCCTCAGCCTTGAGAATCAGCTGCACATCAAAATCGAACTCTTGACCAACGATATAGCGGGTAAATTGCACCAACGGGCGAAAGGCCTTTCCTGCCGGTAAAAAGCGGTGAAATTCGGCAAAGGACAACGGTCCCAATCGCAAACGAAATTTCGCTTGCTGATCCCAGACGCGGTTGCCAGCAATGGCAGTCATTCCCAGTGCATTGTTCGCCTCCCCACCCAGCCGCGTGCGATTCTCTTTGGTCAGAACCAGCCACTGACCAACAAACTGGACAATATCAACCGGGACTTCAAAATAATCCCGTAATATACCAGTTAGGGCACTCGCAGAGTGAGGGTGTTGCCCAATCAAGCCGGCGTAGAACAGCAGGGCTTCGTCGCCGACTTCCAATCGGCCGCGTAGCCCTTTGGTGCCCATACTAATGAAGTCGAACAGATGTAACGAGAAATCATCATACTCTGAACGATTAGCAACATTGCGTTCGTAGGCAATCGGAAAGCGATACTTTTCCCAGGCCCGATAAAAGAGTGAGATAAAGCGGTGATTGAAAAGTTCCAGGAAATCACGCAGCACGAAATCCTTTTTACGCGTCCGCTCCAGCAACAGCTCCGTATAATGGCGCGGGAGTACTCCCAGTAATCCGGTGAGCCCCATGAACGACACAGTCATTGCTACCGGCTTGCCGTTGTCCTGCGCCTCGGTCACTTCGTGGATGGCACTCGGGGGAAACGTCAGCGCTAAACGCGTCTGAAAACGGACGACTTCTTGCGAGGGCGTGGCATCACGTCCAACGGCCTGACGATGTGGAAAGAGACGTTCCAGCACACGCACCGCTTCAAAAAAATCAAAGCGGTATCCCTCGGTGAGGAGTTCTTCCGCTAGAGAAGGATCTGTTCGCCAGCTCTCGGTGGCCATCGCTTTAAGGGCTCCTCACGTTGTTTCGTTGTGGCAACTAACTGGGTAAAGGAATTCAGTGAGCCGTACAGGCCGAGAAATTTCTCAAGGACAGAGGCAAAAAGAAAGACGCCACTACCCACGTACTTCTCTTCGTCAAAGGTAATCTTCACCTCCATTCCGCGACAAAAACCATTCCACGGCATCGACGCCGGACGACCGACGACTCGCCGGCTGGATACATCTGTAATCCCGGCGATTTGTTGGCGAATAACCGACGACTCGGCAAAATCGTACAGCTTGAGAATCTCCTGTAAGGCTTCTTTGCCCCCTTCGCAAATAGAGAGATAATTCAGGGACAAATGAGAGATCAACCTCCACTGTACTCCACGTCGTAACGACGGACGAACCGTTTCGGTCGGTTTTTTCAAGCAACGGATACGCGAGATCGGCGCTGCTCCCTCGAGCTCAAAGTCCGCTCGGTCACCGCCAAACGGTAATTTCCCGGATAAGTCGCGGTTGGTACAGGTCACATGCACCGTCAGCGTTTCCAGCGCCGGCAACGTCGGGCGAAAATTGAGATCCACCAACGATAGATACACTTCGGTGCCAGCATCGCCCTTGCGAGGAGAGAGGCGACGGGTCGCATACCAGAACGCGTGTTGCTGTTCACGATCGGCCGCATGCTTAAATGAATAGAACGGCTCAAAGACTACAGGTTCCGGCAAGTGCGGCGACGTGCTCAGCACCGAATCTACGGCATACACTTCAGTGCTGGTCTGTCGTCCCACATCAGGAATGACCCGGTACTCAGTTTCCGCATGGGTGACCCGGATCGGTTCGGCAATCTGCTGGAACAGGTTAACAACTGGGGTACAGCCCAGACGAAAGGTGTCCGCAGAGATGGGTTGCTCAAGACGCGGCGAGGTGTCAAAAAAGAAAAGAACCTCTACACCATCACGAAACTTATTTCGCACTGCCTGGTTCAATTCACACAGATCAAAGAAGAGAAACTTTTCAGGCAATGCAAAGTATTCCTGCAACAAGCGGTAGCCGAGGAACGATCGTGGGGTGTATGGCAACATCCCTTCGTCAGAACCAAACCCCACAGCGCGCAGACACCGCGGAGGAAGGATAATCGGCTTCGCTCCCTTTTGTTCGCCAAGCGGACGGAATTGCACCTGGCACGTGTTATTAAACAGCAGTTCGTAGAGCGGGAAAACGAGTTGACTTTCTCCTTGCAAGAAAAAGCGCAGATGTTCGATTTGCAACTGCGAGAACGAGGTCCCAGGAAAGCTGCGTAATTCTAACCGCAGTGCCGCAGCTGCTTTCGGTGCGGGGCTGACCCGATCCGGTGCTTCAAACTGCGCCGAGGCAACCTCGATCGGCCACAAGGTCACCGGATAGCACGTACGAAACCGACAAGGTGCACCATTAACCGGTTGCGAGTACAACATGGCGTCCTTGGCAATAGGATACCCTGAGGTAATCTTGCCCTGTTCGCGATCGAGGACAAACTGGACAATCGACATTGACGGTAAAGGCGCAAGATAATGGGGATACAGGACATGCAGCAGCGCTTCGGTCAGTTCTGGAAACTCATCGTCGAGTTTATGGTGAACCCGAGCGGCGAGAAACGCAAATGACTGAATCAACCGCTCGACATGCGGATCTTCGCACTTGTCGGCCTCTAGCAGGAGACGACCTGCAATCTTTGGATACTTCGCAGCAAACTCCGCCCCCATCTGTCGGAGGAACGAGAGTTCACGCTCGTAATAGGTAAGCAGTGGATCTTCCGCCATTCCAGTTATCCTTGCACAACGTATTCTTGCGTATTGAGACGGAGCACCGCATCGAAACGCACAGGCTCCGACGCCGGTTCAACATGCAGTAAGGCTTCTACACGAAAGCGTAACGCTCGGTCATTGTGGCGAGGTTCCTCCAATACCACCTTCGCGTGCCGCAAGCGCGGCTCGAATGTCGCGATCGCGGTCTCTAACACTCGACGAATGTGATTACGATCACGGTGACTCAACAAGTTCAACGAGGTGAAATCGGGGAGCCCATACATCAAGAGCGCTTCGTTCAGTGCGGTAAATTCACCGGGGATATCGGTTAATGCCTCTCGGCGGGTGTTGAGTAAATCTTCCAGGTCACGCGCCACCGATTTTTTTAACTGTGAAACGTTTTGATAACGCCGCGGTGCTGGTTCTTGCGACACTCCCGGCTCCTCATCCAAGAGTCGGTCCAACAGCGATGGAACAATGACAATTTCCTCAGCTTTTGCCATGTACGACTCTCCTTATCTACACGTCCGTTGCCACACTTCACGTTACAGGCAGGCCCTCTCCATAGAGTTCATAAAGACAGACCGCCCAGCAACTTGCAATGTCACCCTTGTCGGATCTCTGTTCCCTATGCTAGCGCCCAACCTTTGAGCAGGGCAAGCAGCGCAAACAATCCGTGCAACGCCCCGAGAAATATGCCCATAAAAAACAAACTGACAAAGACAAAAAGCACCATACCAGCAAGACATGCGATTGCAGCGATCGGTAGCAGAACCGCAACAAGAATCTCAAGTGCATATGTAAGGACAGAGCGCTGGGGTAATGCCGAAGGGGTGAGAGCGTTCTCTGCTGTGACCGTAGCCCCGAGAACACGCAAGCGCCGAAGGCGACGAGCACACGAAGGATGGAAGCCAATGCCTTCCCAGTGAAAAATTTCAGATATACTTTCCGCCCCTGCGGGTCCTGTCACAAACAAATGGGCGACACCTTGGCTTCCAGGAATCAGCTCTCCGCGCATTGCCAAGAGGGCGCGAGCAACACCATCAGGGTTACGGGTGAGCTGGACCGCTGTGGAGTCAGCTAAATACCGGCGGGTACGCCAGAGAAGCGCAAGCACAGGATTAATGAGGCCCGGAACAAGAATAAACAAGGTCCAACGCACGGCGATATTGGCAAAAATGAACGGGGCAACAATTACCGAAAGTTGTTTCTGCGAAAGCGCGTCAAGATCGTCTGGTCCCTCGAACTCTAGCCCCTCAGCTATAAGCATTTGCAGCAGTTCGGTTTCGGCGGTTGCACCCACCTCTTTTTTCCATCCTTTAAGTCCCAAGCGCACAAACTTAAACAATGCGGCGCGACCATGCGGACCGAATGGGGCCCTGAGAAGTGCCACTAGGGTGCCAAACGTTAGTAGGATCGAACTCATGAGAAAGGCAATACGCAAGTCGCCGTTGCCAATGGAACCGATGAGATGACCAATGATTCCTTGTGTCTGTGCTCGATCCCATTCATCAAGCAGACAGCGTGAGATAATAATCGTGGCATCTTTTGGCGTAGTCCCAATCGCTGCGGCATTGGCAATTGGGGAATCGAGTAGGACCACACGCAGAGGAGGCACTCCTGCGGCTAGAGCCATTTCTTCCACTACATTACACAATTGTTGCTCTTCGAGATCATCACGCCGCGGTTCCCGCGCGCCGACGCTTATTATGACACTTCCCACTCCGACGTGCTTGAAGAGGGTATATACGCCAAACCAAATAAACAAAATCGCGAGGATACCAGGAATCAGCCATACCGCCACGCCAACACCTATCCACGACAGCGAGACCTGAAACTCGGCATCGCCAGCCAGGTAGCCAAACACGGTAAAGGCGAGATTTCCGACCGTCTGCAACGCAGCCAGGGCCTCAGGAATCGGGAACAACAGATGCACGGTATTCAGCAACACAAAAACAACGGCATACAAGAGCGGGGAAAGGACGAGGCTGAGCGGGATACCCACGAGCAGGAGAGCAATACCGCATGCAACAGTCATGCGCCACGTTGCCCGCCGGTTCCGGCGCTGCTCGACAAAAAAGCTGACACGGTCAATCGGTCCTGAAGGAGAAGAGAACCTCTGGGTTGGCGCGGTAGGAACAACCGACTCTAGCGTCATAGATTTTTTCTCCTCAAGGGCCGTGATGACAGGAAAGATGCAAAATCTTCAATCTCTATTGCGACTGGGACACGTGACAACAGCCTAAGCAATAAGCCTGCACATTCTCTCATCTTCTTTTAACAAAAAAAGAAAGGAGCAGGTTATGAAGGCGTATACAAAAGGCTATCGAGCTGGTTGGATCTCATACTTAGAGAAATATCACTGTCCAAAAAATTCACTCAGGATCCTGGTGATCCAGGCTGACGCGGTCGCGGAGTACGCGAGTCATGGGCTCCTCCCGCAGGACGACTACTGGTTGGGTTATCATCATGGCAGAACAGCGGCAGAAACTTGTACTACCCATTATCTCCAGGCCGCCCATCACTAAGCAGCGTAGTCACTTTTTTGTCGGCGGTAGTTTTCCGCCAGCGCAATTAGAACTGCACCGAGGGGACGGCTCGTTCGGTGGCATCGTCCAAGGTAAATACGGTTTCGTGTAAAAACCCCAAATTCCCAGCGATCAGGTTGCCGGGAAATGATTCACACGCCGTGTTATACTCCATTACCGCGTCATTATAGAACTGTCGGGCAAACGAGATCTTATTCTCCGTCGAACTCAGTTCTTCCTGAAACGCCAGCATATTCTGACTGGACTTCAGTTCTGGGTAGGCTTCAGCAACTGCGAACAACGAGCGCATCGCCTGAGTCAGCATATTTTCTGCTGTAGCCCTCGCCGTGATATCACCACCGGCAGCGATGGCCTGCTGACGGGCACGAGTAACATTTTCGAGGACCTCACGCTCGTGTTGGAGATAGCCTTTGACCGCATTCATCAGGTTAGGGATCAAGTCGTGGCGACGTTTCAGTTGGACATCGATCTGCGACCAGGCATTCTTCACTCGATTGCGCTTCGCCACGAGTCCATTGAACGTGAGGATAACGTACACCACCAACAATACGATGAGGGTAAGGACGATCCATAATCCCATACAATCTCCACAGCCAATCTAAGATGTCAAATGAAAAGTTGTTGTAAGACTGAGTCATTTACTCGTCTTTCAACGAGACATTGAGCAAATGACTCAGGGCGGAATTTAGTTGACGACTGAGAGCGAAGAACTGAACCTGCCCTTTTCTTCTTTTTCCTTCTCTCCATTTTTCTTCTGTTCACATGAGTTTTTCCTCCTCGCTTCCCTTTGTCCCACTACTCCCGCCAGGGGACTTCGTACACTCGCATGCGTTCAGCAAAACCTTTCAGGGTAAAACGTCCTCGACTCACGAAAGGAATATCCTTTCCTGCGAGGAGTTGACGAACAACATCCGAAACTAAAATCTGTCCTGGACGTGCACGATCACAAAGACGAGCAGCGGCATTGACTGCCGTGCCAAAGAGTTGTCCCTCTTCCGCGATTGGCTCCCCAGCATTGGTTCCAATACGCACCTGCATGGCTGCCTCAGGATGTTGGCGGTTATGCAGGGCAAAGGCTTTCTGGATAGCTACCGCGCAGCCGATCGCAGCGGACGCTGAAGAAAACGACGCCATCACTCCATCGCCTGTGTGTTTAATCTCCCGTCCGCGATGCAAACGTAAACATCCGCGAATAATACGATTGTGCAGACGCAGAAGCTCTTGGGCTTTTTCATCGCCGTGTTCCTCAATGAATCGCGTAGAGCCAACCATATCGGTGAAAAAAATAACCAGGGACGCAGGAGGAGAAGCCGCGGCTTGGGCTGAAAATACGTTGCTTTCCTGGGATACAGGCCGCCGTTGCCACAGGTCCCGCGCTGCAAGAGTAGGATCATCATAGCCGCGCCACGTCGGCTCACTCGTCTCGGTCTCAACAAGATCACAAGGAAGTTCAGAAAACAGGGGAGACAGACGGGAAAGCCTATCGTCGGCGTACAGCAGTGCGGCTCCTTCTTTATTGCCAATACTGTCTTTGCCGAATTTCCTCATTGTAGGTCTTCCTCATAAAAATCACCAAACTATGCACATGCGGAAAGGATGGAGAATTTCGGCTTTTTGTTGCACGTCAGGAGCCTACGCAGTACGTCGTGTCTCTCCGGTCAGCCACGCAAACACCAGCGTTCCCAGTATCCCAGCAATGGCACCAAAGACAAATAACGGACGCAAACCCACAAAATCAGAGATCAATCCAGCTAAGACCGGTCCCAGCATCATCCCTACACTCATCGCGAGGCTCAGAATTCCCATGACCGCACCCATACTTCCCCCCTGTCCTTCTTGTGCCGCGAGTGCGGTTAAGGCAGGAGTGGAAATCGCCCCAGCAAACCCAGCCAGACAGTTCACCAAGAGTAGGGGCCAAAATCCTTGGACAAACAGCACGGAAAGAAAAATGGCTGAACTCAAGACACCACTCACCATAATCAAACGACGCTTACTCAAACGATCAGCCATGCGACCAAACGGTACTTGGGTAGCGCAACTCGTGAGCATGTAAGTTGCCAATACAGGCCCGATCTCGGCTTTATTTAGCTGCAGAAGTTCAGTAGCGAGAATCGGTAAGAACGAGAACCAGAGACCAAGCTGGATCGCGTTCACCATGCGGTAGAGTGCAATCCCTCTCACAAGCGGTCGTTGCAACAGTAGTCGATAAGAACCCTGTTGAACCGTCGATCCAGGTCCGGAATGGGTTTCAGACAAAAACCCCACAACGAAGAGGAAGGCCAACGCATTCAAGGCCCCCATACAATAAAAGCTGGTCGCCATCCCATAGGTCTCGCTGATCCAGCCCCCGGCCAAGGGGCCAATGCCAATACTGCCAGTCAGAAAGAGATTAAAGATGCCCATAAGTTCACCACGCTTTGCCGGCGGCGCAATATCGCCGACACACGCAGCCGAGATGGGCAGAATCAGGGCAGCGCCACACCCCTGAAAAAAACGTGCGAGCGTCAGGGATACCATGTCAGGTGCTGCCACAAACCACAGTGACAATACGCTGCTCAGAAAAAGACCCAGAGCAATAAAAAACTTCCGCCCCCAGCGATCAGACAAACGCCCCACCCACGGGACAAAAACCATCTGTGCAAGCGGAAAACTGGCAAAGAAAATACCAATACTGACCCCAGTAGCTCCGAGGGTCTTGGCATAAATGGGCAGAAACGGAATGACGATGCCCATGCCGAGCATCGCGGTAAAGATCGCGATATTCAGGATATAAAAAGTCCGCCAATTCACAATACAGACGCCTTGGAGGACCTCTTTGTTGCACAGGAGGATTAGCTGCACAAGGCAGCTACGAGTTGCATTCGCGGGGGATGCTGTATTCTGACGGCTTGACTGTGTCAGCAGTCATACAGGTGTGCACCTGTATGACTCGATCCAGTGGCCATCTCTGTTAGCGTCGTCGTCCACCCCTTTCCGCTCGCAGTTCTTCTACTTCAGCCCGTAAGTCTTCTAACTCTTTTTCTTGAGATTCTTTTTTCAGGCGCTCAAGTTCAGCTCGTTGCTGTTGGAGTTCGCGGGCCTGTGCGGCAAGTTGCTTCTCTTGTTCAGTTTGTTTTACCTCTTGCCCGTAGAGTTGATCACCAACCAGACCACCACCCAATGCCCCCATTGCCCCACCAATTGCCGCGCCGGCGCCAGGATTCCCGACCGCCGCACCAATGATCGCTCCGGTCGCAGCTCCCAGACCACCGCCGACGAGAAAGCCTTGTTCTCGCTTGTTCAGAGGTTGCGCACAACCAGTCATGATGAGAAAGATCCCCAGAATAAAGACACCCGCGATACGCACAGTAATCTCTGACATGCTTCGCTGTTCCCATATGCTGTAACCAGCGTTTACCCGAGCGATTGCTTCCATGACCTGTTCCCCTTTCTCCCAGTATGACGTTTGTGAGAGAAGAAGACGGAAGAATCGAGGTTCCTATTGCATGCGCGTAAATCGCGAAGCGAGACAGTTACCTGCTGATCTGATTGCGAGTCTTTCCTTGGGGACGGTGACACACCGACCTCCCTGGGAAAAACCCAGGCCACGAATAGGCATTCCAGAGAGTCCCAGTGATTCATTGACACATACCACCGTATCGCGCACAGTAACAAAGCATGCGCCTGCTACTAGCTACACAACAGAGAAGAGCGGAGCACGTATACAAAACAAGGAGGCAGGTATGGCCTACGATGTTGTTATGAAGAACGGAATGGTCGTTGACGGCACTGGACGTCCGCCGTATCGGGCTGATGTCGCGGTCCAAGGTGACCGTATCGCCGAAGTGGGTACAATCACCGACAGCGCAAAGCGCACCATCGATGCCGATGGACAGATTGTCACCCCCGGGTTTGTCGATATTCACACCCATCTGGATGCACAGATTTTTTGGGACCCGATGGCCTCATCCTCATGTTGGCATGGGGTCACCTCGGTAGTCATGGGTAATTGTGGCGTGACATTCGCCCCCTGCAAACCTGGGGATCGCGAGTATCTGGCGCATTTGATGGAGTCGGTCGAAGATATTCCGGCTGCATCGATCATGGCAGGGATGCCGTGGCAGTGGGAAACCTATGGCGAGTATCTCAAAGCACTAGACCGTATGCCCAAGGGGGTAAACGTCGGCGGCATGGTGGGTCACTGTGCGGTCCGCTATTGGGCAATGGGAGCAGAAAGCCTGAATAATACTCCAGCGAATGCCGATCAGATCGCCCGTATGCATGACATCGTGGCTGAAGCCATCGCTGGGGGTGCGCTTGGTTTTTCTACCTCCCGTACGATCCTCCATCGCACCCCGGAAGGTCAACCGGTTCCTGGTACCTTCGCCAATCGCGAGGAGTTACTCGGAATTGCCCGGGCCCTCGGGGAACTGAAACGAGGGTTGTTTGAAGCCGCCCCAGGAATCGATAGTGGCAAGCCAGAAGATATCAAACGGGAAGTCGACTGGATGACGGAAGTGAGTCTCATGACTGGACGACCAGTCACCTTTGGTCTTGCACAAAGCCGTCCACACCCGCAAGTCTACGCTGACATGCTCGAACAGATCACTGCCAGCGCACAACGTGGCGCGCGCGTGTTCGCCCAGTCAACCACGCGGGGGATCGGCGTTCTCTTCGGTTTTGTCAATCGCACGCCGTTTGATCGTGCTCCGTCATGGCGCGCCCTGCGGACACTGACGTTGGAACAAAAAGTCACGAAACTGCGCAATCCTGAATACCGCGCGACGATGGTGCAAGAAGCCTTGGCCGATCCGCCGCCGATCGATTTCAGCCAGATTTTCCTCTTACCGACCGCCGAAGCACGTTACGATCATCGTCCCGACGAGAGTTTAGCGGCCCATGCGCAACGGCTCGGGGTTAGCCCGGCTGAGGCGTTTATTACGTTATCCGTGGAGAAAAACGGGAAAGCCTTATTCAACTATCCATTCTTGAACCCGTCGTTCGATGCCGTGCAAAACATGCTCGATCATCCGTATGTGGTGATTGGTCTTGGTGACTCCGGCGCGCATGTCGGTCAGATCATGGATTCCAGCCTGCCAACCTATTTCCTCAAACACTGGGTGAAAGAGCGACAGCATTTCACGCTAGAACAAGCGATTCGCAAGCTGACACTTGATACCGCGCAACTGTTTGGTATCGAAGATCGCGGAATCATTCGTCAGGGTGCGTATGCAGACCTGAACGTTATCAATTTTGACCAATTACAGCTGCCGCCGCCGGTTTTTGTGCAGGATCTGCCTGCCGGTGGTAGTCGTTACGTACAAAAATCGGTTGGCTACACCTACACCCTAGTGAACGGTCGCGTCTCTATGGAAGGGATACACCACACCGGCACCTTTGCAGGCCAGGTGTTACGTAGCGCGTAACGTGCACGGAGCAACCTTCCTTTGAACCTTTATCGACAGAGGGGCACGAGATGTCGTGCCCCTCTGCTATTTGAACTCTCGCCAAAACAGCGACGAGAGTCCCGGTAAAGAATCTACTCGTTTTTCTTGCGCTGCCGTTCGAGCAGGGTAACTCCAGTCCCACTCGCCTTGCAAACCAGGACCGGGTCTTGTAACACTTCGGCTGCCGAATCAGAAATATCTGGCCGTGGTCGGACAACCTTCCAGGCTTGGAACTCAAACCCGCGCGAAGTACGACCAACACGAGTAATACGCCCGTGCGCTTCGATGAAGTCTCCTGCGTACACCGGCGCAAGGAATTCTATCGCGTCGTACGCCCGGAACAGTCCCTCATCGCCGTCTAACCGGATACTGAGTTCGGTACCGACATCACCGAAGAGTTGGAGTATGCGTGCGCCGTCGACGAGATTTCCGCCATAGTGCGCATCGTGCGCGCTCATGCGCAGTCGAATCATCGCGGTCGGTAAGCCGTCTACGGGGCCAAGGGTTGGCATAGTAGTTCTCATTTCTATTCGATCTCTTTGTGGTCTGCAACATCAGGAAAGCAGTACCACTATTCCTGTATGCTACTTCGCGTCCTCTCAGTCGACTCCCCATCAACAACTTAGTACAACCCCCTATTTTTAGCTTTGACAGAAGCTGTCGAAAAACACCGAGAACACCATACGTCGACGAATTGATGACAAGCAGAGACAAAGTATCCCTTCACTAGAAGTTAAACTCGGCAAGAGAAGACGAGAAAAAATGACAAACCACACGACGCATGATATTCTATAAAAGGGTCAACAATCTTTTTGTTTCTTTTTGTCCAAGAGTTATGAACCAAGAACGAGTCTCCGCCACTCGGTTGCGTTGGATCCTCTATGCTCTGATGAGCGTCATTCTTATAGTGGATATTCTCTTCCCGCGGGGCTACGTGCCAGGGGTATTGTATATCACACTGTTGGTGTTTACACATATCCAGAGAGCACCGCACCTAACGTGGCAAGTGGCAACTCTGAGCACCATGCTCATCCTTACAGGTTTCGTTCTTTCCCCTCCCGGTGCGTCCTTCTGGCTAAGTGTGAGCAATCGTATTTTAGCAGTAGCAATGGTGTGGATTGTTACTTTGCTGATCAAACAAGTTGACCAAGCTGAGGATGCCCGCGCGCGAGCTGAAGCAGCATATCGGGAGAATCTGGAACAGCAGAACACCGCTTTACAGTCGGAGATTGAAGAACGAAAGCGGCTCGAAGCATTAGTACAATCCGAGCGGGACTTATTACAGGTGACATTGACCAGTCTCGGCGATGGGGTCGTCGCGGTCGATGCGACTGGGGCGTTGATGTTTATGAATCCAGTGGCCGAACGGATTACGGGCTGGAGGCAACACGAGGCGTGCGGGCGTCATATTGATGAATTGCTGCCGCTCATCAATGATGTCACACGCCACCCAGTACGGAACCCTGTGATACGCGCGTTGCAGGAGGGAGCCGTTGTCGCACTAGAGAATCACACCCTGCTCCTCAGCCGGAGCGGACGCGAAGTACCGCTGGCTGACAGTGGCGCCCCCATTCGCAATGCCCACGGGCAAGTATTGGGGGCCGTTATGGTATTGCGTGACGTAACAGCGGAGAAAGCTGCGGAACAGGCGTTGCGGCAAGCGAAAGAGGCAGCGGAAGCTGCCAATCAGGTGAAGGACGCATTTCTTGCCTCGATGTCGCATGAATTGCGTACCCCGCTTAACGTGATGTTGGGATACTCTGAGTTGCTAGACGATGGTGAGTTTGGCCAGTTGACAGACGCACAGACACAGGCGTTGCGGCGCGCCCGCCGCGCCGCTGTCCAGTTACACGAACTTATCGCCTCTATCCTGGACTTGCATCGATTGGCCGACGGACAGCTGTCGTTGCAGCTCCAGGAAGTATCGCTGACACAGCTCTTGGCCGACATGCGGGAGGAAGTCCAAGGACTTCAAGAACGCGCGGCTGTCCCTATACAGTGGCGGGTAGATGATGTGTTACCATCGATAGTCACAGACAGTGGTAGAGTGAAGATCATTCTGAAAAACCTGATCAATAATGCGGTGAAATACACCGTCACGGGAATCATCACGGTCGACGTGCACAACCATGAGGACGGAGTGGAATTCACTGTCACGGATACCGGCATTGGCATTGCGCCGGAACATCTAGAGTTGATTTTCGCACCGTTTCGGCAAATCCAGCAGCCGGTGACCGGTCCAGTAGGCGGGGTAGGGTTAGGACTCTATCTGGCAAAACAGTTCGTAGAACTGTTAGGCGGAACGGTCACAGTCAAGAGTGCGATCGGACGCGGTTCAACCTTTCGCGTTTGGCTCCCTAAGCAAAGCGCGGAGGCAGGAGTCTCTCTCGTTTCGGAAAAGCGAGAGGCGGAGAGCATGCCGCTGCGGGCGTACCGGAACAAATAGCACCTACTATACGCCCTACTCTGCGGGGTGATTAGCGCGGCTTCGACGACCCGAGGTTCCCGATATCGCGTCCCCAAACATACTTGGCGACGGGTAAGAGGACGATACCTAGTATCAACGTCACCGCTCCGTTCATATCATTTTGCCGGATTTCCCCGATCCCTTGCAGTATCCAATAAACACTCAGTACAATCAGTCCTATTGCTGTCGCTTTCATAATTATCCCCCTCGCTTGTCCCCTCTATGCTATTGGTTGTCCATCCCAGCGTTCCACCTCGACGCGACAATCATAAAATGTCGCACCACCACCTAGATCGGTCAGTTTTGCCGAGGTCACATTGTTGACATTGCCTCTCCCGCGAGAAAGCTTGTCCCACCACCCCCAAAACGTTGCAACTGTTCCGGGTGCAACGTTCCGAGAGATCTTCAAAGGCAGGACAAGCGCGCCACGATCATTATAGATACGAACCTCTTCACCGTCGCGTAGCATCCGCGCAGACGCATCGTGCGGGTGCATTTCGAGCGTACGATCTTCGTCTTCTTGTCGTCGCATCACCGGCAGATGGCCATACGACGAATTTAGTGAATCTTTATGCTTACGCGAGAGAAAGTTAAAGGGATAGCAACCATCGCTCAACGTCTCATGCGGAGGAATAAAGACCGGCAACGGATCATGCCCATCCTGTGCTAGTTTTTCACAGTAGAATTCAAACTTGCCCGAGGGAGTACGAAAATTCCCCTGAGCGTGGGGCAATAGATCAGGAGTCGTACGGGTAGTAAGAAATGGGTGAGTCACAAATTGATCCACAGGCACACTCTTCCGGAGTGCGTCTGCCATGAATTGCTCCGCTGACACAGACAAGGCAGGGTCAGTAATACCGAGAGCCTTGCCCAACAGTTGAAAGACTTCGGCATTGGATTTGGCTTCTCCCAGCGGTTCAAGTACAGAGCGGCTGAAGCTACCAAAATCCCCACCGTAGGCGAGTACGGCATCCTCGTGCTCCAGCGGCGACGTCGCTGGCAGAACGATGTCAGCATAGTCAGCACTATCGGTGAGAAACATATCGTGGACGACGGTGAAGAGGTCTGGTCGCTGTAAGGCGCGACGGAGCATCGGCTGATCGGGTAACGACGCCACAGGATTACAGTTGTAGTTATAGAGCACCTTGATCGGCGGATCGAACGAAGGGTCGAGCAGGTGTTCTGCCAGCCGTACCATATTGATCTCGCGTGTTCCTGCAGGCGAGAGATCTGCCCGCATTGCCTTCCCTACATCTTGTGCAGTGAACATCGCTCCCCAGAAATTGCACATGCCACCCCCAACCTCACGCCACGCCCCGGTCAATGCGGGGAGGCACGCAACGGCGCGAACTGCCGCGGCTCCACCACCACTGCGTTGGATACCGATCCCCATGCGAATTGTCGCCGGACGTGTTGTTGCAACCGTCCGTGCAAGTTGCCGGATCTTCTCTACCGACACGTCGCAGGCTTGAGAGAGGTCAGCCAACGAGAGCGACCGGAGACGGGTAGCAAACTGTTCATAGCCGACCGTGTACTGTTGGACGTAGTCACGATCAACACACCCGTCTTCTTCAATCACCTTCATCATTCCCAGGGCCAACGCGGCATCGGTTCCAGGACGAAGCGCAATGTGCTCATCACAAACCCGCGCGGTACGCGAACGATAGGGATCGAGTGCGATAAGCTTCGCTCCACGCCGCCGTGCTTCTTGCACCAGGCGCCAGACATGCATGCCGGTGTTGAGCGGGTTCGAGGCCCAGAAGAGAATGAGCTTACTTTCGACTAAGCCTTCGGGGGCAAACCCCTGGAATACATCAGAGTAGCTTAATGCCCCAAACAACCCGCCTGCACAAATTGTTCTGGACAGCGTGGAGGCGCCCAGCAAGTGAAAGAAGCGTCGATCTATCCCGTTGCCTTGATAGACGCCGTTATTGCCGCGATAGGAGTAGGGCAGGATAGACTGGGGTCCGTGTGTCGCGATCGCCTCGTTCATTTTCGCTGTAATCGTGGCAATGGCCTCGTCCCACGACATACGGGTAAACCGGGCAGAAGGACCTTTTGACCCGATCCGACGCACGGGGTACAAGAGGCGATCAGGCGCATACACACGATCAAGAAATTTATTGACCTTGGCGCAGAGGGCACCACGAGTGAAGGGATGCGCTTTATTCGCGGTAATTTTTACCGCCCGACCATTCTCAATCATCACGTCCATGAGACAAGAGTCGGGGCAATCATGCGGACACGCAACCTGGGCGACGTGACTCATATAACATCCTCCTTTGCCCACGCCTCTACCACAGGCAGCGCAAGAGAGGCAATCCGTAAAGGTGACCGAACTGAAAACCGAGGAGTTAACGTGTGCGGGACCACAAACGCCACAAAGGTAGGAAAAACAGGTCCGTGGGTTTTTTCCTCCTCTGCTCCTCTTCTGGAGTTGGAGAGGTCCATCGTGCCAATCCAATTCCAAAGACAATCCAAACACCAATCAGGGCAAAAATCGTCTGCCTCCACCCTGACGGAGAAGGACTCCGCAGGCCAATATACGGTCCAAGAGTCCAGCGAGTCTCGACAAATTGGCGATGCTCCCATGCCCAAAAAATCGATAAGGCTCGTTCTTCATCACCGTTAGGAAGAGAACCATCGGGTAAGCGAAGCTCCTGTCCAGTCAACCGCGCCAATCGTGGGGTATAGATCGAGTCTTGCCACACCGCTGGCCACCAGAGCGCAATGGCAACACACAAGACCCGACCAACCCACAAAAGTGTACGAGCCGTAGTTTTTCCCATACAAAGCTACAAAAGTTATCGGTAAATCGCTCAAATCCTTATCATAATGCTTAGATGTCCAGCGGTTGCGCAACCAGGTGGAGAACGATAAAAAACCCTTTCCATTTCTAAGAGTGAGAAGGGAGCAACTATGCAAAAGCAAAAAAGAAAATTCATTCGTGTCAGTGGAGTGGCGGCGCTGCTAGCGTCTCTCTTCCTCGTAGCAGGCATTGCTGTGGCCGGAGAATACCCAGCGGATTACCAGCCCTCAAAACCTGCCGCGACAGGAGACACGAATGTGTTGACTCGCTTTGGCGCAATTACGACATACATGAATGACAAACTAGAAGCTGCTGGAGGAAAAGATTCTCCACAGTGTTACCGCAATTGCTTAACCGTCGGACTGAACGACGCACTGAAATGCATTGAAAGTAAAGGAACCTACGCAGCCAGCGAATCATGCGAACAGGATTCCGCACAAAAGATGAGCGCGTGCGATCCGAAATGTCAGTAGCATAGAATAAGACGTGAAACGTGAAGCGTAAAACGTAACCATCCTACCCTCTTTCTTACGCTTTACGTATTACGCCTTACGCTTTACGAAAAGTGCGGCATCACATCGTGAGCGAACCGTTCCATAGATTTGAGCGTTTCGCGATGACTGAGAAGTCCGAAGTTAAAATATAGAATCACTTCCTCAATCCCCGCTTCTTCACACGTCTTCAATGTGGCGATACACGTTTCTGGATCACCAGTCACGACACTGCGTTCGCCGAGATTTTCTGGCTTCATCTTTTGCAGACGCTCAACAATGTCCACAAAGTAGGCAATATGCGGCGGAGCCGAAGCACGATCATCAGGAAAAGCAGGAAGAATCGAATGCAGATAATGGAGCAAGCGCTCTTTGGTTCGCAGTTCCTCAGCTTTCGTATCAACCACATTGGTAAAATACGAACACTTCGCGCGCGCGTCTGTATGTCCGTGGCTCACAGCAAGGTCTTTGTAGGTGCGCACGGCATCGGCAACACTGCCAAACATCATCGCCGCAGCAAACGGAGCAAAGAGCGTATGGAATCCTTGTTCCGCGGCCATCTCTACAGTCGGACGACTGAAGCAAGCCACATAAATTGGCGGATGTGGCTTTTGTACGGGCCGAGGTAAACAGGTGACGGGTTCCGTGATTGAGTAGAACCGTCCTGCATAGGTGAATTCCTCCTGTGTCCAGGCAGTCCTCAGGAGATCGAGCCCCTCGGTAAAACGGTCGCGGCTTTCCTCGAACGCTACTTCAAAGGCGTCATACTCACGCTTATCGTAGCCACGACCAGCCGAGAACACCGCTCTCCCATCACTAAGCAAGTCAAGCAAGGCGAACTGTTCAGCGACCCGTAACGGATGATCGCACGGCAGCAATACTGTCGCCGGTGCGAGCTGAATCCGTTTCGTGCGAGCAGCAACGTAGGCAAGAAAAGTAGCAGGCGCCGGCAGACAACCAAAGAAACCAAAATGATGTTCCGGTACCCAGGCCGAGTTGTATCCTAATTCTTCTGCAACTCGACATTCTTCCAACACCTCGCGCAAGAACTGATTCGGATCGCGTCGCTGTGCACCATACGCTGGGGGATTATCTGTGAGTGTGAAGTAGCCAAACTTCATTCAGGTCCTCCTTTGCACCCGTCAATAGCAGAAGAGACTGTTTTCAGCTATCGGCTTTCAACAGGAAGCCAAGATAAGGGGGGAAAGGACAAAGGGAAAGAACGACTCCTCATCGCTTGTTTCCTTTCATCCTTCGTGTTTTATCCATTATCCACTGATCCTTACCCTACCCAAGATTCATTCGTTGAACCTGGCTGCCATAGTGCAACCAGCTCGGGTAGAATGTGTTTTTCTTTATACTGCCAATCTGACGGGAGGGTGTCTTTATGCGGAAATGGTTTTTTCTCGGTGCGTTCTCTCTCGCTGCCCTTTGGCTGCTTCGTGTGTACGCTACCCCCTCGCCTGCTCCCCCCTCTTGGACCGTAGAACTCCATAGCAAACATGGCTTCAGTCCCGGTGATGTTGTTGAAGAAGAAGGGAAGAAAATCGGCCACGTCATTGCGGTTGAACCTCGTACCGCACCAGATGGAAGCGGTGGGCAAAACGTAAGGATTGCCATTGCGCCAGAAGCACAAAATCGCCTTCGCGAACAATCCGTCCTTTTCGTCACACCGGCCACAGCATCAACCCGTCCTTCACTCAAGCTGGTCGTGTTTGATGAAAAAAGTCCGGTTCTCCCTCCTGGCAGCCATCTCATTGGCGCGGAGTCGGAAATGGAAGTAGAACTCAAACGGCAAATGGCAGGGTTAAGTGCGGCGTTGCGAGATATGTCACAACAACTTGACCGTTGGAGCCACGCTCTCGATAACGTCAGAAAATCTGAAGAAAAACGCGAACTCGAAGAAGGTGTCGTGGGGTTTCTCACGACCTTACGGCGCACCCGCGACGACTTAGCCCGGATCGTCAACGAAGAAGCCACACGCTGGAGGAAACTCTATGAAAAGATTTTTCCACCCGAAGCAGAGAAGACGGGGAGAACAGCGTAAAAAAGAGCGTTATTCCGTGCCACAGGTAAGTTGCACGTCGCTGCAGCCGTTTGCAGAGCAGCAAATCCTTCTCCTGCGCTGCCACACTCTTCTCGCATTGGCTCTGTCCAGGCGTAATAATCCGGCTCATACAAGTTGCTCTCTATAGAAGCGAGCGCCATCTTTCCCACGTGCATCTCTTTTCTGCAGGTTGAGCAGTTTCTTGATGTTAAGGCAGCTTCCTGAACGGAAGTTTCTCTAAATCCCTCTCCTCTAGCTTTTGCTGCATGTCTAGTTCTTTTCTCTCTAGGATAAGCACGTATATAATAAAACTTCTTCCTGAGTAACAGGAACCAAAGATTGCCTTCCTCCCATGAAGGTAGAAGGCCTACGGAACTCGAAAGCTACTTCGATTTCTTGGCTCCAGACGACATCCGGGTAAAGAAAACCCGGATTGGGATTGAAACCGTTCTGTACGACTACATTGATCGGAGCCAGTTGCCAGAAGCGATCGCTGCGCACTGCCATTGGCACCGGGACTGTTCGATCTAGTGGTCATTGACGAGGCGAGCCAATGCGACATCGCATCTGTTATACCACTATTGGCGCGTGGCAAACGGGCGGTGTTTGCGGGCGATCCAATGCAACTTCGGCACGTGAGCACCCTGGATGTGACTATAGAACAGGCACTGCTTCAACAATATGATTTGGCGGATGCCGGGGTGCAGCGGTTCACCTATCGTGTAAACAGCGCGTTTGATTTGGTCGATGCTTCCCCGTCGGTGCCCGACACTGCACGCGTACGGTTGGACCTGCATTTTCGATCGCACGAACTCATCGCCGACTACTGCAATGAGGCCTTCTACGACAAGACGCTACATGTGGTGACACGTACAGAGCAGTTAAACATTCCTCGCGGTGCCAAGCCAGGGATCTACTGGACGCACGTGGTGGGTCGATTAGAGCCCGGGCAGACAGGGGCGTGGTGTGCAGACGAAATCGAGGCTATCCGGAAGGAATTACAAACATTAACGGCAGAAAACTATCGCGGGACGGTGGGCGTGGTAACACCGTTCCGGCAACAGATGATTCGGATAAAGGATGCACTAGAAACTGACCCAGAGCTACCACGAGAATTTATGGAACGTGTACAGTTTCTTGCCTCAACTGCCCACGGATTCCAGGGGGACGAGCGTGACCTAATTCTGTTTAGCCTCTGCGCAGGACCTGACTTACCAGACGGCTCAAAGATATTTCTGCGGGAGAATCCCAATCTCTTCAACGTTGCGGTATCGCGAGCACGTGCCGTGTTACACGTTTTCGGCAACCGCGACTGGGCGCTGGATTGCGGCGTCTCTTTTATCGAGAAGTTAGCACGGCGAACGTTACCAAGCAAAGTAAAGTTAGTCGGTCAACAACGAGAACCTTACCAATCTCCCTGGGAAAAGGTGCTCGCTAATGCCTTGCAGGAAGTAGGAGTCGAGATCATACCGCAATACCCTATAGCAGGTCGCTTTCTTGACTTAGCGATCCTGAATCCTAGGAAAATAGACATTGAAGTTGATGGTGAATCCGTTCATCGAACAGCAGGTGGAGGTCGTAAAGACGATGACTACTGGAGAGACCTACAGCTTCAGAGTCTTGGTTGGAAAGTTTGTCGTTTCTGGGTTTATGAGCTACGGGAAGATTTGCTAGGTTGCACTCAAAAAGTAAACCGTCTTCTCAAGAATTGATCCTCTTCATGCTCCTTTCTGGTCATTGATAGACGAAAAACGCACGCATTTGCCACGTTGGGGTGCAGGCTTCGCACGGTCTTTTACGCGATTTTCAGAGGGAGTTTTCCGTCCTGATTTCCCGGATACACAAGAACTGGTTTTCCTTGTGTTCCGTTGTGTCTGAAAAGGGAGGAAATATTGTTGGCTCACTCCTGGAGCGGTAAGAGCGACAAAATGAGATGTACGGGCGGAGGCTTTCAGTTTCCTCTCGAACCAAGTAGCGCCTGTTGATCGCTACCGCAGCAAGCACTGGAGTTGGTGGCACTTGATCCTGCTTAATTGGCTTGTCGCCTATCACCAAAACACCAGTACGATAATCTCCGTCTTTCTCTCGGTATGGTTACTCTCGAATTGTCCGTGAGGATCGTATCACTGCCGATTGGAATAGCTCTAAAAGAACAGCGGTGAGGTGGGCTAAACAAAAAGCGGGCAACCGCGCCGGGCTGCCCGTACAGAACAATACCAATACAGTGTTATTTCTTCATCATCGCATTCAGGGCAGCCTGCTGTTCACCAATCGCTTTCTTTGCTGATGGCTGCTCCTGCACCTTTGCCCACCAGGCGGCAATTTTCGGACGCCCTTCAGTCGGCCCCTTCGAACCAAATTGAGGTAAGAACGCGGTCATGAAAAACATGGTCGGGGCCAGTGCACAGTCAGCGAGAGTAAAGGCACTCCCTGCGGCGCACGGACTGCCAATCATCGCTTCGAGCTGATCGAGGCGACTGTTAACCTCGGCAACTTTTTCTTGAATGAACTTGTCATCAAGTTGCTGACCAAACAATTTTGGGAACATGGCGCGTAACGGTGGTTCAAGATAGAGGTCGTGAAAGCGCGTGAACGCACGCACTTTGGCTCGTCCTTCTGCATCCTTCGGTAACAAGGGTTTTTCTGGGAACTTGTCTTCGAGATATTCGTTAATGATCTCGGATTCAGCAATCAGATCACCATTATCGAGCACGAGTGCTGGCACTTTACCAAGCGGGTTGACTTTCTTGTAATCCGCCGAGCCCAGTCCACCCGGTGGGTCAACCAGTTCGACATTGAGCCCTTTCTCGTAAATCGCAATACGGCTCTTTGCGGCGAAATTGCTGAGCGCTAAATTGTACAACTTCATAGGACACACCCCCTTGAAAGGAATTACCAACCTCTGGGACTATTGAGCACTCTCCACGCTAAGTCAAGCGGCCAAAAATGCTTGCAGATACACAAAGCATGGGATAGGACGAGCGACATCATGACACACCGCACTTATTTGTATGGCGCTTGGTCTGCGTCTCTGAAGTACAGCAAGTGGCGCCCGTGGATCATCATTCTTTCGATAATTGCTCGTCTTCTCATGGCCAGCAATGCTTCTGCTCGCGTGACCCATATCGTTATTGATACAGTCGAATCTCCAGCGTTTGCTGGGCAAGAGTTTGGAACCGTCGGCCAGTACGAAAAACTCATCGGTCGGATCTTTGGCGAAGTCGACCCGAAGACTCCGGAAAATAGCGACATCGTTAGTCTGAATAACGCCACCCGCAATGCCGCTGGGAACGTTTCTTACAGCGCTGATCTCTACATTCTCAAACCTGTTGACGTCACCAAAGGAAACAAGCGGATTTTTTACGGTGTGCTTAATCGCGGCAACAAAATCGACCTCGTTCTGACGAACAACGCTCCCTACAATAATCAGACCAATAACCCCACGACTGCGGCAGACCTCGGGAATGGTTTTCTTATGCGGCAAGGGTACACCTTGGTCTGGAGTGGGTGGCAAGCAAAAGGGCGAACCGGTGCACAGTGTTGTGTTGATAATACACCAGAGGTGATGGGTGCTACCTTACCGTTCATTACCAATAACGACCGACCTGCCATTGGTTCCGTGCGGGATCTCTTTGTCGGTCAACAGCAGAGTAATCCACCTGATCATCAGACAGTCACCTTGAGTTATCCGGTTCTGAGTCAAAACTCCCAACAACTCCGTGTGACGGTGAGAGCCAAAGCTGAGGAAGAAGCACCTCAGCCGATTCCGTATTGCCGTACAGATACGGAAATGCTGCGGTGTTGGAGCTTTGTGGACGAACAAAGCATCCGCATCGAACCAAAACTTGAAGCAGGTCGGCTGTATGAAGTGAACTATACTGCTCGGAACCCCCTCGTCCTTGGACTTGGGTTTGCCATCACCCGTGATGTTGTCTCGTTTCTGCGTTACTCTGTTGTCGACACGAAGAAAACCCCAAATCCTCTTCGCCTCAACGAGAACGAAACCGGAATTGAGAAAGTGTTGGCCTTGGGAATCTCCCAAGCCGGTCGTTATCTACAAGAGCACATCTTTCGCGGATTTAATCAAGACGAGGATAAACGCAAGGTATTCGATGGTGTCCTCATTGACATCGCCGGTGCCGGCAAAACCTTTACGAATTTCGCGTTCGGACAACCTGGGCGCACTCGGGGAGGACATCAAGATTATGATTTTCCCGAGAATTGGTTTCCCTTCGCCTATGGGGTGCAGGAAGACACACTGACTGGAAAACGTGATGGCATTCTCCGGAATGGGAGGAACGCTGTCGGAGATGGCTTTGATCCTCTGGTCATGGTAACCAACACCGCCACTGAATACTGGCGCAAAAGCGCTTCACTGCTTCACACGGATACACAGGGAAATGATGTCCCTATTCCCGACACCGTGCGACTGTATTTCTTCGCCAGCACTCAACATTTTCCGCTCTTTCCTCAGCTCATTACCTCTCTTGGCGCTCGTTTAGCCAAAGGGCCGTGCCAACAAGAACAAAATCCGGCCTTTCGTGGCCCAGTAATGCGTGCACTCCTCGTGGCCTTGAATGAATGGATTACCGCAGGAACACCTCCGCCAGACAGTCGTATTCCAACTCGTCAAGACGGTACCCTTGTCCCTGCCGAGGAAAGCGTCGCCTCCTTTCCCAACATCCCTGAGGTGCAACATATCAACAATCCAACTCCGACTTTTGTGCTCTATGGCACAGTCAGTGCGAAGAGCCCCCAGACGCAGTATCCAACTCTGGTACCAAAGACCACTACGGATGGAAACGATCTTGGCGGGATTGTGCTTCCGGACATTGCGGTACCTATCGGGACCCATACGGGGTGGGCCATCCGGAGTGACGTGCCTGGAGAAATGTGCGGCAATTTGGGACAGTTCCTCCCCTTTGCTTACTCGCGGAGGCAGCGGAATCTTGCCCGTGACCCACGCCCGTCACTACTCGAACGCTATCCTAAACGCCACCTGTATATCAGACGAATCAAGCAAACTGTCAAAGATTTGCAAAGTCAACGCTTACTGTTACCGGAAGATAGCGACGCCTACATCGCTGATGCTGAACGCAAAGTTACCACTATTTTCACCTCACCACCCGACTCAGCAAAAGAAGAAGCTCAACAAAAAAAGAGCAGAAACCGGAGAAAACGTTGACAGAGTCAGCGAACTCAAAGAATAATCGCTTCTGGTCAAAGGAGGGAACCAGTGGAAAAAGATCTTACTTTCTACAGCGCCGGGTTGAAACTTTTTGGCACGTTGTACCTTCCAGATAATCTCCGTCCAGGAGAGAAACGTCCGACCGTGCTCTGTTGTCACGGACTGCGCGCCAACCGTAAAGTGATTCTCCCTGAATTCGCCCGGGCCTTCACCAAACAAGGCTATGTAGCTTTTGTGTTTGACTATCGTGGATTCGGCGATAGTGAAGGACAGAAATGGCGCTTGATCTCCCAAGAACGTGATGAAGATATTATCAACGCCACCACCTTTCTAAGTTTACAACCTGAGGTTGATGGTAATCGTATTGCACTTTTTGGTATCAGCTATGGTGGGGCGAATGTCATCTCTACCGGCGCAGCAGATCCACGGACAAAAGCGATCGTCAGCGTTGTGGGATTTGGCGATGGAGACCGCTGGATGCGCAACAGCCGCCGACTCTGGGAATACTGGGCGTTACGCAAACGAGTAGAGCAAGACCGGGAACGTCGGGTACTTACTGGTACCTCGGAATATGTTGACGCCTACGAAATTCTTATCCCCACACCGGCAGAAGAGAAAGTCTACAGTGGTGGTGGCCAGATCGCTGCGCTGAAAAGCGAGCTGCCACTCGAAACGGCCGATGACATTCTTTCGTACAAACCGGAGGCAGTAGTCGCCCAGATCGCCCCACGCCCGTTGCTCGTCATCGGTGCAGAACTCGATTATCTCACCGGTTTTGAGGAATGCGTAAGTCTGTATGAAAAAGCGCGCGAGCCGAAGCAGCTGCACATTTTGCCAGGGATTTCTCACTACGAGACCTATACCCAAGGCTTTGACACCGTGGTGCGCTTGAGTCTCCAGGTGTTTGAGCAAACCATGAAATAACATCTTACCTAAGACGTAACACCGTAACTGAATCTTCCTTTCACGTTTTACTCATTACGTCTTCAAGGAGTTTTTGTGGAATTTGGTCTTTTCTCATTGTTTGACTTCTTTCGTGATCGACAAGATGAAGTCGCCTATTACCGAGACTCGCTCGACCTGATCACCTCGGCAGAAAAACTCGGGTTTGATTCAGTCTGGGTCGGTGAAGAACATTTCTATTCGTTTGGTATCTGCCCTAGCCCTCAATTGTTCTTAACCGCGGTTGCGCGAGAAACGTGTCGCCTGCGTTTAGGAACGGCCATTAGCTTATTGCCATTCGATAATCCCCTGCGGAAGGCTGAAGACTTTGCCATGCTCGATATTTTGAGCAATGGGCGCCTCAACTTTGGTGTTGGGCGAGGGATCATTCCGAAGCACTTCGAGGGGTTCCGTGTTGACCCGCATGAAAGTAGGGCCCGGTATGAAGAGTCTCTGGAGATAATCCGACAAGCCTGGACCCAAGACACCTTCTCGTACGAAGGAAAATTCTGGCAGGTTCCTCCGCTTTCTCTGGGACCAAAACCTGTCCAGAAGCCCCATCCACCAATTTACCGCGGGACCTTGAGCCCGGAGTCGTTCGAGGGTGCTGCCATAGCAGGAGATAATGCATTTGTTGTTCCGTGGTTGAGCGCGCCGCTCCCAGAAATGAAAGCTCGTATCGAGCGCTACCGCACGTTGGTCAAAGAGTATGGCCATGCTCCGACACGCATGACCGCGATTTTCTTCCTTTTTGTCGACCCAGACCATCAGGTGGCCATGCGCGACGGGATTGAGACGACGCGCAATTATACCCAACTAATCACTTCGTTTGTTCCACAAGCCGCAATGACGAAACTGCGGGAAGGTGATCCCTTAAAAACGTTTTTGAACTTTATTCTCACCATGCCAGATGAGCTTGAGGAGCGCGCGATTGTCGGTACCCCGGCGGAGTGTCGTCGTCGTCTTAGCGAAATTGACCGCGAAATCGGCCTCGACCAGGTGGCATTTTATTTCCATGCGGGAGCCCGCGATCCGCAACGCGCACGCAAAGGAATCGAATTGTTCGCACGGGAAGTAATGCCAGAGTTTAAGTAGGGATTAAGCCTAGAGAAGTAAGCGAGAGAAACTCCAAGCCTGTGAGAGCTTAGACTGGCTGATCGCTGACTGCTGAAAACTAAGAGCCCAAAAGGAGGGTCCATAATGCTATTGAAAGACAAAATCGCTATTGTTACCGGAGCCGGAGTCGGCATGGGGAGAGCAATTGCTGAACGCTATGCGAAAGAAGGGGCACATGTCGTTCTGGCAGAAATTAACGAAGAAACTGGCCACCAAGCAGCTGCGGCTGTAAGTGCCCATGACCGGCGCGGCCTGTTCGTCAAAACCGACATGGGCAAACTCAGCGACATTAACGCAATGGTTGCCAAAGCAGTGGAGACGTTTGGACGTATCGATATTTTGATGAACAATGCCGGGGTGACCAGAAAGCTCGACTTCTTTGAGGTTACAGAAGCGGACTGGGACTGGATTCACTCAATCAACGCCAAAGGCGTCTTCTTTTGTATGCAAGCAGTAGCCCGTGAAATGGTGAAAAACAAAGAAGGCAGAATTATCAATATCGCGTCAATCGCAGGGAAAGGCTTTCGTGGAACCTCTAACATTTCCTACGCTGGCTCCAAAGGCGCAGTCATCGCAATGACGAGGATCGGGGCCTCACAATTGGCCAAATACAACATTAATGTGAACTCGATTTGTCCTGGGGCAACGCGGACAGAACTATACGATCAAGTAATGAAACAAATTGTTGAGCGCGAAAAAATCACGGAAGCTGAGGCGATGGCTCGCATGGACGCATCAATTCCGCTCCGTCGCTCGAATAGCCCGGACGACATCGCGAATATGGCTGCCTTTTTAGCCTCTGATGAAGCCCGCAATATTACTGGTCAGTCGTTTAATGTCGACGGCGGACTGATGTGGGACTAACGCTACGGAAACAGGGATAAAGGAATAAAAGAGCAAAACTGTGAATACTTCTTCCGTTGTCCATTTATCCTTTATCCTTTTCACCATTTATCCTTAGCCTTAGCGTTGCATCCGCAGACGAACAACTGCAGACAATAACGGAGGAATAACCACATGCCGAAGATGGATCACGTTCTGAGTGACCTACGTGTTCTTGACCTCACCCGGGCCCTCGCTGGTCCGAGCTGTACCCGGATGCTGGCCGAAATGGGGGCTGAAGTGATTAAAGTCGAACCAGCGCCGGATGGAGAGCTGGCTCGGCGATTCTCCAATTATCGTAACAATCGCAGCCTCTACTATATTCAACAGAATCTGGGGAAAAAGAGCATGTGCGTCAACCTCCGCGACCCGCGTGGATTAGCCTTGGTCACAGAACTTGTCCCTCATGTCGATGTCATCGTCGAAAACTTCAAACCTGGCGTCATTGCCGCCATGGGCTTAGGCTATGATCGCCTGCGCGAGATGAAGAAGGACATAATCCTTTGTTCGATCTCGGCCCTCGGTCAAAGCGGTCCGCTCGCAAGCAAGCCTGGGTACGACTACATTGCACAGGCCTATTCTGGTGTCACCTCAATGATTGGTGATCCTGATGATGCCCCGTATATCCCGTTAGTTGGACTGGGAGACGTCAGCACCGGCGTCCACGCCGCGTTAGCAATTGTCTCTGCACTGCGGTATCGCGACCGCACCAGAGAAGGACAACACTTAGATGTTGCGTTGCTCGACGTGTACTACCACTACCATGAGGTTAACGTCCACACCTACAGCGGCAGCGATGGAGCGGTGAGTCCGACCCGATCTGGTCGTCACATGACCTACGCCTGTCCGGGCGGCGTGTTTCGTGCCAAAGGAGGCTCTCTCGTCATTATGTCGTTTCTCCACCACTGGAAAGACTTGTGTCGGGCGATGGAACGACCGGACCTCGCGACCGACCCTGATTACAGTACCGACCCAGCTCGCCTCCAAAGACGTTCCACAGTAGTCAAAATTATTGAAGATTGGCTACAAACCTTTCCCGATGTCCCGAGCGCAGTGGCGCATCTAGAGAAATTCCAAGTGCCGGTCGCACCGGTACTGTCCGTAGCAGAAACAGTCCAGCATCCGCATCATCGTGCTCGCGGCACGGTCCGCACAGTCAACGACCGCCTCCATGGAGCTGTTGATATTCCTGGGATGCCGTTAAAGTTCTCCCGCTTTCCACAAGATCTGCCGTTGAAGGCAGCGACTCTAGGACAACACAATGCGGAGATCCTCACAACGTACCTGGGCCGAACCTCACAAGACGTGCAACAATTACAGACCGATGGCGTGCTGATCGAGAAGGAAATATAAACTCGAGGAAGAAGGGGCGAAAAGGCAAAAGAGGGAAAATGGGCGAGCGAAAAGTCTTTGGCCTTTCGCTCCGTTTCGCCTCTTCGCCGTTTCCCCCTTTCCCCCACCGACACTCCTAAAGACCCATATCAGAAAACGATACTGGAGGAACAACCCTATGGCGGAGATGGAACACGCTCTTACTGGTTTGCGCGTCCTCGATTTCACCCGTGCGTTGGCTGGGCCAACCTGTACCCGGATGCTGGCCGAAATGGGGGCCGAAGTCCTTAAAATCGAACCAGCCCCGAAAGGAGACTTGAGTCGAGGGGCGTCAAACTTTCGTCATAACCGGAGTCTCTTTTTTGCTCAGCATAATCGCGGCAAAAAAAGCTTGTGTGTCAACTTACGTGATCCGCGCGGTATGGCGTTGGTGGTCGAACTGGTGCGGCATGTTGACGTGGTCGTGGAAAACTTCAAACCTGGCGTGATGGCAGATATGGGCCTCAGTTATGAGCGCCTTAAGGAATTGAAACCTGATATTATCCTCTGTTCAATCTCCGCTTTAGGGCAGAGCGGCCCACTCGCCCATAAGCCCGGATACGATTATATCGCGCAGGCGTATGCGGGAGTGACCTCGATGATTGGAGATGAAGACGACGCTCCGTATATTCCCCTCGTTGGTCTGGGCGATGTCAGCACCGGAGTCCACGGGGCGTTGGCGGTGCTCGCAGCGTTACGTCACCGCGACCGTACTGGCCGTGGGCAACATCTCGATGTTGCCTTACTCGACGTGTACTACCATTTTCATGAAGTTAACGTTCATCAAATAAAAGGCAGTGGCGGCACGATAGCACCTACGCGCGTCGGACGACACATGACCTACCTCTGTCCAGGGGGGGTGTTTCGTGCGACAGGTGGCCATGTCGTCATCATGAGCTTTTTTCATCACTGGCCAGACTTTTGCCGAGCCATAGAACGACCTGACATGATCGACGATCCACGGTACAGCACCGATCAAGCCCGGTTAGAACGGCGAGACGAAGTCGTCAAAATTATCGAAGACTGGTTACAGACATTTCCGGATGTTAATAGTGCGGTTGCTCACATGGAAAAATTTGACGTCCCAGTCGCCCCTGTGCTTTCGGTAACCGAGACGTTGGAGCATCCCCACCTTCGTGCCCGTGGCACGGTACGGACGATTTACGATCCAATCTACGATGGGGAATTTGACGTGCCAGGCTTCCCGCTCAAGTTCTCCGAGTTTCCCGAAGAGTTACCGCTAACCGCGCCCACCCTCGGGCAGCATAACACCGAGATCGTAACAACGTATTTGCGTCGTTCTCCAGAAGAAGTTCGCCAACTCCTTGCGGAGGGGGTACTCATAGAAAAACAGCGCTAGAAGGAAGATCGCTCATGGGACAGACATTTGTAGGAAAAGTCGCGTTGGTGACCGGCGCAAGTTCTGGGATTGGTCGCGCCACCGCGCTGGCGTTTGCACGCGGTGGCGCGAAGGTTGTCGTCTCCGATGTCGTTGTCGATGGTGGAAACGAAACGGTCACTATGATTCGCGAGACAGGTGGCGAAGCAACTTTCATTAAGACTGATGTCTCTCATGCTCCGGAAGTAGAAGCACTGGTCCAACAAACCGTCGCCACCTACGGTCGTCTCGATTGCGCCCATAACAATGCGGGTGTCACGACGCCAATCGCACGGGTTGCCGAAGTCACTGACCGGCATTGGGATCGCATTATGGCTATCAACCTCAAAGGGGTTTGGCTCTGCATGAAATATGAGATTCCACACATGCTCGAATGTGGTGGTGGTGCGATTGTCAACACAGCTTCAGGTGCAGGCCTCGTCGGTATTGCTGGCGCGTCGGCTTATGTTGCTAGTAAACATGGTGTCTTAGGATTAACCAAAACCGCGGCATTAGAATACGCCACACAGGGCATTCGCGTAAACGCGGTGTGTCCGGGTGTCATTCAGACGCCAATGGTTCAACGCCTCCTGGATAGAAGTCCCGATGCGGCTGACCAGATGATCGCAGGCCAGCCAATTGGACGGTTGGGTACACCGGAGGAGATTGCCGCAGCGGTCGTGTGGCTTTGCTCCGAAGCGGCATCTTTTGTGACCGGCATCGCGATGTCTGTTGATGGTGGGTATGTTACGCAGTGAACTGAGTGGAGCGGTATCTCATCGATCCTCGAGGGACCGGAAAAACCAAAAGGAATCGTTTAATACGTAGCGCAGCCATTGACCTCCGGCTCTAGATTTTCGAGCCGGTGCAGCGCACGTAATACATCATCGACTGAAGCGCGAAACCGACGCATGAGATGCCGAGCATCGATGAGGTCGGAAGGAGTATGCAACAGATGTTCAACAATCTTTTCAGCAGGGTCTTCTAAGTTTTGTCCGTGAGAGGGAAAGTGTTTGGTATCCTTCATATATCGTATCTTCTCCATAGGCACATCTTGACGGTACGCGAGACAATCCAGCTTCGCAATGGGGTGATGACAGGTTATATTTTTCTCCCTATCCTCTGCCCGCCTTGCTTCTAATGTTCAGAGATTGTACGAGAAAGCTCGTCAAGTATTGGGAGAGCCAAGTGAAATGTTTAGTATAGTCGGTGCAGTCTTACGAACCCGGAATTACTAGGGCTAATGAATAATAAAAGAAGATTTTGCATTGCTTATCTTGCATGGGCAGTAGCTCTTTGATACTGTACATAACAACAAGTTCACCACGAAGGGCTTCCCCACCTTGGTGGTGCATAAAGGCCCGCAGGTTTCCCCTCCTTTACCCTGCGGGCCTTTCCTTTTCTACTGTGATATCAACGACCGGCCCAAAAAAATGCAAAAATGCCAATAAGGCAGCAATAGACCCCAAAGATCGACAACCGCCGAGAGCGGGTCATACTGAGCAGCACCGCAATACTCCAATAACCGACAATCGCTGCGGCAAGGGTCCCGAGGCTATAGGCGAATACATCAAACCCTTGCGCTATCTCGTGTCGATGCGCAACCACTTCTAAGAGAAACGCTCCTAAAACTGCGGGGATAGATAAAAGAAAAGAATATCGTACTAACAACTCTCGCTCTAATCCGAGAAAAACTCCCGCTGCAATCGTCGAACCGGAACGGGACAATGCAGGAATAATAGACAATCCTTGCGTAATACCAATGGCAACCGCATCAAGCGTTCCCATCGCCGATAATTTTCGCCCTTGCGCCGTCACACGATCAGTCAAAAACAACAAAACTCCGGTAATCACAAACCAGATTCCAGTGCCGCGCAAATCAGTGAACATTGCCTCGAATTGTTTACGAAACAGTAAACCAATGATGACTGTTGGAATAGTTCCTGCAATCACTAACCAGAGTAAGCGACGATTTGTAGCAGTTTCTTCACTCGGTGGGGCAAATAATGACACCCCCATTTGCCAGAGATCTTTCCTGAAATACAGACACACAGCAACGAGCGTTCCCATATGCAATGTAGCATCGAACAATACCCCAGGTTGAGAAAACTGCGGGAACAACGCATGGGCCACAACCAAGTGACCAGAACTACTAATCGGAAGAAATTCAGTGAAACCTTGCAAAACACCAAGCAGCAGAGCGACAAACAAATCCGACATCACCCCTCCTCACAGAATACTCCGCGAGATGCACTATCAATATTCATCACCAACCGCACCTCGAGTGGGCCAACGGCAACAGAGATGTTTAACCGTTCGGGAAACCAAACACAACGCGTCCGCTCTCGGCCAAGTCCATATCTTAGGGGTAGCGCAACCATTTTTCTGCTGCCAGCCCCTTGCTTGTTCAACAATCGTTCCCTAAGAAGGGAGAACAATTGTTCATAGTGGGAGAGAAAATAAGAGAAGAGAGTCAGGTTTCTTTCTTTCCTCCCGTTGTTGAGAGTCGGAATGGATAAAAAAGCCTACGATATTCTTTTATTCAGTTATTACCGTGACGCTGAATTACGTGGTGCAGATCTTATTCTTCGTCTCATCAATCGAACGGATAACCTTGATTTGCAAGAGAAGCTCTCACGTCATCTCGCAGATGAGACTGAACATGCGTGGCAGTGGACAGAGCGGATCCGTGCGCTCGGCGGCCATCCGATTCGGATTGAAGACGGGTATCATCGTCACCTCCGACGGAAAACAGGGCTTCCCTCTCATTTACTTGATTTGTTGGCGTTAACCTACGTTGTCGAGGAACGCTCAGGAAAGCGTTACGAAGAGCACGCTGCCCGGCCAGATGTCGATCCAGAAACCTTGAAAGTCTTGAACGCCGTACGCCAAGATGAGGATTGGCATCTTACTTGGGTCGGAGAAGCCTTAAAAGAGCTAGAGAAAAAAGAAGGAGGCGAGAAAGTCACGGCAGCTCTCGAACGGTATCGAGCCTTAGAAGCCGAGGCATTTGCAGAAATGCTTGTCGATGAAGAAAAAGCCCTTCGCGAAATTGCCGGGGATACGAAGAGTGAGCAGATAAAGCAGGAAAAAGGTGAAAAAGGATAAAGGCGTAAGGAACCAAAGCCCCTTTTGGTCTTCCCGTTTCTCCATTATCCGTCTATCCCTGGTTTTTCCCTTTCATATTCTCTTCTTTTTTTTCGATACATAGTCAATCAGCAAATACTCACCAAGGTGATCAGGTCGAGTATAGAAGGCACGGCCACGATTGAGCTGCGTCATCCTATCGACAAAGGAACGCAGGCTCGGACTATCATCGAGCATAAACGTATTGATCGTTATGTGGCGTTGCGTCGCACGTTCCACCTCTTTCAGGGTCTCCTGCGCTGCGCGCATACTAATACCACCAAATGACAGTGGCCACTCACAGTACAGACGTCCACGCGAAAAATACGCGGTTGGTTGTCCATCAGTCACAACAATGATGTTCTGATTTTGCCCAGGATGACGGTGGAGAAGATCGCTTGCCAGACGAATCCCGTCCTGTAAATTCGTGAACGGATCTCCCATGTTCCAACTCGCCTCGGGGAGATCCTTAATTTTCAATTCAACCGCCCGGG
Organism: Binatia bacterium; assembly: GCA_050187625.1. GTDB lineage: Bacteria > Desulfobacterota > Binatia > Bin18 > Bin18 > JBFWXH01. Next base: position 48,271 of record JBFWXH010000037.1, read on the forward strand.
TAAAGAAGCCGACGACAGAAAAGTAGTCCCGCGGGTAGCGAGTGCGGATCAAGCTTTCAAGGGCAAGCGCCACTTTTTTTGCTGCGGCAAAACGCCCTTCCCAGCTCATTGACCAGCTCATATCCAACAATAAGACAGTCGAACTCGTTGTCAAATGATCCGTGTCATAGACAGTGAAGTCTTCCGGAGAGATCTTAATAGGCACCCCGACCGTCCGTCGTAAGGACTTCTTCATCGTTCCTACCAGGTCAAGGTGCATCGGATCACCGTACGAATAAGGACGAGTTTCGTCCATTCGTATTTCGGCAGCCCCACGGTGGTCGGTCGTATGCGGACCACTCCGGTCACGCAGGAGATTGGCATAAATATCCCGCAGCGCGAGTTGACCAATACGTCGGACCCCTTTCGGTGAAAGGGCAACTCGGCCCTCGCGATAGACAAGAAGGCCAGCCTCCTCCAGCATTGACTGCATCTGCTGCAGGTTCTGCAAGTCCTGCCATGCCCCCTGTCCCATGAGCTCTTGCAAATCATTCGGGTCAATTTTTTCCGAACGGCCAGCTAAGAGATTCTGCTCCATCTCTTGCAGTTGTTGCATCTCGTCCATCAATTCTAGCGTTTGCTGAAAGTCGAGCGACTGGGGTCCATTAAAGAGGTCTTTATAGCGACGCTGAAAATCTTCGACGGAGCGAATGCTATTGAACTCCTCCATGAGTTCGTCAAACGCTTGCTGCGCAGCCGCATCTTCAAAATCGTATTGCGACAATTTCTCCATCTGCTCGCTCAGCCGTTGCGGCAGTTGCTTGAGGAATTGCTCTTTTTCTGTCAGGTCAGGATTTTGCGGACGGCGATCTTGCAGGGTTTTCTTCTCTTGCTTCAGAATGTTCTCAAGTTTCTGCTGAACCTCGTCCAAAGACGACCGGAGGTTATACTCTCGATACCGCTTCCGCATTTCTTCGCGGAGATCACGCACGAGATCGTCAAGTCCTTTCAGTTTTTTATCTTCTTCTTCCAGCCCCTGACGCATAAGCGATTCCATCGCTTGCTGCAGATCGTCGGTCGATGAGAGATGTTTTGCCAGTTCTTCAAAAATTTTATCAGCAGCAAGTCGGACCCGCTGCGACCCATCCCATTCAGTATATTGTACGGTGATCATGGTTCCGACCTTAGCAGAAAATAGAAGAGAAAGAACACCGTCTTCAGCGTTTTCTTTAGCGTTGGGATGCAGGCGGCGCGGACGCTTACACGAAAAGGCAAACGTCCGAACACTTATGAACGATAGGTGTAGCGACCACCTTCACGTTCTTTGTTAAGCTTCTGGTGAAGATGAAGTCCCTCAAGGATAAATTCAGATGCAGAAGCAACGTGAGTGGGGTGGTCCCCAACATGTAGGGAGGCAACTGCTTCCTTAAATCCAGGAATTTTCTGCTGTTCTTCCAGATATGCGGTGGAAGCCATGGAATCAGACACTTTCACTCCCCACCCATGGGTGAAATAGGTCACGATATTTTTCAGTGCGTCCAACTGAAAGTATCGATCAAACACTTTCAGTACCGCACGATTCACTAACCGTTCAACCAGGTCATCCTCTCGTTTATCCTCACCTGAGTATTCTAGTTCGAGCTTCCCTGTCGTCGACGCAAAGAGGGCGTGGAGATCACTGACCCGTGGAACGATTTCTCTTTCTCCCAAGCGCACAGCCCGCTTCTCTGCATTGCTCAGAACACTTTCGAGATTGTTAATAGATACACGGACACTAACCCCAGACGCCTGGTTAATCTCGTTCGATGCCCGCGCTTCCATCGTTATTTGCGCGATGATTTCTTTCATAAATTGAGGAACGTAGACAGAGAACTCGTCGCGCGGAAATGAGGTCAGCTCTTGATCCATAATAGAGATCTCATCCCCCAATGAGCGAGGATAGTGCGTACGAATCTGCACATCGAAGCGGTCCTTCAACGGCGTAATGATACGTCCACGACTGGTGTAATCTTCAGGATTAGCGCTCGCAACAATCACCACATCAAGAGGTAGGCGAATTTTGAATCCCTTGATCTGAACATCCTTCTCTTCCATTAAGTTGAAAAGTCCGACTTGCACTTTTTCTGTGAGATCTGGCAGCTCATTGATAGCAAAAATCCCGCGATTCGTGCGAGGGATAAGTCCATAGTGAATCGTTTCTTCATCAGTCAGGTACCTTCCCTCCGCGACCTTAATCGGGTCAACCTCACCAATCAGATCGGCGACCGCCACATCTGGGGTCGCCAACTTCTCCGTGTATCGTTCGTCGCGATGCATCCAGCGGATCTCGACATCGTCACCGCGTTCGGTCACCAAGCGACGCCCAGTAGGAGTGATTGGCTCAAACGGGTTTTCTGGAATGTCGGCATCGCGCAGAATTGGCACATACGCATCGAGAAGGGAAATAAGCCCTCGAATCACACGCGATTTTGCTTGTCCCCGTTCTCCAAGAAACACCATGTGATGGCCAGCAAGAATCGCATTCTCAATTTCGGGGATGACCGTCTCTTCATACCCAATAATGCCAGGAAGAATTTGTTCTCCACGTGCAATACATTGCAGTAGATTCGCACGCATCTCTTCTCGAACCGGGCGGATTCGATAGCCTGCTTTTCTGAGATCTCCAGTCGTCTTCGCTTCGCGACGTAACGTGTCAATGTCAATATTGTGTTGCACGAGAAAATTCACCTTCAGTTAGAACTTCTCCCTGCAGAGGCTACAGTGGAGAGAAAATAAGGACGTAAACGTTCATAGCTTTCTGTTAAATGTTGTGGCATTACCCGCACAGAACCGACCACCGGCATAAAATTCGTATCCCCATTCCACCGTGGCACCGCATGCCAGTGCAAATGATCAGCAATCCCAGCACCCGCACAGATCCCAAGATTCAGACCAACGTTGATTCCCTGCGGCTGCAAAGCAACGTTAAGAATGTCGATAGCACGCCGCAATTCATTCATAAGATCAACAAACTCAGGGTCGGGGAGGGCCGCAAGGACCGCAGTGTGTCGGTGCGGAGCAATCATCAGATGGCCGTTATTATACGGATACTTGTTCAGCATCACCCGGGAATGCGGCGTGACGTGCAAGATTAAGTTATCTTGAAGAGTTTCTTCTGTTGGCGGAACACAAAAAATGCACCCCTGCGTTTGTTTCGCTTCGATATACCGCATTCGCCAGGGTGCCCACAGCACCGACGTACCGCCTTCTTTACTGAGTGACTCCCGAGACTCGCTATCACTCATTCGTCGTTCTCTTCCGTGTCCTCATCATCGTCGAAGTTATCATCAAGATCAGAGAAATCATCCTCCGCCCCGCCCTGTCCATCAACTCGCAAGCGGAGTTCCTTCCCGACCTTGAAAAGTGGAACTTTTTTTGCGGCAACCGATACGATTTCTCCAGTCCTGGGATTCCGCCCTTCACGAGCGGCGCGCTGTTTCACGATGAAACTGCCAAATCCACGGATTTCGATCCGATCTCCACTCGCCAGCGCTTCAGTCATGCTATCAAAGACAGTATTCACCATCACCTCGGCATCCCGGCGCGAGAAGCGCGGATACTGCTGAGCGACCTCTTCGATCAAATCCCGCTTAGTCACAACTCCACTTCCTCTCTCATAAAATTCGGTGACTCAGGTATACAGACTGGAGCCTGTCCTTCGTACAATTCTCTCTCCTACGATGGTGGAAGCTAGCGTCTAAGATCTTTCTACTTCTACGTATGAAGAAATCCTTACCCACTTGTCATTCGAACATTGTCCTCTCACGAGGAGGTGCACATCTACGCACTGAGCAACACCGTGTCTCATCAAAAAAAGAAGCTGCCTTCAGCTAGCACTGGATAAAAGAACACATTCCCGTTTCATTCTATGAGACCTTCACCTGGGAAAAGCGCTGTTCCTACTTTTCGCCCTTATTTCCTCTCGCTTCCCCTTCATCTCGATCAAGTCGTAGCTCTTCGCCAAGAATATCTTCAAACGAGAAACGAGCATCTTCGCGTTCTTTCTTCAGATACGCTTCCATTTCGGCACGCTCTTCACTGCGCCGTAGAGCCTTAATGCTCAGTCCCATCTTGTGTTCACGTGGGTCGATGTGAATGACTTCGGCTTCAACTTCCTTCCCCACCTGAAACAGGGATGACGGCTTCTCCACTCGTTCGGTTGACAATTGAGAAATATGGACGAGACCTTCGATTCCTTCCTCGATTTCAACGAAGATCCCAAAATCGGTCACGCTTGTTACTTTCCCGTGAACCCGACTCCCCACTGGTTGGCGTTGCGCCAACGTCAGCCAGGGATCTGCGGTAACCTGCTTAATCCCGAGCGAGACTCTCTCGTTTTCCACGTCGACACCGAGAATCACCGCGTCTACTTCATCTCCTTTTTTGTACAACTCAGAGGGATGTTTAACTTTCTTCGTCCAGTGCAAATCAGAAATGTGGACTAAGCCATCAATGCCTTCTTCAACTTCAACGAAGACACCAAAGTCCGTAATGCTCTTGATCTTCCCGTGGATACGGCTTCCTACAGGGTGGTTCGTCCGTACGAGTTCCCAAGGATTCGGGCCAATTTGTTTGAGTCCCAACGAAATACGCCGGTGCTCTGGAATAACCTCCAGGACCACGATATCAATTTCTTGTCCGATCGAAAGGAGCTTTGATGGATGCGTTACATGTTTCGTCCAGGAAAGTTCCGAAACATGCAGCAATCCTTCCACCCCTTTTTCGAGCTCAACAAACGCTCCATAGTCTGCCAAGCTCACAACTTTCCCATGTACGCGATCTCCAACCTGATACCGCTCGGTAATCGTGCTCCATGGATCGGGCACCAGTTGTTTCATCCCTAGTGAGACCCGTTGGCGCTCTTTGTCATACTTCAGCACAACAACCTGAATCTTCTCACCAGCAGAAACAACCTCTGAAGGGTGGCCAATCCGTCCCCACGACATATCAGTGACATGCAGGAGCCCATCAATCCCGCCAAGATCAACAAATGCCCCATAGTCAGTGATATTTTTCACTGTCCCTTCCAGGATAACACCTTCTTCAAGAAGCTTCAGGGTCTCGTCACGCAAGAGCTCGCGCTCACTTTCGAGGACTGCACGTCGAGACACAACAACATTCGAACGAGCACGATTATATTTCAAAACGGCAAACCGTCCCGTTTTCCCAACGAAACGATCAAGATCCCGCACCGGACGTAAATCCACGTGCGACCCTGGCAGAAACGCAATTACCCCAATATCAACCTTCAGCCCGCCTTTAACCTTTCCAACTATTGCTCCTTCAACGGGGGTTTTGTTGTTATAGGCCTCCTCAATATCGTGCCAGACCCGATACTGCTCTGCTTTCGCCCGCGAAAGAACGATACCTTCCTGTTCAGCGTCTGCCGCATCAAAAAAGACTTCAATCTCGTCTCCTTCTTCTACGGTCAGCTGACCATCTCGTGAGCGAAACTCGGCAAGCGGAATATGCCCTTCTGATTTATAGCCAATATCGATGGTGACAAACTCTGGACCGATTTTGACTACCCGACCACGAACGATCTCCCCAGGTTTTACCGACTGTAGGCTTTCTTCGAACATCTGCCCGAAATCTTCGCCCATGCCACCCTCTTGTGACGGTGTCGTCCCGGTGAGAGTTTCTTTGTTTTGTTCCATGTGACTGGTGTACCCCCTAGGAATCTCCCTAACGCTCGCCTTTCCATACTCCCCTCCCCGCAAGGTTGCAAGAGCGTGTTTGGGTTTTTCTCCTTCCGTGATCAGCACTTGCGTGCTTTTTCTACGTGCGCAACCATCAAATCTACTACCTCCGTCAGCGAGAGAGCCGTTGTATCAATTGAAATTGCATCGTCCGCTCTCTGTAAAGGCGCGTGCTGCCGCTGGCTATCTCGCCCGTCGCGCTCTGCCATTTCTTGGGTGGTTTTTTCAAGCGTTGTGTCGACTCCTTGCTGTTGCAATTCTACGTAACGTCGCCGGCCACGTTCCTCAGCCGACGCATCAAGGTAGAATTTTATACCTGCATCTGGAAAGACGACGGTACCAATATCCCGGCCTTCCATCACAACGCTTCCACCTCGCCCCAGTTCTCGCTGTAAACTGAGAAGGCGTTGTCGCACGGCAGGGTGAGCGGACACCTTGGATGCCATCTGGCTCACCTCTGGTTGACGAATTGCTACAGTAATATCCCGCTCTCCCACAAAGAGCTGCACGCGAGTTCCATTTGCAACGAAACGCAAGGCAAGGTTATCACACAGCGCCGCCACGCGCTGCGGATCATCCGGGGAGACATGTTGCTCCAACGCCAGAAGTCCAATGACGCGATACAACGCACCAGTATCAACATAGCGATACGCTAAGCGCTCAGCGAGTAAACGACTTGACGAGCTTTTCCCCGCACCGGAAGGACCGTCAATGGCGATAACAAGACCCGTCTTCATAGATGCACTGTTGTTGCCCCGGTTACATGCCGCACGGTCTCATAAAACCCGGGAAAAGAGATTGCTACCGACTCTGTTCCTTGTAGCACTACTTCTCCGGTGCCCGCTAGCCCGGCAATCGACAACGCCATCGCAATGCGATGATCACCAAAGCTATCCACCTGACCACCGTTGAGCGTGCCCACGCCCTCGATGCTCAGGCCATCCGGCAACTCCGTCACTGGTACCCCTAAGGCACCCAAGGTGATCGCCAAGGCGTGAATCCGATCGCTTTCTTTCACTCTTAGTTCATGTGCATCACGGATGGTCGTCGTCCCCCGCGCAAACGCCGCTACCACAGCAATGATCGGGATTTCGTCGATCGCACGAACGACCAGTTCACCAGAAAGGGTAAGGCCACGTAGCGAACTGGTGCGAACAAGAACATCTCCCACAGGTTCACCACAGACGTCCCGAGCATGCTGAATGACAATGTCTCCGCCCATCATGCCCAGGACGTCGATAATCCCTGTCCGCGTTGGATTCAATCCTACCCCACGAATGAACAGTTCCGACCCTGGAACAATAAGTGCAGCCGCAAGAAAAAACGCCGCGGAAGATAAGTCTCCTGGCACGTCGACATCACAGGCGTGGAGATCTTGCCCCCCTTCCACGCGGACGGCTGTCCCTTCGACATGCAGGTCAACGCCAAATGCAGGAAGGAGTCGTTCCGTATGGTCACGCGAACGTAGCGGCTCCCAAATAATGGTGGTTCCACGCGCCTGTAACCCCGCAAGGACGAGAGCGGATTTCACCTGGGCACTGGCAATCGCACTCCGATACTCAAATCCACGTAACGTTTGACCGTGAATCCATAAAGGGGCGCGATCATCTCCGCCTTCACTCGTGATGTCTGCCCCCATTTCCTGCAACGGAGCGATCACGCGCTTCATCGGGCGGCTCCGTAAGGACGCATCCCCATCGAGACGAGAATCAAAGGGACGACCGGCCAGCAGCCCAGAAAGCAAGCGCAGGGTTGTCCCAGAATTGCCACAGTCAATCGTTGCAGAAGGGGCGCGGAGCCCTTGCCACCCGCGCCCTTGGACGCGCACCTCGGTTCCCGCGTGTTCAATATCCACGCCCAATGTACGAAAAGCACCGATAGTGCTCCGATTATCGCCTCCGCCAGAGCAGTTCGAAATGCGGCTTTCTCCCTGGGCGATGGAGGCAAACATCACCGCACGATGGCTAATGGACTTATCGCCTGGCAACGTAATCTCGCCGCAAACACCGGACGAGGCCGGGCGGATGATAACCGTTTCACGTTCCACGTTACAAATTCCTATTTATCCTTTATCCCGTCTTTCTTGCTTGAGGTACCTTCACGAATTTTCGTCAAACGCTGTCGTTCCTCTCGTGCACAGGTGATCAGAGTAGACAGTACGTCATTTTCTCCATGAGCGATCGCCTCTTTCATCTTTCCCAAGGCAGTTTCAAATTCCGTAATCGCCGCCAATAATGCGTCTCGATTCGACGAACAAATATCTCGCCACATCTCAACTGGACTGGCAGCAACCCGAGTCAAATCGGCAAAGGCCCCTCCAGCATACGGCAATACGTCCATCCCTGTCACCTGACTTTCAAGGACAGCATTCATCACACTAAACGAGATCACATGTGGCAGATGACTAACCCGGGCAAGCACTTGATCGTGCGTATGCACGTCCATTTCTTCAACCCGCATCCCAACTCCCTCCCACAACGCTCGAACCCGAGCAAGGGCTTGACTGTCAGTCTGGTCGGTTGGGGTTAAGATGCAAAGCCGGTTTTCAAAGAGAGTAGAAAATGCCGCCGCAGCTCCGGCCTGCTCTGTCCCTGCGATAGGATGCGCACCAACACAAAGGAGCGTAGGTGGCAGCACGTTCTCAAGTGTTTTCACAACCTGTTCCTTCGTACTCCCAGCATCGGTAACAATACAGCCGGGCGGGAGGAACGGAATGAATTTCTCCATCGTCGCTCTGGTTGCTTCAACGGGAACCGCCAGCAGAAATAGATCCGTGTCACGTGCTGCCTCAGCCGGATCAAACGAGTACGAATCGATGATCCCGCGTTCGAGCGCAACCCGCAGGTTCGCTTCGGTACGTCCAAATCCAACAATTTCACCCACCAACCCACGTTCGCGGGCAGCGAGCCCCAGGGAGCCCCCGATTAACCCTACTCCAGCAATGACAAGGCGGTTAAATAACATCGTATGAAAAAGAAAACGTAATACGTAAGAAAAGATCACCCGTTCTGATTCGAGTACCTGTTATTACGCGTTATGCTCGCCGCAGCATCTTCTCCATCGCCGCAACAAAGCGTTGGTTCTCTGGCGGCGTCCCAACGCTGACACGGGCATACCCAGGAAATCCGTACCCCTCCATCGGCCGGATAATAACGCCCTCCGGGAGCAGGCGCTGGTACATCCCAGCCCCAACTTTGACTAAGAGAAAATTCGCCCAACTCGGCGCATATTCAAGACCGAGACGATCAAGTTCTTGCCGGAGATACACCAGTCCTTGACGATTGTTCTCTTGCGTCCGGCGGATATGCTCATCGTCATCGAGTGCAGCAAGCGCAGCCACCTGTCCTAGCGAATTGACGTTGAATGGTTGTCGAATACGATTGAGCGCATCAATCACTTCCGGTGAAGAAACACCGTACCCCACGCGCACGCCAGCAAGTCCACAGATCTTCGAAAACGTGCGTAGCGTAACGAGCAAACGCGTTCCCAAATGATTCGGTAAGGAGTTCGGGTACTCGGGGTCGTCAACAAACTCGAAATATGCCTCATCGACAACAATCATGACATCCGGAGAGACCGCACGAAGAAATGCGTCCCACTCACTGCGGGTATAGATCGTTCCAGTCGGGTTGTTCGGGTTATCGAGAAAAACGAGGCGTGTATTTGGCTCAATAGCGCGGGCCATCGCCGCCAGATCGAACTTAAAGCCGTTGTGGGGCACAGTAATCGTCCGGCCACCTGCCGCCTGCACACACAGATGATAGATGGCGAAGGCATGCTTCCCAACCACCACAGACTCTCCCACGCGCAAAAACGTCCGCACAATCATCTCAATGAGTTCGTTTGATCCATTGCCAATGATGAGCCGCGAACGATCGATCTCCAGTTTCTCCGCCAGGCGACGTTTCAGATAGAACGCATCACCATCTGGGTAACGGTGCAGTTGCGGTAACGCGTCCGTAATTGCTTGCACGGCTTTCGGCGATGGCCCCAAGGGATTTTCGTTTGAGGCTATTTTGATCGAGTCATGTACCCCATATTCACGTTCGAGTTCCTCGATCGGTTTACCCGGCTGATACGGGGTTAGCGTGCGAATCCATTCTGGTACATATTTAGTAATATCCATAGGTTTTTACCTCGAACGCAGGCGATGATTGGCCCGCGCATAGGAACCTAACACCTTCACCAACGAACACCGCGGTTCTATCAGGCGCAGAGCTTGGGCCAGAGGCTCATCGGTGACATGCCCTTCAACATCGATAAAAAACACATATTCCCAGGGCCGTCCTTTGAGCGGACGTGATTCAATCCTGAGCAAGTTGATTGCCTGTTCCGCAAACGGCTGTAGCGTGTGGTACAAGACTCCAACCTCATCTCGAACCGATAACAATAATGACGTCTTGTCCTGACCAGTTGCTTGTGATGGCTGCGACTCGCGACCTAAGATAGCAAACCGCGTAAAATTCGCGGCTTGGTCCTGAATGTTTGCCGCCAAGATCTTGAGTTTATAATGCTCCCCGGCAAGACGACCAGCAATAGCGGCAACCCGAGAATTCGCGACAGCCAGCTCTGCGGCTCGGGCGTTGCTTGCGACCTCTTCGGTCGGCACCCCAGGAAGATGCAGGGCAAGCCATCGCCGACACTGTGCCAGGGCTTGCGGATGTGCCAGCACGCGCTCCACCCGTTCTAACCGGGCTGCCCGGCTGAGCAGACAGTGGCGAATTCCGAGCGAGCGCTCAGCGATGATTTTGAGCGGGGATTCCACAAAAGTATCTAAGGTGATAGCGACGGCCCCTTCACTCGAATTCTCGATGGGAACAACGCCATAGTCCGCTTCCGTACGCTCTACCTCGGCAAAGACTTGGGGAATCGAGGAGAGCGGAACGAACGTCGCTTGGGCACCGAACTGCTCGCGAGCAGCCATATGGGTGTAGGTAGCTGCAGGACCAAAATAGGCAACGCGCAGCTTCTGCTCAAGCGCTCGTGACGCAGAAATAATCTCGCGATAGATCGCTTGAATTGCGTCATTAGGTAATGGTCCACGGTTCAGTGTCGCCAAACGGGCGAAGATCTGCTGTTCACGGCTTGGCACGTAGGCACTGGCACCGCGTTGTTGTTTGGCATGACCGATTTGCACAGCTAACCCTGCGCGACGGTTCACCAGGGTGAGAATTTGCGCATCAATATGATCAATTTGCTCACGGAAGTGCGCGAGCGATGGCACAGAACGTTTACGTGGCACGGGCGGTTTCTTACTATGGTTTCCTATGAACGTCTATGGTTCTTCGCTGAACTTCTCTCACAGCGCGGTATTTTTCCTCTGCCGACGCTCTTTTCTCTTCGGCTTCGACGATGGCCAGCTCGCCCATGCGGCGGAACTTCTCATAGCGTTGCGTCAAGAGATCCGCAATCGGTATCGCGAGCAGTTCTTTCAAGTGCTGATCAAGGACATCCCCGAGTGCGGCAATCGCCGCATACGAATGACGGTGCGCTCCTCCCAGTGGTTCGGGAATGATAGCATCGATTACCTTGAGTGTCAGTAAATCAGCCGCGGTAATTTTCAGCGCCTCCGCCGCCCAGGCTGCTCGCTCCGGCGTTCGCTCTCCATAAAGAATGGCTGCGCATCCTTCAGGAGTGATGACTGAGTAGCACGCATTTTCTTGCATTAATACCCGATCACCGACTCCTAACGCGAGAGCGCCACCACTCCCACCTTCGCCAATAATCATAACGATGACAGGAGTCCGCACTCCTCCCATGTCGCGAATATTACGCGCAATGGCTTCGGCCTGTCCACGTTCTTCTGCGTCAAGACCTGGATAAGCTCCTTGGGTATCGATGAACGTCAAGATAGGCCGATGAAATCGCTCAGCAAGATAGAACAATCGTAATGCCTTCCGATAGCCCTCGGGACGGGGCATACCAAAGTTTCGTCGGACCTTTTCGGCGGTCGTTCGTCCGCGCTGCTGGCCAACCACAACCACAGGCTGTCCTCGGAACCGTGCGAGTCCACCGACAATCGCGGGATCGTCGGCAAAGGTTCGATCACCATGCAGTTCAACAAACTCCGAGCACAAGCGCTCAATGTAATCGAGGGTATAGGGACGATCGATGTGCCGAGACAACTGCACCCGTTGCCACGGCGACAAAGAACCGTAAATCTCCCGTTCAAGCTGCTGACTCCGGTCAGCAAGCTGCTCCAATTCTGCTTGCTCTTCCTCTGAACGAACCGACAGCCGCCGCAAATCATCGAGACGTTTGTCAATTTCTGCCAAAGGTTTTTCAAAGTCTAAATACGTAGTCGGCATCATTTCTCCAGAATTGAGGCATTGAATCATCGGGGCATTAAGGAAACTTTTTCCATTCTTCAATCCCTCAATGGCTCAATGATTCAATTCTCCAATGACTCAATGTTTAGTGCCAAAATCCCTCGATCTCCGCGGCAATGTCGCGCCGTTGTTCTGGCATAAACCATTGCACCTCCGGTTCCTTACGCAGCCAGGTTAGTTGGCGTTTCGCCAGTCGTTTAGTCTCAGTCGCCATACGTGCGAGTGCGTCTTCATAACTCCACTGTTTCTGCAGAAATCCTCCCATCTGCACATAACCAATCGTTTGCAGCACCGGCAGTTCTGGCCCATACCCCATTGCCCAAACCCGACGGATTTCGTCGAGAAGACCATCACGAATCATCTGCCGGCAGCGTTCTTCGATACGTCGATGCAACAACTCCCGCTCACAGATAAGCCCAATAGTCAGTGAGGGAAAGGGACGGTCACGAAACCCGTGAGCGTGTTGCCAGCGACTCATGGGTGTTCCCGTGAGCAAAAAGACCTCTAAGGCCCGCACGACACGTACGATATCGTTCGGATGCAAACGCTTCGCAGCATCTGGATCGACATCACTCAGCCACCGATGCAAAAATCCCTTCCCCTCCGTACGTTCTTGCTCTTGTAACCGTGTCCGTACCGTTGGGTCAGCGGGAGGACCAGGAAAGAGGCCGCGGGTCAGCACTCGCAAGTACAGCCCCGTTCCCCCAACAACGATGACACGTTTGCCTCGTTGCCCGATCTCTTGAATAGTTGAGAACGCGAGCGTACGAAACTGCGCACCATCAAACTGTTCGTCGGGATTCACGACATCGAGCAAATAGTGAGGGATCGCTGCACGCTGCGCTGGTGTTGGCTTAGCGGTTCCAACATCGAGATAGCGATACACTTGACGCGAATCGGCGCTAATAATTTCCGCCCCATATCGCGCAGCAAGCTCAATAGCCAGCGCCGTCTTTCCAGTGGCCGTTGGCCCCGCGATGATCACAAGCTGCGGTCGCTCCATGTGCTACATAATAAAGGTGCTATGACCCGATTCGTGTGGCAACGCCAAATTCACGAAGGACCTCAGCGCTCCTCGTGAGTGTTTGCTGGGCAGCCAGCCAATGTAAATCTGCGACAGAATCAAGATCAAAGGCAATACGTGGAACCTCGATCACGTGACACGGAATGCCATACTGACCGGCTATCTGCTGATGAGCAACAAGACTCGGTCCACCGAAGCGAGTCGGCACCACCACCGGTGGCACTCGCAGCAAGGCATTCGTGCCATCCCCTTCTTTGCATGGAACAACCGTCACTTGGGCGCTGCTCTGAACTTGTCGAAAGAGGAGATCCACATCATCAGGTGTGACAAGCGGAAGATCCGCCAATAGGATGAGGACGGCGGTCGCCCCCTGTTGCAAACAAAAATTGGTTCCGACCTCGGCAGCGCCATTCAATCCCCGCGGATGGCCCTCATCAACCGCATCTGCTCCGAGTTGCCGCGCAAGTTCTAAGAGTGAAGGATCAGACGAGACCATCACCACACGGTGTACAGCAGCAGCATGACGAGCACTGATTACGACATCGGTCAACATCGCACGTGACAATGCCGAGCGTGCTTGGGAAGAAAGACACACGGCAAGGCGACTTTTGCCCAGGGAGAGAGATTTTACCGGCACCACTACGAAATTCATACAGACGTTCATAGTGTCCGAGTTCGCCTTGCGGAACAAGGGGGAATGTGTTTTATGATCAAAAACAGTCTTGCTTCGGGGAGGGACACGCCCATGAGAGAAGTCGCAATTATCGGCGCTGGCATGACGCGCTTCGCCAAGCATATTGACCGCAGCATGAAAGACTTGGCACGAGAATCTATTGAAAGTGCACTCAGCACGTCTGGTGTTGATAAAAAAGCGATTGAAGCAGTCGCGGTTGGCAACGCAATGGCGGGGCTCATCACTGGTCAGGAGTGCATTCGTGGCCAAGTGGTCCTGCGCGCAATGGGTATTGGTGGGGTCCCTGTCATCAACACAGAGAATGCGTGTGCCAGCGCAGCCACCGCCTTCCACATTGCATGGTTGTACGTCGCGTCAGGCCTGTATGACATCGTAGTTGCCCTCGGCATGGAGAAACTTTTCCACGAAGACAAAACGCGCTCCTTTGCCGCGCTGGGCAGTGCCATCGATGTCGAGCTGATGCAACAAACTCTGGCCCAGATGAAGGAAGCGACCAAGGAAACCACAGAAGGCGCGGGTGCAGGGCAGTCGCGTAGTTTGTTCATGGATTTTTATGCCCAGTTTGCTCGCGACCATATGAACAAATACGGCACCACGAAAGAGCACTTCGCGAAAATTGCCGCCAAAAACCACACCAACGGCAGCCTCAACCCACACGCGCAGTTCCAAACCCCACGTACGGTTGAGGATATTCTTGCTTCACCAGTGATTGCTGAACCTCTCACCCGTATGATGTGTTCACCGATTGGTGATGGCGCGGCGGCGGTGATTTTGACCAGCACGGAGAAAGCGAAGCAGTTCACCACCAAGCCAGTGTATGTCAAAGCCTCGGTGCTTGGCTCTGGCAAAGATCGCAAAGCAGGTGATCCCGAAATCACCGAGCGCGTCGCACGAAAAGCCTATGAAGCAGCTGGCCTTGGGCCAAAGGATATTCACGTCGCCGAAGTCCACGACGCATCTGCACCAGCTGAACTGATTATCTATGAAGAGCTAGGGTTCTGTAAGCAGGGTGAAGGGGGACAGTTAATTGACGAAGGAGCAACGGCATTAGGCGGTCGTATTCCTGTCAATCCCAGCGGAGGGCTTCTCGCGAAAGGACATCCTGTCGGTGCCACAGGGGTTGCACAGATTGCTGAGATTTTCTGGCAGTTGCGTGGCGAAGCCGGGAAACGCCAGGTCCAAGATGCCAAGATCGGCCTCACCGAAAACGGAGGCGGCCTTCTACGTGGGGAAGCAGCCGCGGTCGCTGTGCACATCTTGGCGGTGTGATTGCTAACCATCTAGCAATGATCAAAGCACGCGAAAGTAAGCTAGGCGAAAAGGGGAAATGGATCCGAAAAGAGGAAAAAGCTTTTTTTACTTCCTTTTCGCCCTTTCGCCTTCTTCGCTATTTTTGACTCTCCGCTACCTTGATTCGTAACTAGTCCCTAACCCAACACTGAACCCATAAAGCATGCGTATCGTTTCCGGTTCTGCGGGTGGCCTGCATCTCAAAGTCCCGAAAGGCCACAAAGTTCGGCCTACGCTAGACCAGGTTCGCGAAGCGGTCTTCAACATTATCGTGAGCCGCTTTTCGCTCGAAGGGATTGCAATTCTGGATCTTTTTGCCGGCACGGGTGCTCTTGGGATTGAAGCCTTGAGCCGAGGGGCGCATTCGGCCGTCTTTGTCGATGCCAGTCCCGAGGCTCACCGCATCATTCGAGAAAATCTCGCGATCACCCGGTTTCGTCGTCAAGGTCGTCTCATTCGTGCATATGCGAATAAGGGTATCCACATTGCAGAGGAACAAGAGTTACGGTTCGGTGGCGTGTTCCTGGATCCCCCGTATGATGAGGGTTGGATAGACAAAACTCTACGCACCCTGGCCCTCAGCCCTATTCTCGAAAGTAACGCGTGGGTAGTTGTCGAGCACAGTCTCCGCGAAGAGGGTGCGGAATGGTATCCATCTTTGCTCTTGACGGACCGGCGTCGTTACGGCACAACCGGGGTGTCCTTTTACCAGCGAAATACTGAGGAGGCTGAGTGAAACGTCGGGCGATTTATCCAGGGTCATTTGACCCGCCGACATATGGGCATATCGACATCATCCGCCGGAGTCTCCAGATTGTCGATGAAGTTGTTGTCGCGGTTGTCTACAATCCGCAGAAGGATAACTTCCTGTTCTCTCCGCAAGAACGTATTGAGATGTTCCGCGAGGAACTGAAGGATGTTGATGACCGGATCGAATACGATAACTTTTATGGACTGCTGGTCGATTACGTCGATAAGAAACAGGCAAGCATTATCATTCGTGGGCTCCGCGCCGTCTCGGATTTTGATTATGAGTTCCAGATGGCCCTGATGAACCGCCGGATGAAGCCGCACATTGAAACGATTTTCTTGATGACGGGGGCCGCACATTTCTATACGGCAGCCCGATTGGTCAAAGAGATCGCGAGTTTTGATGGGAATGTTGACGGTTTGGTTCCCCCTCACGTTGTTCAACGTCTGAAAGAAAAGTTTGCCAAGAAAACGTAAGAGTAGCCCTGTCCTGTAAGGTTGTGTACAGGTAAGGGCGCAGTAAGCTGCGCCCTTACGCGTTCATACGTTCGTTATTCCTTCATGAGGAGCATTATGAACCTCGCAAAGCGTTTACAGCTCATTAAGCCGTCCCCAACCCTAATGGTCACTGTTCAAGTTGCGGCGCTGCGTCGTCAAGGGATCGACGTCATCGATTTTGGCGCGGGCGAACCAGACTTCGATACTCCCGAACATATTAAAGAAGCGGCGATTACTGCGCTACGACAGGGAAAAACTAAATATACTCCCGTTGGTGGCACGGCAGAGCTGAAAGAGGCTATTATCGCAAAACTCCAGCGCGATAATGGTTTCACCTACAGCACGCAAGAAGTGACTTCGAACTGTGGTGGGAAGCACACCTTATTCAATGCGTTTCACGCCTTGTTTGATGACGGAGACGAAGTGCTGATCCCGGCTCCCTATTGGGTCAGCTACTCGGACATGGCGATTCTTGCCGGTGGACAACCCAAGTTGTTGATGACGGATGAGAAAACTGGATTCAAAATCACCGCAGCCCAGCTTGAAGCGGCAATTACCCCGCACAGCAAAGCGCTGTTGCTCAATAGTCCGTCGAATCCAACCGGCGCGGCCTACACCGAAGATGAACTGCGGCAAATTGCCGAGGTCATCGACAAAAGTAGCCTCTTTGTCATCTCTGATGACGTGTACGAGAAATTTCTCTACGACTCGCCCGAATGTCCGCACTTGTTAAAACTCAAACCGCACCTGCGCGAGCGGGTGCTGATTGCCAATTCGGTGTCGAAAACCTATGCCATGACGGGGTGGCGATTGGGTTACGCTGCCGGACCAAAAGCACTCATCTCTGCCATTGAAACCTTACAGAGCCAGAGCACCTCGAATCCTACCTCGATTGCGCAGGCAGCAGCCGTCGAAGCCCTGACCGGAGCCCAAGAGTCCGTGGGTATTATGGCCAAAGAGTTTGCCAAACGACGCAACTACGTGGTCGACCGTCTCCGGGCCCTGCCGGGAATTTCTTGCAACCTGCCCGAAGGGGCATTCTATGTCTTTCCGCGGGTGTCGTCATACTTCGGCGCGAAATGGCAAGACAAGACAATTTCGTCGGCAATGGATCTCTCCTTGTACCTGTTACAAGAAGGCAAGGTCGCGTTAGTGGCTGGTGAAGGGTTTGGTTCTTCTGAGCATGTCCGTATTTCTTACGCCACGTCGATGAAAAACCTCGAACAAGGGCTCAATCAGATTGAAGCGGCGTTGAAGCGGTTGTTGCCGTTGTAGTTGGGCAAAGCGTGCTCATTACCATGGAGATGCTCGGTGAGCTGAGCGCTCCTCGATTATTTGAATTGTTGGAGAAAAACGATCTGGTTGCGGAGTTCGTCCGCAGTCCAGCGATTCAACAGACGGAGTATCCGGCGGAGCAACTCACCAAACTGATCTTGGCTGAACTGTTCGGAGAGGCTAATCCTGGCGTGTTCACGACCGGAGAGGAACCAGGTCTGAGCCAAAGGCACAAAATCCTGGATATTATAGGTGAGAATAGCCATACCCCTTTCCGTCGCGTAGGCCAGTTGTGCGTCATCGGAGAGTTCCGCATTGCCGGCTTCCATAGTGCTCTGAGCAACGTATCCTCGTCGTCGTAGAGCTGGCGCTAAAGTAGAAGTCACATCTTCATCGGTGTAGAGTGACACAAAGAGACGAGGAACGTCTTGAGCCATGGCGACCCTATGTGGTTGGAGTTTTCCCTGGGAAACGAAGGACTCCGTGGTCGTCCATTTCTAAGCGATATTTCTTCATCACTGCATCAAGGCGGTTATCAGCAATTTCTTGCTCTATCTCTGTCTGGCGATCGAGATAGTAGCTAAGGAATTGGTACGAAATAACCTCGACAACTGAAGAGTAAGACTATAGGCTAGCATCATGACAGACGAGAACCGGTTGCTCCAGAAGTATGAGAGGGTCTGGCCACATCTCAATGAGCGGCAGC
>JBFWXH010000038.1:0-62948 GCA_050187625.1 Binatia bacterium
CTGTGTAGGCGCCACAGTGATGGCAAAACGCGGACGGGCTGGTTCATGACCGATCGTAGGACAGGCATTTCGACACAACCCGAGTTCGACAAGCTGGAGTCGCGGAGCCTACCACGCACGCGAGACGAAACCGACGCGCATAGACGGATTCGTCTCAGCCCATGACGGCAGACGAATCTTTCGCCGTTCACGCTTCGTCTCACACAGCAAGCGAGTGACAGAAGGAGTCTGTATGAAAGTTGGCATCTTTTGTATTCAACCGGACGCCGCTGCCGATCCAGCGGTCGTTGCTAGCCACGCCGAAGGGCTGGGCTTTGCATCCTACTGGGTGCCGGATCACATTATTCTGCCGGTGAGGTATGAAACAAAATACCCAGCCAATCCTGGGGATGGTCCGGATCCTGAGTATCTCTGGAAAATGCCCGATCCGCTGATTGCCCTAATGCGGGCCGCGACCGCGACGACCACCCTGGAAGTCGGAACGGCGATCTTGCTGGCGGCGGAGCGCCATCCCTTGCATCTCGCCAAGGAGATCGCCTCGCTCGATAGCTTTAGTAATGGGCGTTTTCACTTCGGGATTGGCGCGGGCTGGAATAGAGAAGAAGGCGAGATCCTGGGCGTCGATTTTGACCATCGCTGGGGCCAGGTCCGCGAGGCGATTGAGGTGATGAAGACCTGCTGGGTCGATGACGAGTCAGAACATCACGGGAAATACTATGACTTCCCGGCGGTAAAGTGTTTCCCGAAACCGGCCCAGCGCCCCCATCCGCCGATCTATTTACCGAGCGTCATGTTTGATGACCACTGGTCAAAAGGGGTGTTCAAACGCATAGTTGAGTGGGGCGACGGCTGGCTGCCGGTGGTCCAGAACGTGGCGCAGGTCGTCGACGGGATGAAGCAGATCAAAGATCTGGCGACTGCCGCCGGTCGCGAGGACAAACCGGTGCTGGTAAACGTCCTTGGGGGGCCAGGTCAGTGGCGCACCCGTGGCGAGATCGAAGCCTTTCTCGCGGTTGGGGTCGACCAGGTGACACTCTGGTTGACGACCGAGACGACCGATGCCATGCGGCGCGAACTCGACACCCTGGCGACTGCCATCTTTGGGTCTGCGTCGGGGTGAGCACGGTACCCTGTCGGGAGACGACAACGAAACGTGTTACCCCCGATGTCGGGGGTAACAGGATAGTTTTAATGCGGAGTGGAGGAGTAATGCTCGGCCAGTATTGTTGTTGTAACCCCGAGGTCGGAGTTAGCAGGAATCCCGACCATACCCTTCATACCGTTTAAGTGTCCCCTGGACCGTGTTAGCAGGGAATAGCAGCCAACCATATTGACAAGATTTGCCCAATTCGATTAGGGTCCGCTCTGGAGCTGCGGAATCCACGTACCCACGTCACGCAAGAGGAGCCTGCCCATGGAAGTTGGTTTGCAATTCATTTTCCAGAACACCCACGAAGGCCTGTCCGACGCCGACATGATGCGCAAGGAAACCGCCATCGCGCTGCTCGCGGAGGAAGTCGGCATGGACTTCCTGCTGTTGCCCGAGCACCACTTCGATCCTAACTATTCAATGATGCCGGACAACACCCAATGGCTGGCCTACCTCGCCGGCAAGACGACGCGCATCAAGATCGGGACCGGCGCCATCATCCTGCCCTGGCACGAGAATCCGACGCGCGTGGCAGAGCGCATCATCCTCCTGCAGATTCTGCTCGGCGATCGCTTTCTCCTCGGTTTCGGGCGCGGCCTGGCGCGCGAGGAGTATCGCGCGTTCGGCATCGACATGGCGACCTCGCGCGAACGCTTCGACGAGGCCGCCGAGATCGTGCTCGACATTCTCGACACTGGCATCGCCGAATACGACACCAAGTATTTCAAGCAGTCGCGCACCGCGGTGACGCCCAAGCCGGAATTCGGCTATCGCGACCGCGGCTTCTTCTCCGTCGCCATGACGCCGGACTCGGCCATGGCCGCGGCGAACCTCGGCGGGACTATGATGTCCTTCGTGCAGCTGCCCTGGGAACAGCACCACGCCGCGGTCGAGGCCTGGCGCACGCGTTTCAAGCACGTGCATCCGCACAAAGAGCCGGGCGCGCCGGTGTTCTCCGATTTTACCTATTGCCACGAAGATCCGGCAGTCGCGGAAGAGGTCGCTCGCAAATACCTCTCCAAGTATTACCTGAGCGTCATCCGCCACTACGATTTCAACGGCACCCACTGGGGCAGCACGCAGGGGTACCAGGCGTACGAAGCGGGTGCGAAGGCCATTCAGGAGGTCGGCCTGGATGCCGCCTGCGAAGGCTTCGTCCAGAGCCAGGCCTGGGGCACGCCGGAGCAGATCATCGCGAAGTGGACCCAACGCTATGAGACGACGGGCGACCTGCGTCCGGCGATGGCCGTCTCCTATGCTGGCATGCCGTTCGACATGGTGGCGGACAGCCTGCGATTGATCGGCGAGAAGGTCGCGCCGGAATTGCGCAAGCTCGGCAAGGCAGCGAGCGTGGCGGCCTGAGCGATCGGCGCCCTGGGCGTGACACAGATTTCTCCATTGGCTCACCTGCAGCATCTCTTTACGGCGACGGCACTCAATTGTGTTCGCCTGGGTGAGTGGCTCGCTGGAACGCCACTGGAGAAAACGCGGCGCTCCGCCTTCGTCACATATATAAAGCCTCGGGCGGCATGACCATTCGCCAACGGGATCAACTCTGCGGGAGAACCGACTTCTTGATGGTCTCGATCTGGAGCAGGACCATCGAGGCATCACGCAGCGGACACACGCGAGGGGTGGCTGCAAGCGCTTCCTGTCGGCAGCGCGATTGTGTCGAGTCTACGACGAGTTGCGCTATGTCTTTCGCGTACGGGCACCGCAGAATGAAACCGCCATATAGGCCAACAGGATCTTTCGCGGTCGCAGCAATACGAGCAGGCCGAGCGGATCCCCTCGTGGAGTACTGCCTCGGATGATGTCGAATGATGGTCGAGGCTACGGCACCCAGCTCGGCTGTTCAGAGACCGAGATGCCAAATACGGGGACGCCGATCAGATATAAAAGGATGGGCAGGACAAGGACACCAACGATGTTCAGTCCCAGTCCAATCCAAAACATTTGCGGGAGGGTAACACGACGACTGGCAAACACAATCGCGTTGGGTGCGGTTGCGGTCGGCAACATAAAGGCAAACGAGGCGGCAAACGTGGCCGGAATCATGAGCAGTAGTGGATCAATTTTCATGCCGGTCGCGGTGGCAGCCAGGACGGGCATCATCAAGGTTGTGGTTGCCGTATTGCTGGTAAATTCGGTCAGACCAACGAGCAAAGAACACACCGCAACAATAGCACTCAACGGAGACAGATTTTGGAGGAAGTCGAGCTGTGTACCGATCCATCTGGCGAGCCCCGATGATCCTACTCCTTGGGCTAGGGCTAAGCTGCCACCGAGCAGAACCAAAATCCCCCACGGCATACGTTCAAAAATCGTCCGGTCGAGCAGGCAGCTGCCTTTGCCTTCTCCGGTCGGGATGACAAACAAAAGCGTTGCCATGAACATCGCGACGGTCGAATCTTTAATATTGGCTGGGGCCGGAAAGAGATTGACCCACCCAGGGATGGTGATCGGCCCGAGCGGCAAGTCGGTACGAAACATCCATAACAGTGCGGTTATGGCAAACAAGAGAAGAACGCGACGTTCCGGACGACTCATTGGTCCAAGGTCTTGGATCTGTTGGGCGAGGAAGGTCTGGTCTTCTTGCCAGCCGGTCGTTGGCAGGCGGAAGACAATATAGACTAAATAGATCCACAGACAGACAAGCATGACAACAGCGGTGGGCACGCCAAACAGCATCCAATACAGAAATCCAATATTTGGTGCATCAGGAAACAGATTTTCGAAAGCGCCGAGAAACACGGCGTTCGGCGGTGTCCCGACGGGGGTACTGACGCCACCAATAGAGGCACTATAGGCCATGCCGAGGATCAAGGCAGTCCCAAAACCACTGTTTGTGTCATAGCCTTGGGCCTCGATATGGGTAAGAATCGCCAAGGCAATCGGGAGCATAACCACGGTCGAAGCGGTATTCGACATCCACATCGACAGGAGGGCAGTCGTGCCGAAGAAGCCCAAGAGAAGCAATCGTGGTGAACCGCCAATACGCGACACAATCCACAGCGCGACCCGCCGGTGCAGCCCCCACCGCTCCGTAGCGAGGGCCAGGAAAAACGCGCCAAAAAAGAGAAAGACAATCTGGCCGGCATAGGCGCTCGACACTGCGCTGGCGGGGAGTATGTCGAGAACAGGAAACAGGAACAGCGGCACGAAGGCGGTTACTGTCAGATCGACGGCTTCAGTGATCCACCACACCCCCATCAGTGCCGCCACCGCGGCGGTCCGCCAGGCAGCGAGACTCATCCCCTCTGGAGGAGGGAGGAGCAGCAAGACGGCGAACGCCCCTACCCCGCCCAGCAAGCCGAGCCACTGACGACCTGTTGTATTAGAAGATTGAACGTCCTGTGTCATAGCGGTCCCACATCCCCACGTTTCTCAGTGTCCAACCGGGGGCAAGCCTAGCAGCAGTCCCCCTGCTTGAAAAAGGGGGGACACCGGCAAGAATAACAGCGATGCCGTTTCAGCCAATCCGTTCGGTCACCAACCAGACACAAGCAGACGAAATTTTACTCCTGCTTCAGAGCCTTGGAATTGAAGTTCAGGTGTTACGAGCCGTGCCCGATGAATATGGAGAACAGAGCAGATGGGTTGTGTTAGTTGAAATGTCACAATATGCCAAAGCCCAGCAAGTATTGGCTGAAGAAGACGCTCTGCCACCTCCTGTTTCCCCAGCATTGACACCGAGGGTGGGTGATGCCCGCAGTGATTTCTCGCATGCCTTGTGGTGGCTCCTGAGCCTTGTCCTGATCAATATTGGGATCTGGTGGGTCATGGAGCAACAGGGCGGGAGTCAGGACCGCGCAACGCTGATCCAGTTTGGTGCCATCACCAGTCCATTGCTGAGTGCCGGGGAATGGTGGCGGCTGGTTACCGCACTGTTCATTCACATCGGCGTCCGCCATCTGGTCGCCAATATGGCAGTCCTTCTGGGCTTAGGAGTTTTGACGCTACCGGCGTGGGGGCCGGGTCGCTTCCTCTTTGTCTATGTCCTCTCGGGCATAGTGGGTAATCTGGCCGGTTTCGCTTTTGGGTCTGGCATGGTGGTCAGAGCCGGCGCGTCAGGCGCTATTTTAGGCCTGCTGGGAGCGCTGGCTGGCACCCGGCTACAACAACTCAGTCGGTCAAACGTCCACTCTCGTTTTAAGCGCTGGCATATTATCGCTATGGTTTTGGCGCTGTACGGGTTTGTTGGTGGAGTCCAACAGCCGACAACGGACCATATTGCCCATTTTGGTGGACTCATAGGAGGCATACTGACGGTAATCTTCCTGCCCCAGTTTTCAGCAGACCCATCAGAGGGACGAGAAGAAAGGCGCCAGTGGATGCTCGGACTGCTTGCAGGTGGAGTGTGTGTGGTGGCATGGCTGTACGTGGCTCTCAACTGATGAACGGAAGACAGCGGTTTGTTGAGAACCGGTTTTGGGATAAGACTACGCGGCGTACACAAAAAAGGAGTATGATCCAATCAAATATGGCTTACATTTGGCGGGCGGCGCTTCGGTAAGTGATCGATCAGTGCTGCGGGATGTGGCCATCCTAGGCGGGAAACCGATTATTCGAGGGTTGCACTGCGACCAGATCCTGCCCCAATGGCGGCGTAGCGCTACAGTTCATTAAGGATCGCCTTTTTTCGTTCAACATACTCACCTTCATCGATAAGTCCCTTCTGTCGCAGGTCATTCAGTTTTCTGAGCCGCACTTCAATTGACGTCTCGGTGCTCTTTGGCGTTTCACTGCTCTTTGGCATTAAGGTCTCTTTGACTTCGGCTATTCCGGGTGGCGTCGTTCCACGAGCCAAGAAGGGGGCGGCATAGCCAAAGGCGAAGCCAAGAATTCCACCCCACGCCCCGAACAGCAGGGAGCCAACAAAGCCTAAACAGAGCGCGACACTTACAGCTCGAATCACCTGCTGCCGCTTTTGTGATTGGTCCCGGTGACAATGCGGGCAGACTTGTCCAGCGAACGGGATCTCATTTCCACATTCTGCGCAACGCATGTTGCCTCCTTCATTCTGTTCTTTTCCCTACAGTGTAGTCTTACTCTTATCTGCTCTGCAAACGTTCGCACTACGACCAGAGCCCATCCTCCACAGTGTAGTCTTACTCTTTCACCAGGAACTTTCCTTACAGTTGACGGACTGTCGGCATCTGCTGTAGAACGCCAGGCACGATGGTCATCGGTCAGGAACCGCTTAAGGTGGAGTCGCATGCTTGTATTCAAGCGAGTCATGGCCTGTGTCGTTAACCTCTACTGCTCAAAAACTGTCCGTTGTACTGTTTGGGGAGGAATGATTGATGTCTGAACCAACCATTGTCGTTGAAAAGAATGTGGCCACCCCGATGCGCGACGGCGTTATCCTGCGCGCCGATGTCTATCGACCCGCCGCCGCGGGGAAGTATCCCGTGCTGCTCCAGCGTACCCCCTATAACAAAAATTTGAACCTCATCTCGACCATGTTGCTCGACGTCATGCGGGCCGCTAGTGAGGGGTATGTGGTCGTTATCCAGGATTCGCGTGGACGGTACGCCTCTGAAGGCGAGTTCTACACCTTTCGCGATGATATTCTTGACGGCTACGACACTGTCGAATGGTGTGCGGTGCAGCCGTGGTCCGATGGGAACATCGGTATGTATGGCGCGTCGTACGTCGGGGCAACCCAGTGGCTGGCGACCATTGCGCAACCGCCACACTTGAAGGCTATCTTTCCGCTCATCACCGCCTCGCACTACCACGAAGGGTGGGCGTACCAAGGGGGGGCGTTTGCCCTCGGCTTTAACGAAAGCTGGACCATGACCTTCTTGGCACCGGATACGCTACAACGCTTAATGCAGACGAAGCCAGAAGCAGGAGAACGCCTCGCTGCGTTGATGCACGGCGTGGACGATATGTGCCAATGGTTCCGCCATCTCCCGCTCAAAGACTTTCCGTTCTTTCAGGAGTCGGCTCCCTACTTCTATGATTGGCTTGCGCATCCAGATGATGATGATTACTGGGCGCAATGGAATATCGAGCGGCACCACACCAAGATTCGCATTCCCGCCTGCAATCTTGGTGGCTGGTATGACATCTTCCTCGGAGGGACTATCCGTAACTATATGGGTATGCGCGAACACGGTGCCACGCCGGAAGCGCGCCACGGGCAGCGACTCATCATCGGTCCCTGGCAACACGCCTGGCCACCCAACAACGTGGTGGGCGAGGTCAACTATGGTCTGGCCAGTACCGCGCTCGCTGTGGATATTGATGGGCTCCAACTCAAGTGGTTCGACTACTGGCTCAAAGGGAAGCAGAACGGGGTACTCGAAGAACCGCCAGTGCGTCTGTTTGTCATGGGAGAGAATCGCTGGCGCTCGGAACAGGAATGGCCATTGGCACGGACTCAGTATACGAAGTACTACCTCCACAGTGACGGCAAAGCGAACAGCCTGCACGGTGACGGGTTATTGAGCCCGCAACCGCCACGTAGCGAGCCTACGGATGTCTATGTCTCCGACCCGCGCAATCCTGTGCCAACGAAAGGCGGTGGGCTTTGCTGTTGGCCCGCTGAACTCCCTGGCGGAGCGCATGACCAACGGACAACCGAAGCCCGCACTGATGTGCTCGTGTATACAACGCCTGTGTTGGAGCGCGATGTCGAAGTTACGGGTCCGGTGACCCTAGTTCTCTTTGCCGCCACCAGCGCAGTCGACACAGACTTCACCGGCAAACTCGTGGACGTGCATCCTGATGGCTTTGCTCGCAATCTGACCGATGGGATTCTCCGCGCTCGCTACCGCGAGTCACGGGCACAAAGCACCTTGCTCAAACCTGGAGAAGTGTACGAATACACGATTGACCTTTGGGCCACGAGCAATGTCTTCAAAGCCGGACATCGGCTCCGCCTGGAGGTTGCTAGCTCCAACTTTCCACGCTTTGATCGGAATCCGCAAACAGGGGAGCAGAGTCATGAGGCAACCCGTTTAGAACCGGCACTGCAACAGGTCTTCCACGATGACCAGCGTCCGTCGCATGTCGTCTTGCCGATTATTCCACGGTAACGCAAAGTGGCTCTCATTTTTGCACGGGAAGGAGAGAGAGTATGGGTCAGGCACGCACACTGCGCTTAGGGGCGTTCATGCGACCGGTCAGTATTCATACCGCGGCCTGGCGCTATCCTGGCGCCTGGCCAGATGCGAATTGCAATTTTCAGCATCTGACGCGGCTTGCGCAGACCCTGGAGCGCGGGCGGTTTGATGCGTTCTTCATGGCCGACCATCTTGCGGTGCTGAATATGCCGATCTCGGCGCTCAAACGGAGCGCGACGGTCACCTCGTTTGATCCCTTGACGCTGCTGCCTGCCCTCGCTGTCGTCACGACGCATCTGGGGCTCATCGCCACCGCTTCCACGACGTATAATGAACCGTATCATGTCGCCCGCAAATTTGCCTCACTCGACCACATCAGTGGGGGCCGCGCAGGCTGGAACGTGGTCACGTCGGGCAATCCACATGAGGCGATGAACTTCGGTCTCGAAGAACATGTTGAACATGCGACCCGCTATCGTCGCGCGCGCGAGTTCTTTGATGTCGTCACCGGCCTGTGGGATAGCTGGGCAGACGATGCATTCATTCGTGATGTGGAGACCGGCATCTATTTCGATCCTGAAAAGCTACACGTGCTGAACCACAAAGGAGAGTTTCTGCAAGTGCGCGGGCCGCTCAACGTTGCGCGTCCCATTCAGGGCTGGCCGGTGATCGTCCAGGCCGGCGCTTCTGAAGCCGGCCGCCAACTTGCCGCCGAGACGGCTGAGGTGATCTTCGCGGCGGGGAGCAACATCGTCAATGCCCGCGAGTTTTACGCTGATGTCAAAAGCCGTATGGAGAAGCTCGGTCGTCAGCGTGACCATCTGAAAGTGTTGCCCGGTGCGTTTGTCGTCGTCGGTGAGACGGCGACCGAAGCTCTCGAGAAACGCGCACGCCTCGATAGTCTCGTCCATTACGACAGTGCCATTGCCTCGCTCTCGATCGCGCTCGGCCATGATGCCTCAGACTTCGATCCGGATGGGCCGTTACCGGAGATTCCTGACACCAATGCGAGCAAAAGTGGACGCGAGCGCGCGATAGAACTCGCCAAACGCGAGCATCTGACGGTTCGGCAGCTCGCGCAGCGGATCGGGGGCTACGGTGGCCTGGCCTTTGTCGGCACGCCGACAATGATCGCTGATCAGATGGAAGAGTGGCTCCTGACCAATGCCTGCGACGGCTTCAATATCATGTTTCCGTATCTGCCGGGTGGACTTGACGACTTCGTCAATCATGTGGTGCCGGAATTGCAACGACGCGGGCTCTTTCGGCGCGAATACGAAGGAGCGACGTTACGCGAGAATCTCGGGTTGCCACGTCCGGAGAATCGCTTCTTTGGCCAGCGTTAACGATGCGGGCTGGGGAACCTGTGTTTTCTGAACTTGCACCTGACAAGAAGAGGGAGAGACCATGGGCCTACCGTCATCCGTAGTAGATGTTGCATCGGGGGGAACGTCCGTTATGTGTGGATATGGTTCTGTCTTCCTGCGGCCACGAAGGACGCTTCGTGAGGAATGATTCAGTCTCGTGGAATCGGGAAAGTATGATCCACTGCTTTCCTCCGTTTGAGCGCGCGCCCCCACGATAGTCAGGCATCAGGTACTGACGAGTGGAAGTTGACCCCTTTGACTCACAAAAGGAGGAAGTATGCGATATAGAGGAGTGTCGTTATTTTTCCTAGCCATGTCTTTGAGCTGGTGCCTGGGTACGGGAGCCCAAGCCGCGGACTCCCATCAAGGAAAGGTCGTTAAAACCAGTGACGGCGAGCTGGTGATGACAGATATGGGCGGCAATAATCAACACCCCATGCAGGTTCCTGCCGAGGCGACCGTCACGCGGGACGGGAAAGAAGCCAAGCTCACGGATTTGCAGGAGGGTGATACGATCACCGTGACCACCGACACTAAGGAGGGTAAGGCTGTGGTCACCAAGGTCGAGGCCCAGGCAGCAGGGATGTAAGCCGATGCGAACGAAGAAAACTCACTTTCTATTTTCTTCTTCTACCAATACGCAAACGCAAGGTCGGCAAAGAAAAGGAGGAGGACCATGGCCACAGAACCCACAGTCACTTACCGTTTTAACCATCGGCATCTGATCGTTGACGATGTCCCGAAGACCGTCGCGTTCTACGAGGGCACGCTTGGTGCCAAGAAAGTCCAGGAGATGGAGTTTCGCGGCAGACCGATTGTCCGCCTGGAACTTGACGGTTTGCCGCTTACCATCTCGCAACAGATTCATGCGGGGGTCGGTGATCATATTGGCTTGGCCGTTGATGACTTTGAAGCGGCAGTCACTGAGCTGCGTGCCAAAGGCGTGGAGTTCATCGTCGAGCCGACAGACATGGGCTTTGCCAAGTTTGCATTTATTAGAGACGCGGCTGGCACCACGCTGGAGGTCCTCCAGTTTGTGGAGCGAAACTGAACACAGGACGAAGGACGATGTGAGAAAGGGGTTGCAGGTGGTGTAGTGAGGTTTCGCTGCAGGGACGGTTCACGAAGCGTCCCTGCACCTAAAAATTGCCGCTCCCGTCAATTTTTTCAACGCGTTACTGCTTCTTTGTGACTCAGGTTCTCGCCGAGAGGCCGCACTGTGTCTCCCTGTTTTCTAGGCTTCTGGCTCGCTTGCCTTGGGCTTTGAGCGCACTTCGACTCTCATCGATAAGAAAAACGACGAGCAAGAAGGTTTTTCTGTGCAGTTTGAGTGAGACTATGATTGCGTCTGCGGCATGCTCACGAGAAAAGAAGGCGGACTGCCTGATTACGAAAGAAGAATACCCTTCTTGGCAAGGAGTTTCTCTAAGGCGGCAAGCCAACTTTCATAGTATGAGGGAAGGGTAGCTGGATCCGCGTTCGGCTCGGCCGCTTGTTCGGCTGTCGCGATTTCGGCGATCAGATGATCGCGAAATTCATCCCAGGCATAGAGGCCCTGCTCACACAGTGAGACCGCCAGTGCGAATGCCTGCCGTTCCCAGGGGTCGTGAAAAACGAGTTCGCCACTGCTGCGCGGCAGAGATGCGGCGCCGGTCATTTCGGCGACTTGGGGATTGGTCGCACGGCTCATGAATGTCTCTTTCTATTTCTCTCTAAGGACCACGTATCCTGCTTCACGCGTGACGTTTTACGCTTTTACTTTTGTCACCCCAATCATCGCATCACGAGAGATCAGTTTTGCCAACTCGTCTTCGCTCATTCCTTCGGTTCCAGCCGGGCGTTCCGGGAGCACCATGTAGCGCAACTCAGCACTACTGTCCCACACGCGGACCTCCACCGATTCATCGAGTGTGGTGCCAAACTCGCTCAAGACTCCACGCGGATCGATAACCACACGAGAGCGATACGGAGCGCTTTTGTACCACGTGGGTGGGAGTCCCAGGACTGGCCAGGGATAACACGAGCACAGAGTACAGACGACGACGTTATGCACCTTCGGGGTATTCTCAACGACTACCAGGTGCTCTCCTTGCAAGCCGCCAAAGCCTAATTCCCCGATGGCTGCCGTTGCATCCGTCAGCAATCGCTTCTTGTAAGCCGGATCAACCCACGCACGGGCGACAACTCTTGCGCCGTTCATCGGACCGAGATCGTGCTCATAGGTCTCAGCAAGTTTTGTCAGGGTCGCGGGATTGACTAATCCCTTGGCAACCAGCAGGGCTTCAAGTTTTTTCACGCGCTTTTCCAGTATCCGTGTTTGTTCCGGGGTATGATGTTTTTCGGTCCGGGGATCGGGGCCAGCGTGGTGATGGCCATGACTGTCGTGATGTGTTGTGCTCATAAGAAATCTCGGAAAAGTGGTCAGTAGTCAATAGTTCGTAGTCAGCCGCTTAAGAACGTGCGGCTTTGCCTTTCGCCGCAGTATTAGCACGTTGTTTCTTGGCAGGTCGTTGGGCGGCGGCAACTTTACGGGTTGATTTGGTCTTCTCTTGCTTGATTGGTTGGAGTCTGGCTTTTCTCGCTGTTGTGGCCGCCTTGATGGTTGTTGGCGCAGTTCCCAGCAGCTCAAGATAGTCTTCCCAGAGATCAATATGCAGATGGTCACGTCGGGCTGCTGCCGGTCCCCACAACTCGCGGGCGCTAAAGCGAACCGAGTACACAGGTTGCGGACGTTCACCGCCACCGTGCGCGTTCGTGTCAGGGTAGACGAAGGTGCCGTGTACCAGGTGGATGACACCTTGTTTGCCGCGGACATACCGTGGGAGCCGCGTATGTCCTGCGGGATTGATGTTCTTTGCCAATACGCGGTCACCGACCTGAAAGCGAGGTCTCATTCTCCCCGTATGGCGGTCACACGGGGCCCCACGCGAGACAACTACCGACACGGCTTCTGGGGGTAACGGCGGTTCTGTGTTGGGAAGACGCGTCGTTGCTACGCCGCTGCGGAGTTCTTCTGCAGACAGCGCTCCTTTTTCCACAGCCAGCGTCTCCAGGGCCGCCAGCCAATGCTCGTAATACGACGATTCAAGGTAATGTGCAGGGTCCATCCGTTCGATCGCGTGACGGAAGCCATCAAGGGTATCGAACCGTCCCATGCCGAGCATGGTCATAGCGAAGACCCGTCGTTCCCAGGGGGTATGAAAAGTGGGCTCATTCTCTTCTCGAACAATGGGACCAAAACAAGTCATTCCACCCATGTCATGTATGCCATTCATCTTACCTCTCCCATGCCGTCATTTCTGCGATCTTTCAATAGGTACAATGAAAACAGACCGAGGACTACCACCCTTGGAGAAGAAACATGCCCCTCTCCCATGATGATGAATTCGTCGCTAAAAGGAGCCTATGGCTGCATTCTTTCGACGGACCCCACCGCGTTTCTTTGCCCACCGCGGTGCCAGTGGTGAAGCCCCAGAAAACACCCTGACGGCATTTGCGCGGGCTGTGACTCTCGATCTAGAGTATGCAGAACTCGATGTCCAGGCGACGCGTGATGGTGTAGTTGTCGTACTGCACGATAGTGCGGTCGACCGCACAACCGATGGCCGCGGAAACGTGTGCGACTTTACCTTTGCGGAGTTGCGTCGGCTTGATGCAGGCTATCGTTTCTCTTCTGATGGGGGTCAGACGTTTCCCTTTCGGGCCACAGGGGTCACGATTCCCACGTTGAGCGAAATCCTCGAAGCGCTACCTTCTCTGCATTTGACGATAGAGATCAAACAAAGCGATCCGCCAATTGAAGAGCTGGTGATTGCCGCAGTCCGACGAGGTCGCCGAGAGGAACAGGTGATTCTTGCCTCGGAGCATGACCAAGTATTGCAACGCGTGCGTACCCAGGCGCCGGATCTTGCGACCAGCTTTGCTTTTGGGGAGGTGACGGAATTTCTCCAACGGGTCATGGGCGATCAACTCGACGGGTATCAACCGCCAGGACTTGCGCTGCAGATTCCCCCGGAGTTTCAGGGTATGCCGTTAGTGACCGAAGCGACGGTCGCAGCTGCCCATGCGCTGGGCTGTGAAATGCACGTCTGGACGATCAATGAGCCGGAAGAGATGCAGCGGCTGCTTGACCTTGGTGTTGACGGCGTGATGTCGGACTTTCCGGCGCGCTTACTCGACGTTGCCCGCAGGCGTCAGTCTTGAATCACCAGCTGCCCAGCTTCTTCCTGCGCCTGGATCTTGGCGTTGAGTTCCAGCGAAAGAGAGATTGTCCGCGTGGCAAGGGATTTCTCGAGATCCAGGATTGGGCGCAAAAAATATTCTTCAGGCGTGAGCACTTCAGATTGGCTCTTCAATTCGCTCACTAATTGCCAGGTTTTTGGTTGGGGAAGAGCGCGACCCCAAAATACGAGGGTGAACCGTTTTGCCGTTTCGCCCTATCCTTTATCCATTTCCCCATTTATCCCTTATCCATTTCCCCTTGTTTATATTTTAGGTATCACTTGCGTCGCAAACCGTTCAATCCCACGTCGAAATGTATCCGCGTCGGCATAACGTCCAAGCCCGAGGACATAATAGCTAGCGCCAGCGTCACGGTAGGCAGAGATGCGATCGATCATGCTGGCGGTGCCCCCTTCGCCCTCACGGATCATTCCGCCGACAATCAATGTGGGCATTGGTCGCTTCCGTCTTTCCGCTTCCTCGCGGAGATAGGTCCCAACCGCCGTCAACTCATTCGGCTTCAGCCCGATCGGGTAGTATCCATCGCCGAAACGCAAGGTGCGTTCGAGTGCTTTGGGGCCGCTGCCACCGATCCAGATGGGAGGGCGAGCTGGCCGTGGAGCAAAGACAAATGGCGGAAACTGTACGAGTTTACCATCGTAGGAATTGACATCGTTTGCAAACAAGGTGTGAATAACCTGAAGGGTCTCATCGGTCAGTGCTCCACGTTTGCGAGGGTCAACCCCAAGGGCGGTAAACTCCTGACGCAACCAGCCGACTCCTGCACCCAGGATAATCCGTTCCCCGGACAATTCTTGGAGGGTGGCGAGTTGTTTGGCGGTCAAGACGGCAGGCCGGTAGGGGATAACCAACACGGAGATACCTAGACGGATCTTTTGGGTAATGCCAGACAGGTACCCCAGAGTAGTGAGTGGATCGAGATACCGTCCCCCCGACCCTTCGGTTTGGTCAGGAGGGATGGCGAGATGATCGACTACAAAGGCTGCATCGAAACCGGCCTCTTCAGCTGCGCGCGCGCATGCTGCGATCGTCTCACGGGTCGATTGTGGTCCCATATTGCGAATGACAGCTCCGAATTTCATTGGCCCTCCGTTTGAAGAACTTGACTCATCGAGTCATTAAAACATTGACTCATTGAACAATGACTAAATGACCCGATGAACAAATAACTCAACTAGGCGAGATCCGAGAAAAGCCACGGTGCTTCCTGTTTACGCCGCTGCTCGTAGGCCGTGATCTCAGCTGCATGCTGTAGCGTGAGGCCGATTTCATCCAAGCCGTTTAACAAGCAGTCTTTGCGGAACGCATCGATGTCAAAATGGAAAACCGTTCCTGACGGGGTTGTCACTGTTTGCGCGGCGAGATCGACGGTCACCTGATACCCAGGTTGATTCTCAACTTCTTTGAACAACTGCGCAACCTCGTCTCCTTTGAGTACGACAGGTAACATGCCGTTTTTGAAACAGTTGTTAAAGAAAATGTCAGCAAAACTCGGCGCGATGATGCAACGGAAGCCATAATCCATTAACGCCCACGGGGCATGTTCGCGTGACGAGCCGCAACCAAAATTGTCCCGAGCAAGAAGGATCGTTGCGCCTTGATAGCGGGGTTGATTGAGAAAGAAATTTCTATCGCCCTTGCCCTCGGGACCGTAACGCCAGTCGGAAAACAAGCCTTCGCGTAAGCCTGAGCGTTTAATGGTTTTCAGATACTGCTTGGGGATAATCTGATCGGTGTCAACGTTCACACGATCGAGTGGGGCGACGAGACCTTTCAGTGTGGTAAATGCATCCATGAAAAACTCCTTGAGGAAGAAAACGTAAGACGTAAATAGGTAAAACGTAAATAAGGAGGGGAGAGGAGGTTACGTTTTACGCATTACGTTTCAGTTCCAGTTGCGAATATCCACAAAATGCCCGGCGATCGCGGCGGCAGTAGCCATGGCGGGGGAGACGAGATGCGTCCGGCCACCTTTGCCCTGACGACCTTCGAAGTTGCGGTTACTAGTTGAGGCACAACGCTCACCGGGTTGTAATACGTCAGCGTTCATCGCCAGACACATCGAACAGCCTGGCTCACGCCATTCGAAGCCTGCCTCGGTGAATATTTTGTCGAGGCCTTCTTCTTCTGCTTGCTTTTTGACCAATCCAGAACCAGGGACCACCATGGCTTTGACCGTGGGAGCGACTTTCTTGCCCTTGGCGTATTGGGCGGCGATGCGCAGGTCTTCGATCCGCGCGTTGGTACATGAACCGATGAACACGCGATCAATTTGAATGTCGGTGATCGGCGTTCCGCCTTGCAGGCCCATGTAGGCAAGCGCACGCTCAGTTGCCTCGCGTAGTTCAGGTGTCGGCATATCGGTTGGATTCGGAACTGTACCGTTGATATCGGTCACCATGCCGGGACTCGTCCCCCATGTCACTTGCGGGATGATATCTGCGGCTCGTAGTTCAACGACGCTATCAAACGTGGCGCCAGGATCAGTCACCAGTTGTTTCCACGCGACCACGGCGCGATCAAACAGCTCGCTTTGTGGCGCAAACGGGCGTCCGCGCAAATAGGCAAAGGTCTTGTCGTCGGGAGCAACCATGCCCGCACGCGCACCCGCTTCGATCGACATGTTGCACAGCGTCATGCGTCCCTCCATTGAAAGGGCGCGGATTGCGGAGCCAGTATATTCGATGACATAGCCTGTCCCACCGGCTGTACCGATTTTCCCGATCACGGCCAAGATGATGTCTTTGCCCGTACAGTGCTCAGGTAACGTGCCTTCGACGCGTACTTCCATCGTCTTGGCCGGGCGTTGGAGTAAACACTGCGTCGCCAGGACATGCTCGACTTCGCTGGTACCAATGCCAAAGGCAAGCGCGCCAAAAGCCCCGTGCGTCGCAGTGTGCGAGTCGCCACACACGATAGTAGTCCCCGGCAGGGTGAAACCCTGTTCGGGGCCAATAATATGAACAATTCCTTGACGAACATCGTTCATGTCGAACAGCGGAATCCCGGTTGCCCGACAGTTTTCTTGTAAGGTTTCCACCTGCTTTGCCGCGACAGGGTCTTCAATCGGCTTGTCACGATCGGTCGTCGGGACGTTATGGTCGGGGACGGCAAGCGCGGCCTGTGGTCGGCGTGGTTTGCGGCCAGCAAGCTGCAAGCCTTCAAACGCTTGGGGAGAGGTCACTTCGTGCACAAGATGGCGGTCGATGTACAGCAGCGCTGTCCCATCCGGTTCAGTCCGAACGACATGTGACTCCCAGATCTTCTCGAACATGGTCTTGGCGGCCATACGGCACTCCTTTATGTAAATGGATCTCTGTGAGGGCCTACATTTCGCAGATTTGCTTTCTGCTGGCAAGTCATGTACGGGCAACATAGAAGGACCGAGTCTGCTATGCTACTGTGCAACACCCAACCGGGGTGAGGCGTTGATCCTCCCGCGAGTCATCTTCAACTACAGTAGAGGAGAGTGGCATGAACGAATGGACCATCGATGTGACCGAGCAAGACTTTGAGAAAGACGTGGTTGAACGTTCGCACACCGTTCCCGTCGTCATTGATTTTTGGGCTCCGTGGTGCGGCCCTTGTCGTGCGCTGGGTCCAGTACTCGAGAAACTCGCTGACGAGCAAGCAGGCAAGTTTGTCTTGGCAAAAATTAATGTCGATGAGAATCCAATGCTGGCCCAAGCGTTTCAGGTGCAGAGCATCCCGGCAGTAAAAGCGGTGCGCAATGGTGCGTTGGCCGGAGAGTTTCTAGGGGCCCAACCAGAACCAGCGGTCCGTAACTTTATTGAACAATTGTTGCCGTCCGAAGCCGATCTGCGAGCACAGGAAGGGCTACGGTTAGAACACGCCGGCAAATTCCAAGGAGCGGAAAGTATTTACCGGTCAGTTTTATCACAGAATGGGGGACATTCTTTAGCCTTACTTGGTCTTGCGCGAGTCCTGGTGCAGCGAGGGGAAGAGTCTGAAGCCTTGACGTTACTAGAGCGGGTACCAAATACGGCTCCTGAATACGCTGAAGCGCAACAATTAACGGCGCAACTCCGCCTCAAGCAAAGTGGTGCTAAGGCTGGGGATGAGGAAAAATATCGTGCGCGCTTGGCGACAGACCCACTCGA
Source organism: Binatia bacterium (assembly GCA_050187625.1). GTDB lineage: Bacteria > Desulfobacterota > Binatia > Bin18 > Bin18 > JBFWXH01. The sequence continues at coordinate 17,957 of JBFWXH010000038.1, forward strand.
TCATGAAGCACGGTTTGAACTCGCACAGATTCTTGCTGCGGTTGGCCGCTATCGAGAAGCCTTGGAGGAATTACTGCTGATCATTAAGAAAGACCGCAGTTTCCGCGACGACGGTGCGCGTAAGGCGATGTTAGAAATTTTCGAGGTGGTCGGTGCGCGTAGTGAGTTGGCGGAGCACTATCGTTCGGAGTTGGCGAAGGTGCTGTTTAGCTAGGTCGAACGAATCACTGGGACAGGGTACACGGTGTTGTGGAGGGGCGAAGTATTTGTGAGAGGGCCAACCGAACTTGTGGACACGTAGCTGGCAAATGCTTCGCCCCTCCAGTGTGCAGGTTTCCTCAATCTTCCTCGTCCACGGCGAAAATCTCACCAGATATTCCAATGTGTTCGGGGCGGATGATACTGATCCCCAATGCAAACAAGTGCGCATTATCAGGGAGATCCAAAGTGAGCACCTGTTTGCCCTGGCCAAGGACCGCGCGGCAAAACTGCTCAGTTTTGCCGCCCCGGGCTGCATGCGCGATGAAGAGCACATCTGCGAGCGCAGCGATAACCGCATTCCGATCCTGGGCACGATTGGTTGTGGGTCGACGTTCTTCCGCAGCAAACGGAGAGAGGAGTAACAGCTGTCCTTGTTCTAACGGTTGCTTCCATTCTTTTCGCAGATGCAGTCCCTGCAAGCTGCGGGCCGGACAGAGAATGACGGGTTGTGTTCCCTGCAAAAGGATGCTCAGGCATTCTTTTTCCATTGGAGAGTGAAAGCCGCTGATGACGGTCACCCCAGCCTCACGGAGTGCATGGGCAAGTTCGTACGTTTGCAAGATAATCGCTGGTGGGCACTGGATCGAGCAAAAAAGCGCGAACAAGGGACGAGGCCCCTGAGTATGAAGAATATCGAGATTCCCCTGCACGGTGAGAGTTTGTGGTGCACGCGTGCCTAAATAGGTATGTAACGCTGCGGGGTAGTGAGGATCGTGTTGGGAAAAGGAGGCGATAGGTACCATAACGTTTTCTAGCATATAGCCCGCTCACTGCGTTCGCTCTATAGCCTGTAACGTATGGGAGAAAGGGCCTGCTCTAGAACGACCGAAGGGTGTGAGCCTCCGCTCTGTTATCCCTTTCTGCTTCTCTCCATTTCATCCCTTTTGTCATCGACCGTTGCACTACGCGATCACGCAAGGCAAGTTGTCAGGAGAAGAGGAAGGCGCCGTATGAAACTTTACGTTTTTCAGATTGCCCCGAACCCAACGAAGGTGCGTCTGTATTTGGCAGAGAAAGCTGTGGCAGGTGCGGTTATCGACCTCCCGCAAGTATCAGTTAACCTCGTCAAGGGCGAACAGAAAAAGCCCGAGCTTGTGGCGTTAAACCCTTTGGGACGGTTGCCGGTGCTGGAACTGGATGATGGGTCTGCGTTGACTGAGTCGCTCGCGATCATCGAGTACCTGGAGGAGTGTTATCCTGAGCCGCCCGCCGATGATTGGTCGCTCTGCGCGCGAACGAGCACGTGTTCGGGAACTTGAGCGGATCATTGAACTGGGGGTTCTGCTTCCCATTGGGCGTATTGTTCATGCGACACAGTCACCTCTACGATTTCCGCCGAACCCAGAGGTCGCTGCCTACTTCCGTAAGATGCTTCCTGAAGCGCTGCACCTGTTAGATACTTGTCTGTCTGACGGGCGCTCCTTTGTCACAGGAGAGCGTCCCACCATTGCTGACTGTACCCTCGCTGCCGCCTTCCAGTTTGCCCGTTTTGGCGACGTGGCAATCGATCCACAATTCGTTCACGTGGCGGCATGGGATACGCGCTATCGCGACCGCGTCCCAGCCAAAGCGGTACTGACTATGTAACCTCTAGAACGCATAGGAAATCGCTACACCTCCGTAGACATTGAAGTCTGGCGAGGGTTCGAAGAAACGATTGCCAACCGCATTAAGCCGGACAAGGCCATTGTAGTATTCGTCGCCCACATTGTTCAGTCCGACGAACGGAGAGATCCGCCCACGTCCGAGCTGCCATTCGTATCCCATTCGCAAATTAAGGACGGTATACGAGTTATTGTGATGGCGATTGGCGTCGTCGGCGTAGAAGCGATCCACAAAGAGCAGATTGGCCGCACCATAAAACCCGGATGGATGGGCATAGAACAATTCACTGAATATCTGATTGGGTGGAATCCCCGGTTCGTCATTATCGTCGAACCGTCCGCCAGGCGTGCGATAGCGATCGAATTGGGCATCAAGGAGCGTATAGGAAAATGTCCAGATAAGTTCGTTAGTGAGCGGGACATTGAAAAAGGCTTCGACACCCCTGCGGGTAGAACGTCCGGCATTGCGGAAGAAGGAACGTCCAGAGGGTCCCTCAAATTGGATCAGTTCATCGTCGATGGTGATCCAGAAGAAGGCCATATCGTATCGTACGCGTTGCCAGAACGTCCCGCGGGCGCCCACTTCATAATTAATCGCTTTTTGTGGATCAAGATCTGGATTAAAACCGCCTCCTTCGTTGGGGTTAGCGAACTCAGTCGTGGTTGGCACCTGAAAAGCAGTTGAAACATTGGCGTACAGACTGAGCGACGGCAGTGGGCTGTAGAGAATTCCGCCCATCGGGCTGATTTGATCGGGTGTCCGCGAGCCTGAATCATCCCCGTCTTGGCGAAAGCGATCGTCGACAGAAAATCGCACGCTGTCGTAGCGCAAGCCAAAGCTGAGGATCAAGTTCTCACGGAGGTAGAGTTCGTCACGGATGAAGGGGCCAACACTCGTCACTTCCTCATCTTGGTGAAAGCGACGCTGGCCCTTTTTACCGTCATTGTTGTCAAAGCGCCGGCGGTTATCAATTTGGTACTGCGTATCGACGCCAAGCATGAAGTGATTACGCATCCCCATAATGGTGGTGTCGTAGGCGTACTTCACCCCACCGCCGATACCAAAACGATCGAAGGCGACCACACCGGAGCCCAGGCGCGGAAGAATGGGGAGGTTGCCTTGAAACTGCCGGAACAAGGAATATTGCGTCACAATCAGTTCATGGCCTGGGAGGAATCGATTGCGATAGACAAACCCGAGCCGACCTTGAGTGATCTCTTCCCCAGCATCTAAGCTCACGTTCAGATCGCGGGCTTGCCGGCGGTTTTGCTTCACCTGGGCACGAGTGAGACCGCCCGCATCTTCGGCCAAGGGAGAGTCGATGAAGCTGAGAAGGGTAGTAATGTCAGACTGTGGATCGATAGTGTAACGGATCTTGCCAGTGAAGGCGACATTGCGGAAACGGCTCTGATCCCGGTAGCCATCAAGGTATAAATACGACGTATTGAAGAAGAAGTTCAGTTTCCCCACCTGCCCGCCGGTTTTTGCCTGCGTTTTCATCAAGCCAAATGATCCGCCGGTTGTCCGCAGTTCGGCAAACGGTCGGGTTGGCCCGTCTTCGGTAATAATATTAATGACGCCTCCCGAGGCGTTGCCATAGAGAGACGAAACCGGACCGCGGAGGACCTCAATACGCTCAACCGCTCCCATGTCGAGGTCATCGATGTCGGTTTGCCCGTCTGGCGAGGTCAAGGGAATGCCATCGACCACGAATTTGACCTCACGAATGCCGAACGCCGCGCGCGTCCCGAACCCACGCATCGACACCCGTTGATCTTGGGAAAAGTTGAAGCCGTTCTGGACAAACAACCCTGGAACGCGGTTCAGGGATTCGTCGAGCGAGATAGTAGGCTGACCAAGTTGAATGTCACTTTTGTCGACGACACTGACTGCCGCCGGAACCTGCGTAATCGGTGTATCACTGCGTGTTGCGGTCACTACTACCGGGGCAAGCGTGGTGGTGCCTATCGTCTGCGCAGGCGCCACGGATGTCGAGGGCGCTGCTGGCTGGCTCGAACTGTTCGTCTGTGATTGTTGTTCTTGGGCCACACCGGGACGCGGCAGCAGGGTAAGAATCCCTGCTAATACAATTTTGCAGAGCCAATAGGACGCTAATTGTCGAGTTTGTCTATCAGATTTCATGCAATTGTTTATGGCGAAACTACAGCAGGAATCAAGGGTGAGCTAAGGGTGACGACCATTGTATTCACTTAAGGTCCTGATAACACAAGAGAAAAAGTCAGACTCCGCCCAGTCCCAAAACAAGCCGCGAGAGTACTCCTGGGAGGATGAACATTAAAAAAGGAAATGCCTGAACTCTGGTATCCTGTATTTCCCCGAGGTTTTGATTTTTTATCAGTTAGTGTGCTAGTAATCAGGTCATTGTTTCTATCTTTTGGTCTATTCATGAATATTGCTAATTAGATTTTAGGTCGGGGTCTTACCTTATGAGGAGAGGAAGAGGATGGGGGAGAGACATAAGGGCCCGAAGCGTTCTTCCGGAAGAAGTATCGACAATATACCCTCCACTGGTAAAGAGGGAGGGAAAACAAGCCCGCAGCTTGAGCAGCAGACGCGCACGTCATTAAGCGATACCACTGCCCTGGGGCGTGCTCCGTCGTTTCTCCGGAATAAAGTAGCCTTGTTTGCGCAGGGTAGCACCTTCCCTGCAAGCGTTGTTGTTCTTGATCTCACTGGAAAAATCGTGGCTGTCAGCGGTGAACGGCAGATGCTTACTCTACCCCACGGCGCTGAGAGAGCAGACGCTATTTGTGAGGGAGTAAATTATTTGACGCTGTGGGGAGAGAAGGCTAGATCAGGCAACCCAGCAGGTGCCGCGTTTGTTGCTGGACTTCGTGCGGTGTTGGCTGGGGAGGTGGAGGAATATTCACTTGAATACCCGTGTCACCTGCCTACGGAACAGCGGTGGTTGTTCAGCATGGCGAAACGGATACTGTTCGACAGTCGCCCGTACGCAATTATCTGTCACCTTGAGGTGACGAAACTCAAAACGGGTCTGGCCCTGTTGGCGGAGGAATTGGCGCTGACCAAGGCCCTAGCTGAGGCAGCGAATGGAATGCGAGATGAATTCCTAGCGACCATGAGTCATGAATTGCGTACACCGCTCAGCATTGTTTTGGGCTACACGGATCTTTTACGCGAAGGGGAATTTGGCCGATTGACCGCGCAGCAAGTGGAAATTCTGCAGCGGGTCAGAAAAAATGCGTACGACATGCTCACGCTGATTTCTACGCTCCTTGAGGCAAGTTCTCTCCGTTCAGGCCAGGCGTCTCTGGCGACAACAGAGATCCCGTTCGGAGAACTGCTGTGGCAGGTACGGCAAGAGACTCACGAGCTGCGCGTGACGTCACGGTTGGAATTCATTTGGGAGATACAAGATACGGAGGTCATGCTGCATACGGATGCAAGCAAGTACAAGACGGTGCTCAGAAACCTGATTAGCAATGCGGTGAAGTTTACCGAGCAGGGACGAGTGGAAGTGAGGGGACGGAGAAAGAACACGGGAGTCCTCGTTGAGATTCTTGATACGGGTATTGGTATCGCTGAAGAAGACGTGCCACGAATCTTTGCGCCGTTTTATCAATTGAGTGGTTCAACAACCCGCAATAAAGGTGGGGCTGGGCTTGGATTGTATATCGCTCAACGATTTGTCGACTTGCTCGGCGGCACGCTAACGATTGAGAGTACGGTCGGTGGAGGATCGACGTTTCGAGTGTGGATCCCCAGCATTCTCCGATAGGTGCCGATACGGAGTGGACAGAAGACGCCTTGACCAAGAAGGGTTTTCCCGCCATCGTAGCATGACGAAACAGCGAGTGTATGAACATTCAAATTTTTGGTCTGCAAAAATGTGCGGATACCCGCAAAGCTCAGCGCTTCTTCAAAGAACGTGGGATTCGGTTTCAGTTCGTTGATCTACAAGAAAAGGGGCTCTCGAAAGGCGAACTGCGATCGGTTGCTGTGCGGGTCCCGCTCGATCAACTGCTCGACCGTTCTGGGCCACGGTTCTTGGAGAAAGGTCTCGCTTATGCGTCGTTGAATGCTGCGAAAATCGAGACCTTGTTGCTCGATGATCCCTTGCTGTTGCGAACTCCCATCGTGCGCAACGGCAAGGAGGCCACAGTTGGTTACTGTCCAGAGGTATGGAAAGGGTGGCAAGAGAGCGAGAAATGACGCCATTGCTCAATGATTCACTCATCAATGGAGTCATGCCTTAATGGCGCAATTCTTCTAGGAGCACTGTGGCCTCTTGTAAATCCTTGGTGTCGAACCCTTCAGTGAACCACCCGTAAAGTTCAGATAACATACCGTGTGCTTCTTCGAGTACGATGCCTGTTCCCCATTGTTGGCTCCCAGCTCCGTGCTCTGAGGCTCGCCGTTGTCGCAGGCGGACAAGGCTCATCACCGCGCGCAGTTCAAGGGATTTGGCCTGCTGCTGCCGCGCGATGGCGATGGCCTTCAGAAAACATGTTGCAGCCTCCGCCTGCGCGAGAATGATGAGCTAGCAAAAATGCCTGGAACAGCTACGAAGCGAAGCCCCTCGCCTTCACTTCGTTCCGCTCAGGATAAACTCCGCGCAATCCAGCGGAACTGTGTGGAGCACTCCAAAATGCCACTCCGTTGCATCTGGGGAGGATACTAGATCTGCTGTAAAAGAGTCGCCCGTTTTGTCGCGTACTCCTCTTCAGAAATCAGACTCTGCGCACGTAGGGTCTGCAACTCCTGGAGTTTCGATGCAACACCAGGATTCTGGGGGTCTACTTTCGGTAAACACGCTACAAGAATGCATGCCACTATGAGAAAGCAAAACCCGACCGGCAGCCACGCCCAGGGGTTGCGACCTTTGCGATGAGCCAAGACCGCCGTGAGCACGCCAGCAAAGACTGCTCCCAGGAATAGGATGATTACCGAGTCCATACCTCCTCCTCAGTCTTGTATCTCCTGCATGAGCCAATCATCCTGCTCTTCTGGTGGGGGAATTTCGTACCAGTCCATTTCGTCGTGTAACGATTCCAGAACAGCGCGCATGTGTGTGACCCAGTCGGGCATGGCCAGAACCGCAACGGTCGCTTTTTTCCGGTCAATCGTTGCGAGAGCTAACGGCCACGCATACCGCGAGCGGCCCAACCGGGACCTTGCAGATTCAGCAGAAGCCCAACGTGACCGCGATACAATAGAACAGATTGTTATATACTCTTACCTCTCATCCCTGTACGCTTCGTCTCAAGTCGGTTGCGTCTTTGTTGCTCTTGCCAATATTACATTTCTTGCACAGCGCCTGAAGATTCCCGATGTCGTCGCGGCCTCCCCTGGAACGAGGGATGATATGGTCAACCTCCAGAGTAATTCCTTCTTCTTTTGACGAGCGCCCACAACTACAACACGTCCAGTTGTCTCGTGCTAACACAGTCCACCACGTACTGGCCCGGACGTAAGTGTAACTATCGAGTTCTGGTACGTCGGAAACTTCCTCACTCTCTTCTTGTTGGTCCTCTGTCACTTCATCATCTTCTTCATCCGGCTCCTGCGATGAGCCATTTCACCACTACACTTGCATCAACCACTAACCTCACGAACGAAGTTCCTCTCCGGCTGCACGGATTTCATCTTCGGTCACCAACCGTCGCAGTTTTCGCCGCGCCGTCAATTGCTTAATGGCAAGCGCACGCTTGTCTTGCCGTTGCTGCTCTTCGACCGCTTTGCGCATCAGCTCTGCAATAATGGCGCTTTTGTTCTGCTTGGCAAAGACGCGGTTGAAGGCCTCTTTTACCTCATCCGGGACACTGAAATTGACTGTCGCCATATTCGTTCTCTGTTGTTGAAGATTTCAACAATGATAAATGAAACCAAGCCCCGAAAAAAGCAGACTCTTGCTGAGCCTGGGTTTGCCTATGAGTTGGACACTAGGACTATTCGAGTGTAAGTCGCCGACCTGTGTTTCTTTTTTCCTTCCCCACTTGCCATTCTCTGCGCTTACCGCCACTACTCGACGGAGTAAAGACACGGCTGCTACACTGAACAATTGCTATGCGTTTCTTTAACACCGCTGGTCCAGTTAATCCGGCAAAGCATTATTGCCTTCCGCCGCTGGAACGGGTGCAGCTGGGCGAGATATTGCCACTGATCGAACAAGAGAAATACTTTGTCCTGCACGCTCCACGGCAAACAGGCAAAACCTCGTGCCTGCTAGCGTTGATGGACTATCTGAACACGCAGGGGCGATTTCGCTGTGTGTATGTCAATGTTGAACTCGCCCAGGCGGCGCGCGAAGATGTAACCGCGGCGATGCAAGCCATTCTCAGCCAACTGGCATACCAGGCGCGGAGCATACTCCATGACGAGTTTCCCGCTGCGCAGTGGCGGACAATCCTTGACCACAGCGGTGCTCATGCCGCGCTGAACGAGTTGCTGGCGTATTGGGCAGAACAGGAACCGGCCAAACCGCTCGTTGTTCTCATGGATGAGATCGATGCCTTAGTCGGCGATACGCTGATTGCGGTGTTACGACAATTACGCGCCGGGTACCCCCAACGTCCACGCCGGTTCCCACAAAGCGTGGTCCTCTGCGGGGTGCGTGACGTGCGTGACTATCGCATCCACTCTGCACGCGAGAAAGCGATCATTACCGGTGGCAGTGCCTTCAACATCAAGGCTGAATCGCTGCGGCTGGGCAACTTCTCCCGAGAGGAGGTGAAAACCCTCTACCGACAACACACGGCTGAGACTAGCCAAAGCTTTACCACAGAGGCATTAGCGCGGGTGTGGCGGCTGACCGAAAGCCAACCCTGGTTGGTCAACGCCTTGGGCTATGAAATCTGCTTTCGTATGGAAGAAGGACGTGAGCGCAATCGCTCGATCACTGCTGATGTGGTTGACACTGCCAAGGAAGCTCTGATTCTGCAGCGCGAGACCCATCTCGATCAGCTTACTGACAAACTGCGGGAAGAACGTGTGCAACGCGTCATTGAGCCATTATTGGTTGGAGAGGTGCTTGCCGAGCGTTTCCAACCGGATGACGTGAGTTATGTACGAGACTTGGGCCTGATCGTACAAGAACGCAACGGGCAGATTCGCATTGCCAATGCGATCTACCAAGAAGTGATTCCACGCGAGTTGGGATGGCTGATTCAGTCGGGGATGAGCCAACAAGCAGCGTGGTATATACGCCCCGACGGCACCTTGGACATGGACAAGCTCCTCGCTGGCTTTCAGGAATTCTTCCGCGAGCATGCCGAGCGCTGGGTGGAACGGTTTCAGTACAAAGAAGCCGGACCGCAGTTACTGTTGCAAGCGTTCTTGCAACGCATCATCAACGGCGGTGGACGGATCGAGCGTGAGTACGGCTTAGGACGGATGCGCACGGATCTGCTGATACTATGGGTTCATCCAGGTGGAACGCAGAAAGTCGTCATCGAACTCAAACTGCTGTATAAAACGTTAGCGCAAACCCTGGCAAAGGGCATAGAACAGACTTGGGAATACATGGATCGTTGTGGAATAGACGACGGTCACCTCGTCGTTTTTGATCGGACAGTAGGTAAGGCGTGGGAAGAGAAACTATTTCGGCGAGAAGAGCACTTTCGGGATAAGACCGTGCACGTGTGGGGGATGTAACAGATAACAAGATTCCCGCCGAAGAATAGAGCGAATCACTCTGCTGAGCAGCTACTTAAAATGCGGCATAACCTCACGCGCAAAGCGTGTCAGCGATTGCCGGAGTTTGGCAGGGGCGAGCCCAGGTAGGTGCATGCCCAAAGCCAGATGGGTCACCCGCGTCTCCTTTTGATAGCGCTCGATCGCCCGAATACAATCCTCTGCCGTGCCGATGATTGGGAGCCCACCGGGAATCGTTGGATCGATCTTCCGTAACTCAGAGAGCGGCGGCGGTTCGCCCATCGCCCGGTCTTTGCGCAGATCTCCGGCTTCTTTCAGCATCGGAAACGCCGAGGTGAACAGATAGTGCATGTGCTCTTCGACATCGTCCCACGCCCGGTCTCGGCTCTCGGCAAGATAGACCCAGCGCAATTGCGCGAGATAGTAGTCACGGGGGTTACGACCATGTTGCTGTAAGGCCTGATCGTAATAGCGTTGCACCTCGACCTCGCCGGTGCCCATCAAGTGATAGCCCATGCGGGCTGCCCGTTCGACCGCTTTCTTGCCCCGCGCCCCAATCCAAATCGGCGGATGCGGTTTCTGCACGGGACGCGGCATAATACTGACGTCAGTCAGATGGTACAGTTGCCCATCAAAAGAAAAACACTCTTCCGTCCAGGCACGCCGTACCACTTCCAAGCCTTCCTCAAGATGCGCGTCGCGTTGGTTTCGGTCGAGACCAAAACCACGAAACTCTTTTACCCGATAGCCCTTGCCCACACCGAGATCCAGGCGTCCATTAGACAGAATATCCACCGTCGCGGCATCTTCGGCCACACGAAGCGCGTTCTGAAACGGCAAGATAAGGATAAACGTGCCGATGCGAATCCGTTGGGTGCGGGTGGCAATTCCCGCCGCCAGAGGTAAGAGCGAGGGCGACCACCCGTCGTCGTCAAAATGGTGCTCGGTGAGCCAAATGGTGTCGTAGCCGAGTTCTTCTGCTAGCACTATCTGTTCGAGCTGTTCCCGGTACAGGTCAGGGTACGGTTGCGCCCAGCGGGCCGGGTTTTGAAATGGCATTAAGAGGCCAAAATCCATGGCATCCTCCCTTTACGCAAAAAGTCGTAGGGGCACGGCATGCCGTGCCCCTACAGTCATAAGCTATTTTTAGTCAGTGTCAGGTTACTGATTTTGATCGTCACATTTCAGTAGACAGGAATACCTCTTACCCCCGCCCGTGACGCAACAGCCGTCCAGGGGTCGCGCCTGTGCAGTTATCATCGGCAAAGGTGGTCTCACCATTGACAATAATGGCATGATAGCCTTTGGCTCGCTGGACGCGGCGCCACTCGCCACCCGGCAGGTCGTTCGTAATCTCACCGTTCCACTCAGGTTCAATTCCCAGTCCCTTGAGATCATAAACGACGATGTCGGCAGCTGCTCCCTCACGCAGCACGCCACGGTCACGGAACCCGGCGGCATGGGCCGGCAACGCCGATAGTCGATAGTGCGCTTCTTCGAGGGTGATTTTCTGTTCGTCGCGCACCAGCCACCGCAGGAAGTCAGTGGTAAACGCACCACCGGTGAAGAACTTCGTATGCGCACCACCATCTGATACACCAGGGAACGTATACATGGAGTTGTTGATAATTTCGGCGTTGTAGTCGGCGTTAAACTCAGGTTCGGGTTGCAGGAATTCTGCCTTGAGATCAGTGGCAAGCGATAAATCAAGCATCACTTCAACCGGATGCTTTCCTTCTTCTTCAGCAATCTGGCCCAGCGACTTACCAACGTATGTCTCCAATTCCGGTTGGTTCCCGACCGACTGTACGAGCAAGCGAGGCAGCCGGCCACCAATACCCGCAGCATTGCGATCGAGCGCGCGCATGGATTTTTCACTCTTGGCGGCAGCCCGCAGCTCTGGGTTCTGCATCTTCGCGATGCGCTCTTCTTTGGTTCCCGTCAACATGTCGCGCCAGGCTGTCGACACGTCATAGAGATTCCAGTGCTCAAGCGTAAATGCAAAACCGCTACGCACCGTTGCGGCCTGACCGAAGATCGGTAACCCTTGGGCACGCATCCGCTCCAGCCACGCCAGACTCTTCCGATGTATATCAGGGTCACGCTTGCTGGCAGCAATCGCGTTGTGCAGCACGGGTCGCTGGGCTACGGTCGCCAGTTTTTCGAGAAACGCCAGGTCCTCTTTGATGTGACTGGTGGCCTGGGTGATTTGGATGAAGCCTTCATCCCGCTCACGCAGCACGCGCGCCAGATTCAGAATATCGTCATCGGCCATCGTGTCAGTCACCATCGGTGTTCCATCGTAATCGGCTTGCCCAGAGTGCCGGCCAAGCCGCTGGATGGAGAAACCACAGAGACCCGCATCCATGCCCTCGGCGAGGAGACGGCGCATCTCCGCTCTCTCCTGCTCTGTCGCCGGACGGGTTTTCGCTGCTTCGAGCCCCATCACGTATGTCATCAACGAGGCCGTCGGCATGTACTGAATACAATTCACCCCTTTCGGGGCGCGGTCGAGAGAATCGAGATATTGCGGGATCGTTTCCCAGTCCCAATGGATTCCCGCCTCCATCGACACATAGGGAATCGCTTCCGTTCGTGTCATCGTCAGCATCGAGCGATTGCGAAAGTCTGGCTTACACGGTGCGAAACCAAAGCCACAGTTACCCAACACAACCGATGTCACCCCATGCCAGCCGGAGATCGTGCAGTACGGGTCCCAACGAATCTGAGCATCGTAGTGCGTGTGGAGGTCAACGAAACCGGGTGCGACAATCAGCCCATCGGCATCGATCGCCCGCTTGGCAAAACCAGGCGCCCGCCCACCGATTTGGGCGATCTTGCCGTCCTTAATCCAGACATCACCGCGATAACGTGGTGCCCGGGTGCCGTCGACAATGGTGCCCCCTTTAATATGAAGATCCAAGTCTGCCATCTGAGAGTCCCTCCTTAGCTGTAGGTACCAATCTTTCGCATTTCTCCTGGTCGGTTCTGACGTTTTCTACCTATAGCTTATCACCCTGCGCGACGGCAAGCGTTGGTTACGTGCTTTCCCTATGACCAGTTTTTGCGGTAGGTATAGGCGGTCAGCGCAAGATTGTACAAAAGAATGAGGGGGGCTTATGGCCAGGAAAAAGATGTTAGTGACAGGAGCATCGGGTCTCGTCGGCTTCGCTGCGGTCAAGCATTTTGCCCAACAGCCAGATTGGGACGTTGTTGGGGTCTCGCGTCGTATCCCGCCAGGTTTGGAAGGGGCCACGCTGCTTTCTGTGGATCTGCAAGATAAGGCCCGTTGTGCTGAAGTCTTTGGCCGCATGCACGACGTTACTCACGTGATCTACGCCGCGCTGTATGAAAAGCCTGGGTTGGTGCAAGGCTGGCAGGAGCGCGACCAGATGGAGACCAACTTGGCGATGCTCGACAATGTGTTCGCGCCACTCCAGGCCGTGGCCAGGAACCTGGAGCACGTCTCACTCTTGCAAGGCACCAAGGCCTACGGGGTGCATCTGGGGCCGTTTCCTGTCCCTGCCCGCGAGCGCTGGCCGCGCCATCAACACGAGAACTTTTACTTCTTGCAGGAAGATTACCTGCGCGAGCGCCAAGTCGGCCAGGGGTGGCACTGGACCGTGTGGCGTCCCCAGCTCATTCTTGGAGAATCCTTGGGCAGCCACATGAATGTGATCCCTGCGATTGGCGTGTATGCGGCGTTGGGCAAGGAGGCCGGGTTACCGTTGTCATTTCCCGGTGGTCCACCTTTCGTGCTCGAAGCAATTGATGCTGATCTGCTGGCACGGGCCTGCGCCTGGGCAGCAACTGCGGATGCCAGCCATAACGAGATTTTTAACATCACCAATGGCGATGTCTTTGTGTGGCAAAATGTGTGGCCAGCCATTGCGGACGCGTTAGGAATGGAAGTGGGTCCACCAGAGCCCCGCTCGCTTGCGGAAGAAATGCCGCGACGCGAAGCCGAATGGGCAACGATCGTGCAAAAGTACGGGCTGCGGTCACCAGCGAGTCTACGCGAGTTCATCGGCCAGTCGTTTATTGTTACGGACTTCACGTTTGGCTTTGGCAGCCGCGATATCGCTCCACCGCCGATGCTGGTCAGTACCATCAAACTGCGCCAGGCCGGATTTCACGAGTGTATGGATACCGAAGATTGTTTTCAGAAGTGGTTTCGTCACTTGCAGGAGTTACGCTGGTTGCCGCCCGTAAAATAGCCTACCCTTATCGCGCAACGAGGGAGAGAACATGGGAATACGCACTGGAACCGAATTCATCGAGAGTTTGCGCGACGAGCGCACGATTTACGTCAACGGCGAACGACTAGCAGATGTGACGACTTATCCACCCTTTCAAGGCATCATTGCGACACTGGGGTCCCTCTATGATTTGAACCATCAGCGACAAGCGGAGCTTACGTTTGCCTCGCCCGCCGACGGGGCTCCGGTCGCTTTGAGCTTTCTCCTGGCGGATACCCTCGAACAAGTCGAGCAGCGCTTGCGGGCCGAGGAGATTCGCGCGGAATACACCTTTGGACTAATGGGTCGGTTACCCGATTTTTGTAACGCCTACGTTACGGACCTCGCCACGGCAGCGGAGTATCTGAGCCAACGTGAGCCCGGCTTCGGACAGAATGCGCTCCGCTATTGGCAGGAATGTCGCGACGGCGATCTGTGTCTGACGCATACCCTCGCCGATCCGCAGATCGACCGCTCCAAGGGCCCAGCCGCGCAGAGCGAGCCTTTTCTCACTTTACGTGTCGTGCGCGAGACCGATGGGGGAGTGCTTGTACGCGGCGCGAAGATGCTGTCGACGTTAGCGCCATTCGCTAATGAGTTATACGTTGGCCCGTTCATGGCGCGCGCACCAGGAGAAGAAGATTACGCGTTGGCTTTTGCGCTGCCCTGCGCCACGCCTGGTCTCAAGTTTATCTGCCGTGAACCTTACGACGCCGGTCGTTCCCATTTCGACCGCCCGGTCAGCTCTCGCTTTGACGAAGAGGATGCCTTGGCCATCTTCGATAATGTGCTGGTGCCGTGGGAGCGGATGTTCATCTATCGTGACATTGCGATCTTCAATACTGCCAGCCATCACACACCTGGTTTTCGGATGCTGCAGGCATTGGTCCGCGGCATGGTGAAACTGAAGCTCTTCGCCGGGTTAGCCTTCCATATCGCCGACGCCATTGGCCGCAGCAACGCTGCGCATGTCCAAGCGCAGCTAGGCGAACTGGTTGCCAACGTCGGCATGATGGAAGCCTTGATACATGCGGGCGCGCAATCGGCGGCCAGTGGGAAACATCATGCCTTGTATCAGCAATCGCTTGCCGGCGCGTTGATGATTCTGATGCCGCAATTCCAACTGCGGGCCGTGCAGGCGATTAAGGAACTGTCGGGAAGCGGGATGATCATGACCCCGACTGAAAAAGACTTTGCCAATCCGGAGATTGCTGACTACCTCAACACCTACCTGCAAGGAAAAGGGGTATCGGCAAAGCACCGGGTACAACTTTTCAAGCTGGCCTGGGACTTGATTGGTGACCAGTTTGGCAGTCGCCAGGCGCAGTATGAATACTTTTATGCAGGTGACCCCTACGTCAACCGAACACGTTTTTACCATTCACCGGTCGTGCAACAATACAAAGCCTTAGTCGCAGAACTGCTTGAGGGCAGGAAGTAACCAGTTCATTCCGGCCTACTTTCTGTTCCGCTACGAACGCGACCCGTTTCCGAGGGTAGTCGCTCGTCTAATTGGCAATCGCTTGGGCGTTCGGTATGATTTTTCCCATTATCGGCGTGCAACAGTAAGGAGAGTGTAATGTCTAGCGTAGCCGTAGATATTTGCCAGCGTCATCGCTTTACGGTGGCCGAGTACCATCGCATGGCCGAGACCGGCATGCTCGCACCGGACGCCCGTGTGGAGTTAATCGAGGGGGAGATTATCGATATGCCGCCAATCGGAAGTCCGCATGCGAGTGCAGTATTCCTCGTCAGCGACCGCTTACGTGAGGTCGTCAAGGGTGTAGCATTTGTATGGGTGCAAAACCCGATCAGATTAAGCCAACATTCCGAACCACAGCCGGACATCGCTCTGCTACGTCCACGCCCGGATTTCTATCGCAGCTCCCATCCGACCTCTGCTGATGTGTTCCTGATCGTCGAAGTGGCAGATACCTCGCTTGCCTACGACACGCAAATCAAACTACCGCTTTATGCTCACCACGGCATTCCCGAAGTGTGGGTAGCCGATCTCTCCAACCAGCGATTCCTTATCCACCGCACTCCCACACCCATGGGATACCAGGATGCGCAGACGCTGACAGACCTCTCCGCCGTCTCGCCGCTCTTGCTGCCACGGGTCCATATCGATCTCTCTGACGTGTTTTGAGACTGTCGGTATTTCCCCAACGGTAAGAGTCTACTTGAATTTCGTCTTCTTAATCACCGCCTTCCCGTCCTGAAAAGCTGGCTCGTCGATGCCCATACTCCACTTCACTACCGGTGTGATGCGGAGATACTCGCCTTCTCCTAACTGCCCTGTGCGTTTGACAAGTTCCGCTGTGCCGTGAATTTTTAAGGAGCGTGGCTTCCAAGGGGTGAGTGATTCCCAATCATCCCAAACTAGGGCAATCCTCGTGTTCCCGCGCTTGATGTTGCGGTATTTCATCGTCGCCGGATTGTTGCGGCCACCGACATAAAAGTATCGACCATCAAACTCGAAGGACACGGGGGCAACATCCGGCTGGTTCTTCTCGGAGACCGTAGCGATACGCGCCAGAC
Organism: Binatia bacterium; assembly: GCA_050187625.1. GTDB lineage: Bacteria > Desulfobacterota > Binatia > Bin18 > Bin18 > JBFWXH01. The sequence goes on from JBFWXH010000038.1 coordinate 34,237, forward strand.
GCTGGGCCTTGATATAGGCAACTTCTTTCTCAGAGAATTGTGCTGTCGTGTCTGTCGGTTCCACAGCCCAGCCAGGCTGTGCGCTGTACACACTAGAGGCGACAACCAGGACAGGAATCGTCAGTTTCCACCATTGCCGTTGTTGTTGCATAACCTTCCCCCCTTTTACTGTTTTCCTCAAAAAAGCCACTGGGGTCAATTCACCAGAGACCACAGTTAATATTCTGGTACGATAGGGACGGAAAGGAAAGAGATGCCGTTGCAGAATCGAGTCGACCCGTGGGGTCAACTACACGCAGTGACAGCCCGCGGAACTTTGTTAGGAAATCGTGGCATCATTCATAATCTCGCCCGAGAAATTGTCGCGCCGTGGCGAATAAAGGCGTGGATCACTTGCCAGCTCACCTGGCGCGGGCGGCGGCGGACCGTTATGCAACCCGGCAGTTGGACGGAATTGTTCTTTCTCGACGAAGCAACCGCGTTCGCCGCAGGTCATCGGCCCTGCGCGTATTGTCGCCGGGAACGCTTTCGTGAGTTTAAGACGATCTGGCTCAGTGCGAATCCGACAGCTTTTCACGCAGTGACTCCACGCATCTCTGCGATCGACACCATCCTCCATAGCGAACGAACCCAGAGAGGAGGGAAAAAGGTCACCTATGAGGAAGCGTTGTCCGCGCTTCCCGAAGGGACCATGATCGAACTCGGCGCTGGCGCCTATTTGCTATGGAATCAAAAGTTACTGCGCTGGTCATTTAGCGGTTACAGTCCCAGCGACACTCCCCGACCTTCCCAAAATCGTGTTCGCGTATTGACACCGGCTTCTATTGTACGAACGTTCCGTAACGGTTTTCGTCCCGAGGTGCACGAAAGTGCAGATCTTCAATGATCCAGATCATAGAGGAGATGCCCCGACAACGATGAGCGACGTTGTGAGCAGAGTCGGAATGCCAATTTCTATCGTCAGCGCCTACACAGGATCGATGAATCAGCGTTTCTCGCATGCGCCGCGCGGAGCAATCGCCCCAGATCTCCCTTATATTTCTCTGGAGAGATACAGATGTCTACGGTTGTAAACGCGCGATCCACCCGCCGTAGAAATAGGCAGTAAAGAAGCGTTCCATATCGACAAAGCCAGCTGTAGAGAGGAGCCTGCACAGACTGTCTTCGGTCGGAAAACTCACCACTGATGCGAGCGTCTGCGCCCGTTCCTCGATCTCTTCGGTCGGGGTGCCGAACGTCTGTTGTCGCAGCTTCCAGGCCGTAAGCAATCGCTGAAATTGCGGGGACGTTGGCTCTCCGAGCATCTCGACGACGACGAGTGGCGCTCCCGGTTTTAGTCGCCGGGCAATAGTGAGCAACAATTCACGTTGTTCTATTTCGTCAGGCAAGTGGTGAATCACCAACAGACATGTGGCGGCATCGTAGTGTTCTCCTTCGGACAGCTCACGCGTGTGACCAACATGTAACTGCACCCGCTCAGTCCATCCGCGTTCCTGCAGACGTTCACGCGCCAGCGCCAACATCTCCGCCGACGGGTCCACGCCTGTCAGTCGCCACTGCGGATGGTGTCCGGCCAAGGTTAGGAGTTCCATCCCGGTGCCAGCCCCGACGACTAAAATACGGGCATCATTACCCAGTTCAGCCCCAAGCAGCGATGACACCATATTATGCAATTCTTCATACCCCGGCAGTGTTTGTCGCGCCGTTTGGTCATAGCGTCGGGCGCGCTCTTCATCAAAATCATGCACGTGTCCATGGCCGTGGTGTGCAGTTGAGTGATTTGCCATATTCTCCTCGCAAGCCGGGATATCGCTTCTCACTTTACCGGAATTCAGGCATGATGTCTTGAGCAAAGCGGCGGAGAAACTGTCGATCGTACGGCGCGGAGAGTTCAATGGTCAGATGCTGAATGCCAGCACCGGCAAGCGCGTGTACATGAGATACCACCTCGGTTAGGGTTCCTCTGAGTTGCGAGGGAGACAACGAGGTCATTTTCTCAACCTCGCTTGGGTCACGACCAACTTTGCGACAGAGCGCATCAAAGGCCGTACAGGTCCGGCGGATGCTCTCTGCGTCACTGCCGCCGTAGAAATGCCAGATATTCGCATGCCGCGCCGCAAGCGGCAGGATCACCTTCGGGCCTGTGCCACCAATCAAGATTGGTGGGTGTGGCTTCTGCACTGCCTTCGGCGCAAACGGCGCACCCTTCAGTTGATAGTATTTTCCATTGAAGGTGCTTTTCTCCTGCGTGAACAAGCGCGTGAAGACCTCTACCGCTTCACGCAGTTGTTGCGCCCTCCCACCCACCGTCAAAAAGGGAATTCCATACATGCGGTGTTCTGATTCAAACCAGCCCGCTCCTATCCCTAAGATCAAGCGTCCATCACTCACGTGATCGACCGTCACCGCCATCTTAGCCAGTAAGGCGGGGTGTCGGTAGGTATTGCCAGTGACCAGTACACCCACCTGGACGTGTTTGGTTTGTGCAGCCAACGCAGAGAGCAATGTCCAGCCTTCTAAGCAAGGCCCATTCTGACTACCTGTAAACGGGATAAAGTGATCAAAGACAAAGGCCGTGGTGAAGCCCAACGAGTCGATCTCTTGCCACGCCTCCACCATATCGCGGTAGGTCACATGTTCGGGATAGGTTAACACTCCGAATCGTAGACGTGAGCGACGTTCGTTCGTCATGATGTCTCCAGTCGCTGCATAATGCTATCTGCGGGCATCCACAAGCGCCTGATACATAAGGATCCACATTCCCTTGTCCTTAGAGCCATGCAGAGTTATAGGGGGAAAACGGAGAATAATAAAGCGACTGCTGTGGATAAGGAGATCATGCCATGGGTTCTGTCCAGAGTGTTCCTATCATTGATATCGCACCATTTTTGGCTGGCGATCCCACAGGGGAGCAGGAGGTTGTCCGTCAAGTCGGTCATGCCTGCGAAACCATTGGTTTTCTGGTGCTTACCGGGCACGGCATCGCGGCTGATTTGCAGGCCCGCGTCTTTGCCATTTGCCGGGAGTTCTTCGACCTGCCCGAAGAGGAAAAACTGCGTTGCCTCACTATCCCTGGGACATACTTCGGGTACAATCCTGTCGGTGCTGAGCGCGTCGCCTACAGCCGCGGGGAGAAGACCCCACCTGACCTCAAGGCCAATTTTAGCTTTGGACGGCTCGATGTCGACGATACTGATCCTTATTACAACAGTCCGCTAGGGAAGCAGATTTTTACTCCAAATATCTGGCCTGAACAGCCCGCCGAGTTCCGCGCGGTCGTTACGGAGTACTACTACGCCACCCAAAAGCTCGCCGCCAGCATCATGGAAATGTTTGCCCTGGCGTTGCAGTTGCCTCGTACCTACTTTGGCGAACGGACGAAGAAAAGTGTGGATTTCTGGCGCGTGCTTGACTACCCCGCGTTGACCACGCCCCCGCTCCCCGGCCAAGCGCGGATCGGCGCGCATACCGATTACGGGACGCTCACGCTTGTGACCGCCGATAGTCCTGGCATACAAGTACAGACACCCGCAGGTGTGTGGGAGGACGTACCGTATCTGCCCGGCTGCATCCAGGTCAACATTGGCGATATGATGGCGCAGTGGACCAATGACCGATGGCTCTCGACTATGCACCGCGTCTTACCGCCAAGGGCAGACACTGAAGGTAGAGGGCAGCGGCGCATGGCTCTGACGTTTTTCTTGACTGCGAACTATGACGTAGTGATTGAACCACTCTCCACTTGTCGCAGTATTACCAACCCGCCCAGGTATGCACCGGTCACCGCGTGGGGGCATCTGGCGGCAAAGCTCAGGAGGCAATTCTCTAGCGAGGGAGATGTGGAAGACGAGGGCCTCGAGCAGGTGAGCGTCCAGTCACACTGAGTAATGGAGACCACCGAGGAGAAGGCGGAGACACACGCAGACGCGAGCGAGCAAGAAAGGACCAAGATATGTTGGGCGAAGTGCTAAGCGACTACAGTGGCAAGATCACCTCAGTGAAGGTGCTCCCGTTCGATAATGCTGAGCCAGGGGTCAAGTATGAGGTCACCCAAGTCGGCGAGTTTCGTGGGCGACTGAGTTGTCAGGGAATGGGGAGTAACTATGTACAGGTAGCGCCGGATGGCACTAGCACAACGAAGTTCTACGGTGTTTTCACTACGCCTGATGGCGAAACCCTTCTCATGGAGTCGGGCGGCATGGGTGTGCCCCTAGGCGCCGGGCGCGTGAAGTTTCGCACCACGGTCACGCTGAAGAGTGCAGCGGCAAAACTGACCTGGGTCAATACTACACCTATCGCGTTTGAGGGGGAAGGCGATTTCTCGACGATGGAAGTGAAAGGAACGCTCTACGAGTGGAAGTAACCCAGGAGAACACACGGCGACATTCCCAGAGGGTCATTTGTAGCCTGGATGCAGCAAAGCGAAATCCAGGAAGCAAATTCCCCAAGAGTCTCTCCCGGATTTCGTTTCACTTCCTCCGGACTCCAGTCCTGAGCAACTCCAAGGTGTGAGTAATTGCTTCGATGCCACTGGGATCGCCGTGCCCCGGCACGACGATCTTCGCCTGCTTGAACTCCCAATATACCTTCTCTACAGTCTTAGGCCACTGCGCAAGATCGGCCTCCTTGGTATTGCCCAAATCTTTCGCCTGCGCATCTTTGATCAGACATCCGCCAACGAGTAACTGCTGGTCAGGAAGCCACACCACGATATTGTCGCGCGTGTGGCCCGGGCCCAGATAGGACACCTGAACTTCACGACCGCCAAGCGAGAGCGTTCGTCTGTCAGCAAAGGTTTCTTGAGGGACCTCTAGCTTCTGCCGCTTGGCCAACTCCACAGTTAACCCAGAGGATAGGGTGCGGATGCCTCGATGGTGAATTTCGTGAATTCCACCAATCCGATCATCATGCGCATGGGTAATGATGGCGACAGAAGGTTTTCCATGCAATTCTTGTTGAATCCAATCCAGGATGAGTTTTGTTTGTGTGTCATTCCAGGCCGAGTCAACTAACAGAATGTCCGCCCCGAATTGTGCAATGACCCCATTAGAAGGTACGAGGCCAAAATTTGGGAGCGTCTTAGATGACACATGCCGCCAGACGTTGTCAGCAATTTGTTCGATGAAGACATCATCTGCCAACTGAACTTTTCCATGTTCCTGTGCCGGGGAAAAGGAAGACCAGGCAAACCCAAAGAAGAAACAGAAAGCAAATGAGCAAAGCACCCTATTTTTCACAATGCCTCCATCAACCCCTCACGTGACTATCTTTATACACTGCAAGCTGCTAGCGACCAGATCGATTTGCGTGAAGAACCATTAGCATGGAGTGAGGCTTGTCCCTTACAATACTAATACTCCAGACTGCCTCGCTGTTCTCTCGCCAGTAGTGTGGCAGGAGACGTAATGCGCACTATACAGGAAGCCGCGTCCTTTTTGTCCCTTCACGGTGAATTTGCCACATCAATAGCAATAGGGAGGGCAGTACGCCCCCAGGAACTGAGGTCATCGCTATCACGCGGCTGATACTTGCCGACGACGAGCCGTCGCGCCAGCGCGTCTTCTTCAGGCTGTTCGACAATCCGCGCACTGCCTGAGAATCGGTACTTACCGATGCGCACCGAGACTTCTGGAGCATGAGAGAGATTCTTCACCCAGCCTGCATTCTCCCGGCTACCTGCTAACATATAGAGTGTCTGTTTGTGCATGGCGAACCAGATTTCGATGGTCCGGGGTTGACCGGTTACCCGACCACTTGTCGTCAAGTAGCAAAAATCTTCATCTGCAATGTCCTCAAGTTTGAACGACATGCTTCCTCCTTCGCGACCGCTCAGAGAACGTGTTCAGCCGCAGTCCCCGGAGGGTTGTCCTGTTCTCAAGCAGCGTCCGACAGAGAGTAAAAGGGGGTCCCTGTAACCCTGCTACGAAAACGCGGTCCGTGGGCTGAACAATCAGTCGTTCAGTATGGCTAAGCAGATACGACACCAATATGAAACGTTCACGACCAGTCACTTCAGCAAACCACAAGGCACTGTAGCCCAAGTGTTCGACCTTACGGGCAAACTGTTTTACTTGTTCATCGGTCAGACCATCGAGGAAACAGAAAACTCCGAGTTTTGTGAGATCCATAGTCGCCCCTCCCATGCGGAGTGTCAGCGCGCAAACGCATCCAGCACGGCATTCACTCCACGATCATAATCTCCGTCAATCGCGATCGGATATAGGATCACGCGTGTAGCTCCGGCCTTCTCGATCTCCTCCACCTTCTTGATGCACTCTTGCGCTGTACCGACCACTGCCGTCATTTCGATCATCCGCTCAGAGATAGCCTCGGCTGCACCTGCCATGTCCCCCTTACCAGCAGCCGTCATGACCTTCTCGGCTTCGCTGGTTAACCCATGACGCACGAACACACGATTGTAGAACGGCATACTCGCATAGAAAGACAAATGTTGCTTCGCCGAACGCAACGCAACGCCACGGTCGTTGCAAACCAAAGTATGGACAATCGGATTGATGGCGACATCCTGTGGCGACCGTCCGACTTTCTTGGCCCCAGCCGCAACTGCATCTATGACTTCCTTCATCATGCTCGCCCCATAGGGTGTCGGGATACTGGCGTCAGCGATTTCCCCGGTAAGTTGCAAACTCTTCGGCGACACACCAGCCAGCGCGATCGGAATTTTCGGCTCAGGCTTCGCCACTACGATACCCATGGCCGCCATTTGCGCTAAGCCTTCGTGCTCGCCGCGAAACACACTGTTGAGCGTGTGCACATACATGCGCAGCGCCGTGAGTGGCTTATCCATCGGGATACCATACGCTTGATTCAAAGGACCATGACTGGTGCCAAGGCCAAGAAACAACCGCCCTGGGGCGATAGCGTTAATAGTCAAGGCTTGCAATGCAGCCAGCAACGGCGGGTGCAGATAGATATTAGCGATCGCTGTCCCAACCTGAATACGTGATGTCATGCTCGCTACGTGCTGCGTTAACGCCAAGGCATCAGATGCAGCTTCCGTTACCAAACAGCTGTGAAACCTGCGTGTTTCAGCAGCTTTCGCATAACCGACTGTGCGTTGGACCGTCTCCTTCGATACTCCCGCACCAAAGACTAAGAAACCTGGGGTTTGCATGGTTCGCCTCCTTACTCGCCTTTATTACGATCTGTTTGTGGATACTCACGTGGAGAGTGGAACGGGACGCGTAGTACGTAATGTGTAAAACGTGAAAGAGGAGGATGGGTGGTTACGTCTTACGTTTTACCGTTTACACGCTACGAACGAATTGCATAATGATTGCTCCTTTTCTACTCCTGCGTCGGATTCCACGGCCCAACCCCAGCGAAACGGATCGGCGTAATCCGGGTGATATAGCCTGGATTGTTGCGGTATTCCTTGGGCGGAAACTCCGCATCCGCCGCGATGTAAATGCGCGCCAGGCGCTGCAGCAGATCTGCCGCGCCGCCTTCGGTAATCCGGGCGTTACCGTAGATCACCAGGTATTCTTGTAACTGCATGGGGTTTTTGCCGGGACCGAGCATCGACAGCGCCACACGCGGGTTGCGGCGGATATTCTTGACCTTCTGCCACACGCCCATGTGGCCGATGACAAACTCGTCGTCCTCAATACCGACCCACACTAGCGTCACCTGCGGACTGCCGTTGGGATTCAACGTCGTCAGATGCGCTTGTGGCGCACTGGCAATGAGTGCACGAACAGACTCCGGGATTTGCATAGCCACCTCCTGTATACTGACTGACCTCTCGTATTGCTGTGACCTTTCCTACACCTACTCGTCCTTGTAGTATGCAGTGCGCCGTAAATGAAGTACGCACAGAAAAGTGCGCTCCTACCCCACAGGGTACAGCGGTATCACAACGCGCATGAGTGCATGCGTTATCCTCGGGCCGCTGTGATGCGCATCGCCACCCGGGGAACCCAGTTGCGCGGGCGATTCTCCAGCGGCTTGCGGACAACTCGGAACCCCGCGCGACGGAAGATGGGCTCGGTCCCGAAGTACACGTTGTCGTCGCTCGTTCGCGTAGTGCCCGCGCGTGGATAGGCTTCGACAGCAGGAGCACCGTGCTCGAGAGCATACGCAACTGCCGCCTGGATCAAGGCGAGCGCGATGCCGCGGCCACGGGCTGTAGTGCGCACGGTAACACAGGGAATGACCCAGACATCCTCGTCGTCGACACGCGGCGTTGCGCGCGACATCTCGACGCGTGTCAGTTCATTTCGGGGAGCGACAGCAACCCAGCCGACGGGCTCGTCACCCGCGAACGCGAGCAACCCTGGCGCACGACGGCGGCGGGCGAGTTGCTCCATCGCCTCGCGTCGACGTTGGTTTGTCGACCCCGAGCCGGGCAGCGCACGTATCTGGGCATCGGTCAGGCGCGGGTACATGCACCAACATCCGGAGCCCCAACTTCCGCGCAACACTGTGCCGAACTCGTCCATGAGCCCTAGGGTCAATGGTCGAAAGACAAGCGGCAGACTTTTCGCTTTCCCCTCGCGCATCTGGGTTGCCGACGATTGACGTGGCATGCGAGTGTCTTCCTGAGATGAACAACTGTGAGGCCGCCCTAGCGGCTTGCGGTAAACTGAGGTGCGAAGAAGACAAGAAGCGCTAAATCCTCATAATCGTGAAAGTGATGCCGGCTCCCACCCTGGACAAAGACAAGATCACCTTCGCTAATCTCCTGTGTCACGTTCTCGACTGTCAGCTTTCCCGAGCCTTTTACCACATAGTATGCCTCATCTTCCTTATGGGAGACCTGTCGGTCTGGTTCGTCTTTCTTCAGATGATAGACATGCAGGCTCATTGTATCAATTGCTGGGGGAGGCGAATCTGTCTTTGCTGTAGGTCGCCCCAGCAGTGTGACGAACAATTCCCCACGTTTGACAATGTCCGGGATATGCCAACACTGCCCTGACTGAGGAGCAGGGGCAGGATTTTGCTGATCTGCCATAGGAATCCTTCTTTTGTATTCTCTTTTCCTCGTGGAAATAGCTGGCAACACTCAGGCGCATGGTCATCTGCTGGATCGAAGGTGAATCCATGATACCAGCACGTGACGGTCTCCTGGGTATAGCATTCAAGCTTGGCCGAGAACGGCACTCGCCGATGCGCACAGCGGTCCTCAACAGCGTAGACCCGTCCATCCACCCGCCGCAGCAGTACCCTTTCCCCGAGCACCTTCACCGGCTTCGGCGTATCACCATCGAGGTCGTGGCTGAAAAGGGCCGGATACCAGTGATTCCGGAATCCTAGCTTTGCCTGCAGGTAGGGACGCCAGGCATGTTTGACCTGCTGGTGACTGGCTGGATCGTCGAGAAACGCTTCTACCTCTCGCTGTTCAGCGCTCACGCTTGCGCTCTCACTCTCGTCTGGCATTGGGTCCCTCCTTCAGGTGCCGAGCCATACGGCTAGAATTATGGGGCGCGCTTGTGCACCGCTCCCTGCTGCAGCCATACTCCCTACTCTTGCTCACAGGTCAAGCGGTTTTGCAACGTCCGCCGCATGCTCAAAGTTGGTCGTTTGTTCAGGAAGATCGCAACCATGGCTCGTAGGACGTGCCTTACGGCTTGCCCTTTCCCGACAAATTGCCGTCCGGGTTAGTGACGTCGGACAATCGATGTGGAGCAAAAAGCGCTGCGTGTATCTTCTTTAGCGAAATGTGGGAATGACCTCCTTGGCAAACCGGCGAAGCACCTGATGATCGTACGGCGCGGAGAGGGAGTAGATTATATGCGTGACGCCGGCGGCGACATACTCCTCGACCTGCTTGCGTGCCCCGTCCACAGGTGGGTGGCCAGTAAGCAGTACCGACTTCTCAATGGTATCAGGGTCACGACCGAACCGGCGACAGTGCTCGCTCAAGACTTCGATTTTGTGACGAAAGACGTCCGGCGTGCCAAACGAGTTCCACATATTGGCATGGCGGGCAACTATCCTCAGGGCCACACGTTCACCGCTCGCGCCAATTAAGATGGGCGGGTGCGGGTGCTGGACTGGCTTGGGCTGAAAAGGGGCGTCCCGCAACTGATAATATTTCCCGGAGAAGGAACCTTTCTGTTCAGTCCACAAGCGTTTGATAACCTCCACCGCTTCGTCCAATCTGGCCAATCGCTCGGCCATCGGGGGAAACACAATCCCATACGCCTGGTGTTCGAGTTCGAACCACCCTCCGCCAATCCCTAGAATCAGGCGACCACCGCTGATAATATCCACCGTGGTCGCCATCTTGGCCAACACGGGCGGGTGCCGGTACGTATTGCCCGTAACCATAATCCCCAAACGAACCTGCTTGGTCACCGCGGCCAGGGCGGCCAACGAGGTCCATCCTTCCAAGCAGGGGCCAGTGGGATCAGAAAAGATCGGGAGAAAGTGATCAAACACCCAGGCGGTATCAAAGCCTAACGTATCGACCTCTTGCCACAGGGATAGCATATCAGCCCAAGAGCCATGCTGCTGCGGCGTTTGGATACCAAAACGAATTGGATGAGCCATAACGCTCCTTTCTTGACCAACACGCGCTTTCTCACGCGCCATGTCCACTACACTTTTCAGTTCCTTGTTAGACTACCAAGAGGCTCCCCACATACAGCAAGAGAATCACGGCAAGAATGACAATAATCTTGAGGATCATTTGGCGGTCGCGCATCCTCGCGCACTCCGGGCACAGGCCCTCCTTATGGTATCGGGTATGGCGGCCTTGGTATTTGACTTTACGCTGAATCAACGTCGGCGTGGCAGAGCCGCATTCGTAGCAATGTGGCATCGAGGTACTCTTCGTACGCATGGGAATAGCTCCTCCAGCGTGGGCCCCGCAAACAAAGCTCGACGTGGCCCACAGATGCAGACCAATGGCGTGCAACATTTGTAGCGACACTCCCGGCAACCCGCTTCACGGCTTGTGCAAGTAGGCTACTGGTCCCCGCGATGCTTTGTCGTCCCCGCTGCCGGCAAAGAACATTCAGCGCGATCTGCAAGTGAGAATGTTCATCGGCGACGGAGAGAAGAGCTGTCATCGATCAGTGCCTCGATTAAAACGTCGGTGACGACGGATTTTGCTCTGCTTCCCGCCGCTGCTGAATGAGTATGCCACGGGCGCGTTCAAAAACGGCATCAGCATCATCTGTCGTCAGCGCCCCACTTTTCACCTTCGCGCATAATCCGATCCACAAAGCGTGCAATGTCTGAAAATCCAGATCCTTCGCTTGTTGCTCGGCTTTCGTTTCCCAGTCCGCCCACACAGCCGGATCATCACAGTATGTCGGCTCGTTCTCAAAAGCATGAACAGGAATAGACAGTAGCAACGAGAGAAGACCTGAAGGTATCCAGTGCATACATTCTCCTTGGCAGAGACGTTACCTTGGGGAAGTGAAGAGAGTCAAGAGAACCGGCCACGCCACGCGAGGCCCTTCTATCTGCCAGGGCTTGTTCGGCAAGTCGTCGGCTAATCTCGCCAATGACTTATCGGCTCTGCTTGACTCCGCCACATGAAAAGGGTGTTACCTCTCGGTGTAAAAGCTGCAGTGCGCAGCTGGCATGAAGACGGTCTCCAAGGGGAGCGACATAACGCTCAATAGAGGTGCGTCGGAGCCAAATCGTGTGATCATCGGACATACCGTGCAGCAAATACAGGATGGGGTGTCTTGCTACTCTCACCGTCCCGGTCAGGCCAATTTGTGTAGTGGTAGCTTGGGGGAAGATCACAATCATAGAAGTTGATAGGCTCAACACTTCAGAAAAGAAATCACAGTGAATCACTGCCATAGCGGTGCTGCCTTCTTTTTCTCTTCTTGTTCTTTCGTTACACCACACACTTATGAAACAAGTCATTGTCGTCAATGCGTCGCTCAAACTGCCCAAAGGGAAGCTGGCAGCTCAGGTTGCCCATGCGGCTATCGGTGCGTTCCTTGCCGCGAGCGCTCGGGCTCAGCGGCGTTGGTTAGCAGAAGGAATGCCGAAAGTCGTGCTCAAAGATACCAGTGCAGACGACCTCATCGCCCTAGAGACTGCAGCCGTGCAGCGACATATCCCAGCGTGTCTGATCAGAGATGCGGGGAGAACAGTGGTCCCCAGCGGCACCATTACGTGTGTAGGGCTCGGTCCCGCTGAGGATCTGGAGATCGATGCATTAACCGGAGATCTCAAGCTATTGAGCTGACAGCGTGCTTACCATCTGACCCGTTTCTGCTCTCCTTTACTCACAATGTGGACTCCTGTCGGCGTGTTGAAATGTGTCCCCAGAATGAGCGTGTCAGTATCACTGTGTTGGTTAATAAACTGGGTCCGCGTCGTGATAGCCAGGGCAGGATCAACATCAGCCTGTTGCTGCCACTGCGGTTCGGCAATCTGCACGGGATGAATCATCATGTCTCCGGTAATAATGGCCGTTTTACCGTTCGAGCGTAATTGGACACTACAGTGCCCCGGCGTATGACCGGGCGTTGGCACCAACGTCACCTGATCGTCGATTGCCCAGGCATTGTCCACCCACTCCACCTGCCCGGCTTCGACGATCGGTAGGACATTCTGTCGTATCACTCCCTGATCGTGCGGATTGGGATCGTCTCGCCAGTGATCCCATTCGCGTTTGTTAAAAAGGTACTTGGCCTTGGGAAACGTCGGTACCCAGCGGCCGTCCTGCTGTCGCGTGTTCCAGCCGGTGTGATCGAGGTGCATGTGGGTACAAAACACGTAATCGATGGACTCCGGTGCATACCCGGCAGCTGCCGCATCTTGCAGAAACGTCCCGTTCCGTCCGTTCCATTGCGGGAACCCTAAGCCCTCTTTGTTATTGCCGACACAGGTATCGATCAGCACCGTATGGTGCGCGGTCTGAATAATGAAGGCATGAATACTCAGCAACATGCGCTTGTCGGCATCGAGGAAATGCGGTTGGAGCCATTCCACATGGGGCTCAAAGTCGCTGCGTTGCTTATCCACATAGAGAATGCGGGGACTGGTCGGTTCGAGACAATCGAGGACTTTCGCGACGCGAACGTCACCAATAGTAAAGGACTGTACCGCTGCTGTTGAGGTCATACTTTTCTCTCCTTGTTCAGCTCATTGCGCAACCCAGCCACCATCGACCGCCATGGGCAAACCGGTCACAAAGGAGGCCGCCTCAGAGGAAAGCCACACCACAGCCTCGGCAATTTCTTCAGGCGTTCCTAACCGCCCAATCGGCTCGCGGGTTGACATCGTCTCTTCGATACGCGGATCCACTTGCATCCCGCGTTCGAACATCGGCGTGCGAATCACGCCAGGGCAGACCGCATTCACGCGGATATTCGCTTTCGCATATTCCAACGCCGCTGTCTTGGTCAGCCCCACAACCCCGTGTTTTGCCGCCACGTAGGCCGGGCCATAGCGAAATCCGACCAGTCCCGCCACCGAGGCAGTATTTACAATGGTTCCGCCTCGTGATCCCGCGTCTTGAGGACTTAGAGACGTGGCTGCGTCCCGCCACCGAGGCAGTATTTACAATGGTTCCGCCGCCTTGCGCGAGCATCTGTTCGATCTCGTATTTCATACACAACCATACCCCGGTCAGATTGATCGCAATAACACGGTTCCACTGCGCTTTCTTGTGATCCGCGGTCTTCGCCGCCGGGCCAGCAATACCAGCATTGTTAAACGCACAATCAAGGCGACCGTAGGTGGCAACTGCCTGTTTGACCATCGCTTCCACTTCGCTCTCTTCAGCGACATTGGTCTGCACAAATACAGCGTCCCCTCCTCCACTCTTGATCCGTTTCACGGTCTCCTCACTCCCTTCGACTAAGACATCGGCCACCACGACTTTGGCTCCTTCGCGGGCAAAAGCGAGTGCGGTTGCTTGTCCGATTCCCGACCCACCTCCGGTCACCAATGCAATCTTGCCATGCAAACGTTCAGCCATTGGTCTGCTCCTTCCTGTGAATCCTTGTCCTCTCCGTAACTGCCAACAACCTGGCTGTCAAGGAAAACCTTCGCCAACCGGATCACGGAGAACTAGCGCCAACCACACAAAAGGAGGCAAGTGCGCCTGTGAAAACACACTTCGCACTGCAGACAAGAGGAAACTCTTGACTCCTTCCCCGCAGCCAGCTAGCTTAGCAAAGAACCCAAGAGTCTCATTTTACTACTTTTGGTTCACATTCAAACTCTTGGTTCAGGAGGGTTTCATGGCAAAGCCAGAGACACCACGCAAGTCGAAAAAACCATGGGGGTTCGTCGTTGTTTTGCTTCTTTTGCTTCCAGTCGCAGCGTATTATGGCAAGCAATGGTGGCAGTACTCGTCTACCCATGTGACCACCGATAACGCGTATGTTGCCGCGACAATCGCGCAAATCACGCCCCGTATTCATGGCGTCGTCACTGAAGTCTTAGTCGGTGAGAATTGGCGGGTCAAACCCGGACAAGTGCTCGCCCGTCTTGATCCCCAGGACTACGAGGTGCGGCTCGCTCAGGCAGAAGCGGCTCTTGTTCGCGCCCGAGAGGAGGTGGATCAACTTTTTGTCGCGGTCGATGTCGCTGCCCAGAAGTTACAGGCTGCCCATTCACAGGTTGAGGTCGTCCGCGCCGAAGTGAACACAGCGCAGGCGTCATTTCGCCAAGCCGAGTTGGACCTCCAACGGGCAAAGGCACTTTTTGCTGAGGAGATTATTCCTGCTCACCTCTTCGATAAAGCCAAAACTCACTATGATGGAACCCTTGCGACGCTGCACGCAAAGCAAAAACAGCTTGAACAAACGCAAAAAGACGAATTGACCCGGCATAAAGAATACGAACAAGCCAAAGCCGCCTTAGGAGGAGAGGCCCACTCTGGACGCTACGAGCGTGCACTGGTGCAAGAGGCCGAAGCGACCGTGCGCGAAGCGCGACTCAATATGAGCTATTGTACCCTGGTCGCTCCCATTGAGGGCGTTGTCAGTCGTAAATCTCTTGAAGTTGGTCAACGGGTGCAACCCGGGCAACCGCTCATGGCGATTGTCCCGCTTGAGCGTGTGTATGTTGAAGCGAATTACAAAGAGACGCAACTCAGCGGAGTCAGAGTTGGGCAACCGGTTGAAATTCGCGCCGACATCTACCCAGATGTCGTCTATCACGGCAAAGTCGACAGTCTCAGTGCAGGGACAGGAGCTGCGTTCTCACTCCTGCCGCCAGAGAATGCCACCGGCAATTGGGTGAAAGTCGTTCAACGCCTGCCAGTCAAAGTCATTCTCGATCAACCACCATCGCTAGACCATCCATTGCGGGTTGGACTCTCGGTCGAAGTGACAATCGATACCACGGATCAGACAGGCTCGCTGGTTAGTTCACTGCGACAACAAGCTGTGCAACAAGAGCCTTCCCACCCGGCAAACACGGCAGAAACACCAACGTTTCTCCAACCACCTTCATCCGTAGCCCGGGTTGCTATCCCCACCATCCCTTGACCAACGGTATGTCTGCCACACCGTCTCCTCCTGCTCCGCAGCCGGATCACCGGTCATCGAATCGCTGGCTCGTCGCGCTAGCGGTGATGCTTGCTGCGGTCATGGAAGTGCTCGACATGACCATTGCGAATGTCGCGCTCGACCACATTCGTGGGAGTCTTTCCGCTGGTGTGGATGAAGCAGCATGGGTGTTGACCTCCTACATCGTCAGTAATGCGGTGGTCTTGCCGCTCACCGGCTGGCTCGGGAATTATTACGGGCGTAAACGCTTCTTCAGTTTTTGTGTCGTCTCGTTCACGATCAGCTCTTTTTTTTGCGGCGCGGCCCCCAACCTGCCAATGCTGGTTTTTTTCCGGATCGTCCAAGGAGCGTGCGGCGGCGCGCTGATGCCCATGTCGCAGGCTATCTTATTCGAAACGTTCCCCCCCCAAGAACATGCCAAGGCTATGGCCGTGTGGGGGATCGGTATGATGCTCGGGCCCATTCTCGGGCCTATTCTCGGCGGCTGGATTACTGATAACTATAGCTGGCGGTGGATTTTCTACATTAATTTGCCACTAGGCACCGTCGCTTTTTTCCTGGTCAATTGGCTGGTCGAGGATCCGTCCTATGTCAAACGCGAGATCAAACGGATCGACTGGTGGGGGCTGAGTTTTCTCGTCCTCAGCATCGGCAGCATGCAAATCGTGCTCGACAAGGGCGAGCGCCTCGATTGGTTTTCGTCAGACGTCATCGTCACGCTCACGATAGTCTCCGGCGTCACCTTGCTCTTGTTCATTATTCAAGAATTTCGTACTCCGGAGCCGATCGTCGATCTTCGAGTTTTTAAGAATCGGACATTTGCGGTCGGAACCATGGTTACGACCATCGTGATGTTTGCCCTGTACGGCACGATGGTGTTAACTCCGCTCTATTGCCAACTCATCGCGGGCTATACCCCGTTCCTCGCCGGCAAAGTCTTAGCGTTTCAGTACATTGGGACTTTTCTTTCTATTATGTTAGCTGGGCGGTTATTCAATCGTATTGATCCACGTCTTCTCGTCTTTGCTGGCTGTATCGCGGCAGGGATTGGTGCCTGGGATATGACGCATTTCTATCCCGAGATTGGCTACTGGGAAATTGCCGTGCCGGGACTCTTCCGAGGCTTAGGGTCAGGCCTGATTTTCGTTCCGCTCACAACCCTGAGCATGGGCGCGGTTCCGAAAGAGCATATGGGTACCGCTTCTGGCCTGTTCAATATGGTCCGCACTGTAGGGGGAAGCGTTGGCATTGCCATACTTATTACTCTATTAAGCCGTGGCGCCCAAGTGCATCAGCAGTATCTCACGGTGCACGTTCATCCCTATAATCCTGAGGTATGGCAACGCATCTCTTTAATCACTAACAGCGCATCTCCAAGCTTGGCGGGAACTGGGGCACATGAAGGGTCTCTCCTGGCGCTCATTTATCATGGGGTTCAACGTCAGGCCTTACTACTTTCGTTTCTTGATGACTTTCGCTTGGTTGCCTACACCTTCTTTTTCCTCGCGCCATTCGTGTTCCTCATGCGTCGCCCGCGAGCCCCAGGTCCGCCATCCGCTCACTAATGAAGTCGTTGGTGAGCGGACCCGTTCCTGGCAAAGCACCCATGACGCAGAAAATGGATGACCTGGTCCAGCACTCGCGGATCGTTCATGATGAACGTGTGTCCGCGTCGAACCACGAGAAAATCACGCATTCCCTCAACCGTTGCTTCGGAAACCGTGACCTTTCCATCTCCTTCCTCGTGAGCCTGCCACGGTAAGGCAACAAGCGGTCGGTTTCCCGTGATCACGCCCAGTTCGAAGGTTACGGGGCCGAGTTGATTGGGAAGACTGTCCGGCTCTGCCCCAATTTGCTGACCTGCGGGTCCCAGCAGAAAACGGTAGATCGGATTGTTACGCAGCCGACTCGCTACGCGGCTTCCTCGATTTGGCGGGCTCAGCATAACAACACGACCAAGATTTTGCGGGCGTTGTACACTGACCAGATAACGAAGCACGATGCCCCCCAGTGAGTGCGTGACAAAATGCATGGTGCGACGTGTATCGGTCGGCAGCTTTGACATCACAAAGACAGCAAGCCGTTCAATTGGTTGGCTGCGAGAGGGATAGTGAATGTTGATCGGTTGAAATCCAGCCGCTTTGAGGCGCCATTGCGTCAGCAGCAGCGAACGGTGCGTACGGCCAAGGCCATGCAGCAACACGACAGAGTCACCAAGAGTCATCACCATATCAGCTTTCTGGCTTATCTGTGGGGTACGTATACACTCGTACGGCTTGCCACACAAAGGCTATTGTCACATCTCTTTCTCATGATAGGGCTTGGTTCAAGGACTTACAGCAGGCTACATAGAGGAGAAAAGAACATGGCTATCACTACTGACCAACAGATCAAAGAACTGCTTGACCGCGAACAGATTCGTGACCTGGTGCATCGTTACTGCTGGGCAGTCGATCGTGGGATGCTTGAGGAGGTCATGGCCTTGTTCCATGAGGAGTGTAATTTGGCACTAGTTCCCGGCAAGCACTACGAGGGACGCGAGGCCACGTCCAAGTGGTACAATGTCTACATGCAGAACCGCATGGAAGTCTTGCGTCATCTTATCCACAATCAAGTCATTACCCTGAATGGCGACACGGCAACGTCGAAAAGCTATTTCGACGCGGTCGGTGACCTCAAAGGCGAGTCGATCACCGTTGCGGGGTTCTACGAAGACACGCTGCTGCGAGTAAATGGCAAGTGGAAATTCACCGAGAAGATTATCAAGCTGGACTTCCTTGTTCCGCTTCAGGAGGGCTGGGGTGGAAAGCGGATTAAACGCAACCTCATTCCGACAGAAGTGTAAATCGTCAGGTGGCTCATAACCAACCCTATACACTAACGCCGCAGCGTCTCGCCGCCTAAGTCTAGTGGCACCAGGTGCTCGTTGCTCCGTCACGTCACGCTCGCTATGGTGCGTTGCACCTTGTCTGCACCAGAGAGCAAGGCAGGGAGGTATCCACGATGAGGTTTTCCGACATTATTGCCCAGACCAAGGCCCTCCTCCAGCGCGAGGGGTGGCTGACGTACCGGTCGCTCAAGCGGGAGTTCGACCTCGACGACACCGTGCTTGAAGACTTGAAGTTCGAGATCATCGAAGGGCAAGAGCTGGCAATCGATAAAGACGGCAAAATGCTGGTGTGGGTAGGGGAAGGGATAAATGGGGAAACGGGGAAAGGGGGAAACGGGGAAAACAGTCTAGCGCCGAGTGTCCAGAGTCGAGCGTCAGAACAAGTCCAACGTCAAGAATCTCAACCTCCAGTGGCTTACACCCCTGCGCATCTGGCTGACCATATTCGTGCGGTGGCGGTAACCGATGCGGAGCGCAAGACGATCACGGCCTTGTTTGCCGATCTCAAAGGCTCGACGGCGTTGATTGAAGGACTCGATCCCGAAGAAGCACAGGCAGTGATTGATCCGGCGCTGCAGCTGATGATGGATGCCGTGCATCAGTATGACGGCTTTGTCGCGCAAGCCTTGGGCGATGGCATCTTTGCCTTGTTTGGCGCGCCGATTGCCCATGAGGATCATCCCCAACGGGCGGTGTATGCGGCCTTGCGGATGCAAGAGGCGATGCGCCGCTATGCCGATACGCTGCGAACGAAAGGCTATCCTCCACTACAGATGCGGGTGGGACTGAACACCGGCGAAGTAGTCCTGCGCTCGATTCGCAAGGATGACTTACATGCTGATTATGTTCCCGTTGGGCATGCGACCAACCTCGCCGCACGCATGGAGCAGCTGGCCACGCCCGGTTCCATTGTCGTCTCCCCGTATACCCACCGGCTCACCGATGGGTACTTTGCCTTCAAAGACTTGGGGCCGACGCAGATCAAAGGGGTGGAAGAACCGCTGCGTATCTATGAAGTTTTAGGTATTGGGCAATTACGCACGCGCTTGCAAGTGAGCGCCAGCCGTTATGGGTTGACGCGGTTTGTCGGACGCCAGAGTGAAATGGAACAGCTCAACAAAGCCTTAGACCAGGCCAAAGCTGGGCAGGGACAGATCGTGGGAACGATGGGCGAGCCGGGATTGGGCAAGTCACGGTTGTTTCATGAATTTGGAGGGGCGACGCATGCGTCGCCCCTCCTGGTGCTGGAAGCCTATTCGGTGTCGCATGGCAAGGCGACGGCGTACTTGCCGGTAATTGAGTTGCTCAAGAGCTACTTCCGGATTGAATCATCGGATGACGAGCGAACCCGGCGAGCCAAAGTCATGGGACAAGTCCTAGTCTTGGAGCGCAGCCTGGAAGACACGTTGCCGTATCTGTTTGCCTTGCTCGGTATTGAAGAACAGCCGTCGCCGTTAGCGCAGATGGACGCGCAGATCAGAAGACGGCGCACGTTTGAGGCGCTCAAGAAGGTGTTCCTGAGAGAGAGTCTCAACCAACCACTTGTCCTCATCTTTGAAGACCTGCACTGGATTGATGGGGAGACGCAAGGCTTCCTAGACGTACTCAGTGAAAGCCTGGCCAGCGCTAAGCTCTTGCTGCTCACGAACTATAGGCCCGAGTATCGCCATGAGTGGGGACAGAAGACGTACTACACGCAGTTGCGGTTAGCGCCCTTCGGTAAAGCGGAGGCGGAGGAATTTCTAGATGCGTTGTTGGGGACGACCGTAGGGGCGAGGCATGCCTCGCCCCTACAATCCCTCAAACAGTTGATTCTCGATAAAACCCAAGGCACGCCCTTCTTCATGGAAGAGATCGTGCAGGAGTTGAAAGAACAAGGCGTGTTGCGGCACGAGGCTTCCGTAGGCTGGGTCACGACCCAGCCTACAACTACGCTGCAGATTCCCACCACCGTCCAAGCTGTCCTCGCCGCCCGCATTGCTCGCCTCGCTGCAACACAAGGAATTTCTCTACGAGCAGCTCGCCTTTCCCGAGAACGAGTATATCTTCAAGCATACGCTGACACAGGACGTGGCCTACGGCACGGTGTTGCAAGAGCAACGCAAAGCGCTGCATGAGCAAACGGCGCGAGCGATGGAACAGATATACAAAGATCAATTAGAAGAGCACTCCGACGAGCTGGCGCAACATTACCAACGAATTTCCAACGCAGAGAAAGCTATTACATATCTCCAGTTGGCTGGACAACAAGCGGTACAACGTTCGGCTAATGAGGAAGCCGTTCTTCACTTCACCACGGCCATCGCTCTACTCCAGACTCTACCGGACACTCCGGAGCGCGATCAACGCGAACTCGCGCTGCACGTGGCCTTGGGTGGGCCGCTCATGGTCACCAAAGGCTTTGCTGCCCCGGAAGTGGAAAAAGTGTACCTCCGGGCACGGGAGCTGTGTGGGCAGCTGGGGAACGCTTCTGAGCTTTTCCCGACGCTATGGGGGCTGTGGGCGTTTTATGTCACACGGGACGAGCACAAGACGGCGCACGATGCGTAGGAACGCATAGTTGTTACGTCATGCGTGAGCAACACCCGTTGCTCGACCGCTAACCACTCCAAGATTTGCCGATCATCATCTCGCTGCTCTCGACTGAGCACGTCTTGTACTCGAACGATATCAAGCCGCGGCTGGCGACGGAGCACTCCTCGCAGGATACAGTTATTGAAGTCTTCGTCTACGGCGAATTTCATCACGCATGGTTGCGTCGTGAGAGCAGACGCTGGCGAATCCCTTGTGGAGTGTGGCAGGCTTCGATCTCGCGCCGGAGTTGTTCACGCTGGACACGTCGCGCCGCGAGATACGAGTCGATGGCTTGTTGATTTTCCAGACAGTAACCGATCACTGCGTATACATCAGCCAGCGAGACTACATCGTATTGTTGGACAATCTCCTCTGGGGTCGCTCCCTCATGAAAAGCCACCAATACCGAATCGAGGGATACGCGTGTCCCTCCAACACGTAGCACGCCCGCCGAATCAAAGTGTAAGGGCACTGGTTTCGTTACAATCGTGAGATTCATGTGCGTACTCTCACACGACTCGCGCAAACGAGAACAGTAAGACGTCTCCCTTACAGCGTTAGCTAATCAACTTCGCCTTTTCCAAACGTTGCCTGAGTGCCGGGCGATGACCATGGACCGTACGAAATCGACCGAAACGTTGCAGGAAGGCATCACGTGTGTTGGTGAGGGTAGCAGCATCGGACAAATCAACCAGCAGGTCTCGTGCCCGGTCGTATGCCGAGGCTCTCTGCTGCCCGGCCAATTCCTCTACCTGTTTCCAATGGCGTTCTGTGTCTTTAGCTACTGTGGCAAGATAACGCTCTCGTTCTTGACGTTTCTTTTCTAACTCGCGTTGCCGTTTCTTCGCTTCGCGAGCCTGGCGTTCTTCTCGTGCTTGTCCTACACGCTGCAGTATCTCTGCCACCGAGCGTCGTTTTTCTGCCGTCTCCTTTTTCGCCGGAGAGGAAGAACGTTGAAACGCAATGTACGCATGCCGCAGCTGTTGTTCGGCTTGGCATGCCTTCCCTTGGAGTAAGAGAAGCAGATATTGTCGGGCCTCGTCGGTAGGGATCTTCGCGACCCATTTCTTCATGTCGCCTTCACTGTCACGCACAGCCGAGGGCTCTGAACTCGCAAATGCCGCAGCCGTCACCAGATCCTGATTAAGACCCAGGAACTCAACCAACGCGTGCTGCGCAGCTGTGAGCGAGCCCAACCCCGTAGGGACTGGTGGTTCGATGGTATCTTTACGCACTCCACCCGCAATCTCATACTCATCATCATCGTCGGTGGGTCCCTCAGGAAACCGCCAGTGTACACCGTAGAGCCACCCCAGATACAGTGCTCGGTAGTCGCCGCGTTCAAGTTCCTCGCGAATGGCGATGAGTCGGGCCATCCACCCTTCGCCATCAACCCACTCATCTTGCGGTTCCTCGTCGTTGCGCTCCCACTGAATGATCAGGTGTTCCTTGGTGGTCCAGAACTTGAAGAAATCAGCAACGCCATATAGCGCTAGCACCTTCTCGTCGACGCTGCCCCGAGGAAGCCGCAACATCAGAGTTTGCGTCCCCCAATTGGCCACGTACACGTGCGCATCGAAATACTTCTCCATCAGTTTTTCGGGTGAACCTTTGAAATCCCCGAAATTATAGACATTGGTGAATCGTGTGGAAGAAATCTCGGCGCGAGAGGATATGGAGCGCAACGTACTAATCTCTGCTGGCTCCAGAGGACGATCAAGAGCCAAAAATTCGTAATACTGATATTCGCTCATGGGTGAATACCTCTTCTCTCAAACGCCTTTAGCAACATGCCGTAGCGAAGAAAACTACTCTATATGCCAAAAAACTGCGCGGCGTTCTCACCGAGGATTTTGTTTACCGAGGTTTCAGGCAATTTGGCGAGCGCCTTGCGTGCTCTGGCAATTGGCTCGGTAAACCCTTCGGCGTGGGGATAATCTGAGCCAATGAAGAACTTGTCATCGCCAACCAACTCGACCATGTAGGGTAGGGTTCGCTCCTGCGGGTCAGCAGAAATCCAGATGTTGCGTGCAAAGTACTCGCTCGCCGGACGTTTCATCTGGCTGGTGTGACCCATATAGCTAAAGCGATAATCCAACCGCTCAAGCCACTCGGCGACCCAACCACTGGCGGATTCGATAGTTGCCACCCGCAACCGGGGAAAGCGCTCGAACACGCCATCGTACACCATGGTTGTCAACGCCATCCGCGGATCTTGGATTGTGTTCATGCTGAGAAACATGAAGCCCGGATCACGGTCTTTGTACCATTCATTGCCAAGGTAATGGGAATGCACGACAAGATGAATGCCAACCGCAATGTTGAGATCCTGTGCCGCCGCCCACACCGGATCATAGTCGGAATGCCCAAAACTTTTGCCGTCAATTGGCAAGGCACCAACGAAGATCGTTTTTACATCGGCCTTGGCGAGACGCTGTAGTTCTTTGGCCGCTTCCCCAGGATGACGCAAGGTGAGGTGGCCAACAGGGAAGAGACGCTGGCGGTACCCGCTGCATACTTCGAGCATCCAGGTGTTGTACGCCCGAGCATGGGCCGCGGCGAGCAGCGGATCGGAAACTAGATCCTCCCAAAATAACCCAAGGGTCGGATAGATAAACTGACTTTCAATACCTTCTTCATCAAGAAAGCGCAGGCGCGTCTGCATATCTTCGAGAGAATGATTGAATGCCTCAGCGGGATCGAATGACTTGAGCCCTTTGCCTGCTTCTTTCTGGCCATAGCCGACTGCGACACCGAGTAACTCCTCGATGGTGAGGTCGCCAGAGTTGGCAATGCGGAGACCATCAACCAGCACCGTGTAGCGTCCGGTATCAGTCGCCCGTTCAAAGCGTAGGCAGCGATCACGATACTGCGATTCGATATAGCGCGGCCATAGATCCAACGGCTCCATGAAATGGCTGTCAGCATCAATAATGCGACTCATGACGTGCCCTCCTTTTGTGTGTCGCACTGCCCGTCTGTCTGAAAAATGGGCAGTGGCTACTCAGCAAACTGCTTATGCATGCTTCCGTTGCTGCGCATGCACTTCCGCTTCAGTCAGCCGCGCGCCGGAGGCGGACTTGGCCGCAGCCTTGGCGCCCTGCATATCGAACAAGCGGTTCATCATCACGCGTTGCGCATAGAGTCCACCACCTGCTTGAATGGTCGTGACCTGATGCCAACCGCCATAGGCATCAGCGGTTAAATCGCGAATAGCATTGTAGACGCGCATCCGCTCCTCTACGTCTACGTCTGGCCTGGTGTGCAGATATTTGCGCAGGTATTTGCCCGAGGCTTCATTCCGTAGGTCGGCCTCGGTCGGCAGCGTCAGCACGAGTCCACCACCCAGATCGTGAATGTTCTTCACCATGTCATGGTAGTTCGCAGCATAATAATACTTCGCTACGTTGACCGCGAGCACGTTGGGATAGACCATCCCCGACGGCGTTTTTTCGTAGTGCCGCACGGCGTAGTCTAGCGACATGCGAATCAACTCGGCATAACAGATCATCTCGGCAATCGTGTTCTGCGCTTCGGGTTTGTGCTCTTTGCCTTGCTGTTCAGTGACGAGCTGGGCTAACCCGACCATAATCCGTGCGCGTTCTGAGGCTTCGAGTAACCCCAGCGTGCGTTCCCATAAACCTAGCGAGCGGGCAAAGGTCCCGGCGAGTTTCGACTCACCAGCCAGAAACACGCGATCCCACGGTACTAGCACATCATCAAAAATTACGAATCCTTCAGGAATACTGGCACGGGCACTGAACGGAAAGTCGAATGGATTAATGTCATCAGCGTGCGCAAAGCTGCGATTGATAATTTTCACGCCGGGGGTGTTGACCGGAATCGAGAACGCGACGGCGTAGTCTTTTTCCTCGGGTCGCATGGCCTTGGTCGGCATCACGACGAGTTCATTAACCAACGCCGCTGCGGTGATATGTAGTTTCGCGCCACGCACGACAATGCCTTTCTCGTTACGGTCGACAATCCGCACGTACAAATCAGGGTCATCTTGTTCATGGGCTTTGCGGCTGCGATCACCCTTGGCATCGGTGATCACCTCGGCGGCGCGGAGATCGTTGGCACGGGCGTATTGGTACATGCGCTCAATGTTTTGTGCATACTGCGGGTTGGCTTGAGCAACTTCATCCAACACGTTGAGCAATGCCATGAAGACTGCGGTCACTCCACCGACGATACTGAGATGGTGACCAAGGGCGATGCGTGCTTGCAGGTCTGCTTCTGTTCGCGGTACTTGGAAGATCCGGTGGGTCCGCTCACCATCGTCAGCGACGTAGGTGAGAATCTCACGCTTGTAGGGATCGTCATAGTCAAAATCACGCGCGGCAATTTCGATCGGAATACGAAACTTGGGGTGGGTCGTGATGTCAGTAATCCGTTCCCCATCCCAATAAATTTCGCGTCCGTCACGAAGACTATTGATGTATTCTTGACGAGTCTTAAGGGCCATGTCTCTCTCCTCACTCTACCTTGCGAGTTTCTAATTCGACTGGCTAGCAATATCTGCCAGCAGGTGTCCGATCACCGGCAATTGGTCGTGATTAATAGTCGTCGTGACCGACGAGAAGACGTCTTCCCGCTTTTGTAAGGCGGCAATCACTGGTTGCAGTGGGGTGTTCCCTGCACCTTCGCCGGCACCGTTAATGGTGCATTCAACCTGACGCACCCCGTGTTCAACTGCGGCGAGTGAATTGGCGACAGCGAGACCAAGATCATTGTGACAGTGGACACTCCAGGTGATCGCATCTCCTCCAACTGTGTTCGCTCGGAGGAATGCGCACAGTTTCCCGAATTGCTCAGGGACCGCATAACTGACGGTGTCAGCAATCGAGATGCTTGTTGCCCCAGCCGCAGTCACCGCATTGCATATGTCGACCAGAAACGCAGGATCGGCACGCGATGCGTCTTGGGTGGCGAACACGACATGGTCAACCTGCTGTCGAGCATACGCGATAGCTTTCTCCGTATTCTCAATCGCTTGCTGGCGGGTGCGTTTGGCGCGGCGGAGGAAGTCATCTGACACGGGGTGAAAAATGTTCACGCCCGGTTTCTTGGCGTGGGTGACACTTGCCAGCACCCGATCTACATCTTTGATATTCACCCGCGAAAGACCATAGACGACAGGCACGGTAACTGCTTGGGCAAGTTGTGTCATAATCTCCACTTGAGACGGACCACCATAGCCGATTTCGATCGCGTCCACGTTGAGTCGCTCCAACTGCTGCGCAAAGGCGATCTTTTGGTCCGTGCTCATGGTAAGGCCAGAGTTACGGAGACCATCTCGTAAGGTCGTATCATAGATTTTCACTGTTTCGCGTGGCATCGTCTCTCCTTCTCCGGGCGCCTCTCGTGCGAGCGCAAGCCGTGTGCTAGTGACTATGCCGAAAGCTGCACAATTATCAACCGAGAGCCACGATCGCTACGCTCCAATCGACGAACCTCGACAGTTGCATTGAAGGAAACTCAAACAAAAAGGGCAGCCACACTGGACTGCCCTCACAAATCAATAGGCAAGAGGACGGGGAAAGTCCCCTCCTCTGCAACGTCGTTACACCGAAGTCGCGCTGGTATCGAGATTGAGTGACTTCAGTGGGGTGCGATCAACCACTGGAGCACGCTTGGTCCCAGGAGTCAGCTTGACCGAACCTGGGTAGCGTTGGAACGGGTTCGTCAGTTCGATCTCTTTGGCAAACTCTTTAATCTCCGGCATGACTTCTTTCGCGAAGAGGCGCATGCTGTTGAGACGATCTTCGTTACCGACCGGGCCTTGCACTTGGAACAAAGTGAAAATCCCGGGACGCAAGACACGAAGGATTGACTTAATTCTCTCAGTGACGGTCTTTGGTGAGCCGACGATCATGAGTAAATTCTCTTGCGCTTTCTCATACGCTTTCTGAAGCTTTGCACGGATCTCATCGAAATTCTTGCCTTCGTTTTCTTTCTTGCCGCTCTGCATCTCTTTTAAGCGATCGGCACTGAGACCCACCCAGCCACCACCAGGACGACGACCAAGCAAGCGAATCGCACCTTTGGAGTTATAGCCTGGAGGCAGGGTATGCTCTGGTCGCGAAAAGGCATTGGCACCACCGCCAAATACGAATCCTTTGCCAAGTTCCTGCGCTTTCTCGTCGGTATCAGCGACAAACACACCCATCAAATAGCCAAAATTTTCCGGGCCAGCCTGATAGCCATGTTCTGCCGCAATATCGGCATACATATCCCAAATGTCACAGGTTGGACCGAGGTTGGTGACGAGACCGAGGTAAGGATACCCACGCTCAGCGCACCACTTCACGGTTTCCGGGCTCAACACACCAGGAATCCACATCTGCGGATGCGGCTTCTGATACGGCAACGCCCACGGATTGACATGGCGATAATGGAAATGCTTACCTTCATAACGCCACGGGCCGGGTTTAGTCCAGGCTTGAATAATGAAGTCGTGCGCTTCGTTGAAATATTCACGATTATAAGCAGGGTTCGCGTTGTTGAAGAACTGCTCGCTGCCCGCGCCGCGCACCCAGCCAGTCACAAGGCGGCCACGCGAGATCAGATCGATTTCGGCCAACTCTTCAGCCATGCGCAGGGGATGTTTAATAACCGGGAGTGGGTTGCCGATCAACACGATCTTTGCCCGGTTGGTCACGCGTGCCAAGATCGCCGCTTCAACGTTCATCACGCCGCCCATGCAGAAGGGGTTGCCATGATGTTCATTCAGCATCAAAGCATCAAAACCGAGTTCCTCGGCTTCGCAATACTCATCAATCCAGTAGTTATAGTCATCAGCAGCTTTCTCACGGTCAAACAGGCTATTTGACAGTGCGAAGAAGCCTTCATGCTCAAGGACATCGTTCTCATTAATCCAGCGATACGGCCGTTCGGTAAAGTAGCCAACAATCATACCGGTGACTCCTTTTTGGGGTGAATCCCGAAATTATAGCCTTCTTAGATAGCAGACCTTTACCCTGCTTGTGAAGGGATGGGACCAAAGAACATTCCCCTTCCTGACGAAGCCGTTCGGCTATAGTAAAAGAGACTCCTATTCCTACGATAGGCAGGAGGCTGCATGGGAACTTTAGTACTACTCCGTCACGGCGAATCGCAATGGAATCTGGAAAATCGCTTCACGGGATGGGTCGATGTCCCTCTCTCGCCCAAGGGTGAAGAAGAAGCGCGTCAGGCAGGGGAGAAGCTGAAAGCAACAGGCATTCACTTTGATCTCGCATTTACGTCGGTGCTCCAGCGCGCTATTCGCACAATGGAAATCGCCCTCAAGGTGCTTGGGCAACAAGATGTGCCCGTCGAAAAAGATCAGGCCTTGAACGAACGTCATTATGGTGACCTGCAAGGACTCAATAAAGCCGAGACAGCGAAGAAATTTGGAGACGAACAAGTGCACATTTGGCGCCGCAGTTATGATATTGCCCCACCAGGAGGCGAAAGCTTGCAAGATACCGCAGCGCGCACTCTCCCCTACTATGAGGCGCACATTCTTCCCGAGGTCAAAGCGGGAAAGACTGTCCTGGTGTCTGCACACGGCAACAGTCTGCGCTCATTGGTCATGCATCTTGATCAGCTCACTCCTGAGCAGGTGCTGGAACTGAATCTGGGGACCGGGGTGCCGATTGTGTATGAACTGGATGCAGAAGGGAAAGTCATGGGGAAGCAGATACTATGATGAAAACTGGGGAAAAAGGGGAAAAGGCGAAGAGGCAAAAAGGGGGAAATCTTTCAGTGTTTTTCCTTTTACCCATTTCCCCTTTTTACAGATC
>JBFWXH010000039.1:0-62851 GCA_050187625.1 Binatia bacterium
CGGTGTCAGCGAAAGAATCCCACCATCCGCCCATCGTTCGTTGGCCATGTAGCCAGACCGATGTTGGAAGTCGAACCCTTGGGCATCCAAGAAACTGCGAGCGACAACATCAACCTCACCCGCGGTTTTACCAGGAGCAAGAACCGCCACCAGTCGTTCGAGCGCTTCGTTGGTCGCGGCCACTGCTCTTTTCACTTCCTCCGGAGGCGTGCCGAACCAGACGGTGCGGATCATGCAACCGACGTATTCCTTGACAAACACCCCTGGCTCCAGCCACACCCCATCGCCAGGCTTGATCTTTTGCTTTTTCATTTCTGTCGGCGTGCGGATCGCGTGCATATGCATCATGTGTCTGCCGACCTGACAGC
This sequence comes from Binatia bacterium, assembly GCA_050187625.1. GTDB lineage: Bacteria > Desulfobacterota > Binatia > Bin18 > Bin18 > JBFWXH01. Next base: position 369 of record JBFWXH010000039.1, read on the forward strand.
AGGTGGAACCCGAGGCGGAGCGAAAATATTCGTTTCCTAGCAACCGCGCATGCTCCTGACTCAGATGCCGTAGCACGCCCCATTCACTCCACCCGGTGCGCATCGCCTCGATGGTTGCCATGAGCGCGTCTTGGTTCACTTTGACCGCACGCCGGATACTCTCTATTTCTAACGGCGAACGCCGCACGCGAATCCGCTCAACGCGAAAGTCAACAAATTCTGCCTGCGGGAGTTGTTCCTTGAACCATTGATACTCTTCCACGCTCAACACTCGCAGGTTGAGACCGATGCGCTTGGTGTCTAGCTTATGGGCTTTCAAGGTCTTCACGGTCCACGCCACTGGATCGTATGGATTCACCGGTCCTTCGTCAGGATACTCCACCCACTGCCGCAAGAACGAACAACATCGATGGGTGGAGGCTTCCAAGTGCCGAATGATACCGAGCGGTTCTCCGTCCCAGATGATCTCCCACTGGGGACTCTCGGCAGCCCAGAAATCGACGCGGGTGCCCGTCAACCAATGGAAGTCGCGTGGCATGGTCACAATCGCCACGTCTACCCCCGCTCTTGCCATTGCTTCTTTCACCCGAGTATGACGACTCTCGTACTCAGAAACGGGGAAAGGAAGCGGAAACGTTCGCGGCCCGCGGCTGTCCTCTGCGGCCAATACTGTCCTGTCCGTGCGGCCCGCCGCGCTCGCGTTTTTTCTCTCAGTTTGCTGTTCTCGCATGGACACCTTTACCTCCAGAGAATTATTACTATGAAGCACTCGCCGGTGACCGTCTGTTGCAACACAGGCAGACGCCGCACGTGGAAAAACCGTAGCTGCCACGCCGCACGCTGTCTACGCACTTGTTGGTAGCATTCATCAATGATGACGGAAGCGACGCATTAGCCCCTGTTTGAGCACGTGTATTTCTTCAACCTTAAAAAGCAATCCCAACACAAGATAAAGACCTCCACTGATCGCCAGAGTACCGACGAAATGGAGCAGATGCGTCGGGGTCAAAAGCGAGCCTGGCACCATCGTCAGTGGCCGCCCTAATACGAACACACACCCACCTACTGCGCTCGCCAGCAAGGCGTGTGTCACAAACCGACGCGCTAGGAGCCTTTCGTCCAGCGGTCCGTGACGACGGCGAAAAATGAGGTACAGCACGATGGTGTTCACGTAGGAAACGATGGAAGTGACGAGCGCAATGCCCCAGTGTCCAAAGATCTGCATAAACACCCAGTCGCCAGAGGCATTCAAAGCAATGGAGCTGACCCCAACCCACGCTGGCGTAGCAGTGTCTTTGGTGGCATTGAATAACCGCACCATCACTTGACTTGTCCCATACGCCAACAGACCGACAGCAAAGCCTATCAACGCCTGACTGGTAAGCGTCACGTCGTCGGTCGTGAACTGTCCACGTTCGTAGAGCACCCGGGTGATAGGCGTAGCTAGGGCGATTAACACCGCAGTCGCCGGCAGAGCAACGGCAAATAGTAAGGAAAGTCCAGCCGTCGCCTGTTGCCCAAACGTATCTTGGCGGCCCTGCTGATGAGCCGCCGAGAGGTCGGTGAGCAACACGGTATACACCGGCACCGCAAATAAACTGACTGGCAACAGGAAGACGCGAAAGGCATAGGCCAAAGCAGAAATGCTCCCGGCCGGCAAGCTGGAAGCCATTGCTCGATCCACAAAGGCGTTAATGGGAACTACAGCTGTCGCAATGATCGCCCCCAAAACCAAGCCTTGCATCTCGCGGAGCGCTGGGTGCGTCAGTCCAAAGGACGGCCGAAACCGAATCCCTTTCTGCACAAGCACGGGAACCTGGATCAGCACCTGAAACACACTGCCGACCACGACACCAATAGCCAGACTCGTAATGCCGTACTGCTGGACAAGAAAGACGGCGCACAGAATCACCGCCAGGTTAAAAAACACTCCGGCATATTCCGGCATAGCGTAATGATCGATACTGTTCAGTGTCCCTTTGATCACCGCTAATAGACAGTGCAAGACCAGCATCGGCAGCATCAAGCGAAACAGGAAAATTGCGAGTTCGCGATTCTCTCCACCTAACCCCGGAGCGGCAAGGGTAATGAGTTCTGGAGCAGCCCAATAACATACGCCAGCAAGCACCACGGCCAGAACAATGGCACCGTTCATCGCCACACTAAAGACCGCAATTAATTCTTCCTTTTGGGCCCGGTAGCGGGTAATAACCGGCACGAAGAAATTGCTTAACACACCGCTGAAAAACAACGTCTGAATCATTTCAGGCAGGTTGTAAGCAATGACAAAGACATCCGTCAGCCGCGAAGCACCGAACAGCGCCGCTTGCACGGCTTCACGGACAAAACCGAGTGGGCGGCTGAGCAGTGTGGCCAACAGAATCGGTAACCCCTTGCGAGCAAGAGCAGAACGGGACGGCGACACCGCTGTCGTCGCTGTTGGTTCATTTACTGAGGTTGACGTTTGCACGGGACGCACTGTAACCGGCTCAGAAACAAGAGGCTATAGGCGGCAATACTGTTCGGTACAAATTTTGATGGTGGGTGCAAGGTAGAACCAAATTCCCTCTCCCGCCGGGAGAGGGCGAGGGTGAGGGGATGTGATAAGGAAATCCCACTCTTCCTTCCCCTCATCCTGACCTTCTCCCGAAGGGAGAAGGAACCCACTGTTGCACCTACATAAAAAGCACCGAACACTATTGAGGCTATAGGCTGCAGGGGGAAGAAAAAGGGGCGAAAAGGGGAAACGGCGAAACAGAAAATAGGAAGAGAGGTTATAAGCTGCAGGCTAAAGAGGCAGAGGGAAAAGAGGCGCGAGGTTACAGGCCGTAGGCTGAAGGGAAAACAAGAAAGAGGGACGCACGACTGATCTGTGGCCCCCATTTATCCTTTATCCTTTCCCCCTTCCCCTTTTATCCATTCCCCCTTATCCCTTATCCGTAATCCGGCCCCCCATACTTCTTCCTCGCAGAGAGATAAGGCTATACTGAACAGTACGTGGGAAGGAGGACTGCCGTGGCCTTGTCGGACGCGATTGAACAACAAACCCAAACGCTCGGTCGGGAGATTTTTTCACGCTTGCAAACCGAATCCCCGTCGGTGTTTCACTTCGCCTGGTGGGATGAAAAGATTCTCGATTGGTGTATGCACGATGAAACCCTGAAAGTGCAAATGTTCCGCTTTATCGATGTGCTGCCGCTCCTCAAAACCGGCGACCAAGTCGCACGGCATCTGCAGGAGTATTTTCTTGATCATCAGGAACTGTTTCCGATCGCTGTGCAGTGGGGTCTCAATCTGGCAACCCAGGGAGCTGCACCGGCGCGGGCGGTCGCACTTGCCGTCCGCCGGAACGCGACCCGCATGGCGCAACGTTTCATCGCCGGAGCAACCCCTACCGAATCCCTCTCCGCCTTACGAAAACTCAGGCGACAGGGTCTGGCTTTTACGCTTGATCTTCTCGGCGAGGCCACGCTCAGTGAAGAGGAAGCCGCCGCGTATCAGGAACACTACCTGACCCTCTTGCGCTCTCTGTCCGACGCAGCCCGCAGCTGGGACTCTGTCGAACTCATCGACTCTGACCACCAAGGGCCAATTCCGCGTATCAATGTCTCGCTCAAGCTCACTGCTCTTTATTCACAGTTCGATGCGATTGATCCGGAACACAGTGCCTCTTGTGTCAAACAGCGACTGCGACCGATCTTGAGCGCTGCAAAAGAAGTTGGGGCATTTGTCACGATCGATATGGAGCAGTACCGCTATAAAGACCTCACGCTTCGTGTCTGTAAAGAGATTTTCGCGGAAGAAGAGTTCCGCACGTGGCCCCATGTGGGCATTGTCTTACAAGCCTATTTGCGTGAGACGGAACACGATCTCCATGATATGCTCGCGTGGGTACGAACGCGGGGCACGCCGATCAATGTTCGCCTCGTCCGTGGGGCGTACTGGGATTATGAAACGGTCATCGCCCAACAGCGACATTGGCCAATTCCTGTTTTTACCCGCAAATGGGAGACTGATGTCAACTTTGAACGGCTCGTGACTCTATTGCTCGACCATTATCAACTGCTACGTCCGGCGATCGCGACCCACAACGTTCGTTCCATTGCCTATGCGCTCGCCACTGCGCGCGCTCTCAATCTTCCAGAACGCGCCATCGAGTTCCAAATGCTGTATGGTATGGGGGATGCGATTAAGGCCACCCTGGTCCAGCTTGGGCAACGCGTCCGTGTCTATGCCCCGTTCGGTGAGTTACTCCCCGGCATGGGGTATCTCGTGCGACGCTTGCTAGAAAACACCTCCAACGATTCCTTTTTACGTCAAAGCTTCGTTGAGCACGCGGCCATAGACGAACTTTTGCGCAGTCCGGTTGAGCAGGGGCGTCATCATAACGATCATCCACTCCCTGCTTCCCGTACCACTCACGTCTCAGCGCAGTCCGATGCCCAGCAACCGTTTCATAATGAACCAGAACTTGATTTCGCACAGGAAGAAAACCGCCGGCACTTCCAGGCCGCGTTAACCTCCGTTCGTCAGCAGTTGGGTCAGGCGTATCCCTTACTCATCAACGGTCAGGCGGTAACAACATGGGGAGAAATTGTTTCTCATAACCCGTCACGTCCCGACGAAATTGTTGGTCGGGTCGCCCAAGCCACAACAAGTGACGCAGAGCAAAGTGTCATTACTGCCCGCGCGGCGTTTCCCGGATGGCGAGAGACCCCAGCAGAACACCGCGCTTCCGTATTGTTTCGCACTGCTGATGCAATGCGGCGACGAAGGACCGAACTCGCGGCCTGGATCGTGTTAGAAGCGGGCAAGCCGTGGCGCGAGGCAGATGCAGATGTGTGCGAGGCTATCGATTTTCTTTGTTACTATGGACAAGAAATGTTACGTCTCGCCCCAGCCCGACAGTTGGACGATCTTCCTGGCGAGGTTAACGAGTACTTTTACCAACCTCGCGGAGTCGCGGTGGTTATCGCTCCATGGAACTTTCCCTTAGCTATTCTCACCGGTATGACGGCAGCCGCGCTGGTCAGCGGCAATACGGTGATCATGAAACCAGCCGAACAAACCTCGGTTATCGCCGCGAAGCTCATGGAGATTTTCCAGAGCGCTGACCTTCCCCCTGGGGTGCTCACCTATCTGCCCGGTCGGGGGGAGGAAGTCGGCGAGTATCTGGTGACCCATCCGCAGGTAAATCTCATTGCCTTCACTGGCTCACAGGCTGTCGGCTTACGGATCAATGCCCTGGCAGCGCAAACGCGAGAAGGGCAACGAGGCATCAAAAAAGTGATCGCCGAACTCGGGGGGAAAAATGCGATCATCGTCGATGATGATGCTGACCTCGACGAAGCGGTCTTGGGGACTGTTACCTCTGCTTTTGGCTATGCTGGGCAGAAATGCTCTGCCTGTTCACGCGTGATTGTGCTCGAACAAGTCTACGACGTGTTTGTCAAACGGTTGATCGAAGCGACACGCAGTCTGCGGATTGGTCCCGCCGACGAGCCCGGCACGTTTGTCCCCCCTGTGATCGACAGCGAGGCGCAACAGAAGGTGCACCACTATATCCAGATCGGGAAACAGGAAGCCCAAGTCGCACTGGAACTGGACGGCCCACACACTGGGACTTTCGTCGGTCCCGTTATCTTTGTTGACGTTGCCCCTACAGCGCACATCGCCCAAGAGGAAATTTTTGGCCCTGTCTTGGCCGTTCTGAAAGCACGAGATTTCGCTGAAGCGCTCGACATCGGGCTTGACACTCCCTATGCCCTCACTGGTGGTCTTTATTCTCGCAGCCCAGCCCACATTGCGCAGGCACAACGTGAATTCCGGGTAGGCAATCTGTACATCAATCGGAAGATCACCGGCGCGCTTGTCAGCCAACAACCCTTTGGCGGTTTAGGGCTCTCTGGCATCGGCTCGAAAGCTGGTGGTCCAGATTATCTCTTGCAATTTCTCGAACCCCGCGTGGTAACCGAAAATACACTGCGCCGCGGATTTGCGCCACAGACACAGAATACTTCAACCACCAACACTGATCAGGAGCACTGAGGGTCAGGGAACAACACCCGCTGGGTACCAGTTAGTTCGCCAATGCAGGCAAGACCACACGAAAGCAGGCGCCACGCCCTAACGTACTATCAACTTCCACCCATCCACCGTGCGCCTCGACAAAGGTTTTGACGACAAATAGTCCTAGCCCCGTGCCTTCATGATCCCGCCCATGTGCAAACGGGTGATACTTTTGAAAGAGGAGTGGGATCTCTTCTGCCGCAATCCCAGGCCCTGTATCGACAACTTCTACTACAATCCCCGAATTCTCTGGCGATGAAGACACAGAGGGTGGCGTACTATCCCGATCCTCACCCGGCTTCGGTTGCCAGCGCTGGGCCCGCACGACGATCTGTCCGGTCTCAGGAGTAAATTTCAGCGCATTCCGTATTAAGTTGGAAAACACGCGCTCTAAGGCCATTCCATCAGCACTACACAGTGGCAACTTCTCAGCAATCTCTAAAGACAAATTCACATGATGGCGTTGCGCGATGCCCGCATACTGTTGCACCACTCGCTGCAAAATAACGTCAAGAGACAGGAGGGTTTTCTGCAACACGACAGTCCCTGCTTCGGCCCGCGCCAAGTCTAAATAATTGCTAATCAACGAGTGAATGGCCTGCGCGTTCTCGCGAATACGTTGGATAAATTCCCCTTCAAGAGACGACAAGCCCGCGTTGTCTTGCTGGAGTAAATCGACATAGCCGAGAATCGCTGCCAGCGGATTTTTGATATCGTGCGCCAACATGGCGAGAAAGTCGCTCCGCTGCCGCTCCAGCGCTTTCTTCGCCGAGACATCCCGGAAAATCCCTTGAAACCCAATCGGTTTTCCCGTGCTATCACGAATCGTGCGAGTGCGCGCTTCAATCGGCACAGTGCGACCATCTTTATGAATAAACTCCACTTCAAATGTAGAAGAGGCCGGTTTATCACCTGCCAGGAAGCGTCGTGTGCGTTCTTCTACGAGGGCAAACGCCACAGGAGTCAACACTTTGCTGACATGCTGACCGACGATTTCTTCGCGCCTCCAGCCTAACATCCGTTCAGCACCACGATTACAGCTCGTGAATACGGAATCAATGGTAAACGTGGCAATGGCATCATTCGCGTTCTCAAAGAGATTCCGGTACCGCTCTTCGCTTTCGCGCAGGGCAGCTTCAACCCGCTTGTTCTCGGTTATATCAGTCAACACGCCACGCAAACCGACAATTGTCCCGTCTCGGCACATCGGGCGACTAGCGCTGCGTACCCACAGAAAGTCTCCCGATTGCGTGCAGACACGAAACTCGCTGGCATGGAGATCTCCGGTAATCGTCCGCTGGAAACTCTCTAGTAGCCCGGGAAGATCGTCCGGGTGAATAAAATTTGTGAAAGGCTGCCCAATAATCTCTTGTGGATCATACCCGCCCATAGCTTTGATAACTGGGCTGATGTACGTCACTATCCCGTTTACATCGACGATATAAATCAGCTCAGCAATGTTCTCGACCAGCTCTCGATATTTTTCCTCGGACTCACGAATCGCTGTCTCCGCTTGCTTTTGCGCAGAGATGTCACGCATGATCGTTGAAAAAAACTGCACGACTCCTTCATGGTCCTTGTGTGCTAAGATCACTTGCGACACTGGGACCTCTCGCCCCTGGCTTGTACGAACCGTCGTCTCTCCGCTCCACTGCCCATTGTGGATCACTGTCGGCAAGATCTCACTCAAACGTATACGAACATCTTCAGGATGAAAGTCGAGCACGTTCACAGCTGCCAGAAGCTGGTCGTCATCAATCCCTAACAATTTCCGGCCAGCACGATTGAGGTACAACATCTGTCCACTGAGAACACTAATACCAACGGCATCAGGGGTCGCTTCGAGAATCGCGGTTAAACGGGCCTGCGTTTCCCGCGCCCGTTTTCGTTCGGAAATATCACGCCCCACACCCATAATCCCAACGATCTCACCGTCCGGACTGCGCAGCAAAGAGGCCTCAAGCAGTGAATCGAAAATTTCGCCGTTACGACGTTTGTTACGGATTTCGGTTGACAGTCCGCCACGCAGGACGGTCGCCTTATGGATCCCTTCTCCCTGAAGCGGATCAGCATATAAGAGATCAGCTGGACGCCCAATAACTTCGGTTTTGCAATATCCAAAGGCCTGTTCTGCCGCTGGATTAAACTCGGTAATCAACCGTTGTCGATCCACTGCAATGATCATGTCAAGTGAACTGTTGATGATTGTTTCGGCATATTCTTTCGCAATACGCAAGGCATTTTCCGCCTCGCGTCGCTCCGCCTCTCTGACTTCGAGTACCGCTACACGCTCGCGCAAAGCCGTTACTTCCTGGAGAAGCTGCTCTTTAGTTTTGTCCTCACCGTGCATCAGTGTTCTTCCCACCTGCGAGTACGTGCTTGCTCATCAGATCCGTACTTCCCCTGGCCATTGTACAAGGAAAACCAACACCTTTTCTAAGTATATAGCGCAGATGGAAGACGGAACGCAAAGACCAAGGTCCGTTGCTATAGGTACGGGGAGAAAAGTATAGAACCAGGGAAAACCATTACAGTTTTCCCTACTGCACGGGGAGATCTCTATGAAGCAATCACCGGGTTTTCCAGTATTCCGACTTTTTCAATCTCGATACGCACCGTGTCCCCAACCTTGAGAAAACGTGGTGGAGTACGGAACCAGCCAACACCCGCGGGTGTCCCTGTAGAAATCACATCTCCTGGTTCCAGGGGAAAGATATGGGACAAGTAATCAATCAAGTAGTTAACGTTAAAAATGAGGTGGCGCGTGTTGGAATGTTGCATCTCCTCACCGCTAACGGTGGTCTGGATATCGAGGTCATGTGGGTCAGGAATCTCATCTCTCGTGACGATCGTTGGCCCCAGTGGGGCAAAGGTATCGAACGATTTTCCCGCGGTCGGGCTGCTTCGTTCTTGGTAATCACGCGCACTTACGTCGTTACAGATGGTATACCCAACCACATAATTAAGCGCCTCTTTGCTCGACACTTCTTTCGCACGTTTGCCAATGACGACGGCGAGTTCTCCCTCAAAATCCACCATCCCGGTCACGTAGGGCAAGCAAATCGCCTCGCCATTGCCAATAACCGCAGACACTGCTTTGGTGAAAATCATCGGATATTTAGGCTTTTCTCGTCCTCCTTCTGCCGCATGATCAGCATAGTTGAGGCCAATGCCAATAATCTTGCCCGGCTTGGGAATCGGCGCCAGCAAGCGCACCTCTTTCAATGAGATCGCAGAACCGCCTTTGGCCACAATATTCTGGGCCTGAGTTAATGCGCTCTCCCCTTGGCGAAGAAACGTCAGCATATCATCTGGTAAGGCCCCACCAGACGCGGTGGGGAAGTCTACTATTCCAAACGTTGTCAATGCGCCAATACTGCATTGACCATTGCGTTCATAAGATACAAGTCGCATAGATTTCCTCTCTTCGTAGTGCTCAGCAGTCAGCTCTCAGCGGTCAGCAAAAGGGATTTTTTGCCTCTTGCTACTGACTCCTACTTCTGTTCCCGTAGTTTTGCCCGCTCCACTTTGCCCATTGCATTGCGCGGAATTGCAGCGACAAAGCGATAAGCTCGTGGACGTTTGTACGGCGCCAAATCTCGTTCGGCTTTGGTACGCAGACGTTGCTCTAATGTCGACGTCTCTTCTCCCGTGCGTGGCACGATAAAAGCGGTGATGCGCTCGCCTAAATCCGTGTCAGGAATACCAGCGACCGCACACTCGGCAACACCGGTCTCGGTTTCGAGAACCGCTTCCACTTCTCCGGGAGTCACATTGGTCCCCCCCACAATGATGAGTTCCTTGATACGTCCCAAAATAGCGACATAGCCATCGGCATCGAACGCTCCGAGGTCGCCCGTGCGAAACCAGTTTTGATGAAATGCCGCAGCGGTTGCTTCCGCATTGTTCCAGTACCCGCTAAAGACATTAGGCCCCCGTACGCAGATCTCTCCAGTCTCTCCAGTCTCTAGTTGTTGATGAGTCTGGGGATCGAAAATAGCGATCTCAACGCCAGGAAGCGGCCGTCCGACACTGCCAGATTTGCAGGGACCATGCAGCGGATTCGAGGTATTGATCGCCGTCTCAGTCAAGCCATAGCGCTCAACAATCGTGAAGCCGAATCGTTCGCGAAAACGACGAAAGGTTTCCGGCGATAACGGGGCCGATCCACAGGTGAACACCCGCATTGCGGACATCGACACCTGATTCCCTAACGCGGTATCGCTATCGAAGGTTTCGAGCATGCGGTGATACATGGTCGGCACCCCCATAAACACCGAGATGCGGTGCGGCCCCAATACCCGTAGGGTCTGAGCTGGGTCGAACCGTTCCATAAAGACCACCGCGTTTCCAACGTAGAGAGTTCCATAGATACCAAGGCCAAGGCCATGCAAGTGATGTGGTGGCAGCACGTGCAAGAGCCGATCACTGTCGCGCATTTCCCATGTCTCAACCAACAGCGCCTGCAAGTTCGATTGCAGGTTACGATGGGTCAATCCTACGCCTTTGGGAGCCCCGGTCGTTCCACTCGTAAACAGCAACAACGCCAAGTCATCATCACTGCGGTCAACCGGTGTGGCTCCTGGTCGCCTTGCACTCACCACCGAGGTCAGGGAGACCACTCCTGTGGGAAGACCTTGGGTATCACCAACCACCCACCATGGTCCACGGACCGCGCTTACCACTTCTGGTGCACGAGTGATGGTATCAGGATGGGTAATCGCCAACCGCACGTCCGCACGGCTGAGCACAGCTTCAGTTTCGCGCGCCGTGAGCGCGGGATTGAGCGGAACCACACCCGCCCCTACCCCCAAGATTGCCAAATGCGCGGTCACGAGACCGGAAGATTTTCCCAGCGAGACGGCGACCCGATCCCCTGGTCCGACGCCAGCGGCTTGCAGTGCTGCCATCCACTGCGAGGCTTCATCACGAAGTGCTGCCCGGCTTTGCTGCCAGGACACCGTGCCGTCAGGCTCAAGCCGCTCCAGAATCACCTTGCTTGCAGTTTGCGTGAGCTGTTGCCAAAAAATTTGCGCCAAATTCATGAGGAGGTTCTCTAGCACACCACGCCTAGGAGGCAAAGGGAAGAGCATGCGCAGTCAACGTTGACAACGTGAGGCCAGAAGTGCGATACCGCAGCAATCGATACCGTACAGGGAGGATACCTGATGAACCCGGACCGCTCCCTTTCCCCAACCCTCGCCGCTTTGCAACGACAGGTTGCCTATGACGAACGTTTCAAGCACGTCACCAATCATATCCATGCAGCAAAGGATGTGGATCAAATCCTTATTGCCCTCCACGCGGAGATGTTGAGTCTCTTCGATGCCGAGCGGCTAGCGATTTATGCGGTCGATTATGGCCGGAAGGAGGTCTATTCAAAATTCTCCGATCTCGACAAGATTCGTGAAATCCGGGTCCCACTGAACAATCAGAGTATCGTCGGGTTTGTTGCTCAGAACCGGATAACGGTGAACGTGACGAATGCCTACGATAAGGGAGAACTCACGCGTGTGAGTCCGCTGTTGACGTTTGATAGCTCCTGGGATCTCCGCAGTGGATTGCGCACGAAACAGGTCTTGACCGTACCGGTGAGTGCCCCACCACACAACACCTTGACGGGTGTCATACAACTCATCAACAAAAAGGGCGCCGAGCGTTTCACACGCCAAGACGAGCAACAGGTCCAAGAGTTAGCCCAAACCTTGGGAATCGCTTTGCAGAACCAGTACCAGTTAGCGCGGCGACGCCCAGCAAAGTTCGATGCGCTCGTCACCAGCAACCTGCTCAGCCAACAGGAGCTTGATGCAGCCATCGTCGAAGCGCGCGAGAAACAGCTCAGCCTGGAAACCGTACTGATGGGCACCTATCATCTGAGTAAAAAGGAAATCGGCGACGCACTTAGTACCTTTTACCGCTGCCCCGTCTTTCTCGCCGATCAGCAGTTCGTCATTCATCACGATCTCTTGCAGGGGTTAAGCCTGAACTATTTTCGTTCACACTGCTGGTTGCCCTTACGCGAGACCGACGACACTATCGACATTGTCATTGACGATCCGCTTTCGTTTGAGAAAAAACGCGACATTCGCCGCCTTTTTCAAGCGAAGAAGCTACGCTTTTTTGTCGGTTTGCCAGATGACATTGTCAGTATGATCGACGCCGCGAGCGAAGAACGAGCCGCGCAAGCGCCACTGACTGCCATCCTGGGGCAACTCGCCGCGGAGGGATCAGAAGTTGGTAGTAGTGGCGGCGAGGCACCGGTCGATGAAAACGACAGCGCAATCGTGCGTCTGGTCAACCAGATTATCAACGACGCCTACAAACTCGGGGCGTCGGACGTGCATATCGAACCCTATGGCCCCCACCGCCAAGCGGTCGTGCGTTTCCGTATCGATGGGCGTTGTGAAAAGTCACTTGAGGTTCCTGCCCGCTACCGGCGGCCCCTTGCCTCTCGCCTCAAAGTCATGGCCCAGCTCGACATCGCTGAACGACGGAAACCGCAAGACGGCAAGATCAAATTTCGCGTTCCTGACCGTGAAATTGAGTTGCGCGTCGCGACCGTGCCCACCGCCGGCAGTGACAATGAGGATGTTGTCCTCCGGGTACTCACCGCCAAAGAACCCATCCTACTCGATAACCTGGGGATGGCAGAGCGTAATCTGCAACAGTTCAAACAGCTCTTGACAAAACCCTATGGCATGATTCTTTGTGTTGGCCCGACCGGTTCGGGCAAAACGACCACCCTGCATTCTGCACTCGCCCAACTGAATACGCCAGAGCGAAAAATCTGGACCGCTGAAGACCCGGTCGAGATTACCCAGTATGGTCTACGTCAACTCCAGGTCCACCCACGCATCGGCCTGGATTTCGCCGCAGCCATGCGGTCCTTTCTCCGTGCCGATCCTGACATCATCATGGTTGGCGAGATTCGCGATCGCGAAACAGCAGAAATCAGTATTGAAGCCTCACTGACTGGGCATCTGATTCTCAGCACGCTGCACACCAACAGTGCAGTCGAGACCGTCACCCGTCTCCTTGAGATGCAGATGGACCCCTTCTTGTTTGCTGATGCGTTGCTCGGTGTCCTGGCGCAGCGGCTCACGCGAACGCTGTGTGCCTCTTGTAAAGAATCGTATCATCCAGCGAAAGAAGAGTATGACGCGCTCGCGTACGGCTATGGTGAGGAGGCGTTCACCACCCTGGGCGTCACCTATGATGAGAACTTTCGACTGTACCGCGGAAGGGGCTGTGCGGCATGTCGTCGCACTGGCTACAAAGGACGGATGGGATTACATGAGCTTTTAGTTTCCACAGCGGAAATCAAAAGTCTTATTCATGCCCGCGCCCCGGTCGCAGAGCTGCTGACTGTGGCAATCGCTCAGGGAATGACGACCTTGGTGCAGGACGGAGTCATAAAAACTCTCCAAGGCTGGACAGATTACAAGCAGGTGCAAGCGGTGGCGATGCGGTAGCCAACCTTTACAGTTGCTCATCCCCTAATTGACCTCCTTACGCGCCAGGGGTAGCAGTGACCAGGGTGAAGAGACATGTGGTCAAGACGTCTTTCGCGAAAAAGGAGTGAAGACGTGCTCCACCACAGAGCACGCAGGAGATGAACATGCAGCTAGGGATTAGCATTGGCTATTCGGGTGGTGAGGTAAGAGTCCCGGTCGACTTCGTCCTGGAAGCGGAACGACTGGGGTACGATTCGGTCTGGACAGCAGAGGCCTATGGCTCAGACGCGGTAACACCTCTTGCCTACCTTGCAGCAAAGACGACTAAGATCAAACTCGGCACCGGCATTATGCAGCTTGCAGGCCGCACACCGGCGATGTGCGCCATGACCATGTCCACCCTGGATGCGCTTGCTGGTGGAGGACGGGTTTTGGTTGGCCTTGGACTGTCTGGTCCACAAGTCGTCGAGGGATGGCATGGACAGCCGTACGACAAGCCGGTCGTTCGGCTGCGCGAGTATGTGCAGATCCTACGGCAGATATGGGAACGGAAAGATCCGGTTGTTTTGGAGGGGAAAGCGTATCAAGTCCCCTATCGTGGTGAGACTGCTACCGGGCTTGGGAAACCGCTCAAGTCAATTTTGCATGGCCGGCAGTTACCCGTATATCTTGCCACCATGCAACCTAACAGTGTCCGTCTCACTGCCGAAGTTGCCGATGGCTGGTTGCCGATTTGGTTTTCCCCACAACGGATGAACATGTTCCGCCCAACCATTGAAGAAGGCTTTCGCCGGGCCGGGAATGGCAAGTCATGGAAAGATTTTGATATCGCCGCCGGTTGCACTGTCGTGATCGGTGACGACGTCAAAGCCTGCCTTGCCCAAATGAAACCAACCCTGGCCTTGTATGTTGGTGGTATGGGCGCAAAGAACAAGAACTTCCATAACGAGATGATCTCGCGCTACGGTTATGGCGAGATTGCTGCCAAGATTCAGGATCTCTATCTCTCAGGCCGCAAACAAGAAGCAACCGCGTTAGTCCCGGATGAACTCTGCGATGAGCTGTCATTGTGTGGCCCCGAGGCCCGTATTCGCCAACGCTACAAAGCCTGGGAAGAATGTGGGGTGACGACGATGCTGATACAAGCCTCGCAACCACAGGCGTATCAATTGATGGCGGAGATTGCCAACGTAAAGCGTCATACGTAACCAAGAACAAAACGTAAGACGTAATCCGTAACCACCCCGCTCCCCTTTTACGTTTTACGTATTACGTTTTACGTATCACGCTTTACGCCTTACGTTTTAAGGAGGTACCATGCCCCAAACCATTTCTGCTCACGATCCCTACTCTCGTCGTCGGATCAAAGTGCTCGACTCCGAGATGGCGTATGTTGACGCTGGTGTCGGTGACCCGATTGTCTTCCTCCACGGCAATCCCACGTCATCGTACTTGTGGCGTAACATTATTCCGCACGTCGAAAAGTTGGGACGCTGTTTAGCCCCAGATCTCATTGGCATGGGCGAGTCGGGCAAGAATCCCAGCGGTTCCTATCGGTTCGTCGATCACTCACGGTATCTTGATGCGTGGTTTGAGGCGATGGGGCTCGCAAAAAATGTCACGTTGGTGATCCACGATTGGGGATCGGCATTGGGTTTTTACTGGGCACAGCGTCATCCAGACCGCGTGAACGCCCTCGTGTATATGGAAGCCATCGTGCAATCACTCAATTGGGATGAATGGCCAGAGGCCGCGCGGAAGATCTTCGAGATTATGCGTTCACCCGCCGGGGAAGAAGTCGTCTTGCAGAAGAACATCTTTGTCGAGCGGATTCTTCCGTCAAGCATTCAACGTAAGCTCACCGAAGAAGAAATGGCTATGTATCGCCGCCCGTATCTTACAGCTGGAGAAGTGCGCCGCCCGATGCTGACCTGGCCACGACAGATTCCCATAGCAGGGGAACCGGCAGATGTCGTGGCGATTGTCGACAGCTACGGGCAATGGCTGAAAATCAGCTCGATTCCCAAACTGTTCGTCAATGCTGACCCAGGGATGATTTTGACTGGCAAGCAACGCGACTTTTGTCGGACCTGGCCGAATCAACAGGAAGTGACAGTCACAGGGCTGCATTTTATTCAAGAGGATTCGCCAGCCGAGATTGGTCAGGCGATTGCGGAGTTTCTGAAGGCATAAACCGTAAAACGTAATGCGTAACCATCCCCGCCCCTTTTACGTATTACGTTTTACTCTTTACGTTTTACGTATTTTTTAGCGGAGGCTCACTATGCAATACTCAACCATTCTCTTTGATGTCAAAGACAACGTTGCGCGGATTACCATGAACCGGCCCGAGTCGGCGAATGCCTTAAATGCCGACATGGGCAAAGATCTCATGCATGCCGCTTTGCGCTGTAGCGAAGACCCCGAGATTCGTGCTGTCATCCTCACCGGCACCGGCCGCCTGTTCTCTGGTGGTGGCGATTTGAAGAGTTTTGCCGCCCAAGGCGAGAATATGCCCTATCATCTCAAAGAAGTGACAACGTACTTGCACGCTGCCGTGTCCCGATTTACCCGGATGGACGCGCCGGTCATTGCCGCAGTGAATGGGACTGCTGGGGGCGCGGGCATGAGTCTCTGTTGCTTCTGCGACCTTGTCCTTGCCGCGGAGTCAGCGAAGTTTACCATGGCCTATACACGCGTGGGCCTCACCCCTGACGGTTCGTCAACCTATTTTCTTCCACGCATCGTTGGGTTGAAGCGCGCGCTCGAACTCACCCTGACCAATCGGGTGCTCACTGCCCAAGAAGCAATGGAGTGGGGCATTGTGACGAAAGTGGTGCCCGATGCTAACTTACAAGCGGAAGCTGATGCGTTAGCAACACAGCTTGCTGCTGGTGCTACAGGTGCGCTTGGTGCGGCGAAACGACTTCTCCATAGTGGCTTCAGCGAGACGCTGGAAACACAGATGGAGCTGGAAACACAGGCAATTGCGGCACGCGCGCACACGACTGACGGTCGCGAAGGCATTGCCGCGTTTTTAGAGAAGCGGACGGCGAAGTTTGGTGGGAGATAGCCAGGCAGCATGTTTTAGTCGTGAGAGACGAGATTATGAAGGGATTCGTCTTTCCGATATATTCACCGCATCATGACAGGAGAAGCGAGGTAGAGAAAAAACATGCCTGCCGTTTTCGTAAGCGACATTCAAGAGAAACTCTACCGCCAGGTCGTCCTTAACCTGGAGAAACTAGGATACAAAGACGAGCTTCTTCCTCAACCTTACTCTTTTGTAGACTGGTTTCTCCCAGGCACCCCTGAAAAGGTGATACCTGCAGCTGCCTTTGGGTGCACTCCTCAATCGTATGACAGTGCCTGCTTTGCCATCCTCATTGCTAACGGCAAGTCAGGTGCTGACCTCGTGCATGATTGTCGGGCGCTCGGGGCTCCTCTTGCCTTTGAGATTCGACCAGAGGCCCTCACCCTCTGGCGAGTGGGACGAGAGCCGAACGCAAGCGTCGAGCATCAATACATTCTACCGAAGGACGTGGAACGTGTGTTCCGAGAACACAAAGACGAGTGGTCTTACCACGGCATTCTCCGCCTCAAAAACGCACATTTTCAGCCACCCCCACGTCAGTTGGATTTTATTGACTTGGGTCTCATCCCTGCGCTTGAACGCGAGATCAGTACCAAGCTGAACGCCCTACTCAGCGAGGTTATTGCTGAGGCCACAAAAGTCTACAAACGAAACACCTCTCACCAGCCGAACGAACAGGAATTGTTTCGCTTAGTTTTTCGCTTTCTTGCAGCGAAGGTCTTGCGCGACCGTGGAGCACCACAGTTTCGCTCGCTTTCAGACGCACCTGATGTAAAGAAGGTCCTCTCCGACATTGACCATTACTATGGACAGCAGGGACCAGTTCTGCAGGACCAGGAAACACAGACAGTGATTGCTCGGAATCTCTGGAGTCGTGTCGATTTCCGTAATCTTTCCGTAGAAGTGTTAGCGTACATTTATGAGCACACGCTTGTGGACAAAGCAACGCGGAAAGAAATGAGTATTCACAGCACGCCACACAGCGTTGCTCGCTACATCGTGCATCGTTTGCCGTTTGAGAAACTCGCTGAAAGTGAGCGGCGAGTGGTTGAGCCGTTTGCCGGACATGCAATCTTCCTGGTGGCAGCCCTCCAACGTCTACGCGAACTATTGCCAAGCGACATGAATGCAACCGAGCGGCATCGCTATTTCGTGAGAATGCTGCAGGGCTTTGAACTCGACCCGTTTGCCCGAGAGGTGGCAACCCTCTGCTTGATGCTGGCAGACTTCCCCAATCACAACGGTTGGCGGATTTACCCAGAGGATGTTTTTGTCTCGGAAAAATTTCTCTCCTCGCTCCGCAAAGCACGGATTGTTCTCAGCAATCCGCCGTTTGAGGATTTCACGTTTTCTGAACGGGAAAAGTACCAAGAGCGCCGCTCAGTCTTGCAACCAGTAGAGTTTCTGCACCGTGTGCTTAAGCACTTACCTGCACAAGGAATGCTTGGCGTCGTACTGCCACGACAATTTATTGATGGGAAGAGTTACCAAGAGATTCGACGATTACTGGCCCAGCGCTTTCAGGCAATTGAGGTTGTTGCGCTCCCAGACCGAGTCTTTCGTATCTCTCAAGTAGAATCTGCATTGTTGATCGCAACGGAACCATCTTTCACTACTCGTACCCATGTAACTATCTCCTACACCGAAGTAGCAGACAAAGATCGCGAACGATTTCTAACCGAGTACAGGTGCACTCGCAGAGAAAGCCAGGCAAAAACCACCGCAGAGGCCGAAGAGAGTTTTGTCATTATCGCATTGCGAGAAATCTGGGATCGATTATCACATTATCCTCGCCTGGGAGAAGTAGCTGAAATCCACAGAGGCATTGAATGGCAGTCTCCGTTTGATCCAGGAAAATATCTATCGCCGACAAAAAAGCCGGGGTTCGAACGTGGACTGAATAGTGCGGCAGGGAACTTTTGGTGTTTCCAGACTCCACCGAGCGAGTACCTTTCCATAAAACCAGAAGACCGAAGGCGTAATGCCTTTGATCTCCCGTGGGACAAGCCAAAGGTCATACTAAACGCAGCTCGGGTTTCTCGAGGGCCGTGGAAGATTGCAGCGTTCCCAGAGGAAACCGGGCTGGTGTGTACAAAGAATTTTCATGCTCTGTGGCTAAGAGATCCCCATTGGACAATAAAGAGTTTGACGACCGTCCTAAATGCACCAATCGCGGGTGCCTTTGTTGCTGTCCACGTTAATGACAAGCATATTCCAAAACATGTGCTTCAGAATATTCCTCTCCCTCGGCTTGGAGCCACAGAGATCGAAGCACTCGACCGTGCCGTCGATCACTACCTTCGCCTCATTGCAAACTTACCAGCTGCGGGAAGTTTGTTCACTAAGGACTCGTCTTCCTCCGTTGAACGTGCACGACAAGCACTGTTACGGATTGATGCGTTGGTACTGAAAGCCTACAACCTTCCGCCACGACTGGAACGACAACTCTTGGACTTTTTTCGTGGCGCGCAACGTTCCGTGCCATTTCCCTTCACAGAATATTTCCCTGAATCTTTTCGACCCACCCTCCCTTTGTGGATGTATATCTCACCGGAATATGAAAAATGCCGGGTAGATTTCTTTCTCCGCAACGCCCCTCAGATCACAGACCTTGATCTTATTGAAGCGCTGCAGGAGGTCGAATAGGTGGAAGAAACAGAGGGTTATCTTCTGGATACCAATGTCATCTTGATTCTCTTCAAACCCAAAGACCCACGATACCCTGCACTTCTCACAAATTTCCAAGCAATACAGAACGGACCGGTATTTCTTCCCGTCATTGCTATAGCAGAGATTGAATTCGGTATAGCTGGCTATACAGGCAAAAGTGAGGAAGAAACGAAGGCAGTACGAAATTTTTTTGCACGGTATCCTCACCATCTCCCTGTCGATGACAACACCGTCGAACCTTATGCTCTCCTGCGGGCGCAGCTGTGGCGTGATTATGGAACCAGAAAGGCGCGCGGAGGTTATAAGGAAAAACTCCCCGAAGAGCTTGTTGAGCGGGTATCGGGAAAGAGTTTGGGAATCGACGAGAGGGACCTACTCATCACCAGTATTGCAGTGCAATACAATTTGGTCCTGGCCACTAATGACCAAAACGAGGGGATGAAGCGCATCGAAAAAACGGCTCAGAAACTGGAAAGCGACAGAAAGCCGGTTCGACTGCGAATCGAGTATTGGCCCAAATCGATTTAGGCAAAAGTCCTTTCTTATTCGCCGGTATCCTCTTGCTTTTGAGCCTCGGCGATTGGCGTCACCCTCACGACGAGCGTTTTCCCAGAACCAACACGGGCTGGCCGCGGGCGGAAAAATCCTAACCAGGCAATCCAGTATTTTTGACTGTAGACCTCTCCCATCCGATTGGTGAGATCGGGGTCTCGTATGAGTTCGGCTTGCCCTTCAAAGTACGGGCCATCTCTTTTCCCCACCCAGATCTGGACTGGACTCCCGCGACGAATGCGATAGGCCTTG
This sequence comes from Binatia bacterium, assembly GCA_050187625.1. Classification (GTDB taxonomy): domain Bacteria; phylum Desulfobacterota; class Binatia; order Bin18; family Bin18; genus JBFWXH01. The sequence goes on from JBFWXH010000039.1 coordinate 20,460, forward strand.
TGACTGCTGGGGGACGTCGTGAAGTACACCTTCCCATCTTCGTACATAAACCACACCGGCGCAGCTGTACTCCATTGTCCGTTCATGCGACGTGTCGCGACATAAATGTACTGCGAAGTTTTCAGGGTATCAGCAATTTTCTCACTCAGCACGTCCTCAGCTCCTACTGAACCAACCATAAAAAGCTCAGCCAGAAAAACCAACCCAACCACCAATATACGCATAAAAGCTCTCATCGAACGTCAACATCCACACGCTGACGTAGATTGTCCCACCACCTATGGAATATTTGTTCTTGATACCATTCTCACTAAGCCACCGTCAAAGGCGGGAGGTATAGCGGAGCGTTTTCCTGTTGCGGTTCAAGAAAGAGGTGCACAAACAAAAAGGGGAGCGAGGTGCTCCCCCTCAAAAGGTCACGCGCGAGCTATTCTACCTGGCTATGCACGTGCCCTTCCTCCACCGGCACGTCGACTCAGCGTTGCAGGCCCTTCGGTTTAAATTCGAACAAGTCACGGCCTGGGTGCACTGGTCAGTAGCCTCATTACATGAAGATCCGGTGCTGCAGCTCACTGGCGTCCCCGACTGGCAGCCAGCGGTGGCATTACAGATTTCCGCACCGTTGCAGTACGCACCATCATTACAGAGCGCGTTATTGGGAATATGATCACATGCATCGGTTGTTTCGTTACACGAGTCGACAGTGCAAGCGAACACGTCGTTACAATTGACTGGCGTCCCAGCCTGGCACGTGCCGCTGACGCACGTCTCGATGCCGTTGCAGTACAGACCGTCATTACAATCCGCGTTGACTGTGCACTCACCTGAAGGCGGAGCGCCACCATTCAACGCCGCAAGAGCTGCCCCTACATCAAGCACTCCCCAACCATACACGGTATCTTTTCCGACTGCTCCGCGGTCCCGAGCCGTGCTCGTCAGATAATCACGTACGTCCGGTGGTTCAAGACTAGGATCTTCTCCCAACAGGAGGGCGGCTGCTCCAGCCACGTGAGGAGAAGCCATTGAGGTCCCTGAGTACCAGACATCGCAGAACTGATCGTAAAAGCTGATACCTAACCAGTTGTAATACAACCACAACGTAAAAGAATCGTAGCAGAAGGTTTCTTGGAGAACGCCGTCGCTATAACCGTCTCCATTCTGATCTACATTGGGATCTCCACCAGGAGCGACAATATCGACCTTCCCACGGTTAGAGTATGGGGCAATCAGACCGTCATAGCGGGTCGCAGCAACAGCAATGACTTTGTCATAAGAAGCTGGGCACGAGACTGTCGTGCTCGCTTCATTGCCAGCGGCTGCCACAATAACAACCTTCTTGACGTCATGGGCATAATCGAGCGCAGCAGGCAGTCCGACGATGTCTGAGCAGGGCACCCCATCCGAAAAGCCCAGGCTCATATTAATAACGTCGGCTCCGTGATTAGCCGCGTAATAAATGGCTTCTACCAGATCATCATCTGCCCCCGAGCCGTCATAACCAAGGACCTTGAGCGGCATAATCGAGCTGTTATAGGCCACGCCAGCGACCCCGTACGGAGGGCTGTAACCGGTATCCTGGGCAATCGTGCCAGTGACGTGCGAACCATGGCCATTATCGTCATTCGGATGAGCATTGTTATCGAGAAAATTCCAGGGAGCAACAAAGGTCTTGTGTTGTAGATCAGGGGCACGGACAAAGGGAGCGAAGTTTTCAAAAGCAACACCGGTATCGATGACAGCCACGGTTACCCCTTGCCCTTTGGTAGTGCTCAAATCCCACGCTTTTTCAGCCCAGATTCCACCAGTCGTATTCTTCATATGCCATTGGTAGGAATAGTTTGTGTCATTCGGAACGAAAAAAGCGCGAACGACGAAGTTGGGACCGGCTTCTTCAACTAACGGATTGTTACGATACGCCGCGAGAATCTTTTCGACATTGGCTCCAGCCGGAAGGGAGAGACGATGAAGACCAGAAAGGCGGTGAACTTTGAGCGAACGGGTACCAAGGGCAGCGTGTAGGTTGTCAATCGCCTGCTGCGGAACCCCGGCACGAAAACGCACGACAATCTGATTCGGAATAATCTCCGGCGGGCCGGATGTGGGCTGGGATAAGGGACCAACAATTTGCTGAGCATAGAGAGGAAACACGGCTGGACCAATCCCGCTCAGAAAAGAAAGGAGAAAAAAGAAGCTACTCCAGCTTGAGATGCGCTGTATTATCATGTCACCCTCCACGGCGAGTGTTGAGGTCTACGAAAGACCATCTCCCAGTGCTCACTGTCAGGGTGACAATTGGCAACTGACGGTCCTCGGTAGGATTCACTTTCAGCATAGAAAATTTCACCCCAGTTTTCCTAGACCCAATTTCTTGTCATCGCTGGGACCTGAAGTGTTTCGCCCAAAGAGAGCAAAAAAGAAGAAATGGCGAAAATTTTTTCGCTTTTCTTTCGCTTTCCTATCTTGTGTCGCGGTTAAAAGTATTCATAGAATGGCGGCATGAGAGCAAACACCTTGCCACGGCGGAGTCGCCCGGCGGCGGGTGGGCGGAGGAAAGCAACTCTTACGTCGAGTACGTTGCTGGAGGAATGGTACACTGAGGCGACACTCCCTTTATCGCAAAATTTTTCGCACATTGATGCCTGGCTCGCTGACTATGGGCCAGACCTCTGGCAGCAGATCCATCAAGAAGATGATGAGTTGTTTCGCCTGCGCCAACTTGGGGTCTCCGAATATGCCTACCGTGCTAGATTGAACGTGTTGCTTACGTTATGTCAGCAAGCGGAACAGCTCTACTACGAAGCACGGCCGCAGGAACTGAGCCTCCCAGCTCTTGCGCCAGAGGAGCGCGTTGCTATCTATTTCGAATTGGCCGACGGAACTATCATGAAAGCGGGTAGCGAGAGCGGGTAGGCTCCGGAGGCACACGGCGATACGCCCTGAATTCTTGCAACGACAGAGGAGCGATGAAAACAGCAAACGACCAACCTGAGACAAAATCCGAAGCTTGGGTGAAGATTCCTAGCGAGGCCGAAGAACGCGTCCGGATGCCCAAAGGATGGACCTATCCGTATGATCTCGGTTTTCTGCCAGCGATGGGCCGGTTATTGCGTACCCACGAACGGATCGGAACGGCGTTCGTGCAGTTGTTTAGTGAGATCATGTGGACCTCAAAAAGCGTGCTATCTCGTCGAGAACGTGAAATGATTGCCGGCGTCGCCGCCACAGCCCAGGATTGTCATTATTGAACGCAATCCCACGCAGAGTTTCTGCGTGTCGAGCATGGTGACCCAAAACTGGTCGAAGCGATTAAGCAGAAACGGTGGCGAGAGGTGAGCGGACTCTCAGCCCGCGATCGCGCACTCTGTACAATTGCCGAAAAATTGAGCGCGACACCTACCAAAATGGTCGAAGCCGATTGGCAACCTCTACGTGCGCTGGGATTCGACGATCAGGCCTGTTTGGAAGTCGCCCATGTCGTCGGGATCTTCAACTATCTCACGCGACTCGCTGACGGATTTGGCTTGCAATTGGACGGGGCGACACAGTCTGCGGCAGCCAGCGGGCAAGCGCTCCGCCGCCCAGTGTCATGAATCTTTTTTTGTCCCTTTCGTACGCACGCTATTAGCGAAACAAAAACAAGAGGCGAGCACCTTTGCCTCAGCCCCAAATTTTGTGAGTTATTCTTATAGGGTAGGCGCTACCCGATAACCATGGCCTAACACGAATAGTGATCACTGAAAAACTACGTATCGTCGATAATGCCATGGCGGATCGCGTACCGTACGAGCCCGGCCGTGTTGTGGATATCTAGTCGTTTCATCAACTGCGTGCGATGCACCTCCACCGTTTTCACTTTCATCTTGAGAAGATTCGCGATATTTTTTGTTGACCGCCCTTCAGCGACTAACTGAAGAATTTCCCGCTGTCGAGGGGTGAGGTACGAAATGGGGTTACGCTCTTGCACTGCTTGCTCTCCGCTTTGCTCGGCATGAACACGACGGAGGTAGTTCGTTACCGTACTGAGCGTCCGAGGGTCGAGATATTCATTTCCATGTATGATCGCGCGCACTGCTACTTCCAGCTCCGCCGGGGAGGCCTCTTTCGTGAGATAGCCAGCTGCACCAAGGTGTAGGGCGTGGAGAATATGCTCTTCGTCAGCATACATTGATAGGATCAAGACCTTGATAGAAGGCAACTCTTTCTTGATTCGCGCCAAGACCTCAAAGCCGTTGAGCCGCGGCAGAATAATATCCGCGATCATGAGGTCGGGCTGTATCTCATGAGCAATGGCAATCGCGTGATGGCCATCAGCCGCTTCGGCCACCACTTCGATACCGGCCATAGCATGACACAGTCCGCGCAAACCCGCGCGAACCAGCGCATGATCCTCAACTAATAAGACACGAATGGGGGTCCCCACAATTCACTCGCTAGCGTTGTACGCCTGTCTCAAATTGCCTCTCCAGTAGTTGCACGCACTGCCCCCTCCCTGCCGAGGAAAAGCCGCACTCAAAATCAAAAGGATTGTTTAGTTCTTATATCAGAAGCGGAGAAGAAAGTATTGTCGGCGTTTGTCCTACGTCAGGACGAGCACTGAACGAGCTGGGAAAGCAAAGCGAAAGGAAGATCATCCGTTGCTATTTTTCGTCACCGCATCTTACTTTCTATTGGGGCCGCTTGGGAATCGAGCGTGTATCTCCGTTCCCTTCCCTATACTTGATGTCACCGACAGATACCCACCTGCCAAACAAACACGCTCCCGCATGCCGAGTAAACCACTACTCGCTCCCTCAACCGCACGACTGAGCGCGGAGTCTACATCAAATCCGACGCCATTATCTCGTATCGTAAGATTCAATACCCCATTCCAATGGCGAAGTTCGACTTGTACCTTCTGCGCCCGTGCATGGCGAAGGATATTAGTCAGGGCTTCTTGCACCACCCGGAAGCAGACCGTCTCCACTTGCGGTAAGACACGTTCATCCTCCGACATTTCTATCAACAATTGGGGCTGTGCCCCGGTGCGTTTCGCATGCTGCGCCACCACCCAATGTAGGGTGGGAACGAGTCCGAGTTGATCGAGCATCGCTGGGCGCAAGTCACGCGAGAGCTGGCGAACCTGCTCAAGCGCCTCATGAACCATAGCGATACCTTCTTCGACGCGCTCGGCCATGACCATAGGTTTTCTTTGGCCACCTTGCAAAGTCAGTTTCAACGCACTCAGGACCTGCCCCAGCTCATCATGCAGCTCACGAGCAAGATGGGCTCTCTCCTCTTCTTGGGCGCGTAAGATGTGGCGAGGTAAGGCCCGTAACGCTTCCTCGGCCCTTTTATGCTCGGAAACATCGCGTGCAATCGCAGAAAGATAATGGACACGGCCATCGTCTCCTCGATGGGCAAGCATCACCAACGACACTGGAAGGATCTCCCCATTCTGCCTTACTACGCTGCCATCCCGAGCCCATACCCCATTACGCAGAGCCGTCGGGAGTCCTTCCTGCAGGACGAGTGCAGCGAATTCTTTCGTAAAAACCGTGATCGCTGGCCAAGTCAAGAGATTCGCCTCTGGGTCGAGTCCCACGAGTTCACGACCCGCGCGGTTGATATACAGAGCCCGGCCATCAAGAGTTAAGGTGGCGACGAAATCACTCGTATTTTCCAGGATGGAAACCAATCGTTCTCGCGCTTCCGCTATCTCTTTCCGCCCTGAGATGTCTTCGATAACGTCGACAAAATACAGAATGGCCCCATCAGGATCACGCACAGGAGCGCTAGTCAGCGCGACCCAGACCGGCGTCCCATCTTTACGGATAACACGCTTCTCCAACGAGAAGGCAGGAATTTTTCCCTGCACCACCAAATCGACCTCTCTTAGAGTAGCCTCACGGTCATCCGGGTGGGTCAGCTCTGGGCAGGTGTGATGTACGAGTTCATCCTGCGTGTAACCAAAAATGTCACACAGTTTTTGGTTGACCAGGAGATAGTGCCCCTCAAGGTCGACATGCGCCATCCCTACAGCGGCTTGCTCAAATGTCACCCGGAAACGCGTTTCGGCATTTCTCCGCTCGGTCACATCAAGAATTGACCCTTCATAGGCAATAATCTGATCCGCGAGATCGCGGATAGCTCTGGCGTAGAGACTCGCGACAATACGCTCCCCATTTTTTCTTTTCAGGGGAACCTCTACGCCGTTCAGAATTCCGTGGGCATGAAGCCTGACCTGTACCTGTTCTCGATCCTGCGGTGAGACATAGACATCCGTTGGAATATGAAGCGCAAACACTTCCTCAGCCGAATCATACCCCAGCAACCGAACAAGTGCTGGATTGACCTGCGTAAAGCGACCGGCGGGAGTACTTCGGAAAATACCTTCAACAGCGTTTTCAAATAGGGTCCGGTAGAAAGCCCCGTCTTCCCGTACTGAGCCCGCGCGTGTGGACGTCTGGCTATCACATTCGTTGCGCACCCGTTGTTGAGTCTCGCTAGTCCTTTGGTCTGCCGTCATCTCACGAAGGGAATTCGTTTCTCTCTCATCACGACGTTTTGGGTGCTGCGCAAGTTGCTCTTCTAATAACGTAATTCGTTGTCGAAGCGTAGCATTTTCTGCCTCTAACTGCTCTGGAGATTGTTTCCTACGCTCCACGTCTGCACAACAAGGGACACTCGCCCAAGCGCCCCTCCCTTTCGGTTATCATTGTCTCTTTCAAGCAACTCCGAGCTCTATGAGTTGATGCCGCGCAGCATAGTACATCAACTCAGCATTATTCTTTACATTCAGCTTCCCAAGAATACGGGTGCGATAGGTGCTAATAGTCTTGACACTCAGCATGAGGTTGTCCGCAACTTCAGAGACAGTCTTGCCCGAGATCAGCAAACGAAAAACCTCATGCTCACGATTTGAGAGGGTCATATGGGGGGGATACGCATTCGCGTTAGCGATCACACCTGTCAGTTTCTCGGCAAGCGCGAGGTTTACATACTTTCTCCCGTCCCTGACCGTTCTAATTGCGGCAATCAATTCTTCTGGGGCGCTATCCTTGGTCGCATACCCAGCCGCCCCAATTCTGAAAGCGCGGATAGCAAACTCTTCTTCAGGATGCATGCTCAACATCAAGACCGGTAGCCGAGGCTTTTCTTGTTTTATCGTTTTCAACACTTCTAAGCCACTGCGTCCAGGCATCGTGACATCAAGAACAACGACATCCCATTCGGCGTTCCGCACCAGGGCGAGCGCCTCATCACCATTTCGTGCTTCCCCGGCAACCTTCATATCTGGTTCGTCAGCAACAGTTTGCTTGAGCCCCTGCCGTACGATCGCATGATCGTCCACAATAAGAATCTTGATCATCGTCACCCAATTTTGCTGGCCGTAAAGCGCTCACATTTCTTCACCGCTGCGACGAAAATAGCAATCATCGCCACAACTGCCAAGAAGTACAAACACGGCCGCACTTCACACTTGCGGCTCGTGGGCGATAACGACCGACACACGTCTCCATGGACGTTCAGTGGCCCTCCCGTTGACGTTTTCCTTCCACTCCGGCTTAAGGAGAAGTCCACAAGGGGAACTGTGGCAAAGGAGGGCAGCATGGCCGGACATTCAGCACCGGAACCAACCGATTTCACACCGATGACGTCGGTTTCGACCGTCCCACTCAGCCAGTATTGGCCGCGACGATTTACTCTCGTCGGCTTGTGCTTTTTTAGTACCCTCATCTGCTATATCGACCGCGTCAACATGTCGGTGGCTATCATCCCCATGGCCCAGGAGTTCGGCTGGGATCAAACAACGAGAGGCATTGTCCTTTCGTCATTCTTCTATGGCTACCTTGCGACCCAGGTACTAGGCGGCTGGCTAGCCGATCGGTACGGCGGCAAAGTCGTTCTCGGATTCGGAGTTTTGTGGTGGTCGGTTTTTACCTTGATTACTCCGCCCGCAGCCTTTGCGTCCTTCGCGTTGTTATTCATTGCCCGTGTGGGCATGGGGCTGGGCGAAGGCGTCGCCTTCCCGGCGATTCACAACTTATTCGCCCATTGGGTTCCGCTGCAAGAACGAGCACGGTCGGTCGCCTTTAATGCCAGTGGGATTTCGCTCGGGACCGTAGCAGCGCTGTTTTTTACTCCTGTCATTGTGACGCACTGGGGGTGGCCAGCGGTGTTTTATGTCTTCGGCGCGCTGGGATTCCTCTGGTACGCGTTTTGGCATTTTTTCTCTTCGGACTCGCCGGAGACGCACGCGACGATTAGTCAAGCCGAAGTACAGACCATTCGTATGAATACCCCCTCGCCACAAAAGAACGAACAGATTCCGTGGGGACTGCTGCTTTCGAAAGCACCCGTGTGGGCCATTATTATCAATCACTTCTGTTCTAATTGGGGATTCTACGTGATTTTGACCTGGCTGCCGACGTATTTCACCCAAGTCCTGGGTGCCGAACTTCATAGAGTCGGCATCTACACCGTTCTCCCGTGGATCGTTATGTTCTTGATGAGCAATGTTGCAGGCTGGACTGCGGACCAACTGCTCAGGGCCGGCTTTTCCCTTACCTTTGTTCGTAAGCTGATGCAGAGCATCGGGTTTCTCGGAGCAGCAACATTCCTCACGCTAATTAGCGGCGTCACCACCGTCGGCCTTGCCATTTTCTACATGTGCTGCGCGTTGGGTCTGGGGTCCTTTGCCCTGTCAGGCTTTGCGGTCAATCACCTCGACATTGGCCCCCGCTATGCGGGTATTTTACTGGGCTTCTCTAATACTGCCGGCACCCTCCCTGGCATCATTGGCGTGACGCTAACCGGGATGATTCTCGATGCGACCGGCTCGTGGCAATTGGTGTTTTTGATTTCGGCGGGGATTTACGTTTTTGGGGTAGTCGTGTGGTGGCTGTTCGCAACCGGAGAGCGGATCTTCGATTAAGCAGTCCTACATACTCTCAAATGACCCGCCGCGTCCTTTGCCACTCGCAAAGCGAGCTGCACCAGAACGTGCCTCCTGCCGTAGGGGTTCAATACCTCCTCGTGCTTCGTTCTGGAGCGCGCGCATCAGGTCGAGGTCCCATTGTTGATAGGCAGACAGACGGTCTGCCCGCATACAGGTTTGTGGGAAACGGGCGATCTCGTGGGCAAGTTTTTCGGCCTCTTCGCGGGCTTTCCCATTCGGGACTACACGATTACAGAGTCCCATCGCGAGCGCTTCTTGTGCCCCGACTGCACGCCCGGTGAGAATCAAATCGAGCGCACGACTCATGCCGATCAATCGTGGTAACCGTACGGTCCCGCCGTCGACCAACGGGACTCCCCAGCGACGGCAGAACACCCCAACTTGCGCAGCTTCCTCCATGACTCGCAGATCACACCACAGCGCAAGTTCGAGTCCGCCGGCAACGGCATATCCACTGATTCCAGCAATCACGGGTTTGCTCAACAACATCCGGCTTGGTCCCATCGGACCATCGCCCTCCGGGTCATACGTGCCAAGCTCCTGCCCAGACGAGACCGCCTTAAGATCGTAGCCAGCGCAGAACGTGCCATGATCGCCCCAGAGCACGCCGACTAAGGCGTTCGTATCTGCCTCAAAGGCGCGGAACGCGTCCTGCAATTCCAAGGCGGTTGTATGATTGACCGCGTTGCGAACGTTCGGCCGGTTCATAATCACGGTCGTGACAGGGCCATTTTTTTCTACACGGATGGACATATGACACTCTCCTGAATGGAGCTTTACAGAAGGAAGCGAAGATAACAAAGATGGGCTCTCTGACTCCCCGCTCCTCCGTATGGACTTCCTGTCCTTTACTTCTCAATCGCGATGCACCACCCACCGTCAATATCATCGATATGCACAATGGCGTATCCTTCAGCTTCTGCTGCGCGCGGGATATCGCGCCGCCCCTTCGGGTCATCGATCAACACCTCCAGGATGTCGCCACGTTCAAGGTCTTCAAGCCGAACTTTCGCTTTGGCCCAGTTCAATGGGCACTTGACACCGTACAGGTTAATACGCTCGTTTTTTTCACTCATAGCTCAATGTTACATAGCAGAAGAACGACTCCTGGTCAGCAAGAGCTTTCAGCGCCAAGCTGCGCGGAGCAGCAGCCACTTCAGTCGCAGGACATTGCGGAAGGTCTGGATCGTCCAGCGGATTTTGTGGCTTCCAACCTTGAGCCCTCCTTCCTGTACTCCTCGAACAAATCGCAGGAGGCGCTGCACAACCAGGCGGAGTGCCCCTGGCAGCGTTCCCCGGCTGTCCGGTCGTGAAGGAAGAGAAGGAGACAGCATAACGGCTGGAGAAGTGCGGGCAGGCGAACCTGCGTGTTCAGCTCCGTCAGTGTCCGTCCGACCGCTCTGGAGTACCTGCAACAGCCGCGTTAGCCACTGCTGTTGCGTTTTCTCCACACTATAGCGTCTCTGTACATATGAGAACGCCTGCTCTTGAATCCGTGCTCGTAGAATCTGATCCCCAATTAAGCGGGCAATAGCATCGAACCAGGCTCCCGGAACGTTGGCAACCAACAAACCAGAGCGTTCGTGCTCGACACACGAGCCATACACTTCAACGTTCGAATACACCCCAGCGATGCGACACGCTGCATACTCACGGAACTTATTGTTGGTCTTTGAACGGTAGAAGATCTCATCGCGCAGCGGCGCCAAACCAATATCAAAACCTGCCCGGGCAAAACGATGAAAAAATTTATCGTAGTTGTCAATGTACTTGAGGAACCGCACCGTCGGAAGGTCGCGTAACTCAGGCGGGTGATATCCCCAGCAATACAACTCAACGGAGTGGGGATATAGTGATAGGATTTTCCGTATGTCCTCAAGAAAGAGACCAGCGAGTTCATCATGCTGTACACGGCTCGTCGCGTACACGACACGGACGCGCTCCGGGTCACGACGAGGTGGGCTTGTCGGAATGAGTCCCCAATCAATCAACGCGTCAGTGAGCACCGCCCGAGGATTAAGAGCTTGCACCCGCTCCAGCATAGGGCGTGAATAGACTTGCACAAGGGAAGCAGCCCGCAAATACTCACTGAACAGCTCTTGCCGGGCCTCGACGTCTTGCACCTGCGTTGGTCGGTATGCCGCAGGCAGTTCAAACAGGTTATCATCGATATCGTAAATAAACGGCTTGCGACACGCGATTACCGCCTCCAGAAAAGAACGATACGCCGGATCACTATTACGACTGAAAACAAAGACATCAGCCTCATCAAGATGCCGAGCGGAGGCATAGCCTTCCAAGGCAATATCGGCAGTAATGTGGCCAGTCTTGTACAGGCCCAGCAACGGTTTTACCACCGTCAGTGTGGTCGAGGGCATCAGTTGCGGCAGAATCGCGACGACGTGCGGTTTGCTGGTCATCAGCGTCACTCCGGGAAGAGAAAGCCACAGAATGCACGCGTGTGCAGATGCCCAAGACCACCGACCCCGTATCGACGCCATTCAAATACTCGCACCGGCGCGACAGCGTCACGAACAAACACGCGTAACCACAACTGGCCATCGTGCAAATCGACAACGGGAGAAAACTGGAGACACGTAGGCTGCTGTTCATCAATGTGATCGAGTGGGACAACGCTTTGCGCGACAATCGTGTTTGCGGGAGAGACGATTTCAACGCCCAGCTTTCCTTGTAACGCGGGAAAGTCAAGAATGGGCGCGAGCAGAAGTCCGTGGAGCTTGGCATGCCGTGTCACCAACGGGTAGAGCAAAAATTGGACAAAACGTAAATCTTCGCTGGGTTGCAGACGGAACCGTTTCAGGTTGTCGGTAAACAACAGGCTATCATCCAGGAGCTGCTGAAACCTGGGGGCGAGCATCTGTCGCAGATCATCTCCGCGGCGAAGTCGGGCAAACCACCGCGTCAGGCGGTGACGCCGGAAACGGGTGAGTTCGTCCGCCGCCGTGTACTGATACTGCGTACAACGAGCAAGTTGTTGGTGGGCCACGGTCAGACTCTCACTGAGCTGCCTTAACTCCGCCTCACGAGTAACCGTGGCCTGCTGCCACTCCTGCCGAGCCGCAGCAAAGGCGGTCCGGACTTTCATTAGCTCGTCACGGTCAGTTGCTTGCGCATTGCGTAGCTGTTGCAGTTCTGTCGCTTCTTGTTCACGCAGGCGCAACGTTTCTCGCAGCATTTCTCCTTGCGCTTCCAACTCCGCTGTTCGCTCCTGGGCAGCGGTTACTGCCATTTGCAGCTGCTCCATCTCGGTTGCACGAACAGCCAGTGCCTGACGCAGTTCCTGCTCGGTCTGTTCTTGTCGTTCAATTCGCTCACGAAGCTGGCGCAGCGTAACAAATGGTGGCTCATAATACGATAGTTGTGCCGCGGCTTGTCGCACTTCAGCTTCACTCATTGAGGGTTTCACCACCAGCAAATGAAACATAATCTGATCACACACGTCCAGATACTTCTGCCGCGCCTGTCGTTGTTCCTCCAACGGCAGGTTCCGATACTGCGGAAAATAAAAGAACTCTAGCTTCAGGCAACGAAAATCTAAGTTTGGCGTACTGGCGTCACTTTCCTTTAACCCCCAGGCTGGAGTATGCGGATGCGTAAATTCTTCTGCTGCGATCGGCACCGCTGGTGCATTAGTCCAAAAGCGCGGTGTGTGCTCATTGAAGACTTGTCTATGATAGGGATTGGCCAGATTCAGTGACTGATTGTGATAAGGGGCAACAATGCAAACCTGGGCACCAGGTTTACAGATGCGATAAATTTCTTGCATGACGGCAAGCAGGTCATCCACGTGCTCCAGTGAGTGGCTCGCGTACACCAGGTCGACAGAACCATCACGAAACGGTAACGGTCGGTTGAGGTCCACAATTATATCCACACCAGGCAACTGATAACGATCAAGCCCGATAAAGCTGGCTTGCTTGACGGTCCCGCAGCCAAGATCGAGCCAGAGCGGTTTGCGTGGCGTGGGCGGTAGAGAACCATTCACTCGTTGCGAAGTCTGCTCAAGTGATTCAGACGTCATCCCGATGAGGGACAGTCGGTCTGGAGCGAGGTGCCAGGTTCGGGCAAGAGCGATGACGGCTTGACGGTGACAGTCCGGGAGTTCCTTCCCTCGCCCGACAACGCCCACGTTGAGCCGCGCGTTCTTCCCCGCGAGCTTTATCATCCCTTGGCGGATCTCATCATCTGAAGCCGTCATGTCATAGAATTGCAACACTTGCTGGATGCGGGTAACCGGATTCGCAAAGAAGTCCTCATAGGTGAGCCACATGAGGTCAAGTTCTGTCGTCGCTTCTTGCCACGATACCAAGAAGTGAAAGTACCAGGGGAGATGAAGGTTGATGAGAAACCACAGCCGGTCTTCGCGAGACATAGCCTGATACTCGCGGTGTACATATCCCACCGGGGTTAGCGTATCTTCCCGCATGAAGTGATCATGCAAAGACACAACGACATCAAAGATATTGCGCACCAGCACCACCGGTCGGAGGTTATACGTCTTCAGCAAACGAACATTATTGTTGGTGCCTTTGACGTGCTGTTGAGTCACCGAACTGGTACCGCGCACCTGTTGGAGGGCGGGTTCAAAGAGATCTTGTTCATTCTGACCGTAAAACTGCACGACAGGAACATGCGGAAACCCCGTAACCTCGGAAAGCAACGTACAGATATAGGTTGATCCTGACTTGGGAAAACAAGCGACGAAGATATTTGTATACGCATCGGCCATCGCATTCTATCCTTCCCGTGCGTACAACATCTGGGCATAGAGAGTGTCTTTCGCCGCAGAAATCCCGAGGACTCGTGCGGCCCGGCGTACGCGCGAACGTTGGTGGCGTGATTCAAACACTCCGAGCTTGGTCTGGCGCGGATCCTGAAGCGAAAGGGCGAGAGTAAACTGTTGGCCCGGTGCGTGCGCTATTGCCGGGAAAGACAGCTGGAGCCAATTGGGCTCGTTCGTGGCCTGGAACGGCACTTCCCCCGTACGGATCAGCGTCCCGTTCTCTGCGCACAGGCGAAAAGCGAGACACCCCGACACCGTAGACAGCGGGGTGCTGATCAGTACTTGTACCCCAGCCCAACGGGGGAGGCGCGGAGCTAAACGATACCGTAGCGTCCCCAGCACCGGCTCATAACCGATCGGGTGAGTACCAACGGTCTCGACGATCATGGAATCCACCCGTAAGCCTCCTACGGTAGAGGTAAACGAAGACACACCATCATTAAGGTCAGAAACAGGGACTGGAGTGGCAGAAAGTTCAAGTGCACGCACGTACATAGTCAAAAGATCATTCGCCGCACGATTGGGATGCAGCTCCACACGAGCAACGCGCCGCGCTGTCTCGACGATACGCCGATGTGCATGTGGCGACAGCAAACAAGCCCGGCGAAGATCATCGGTGAGAGCCTCGACACTGGTATCAGTACAAAGAATCCCTGTCTCACCGTCGACAATCAGTTCAGCAACGCCACCAACCGGAGTCGCAATCACCAACACGCCAGCGGCCATCGCTTCTTTAATCGCACTGGGAAAACTCTCAAAAGTCGAGGAGCTCAACAACAAGTCCGTTTCTGCCAAGACATTTACCACATCACTACGAAAACCACGGAACGTCACTACGTCCTGCAGTTCAAACTTCTCAATCAGCGCGAGACACTGACGATGGTATTCCGGAAAAAAATGCGTATAGCCATACAAGTCGAGGCAACAGTGAATACCTTCTCGTCGCAATCTCCCCACCGCCTCAATAGCCTCCGCCTGGCGTTTTCGCGGTTGCAACGTTCCGGTCAAAACAATCCGTAACGGCCCTTCGCGAGCAGCTGTCTCAGCCGGCTCGCTCCACTGCAAAGAACGGGTAAATCCGAGATGGAAAAATTCCTGTGGGACGACTTCCCGTGCACAGTACCACTCACTGCCAAGCAGCTGAGACCAACGTCGCGCATAGCGGATAGAGTCAGACTGATTTAGGACACAATGACGGTAGTCTGATGTTTTGTTGCGCCAGACGAAGTCATCTTCTATGGCGTAGAGGGAAGTGACGTGTGGAATACCGAGTTTCTGACACACCTGACCGAAACTCGGCACGAAGGTTACAGAGTGCACCAGTGCAGGTCGCACGTTCTCCAAAAAGGCATTGACACTGGCGAGTTCGTCGGCGGAGGTAAATTCGCTCGGCGCCAGCGGCGAAGTCACACACGTATAGCTGACAAAAGACAGTTGCATCCCTTCCTTGTCCAGGGCTTCACGCAGACGAGCAGCTTCTGGGAGTCCTTCGACAACCGCAGGAAGTGCAACGACCGGCTCAACTCCGTAGGCGCGCATTAACCGTAACCGTCGCCAGAGTTGGATCTCGCCCCCAGCCATGTGGGCAGAGTGAACCACATAGACGACTCGTGGCCGACCGTCGGCATGGCGATTCTTGCGCGTGTGCGCATGAAACTCGACTGCCCGCCACGCAGCTTCGTACTTGTCGATCTGGGCCTCATTGGTGTAGTTTTCCCGTACATGTTGAACGCAGGCCGCGCGCAAACGGTCGAACTCTTTCGGCGGCATGGTTAACGCTTGTCGGAGAACCCGAAGCCAGTCGTCAACGGTATTTTTCGCTTTTAAGCATGTCAGTCCAGCTGGCAGTGGGGCATACTGCGGGACGTCAGAAAAAATGCCCAGTGCACCAGCAACTGCGGTCTCGTAGTACTTAATGAGAGATTTTCCCAGTCGCGGCCGTGGAGAATCAAGCAACGGTGTGATCAGAATATCAAACTCGTTGGTTCGCAAGCGCTGCAGATATTCAAAATAGCTCGGCGTAAACGGCACCTCCTTTGTAGGAGCTGCGAGGGGAGGCAAGCCACTGATATCCAATCCCCAAAACTCAAACGTCACCCGCTCACCAAACTCACGTGCAATCTTCTGTAAGGCATCCCACAATAAGGTAAACTCTTCAATGCGGTAATTTGTGCCGACGTAACCGACCTTGAATGGCCGTTGGGAGGCACGTTGGGGGGCGTGGTCCGGCAACCACTCCGGTGGGGTACACCCCAAGTGAGGAATAATCCGTGGATTATGCGGCTGCACCGATTGCGCGATAAATTCATTCGTCACCCAGACCGCATCAACACCTTTCAACAGTTCGACAATGGTTCGATGATCCGTTGCTCCTGGAGCCAGATAAGAAAACTGGGGGCCATACTCAGCGAAGGTCAACAAATCGTCATCCAGGTAATAAGCGACAGGTCGGTTCGTTGCGCGAGCAGTTTGTAATAACTGTTTTCCCTGTGGTTCAACTACCCGAACCAACATAAGGATATCCGCTTCGTTCACCCAACTGTTATCCATCTGTGTAACAACTTGAAAATGGGCTTTATAACTCTGTCGCCGATTCGCTAAGGTATCGTAGTGATGAAAGGAAACATCCTCAGAGACATCATGATGCAGTCGGGTGAAAAGCGCATTCCGTATCGGACGTGGAGCAGTCGCACGAAATCCCTCGATTTGCGGAAAGTGATGGCGAATCTTGCGATAATAGGGGACCACATGATCTTCATGGACTCGCCGAGCGAGAGCCGCAGGCAACTGGACTCCACCAATCTGTAACGTATCGACTGGATAGTCGTGCCACTGTTCAGGGGTCAACAGCTGTGCCCGTGGAATGTCATGAATATAGCGAAACATTGCGAGGTCGTGGGGAACGATTACTCCAATAGCGTCAACATTCCCAGCGTAGACCTCGCCAATTTCTTCATCGATACACTGAAAAGGAACCTGCTTCATCAGTCTCAGCCACAACTCCCAATCCGTCAGTCTCCGCATCGCTACGTGACAATCATACATCCCACAGCGAGCAAATACCGGGCGCGGCACTAAGACGCTGTTGTTGGCAAAGCGATTCTCGTGATAGACGGTCGTGAGTGTTACTGGAGAATCGGGAAACAGCTGTACCCCGTCAGGCCGGTGAAATCGTACTTTGCCAACAATCACCGGAGAATCTTGACGTCGACTCGTACCATCAACCAACACTGCCAATGCGTGAGGATGCCACACGTCATCATCGAACTGAAAGGCGATATATTGCCCGCGAGCGAGTTCGATGCCCTCATTCACCCGCAGTGCTGGCAACCCACAATTGCGTTCATGGCGGACATGAACAACACGCGGATCAGTTCGGCTGCACTGCTCAATGAATTCACGCGAGCCGTCCCGTGAGCCGTCATCCATAATGAGCAACTCAAAATCCGTGAAGGTTTGCGTTAATACACTTTCCACGGCGCGTTGGAGTTGACCGGATCGGTAGCGCGCATAGGTCGGCAAAATCACCGACACGAGTGGAGACTGGGGCGCACGCGTGCTGCGAAACACCTGTTGGTCAACTAAAAAATCTCTGACAAACAACACCGCCTTACGACTCCTTTTTACCGACTCCGTCAGGTGTTTCTTTCACGCTAGTCCACCACACAGCGGCCATCGGCATAGACATGCAACGTACGTGAGGAAAACACCTCTCGGCGCGACAACGTACACGTTACCGGGCGCGTCGCATAGTGAACCGTCACCACGTGATCATCACGATACGGAGTCCCCACCAGCACTGTGTACTGAGATTGTGAGAGATAACCGGAGCCGCCATCAACGATGCGTGTCAGTTTGACTGCAGGTTGCATCAATGGAGAAATAGAGAGGGTCCGACCAAACTGATTGCGCGCGCCGTTGGTGTCATGCACTTGCACGGCGAACGCTGGATATGCCAGCGCAGTGCGATTGAGCAGTTGGACCAGCCGGCGGCCAGACGGCGCCGATTCAACAAAGACCATATCGGCTCTCCCATCGCGATCAAAATCGGCAAACGCTGGAGCGCCAGTCCCACCACAAAAAGCATCGAGCGTCGTGCGCGCTTTGACGAAACGCGTCCCGAGGTTCAGGTACACGGTCGTGCGACAGGAGGTTCCCACTTGCCCCGAAACGATGATGTCCTCACGTCCGTCATTATTGAGATCGTAGACATTGACCCCGTTACTGCCAAAAGAGGAACGAAGAACTGTCCCATCAAAAGGATTACGAAAAGCACCGGTTGTTTGTTCAGTAAAGACCCGCGTTTGTGGCTGACTTTGGAATAAACGGTCCGTTCCGTTCGGGTGATGCAATACGAGATCTAGGCCGCCGTCGTTGTTCCAATCAATAAACTTGCTCCCCTCATCGAACAGCCCGAGTGCATCGGTAGTCGGGCTCGGCAAACCCAACTCTGCTCGGCGGTTCGTGAATGTCAGATTACGGTTATTTATGAACAGATGGCCTGCCACATAGAGATCAATCCAGCCATCGTGATTGATATCAACCGCTTGGGCCCCCTCGGGCCGATGATTGATACACAAAGCGGGCAAGCTTACCCCAGCTGCTTCGGCCCGGTCAGTAAAATGACCAAACCCGTCATTGATCAAGAGATAGCTCCGTCCTGGCTGTGTATCATCGCACGAGAGCGAGGTACACGGAAGTTGGCACGAGCGCAGGAGAGGGCACTGACTAGGATCGTTGAGCTGCGAGTCACAACATGAAGGCGGAACGGCGCAGGTAAACGAAGGAGGCGGAAACGTACACGAATGCGAATAGTGTGGGATAAAGATGTCGATATCGCTGTCGTTGTCGAAATCGGCAACGACAATCGTTTCTCCATGCCCACGGATGTGGTCGCCAAGATTTCCAAGACGAGCCGCTGTTTCCTCAACGAATGAACCGTTACCGACACCACGGAAGAGGCGAGAGAAAGCGTTAGCGTTTGCCGCATCTGCGTAGACGTTGCTGATCAAATCGACAAGGCCATCGCCGGTGAAGTCGGCGAAACGTCCATCTCGATTGGGCCGCCCACAGGAGAAGAGACTGGCTAGACCAACACTGGGGTTAAGTAAATCGACCTGTTGCAAGTTTCCCTGGCCATCGTTATGCGCTCCCAGCGTTTCCACCCATCCATCGCCATCAAGGTCTGCTACCGCTGCTGTTACCGACGGGCTCGATGAGAGTGTTCGTACAGCAAAGACAAAGGAAAACACACCTACAAGGGGACGATCTCCCGATTGTCCAAAGATCCGAGTGACATCGGCAAGACCGGTACAATAGCTTCCCCCCTCTTGATACGGTAAAAAGAAAGAAACATACCAGTTCCCATCTCTGAAGAGCACTAAGTCAGCAAAACCATCGCTGTTGAAGTCCCCTGTCAACGGAATATCACTGCTACCGCCGCGATTCGCCGGAAGCCCAAACGAACACGTCCCATCGACAAGGCCATCCCAATCGAAATCAAAGTACCATATCCCATTGTTGAAAAGGGCACGGTTGGCTTTCCCATCACCGGTAAAGTCCCCCAAAACCGGACGGTCTCGCGGATCATTGCGCCAAAAGACAGAATCAATATCCGCGACTCGATCAAAAAGTGGGATCGCCCCTCGGTTGAAATTGATCTGCCATCTGCCAGTGTTCGGCGAGTAGAGGACCAAATCGCTGAAACCATTGCCATTGACATCCGCGGTCTGCGGAATATCACTACGTGCTCCATAGACGATAGTTTGATCTTCAACAACCTCAGCTCCACTGCCGTCGAGCGGACGAAAAGTAACAATCCAGGTGCCGTTCCGGTACACAGCAATGTCACTAAACGTATCCCCGTTGAAATCGCCAACAACACCGATATCTTCGCCGGTCCCATGAACAGCGGTACGATCATGAACGGTATCTCCCGTATACTCCAACAGGAAGGTCCCGTTCCGCTGTACCGCAAGTTGCGGAACAATACCCATACCCGGAGGACCGGCAGGCAGATCTGAGACAATCGGTCGCGGTGGGGGAGGGATATTCTGAGTTCCTTGCTTTCGCCGCACCGGCATATTGTCAGCATATGCTGACAATAAGGACAGTGAAGGCCTTCCATTGTCCTTATCTAAAAGGCCTCCACAAAACGAAAACAACACGACGCACGATACAAGAAAACGCCACACCCGCCGTTGTCCGTTTTGCCACCTATCATCGTGCAGAGACTTCAGCCGCAAATTCTGGAGATGCCACGAGCGGCAGTTCATAATTTTCATAGGGGATTCGATATTCCTCACCACCACAGCATCAATGCACGCTCCCCTCACTGAGGCGTGCAAGGGTGAGACTCGTTGATGAAGGTACGAAACCACAATTCCAGCATGATCAACGCGTGTAACCGACGGTCGTAGGCGTTCTCTTCCGGTTCCTCAATAGGTAACGCCAGCTGGCGTTGTCGCAACGATAATACAAGTTGGTCGGCCCACGGACGAAGTTCTTGTCGCAGCCACAACCCGACCGGACTCACCATCCCCATTTTGTCCGGTCGATCAACAATTTCGGGGGGGACAAACTCCCGGGCCACTTCGCGTAGAATCCATTTTGTCACCCCACCCTCACGAATCTTCAGACGGGCAGGCAAACGAAACGCAAACTCAACGATACGGTAATCAAGAAAGGGCGAGCGACTTTCTAGCCCAACGTGCGCACACCCGCGATCATCCATCGTAATGAGATCGGGTAACGTGAGCATGGCATCAGCGTAACCCATTTGCGCCACAACATCAGTGTGCTGCGCAAACAAGTCACGGAGGACGTTGGTCGGGCGAGCCGTACGCGGCGCGACACGCTGATTCATCGCCAAGTACCGCAGCGCAGGATCGCCAAACATATCAGGATGCCATAACCGCCGGGCCATAGGGGTGTACTGGGCAAAAAAGGCAACTTTGCTCAGTTCAACTTCATGGTGTAAAAGGACATAGCGCCCATAGCCCCCGAACAATTCGTCTGCGCCCTGACCGTTGAGAACAACCTTAAAGTGCTTCCGTGCGTGGCGAGCCAGATTAAAACTCGAAATTGTCGACGAGCTGGAGATTGGTTGATCCAGGTGGTAAATGATCTGCGCAAAAAGTGAGGGGACCTCTTCGGGTTGCAACGTTACACAAAATTGCTCCGCGCCGATATGGCGCGCGACGATCTGTGCAACCGTCCGCTCGTCGAACTTTCCCGGAACATCATAATAGCTGGTAAAGACAACCGGCGGTTTCGCAATGCAGGCCAGGATCGCGCTATCAAGCCCGCCAGAAAGGTACAGTCCAACCGGGACTTCAGCCTGCAACCGTAGCTGCACGGCATCATACACCAGGTCTCGCAGCTCTTGCACGGCGGCCCGTGCGGAAATCTGTTCATCAACACGGTCTGGTGGCGACCAGTACCGTCGGAGATCTATCACCCCATTCTTCACGGTGAGGTAGTGCGCCGGAGGAAGGCTCTTAATCCCCTGAAAAAGCGTGTCATCAGAGAGGGTATTCTCAAACACCAAGAAGTCGTCAGGGATAGCAGGAACAGCGTTTACGTGCGCCAACAGACTTTTCATCTCTGAAGCGAACATGAAAACTCGCTCCTGGACCGTATAATACAATGGCTTCTCACCCATACGATCACGGGCCACGAACAGCTGCTCCCCGTCCCACACAGCAAAGGCAAACATACCGTTCAGTCGCGAGAGGAGTCCGACACCCCATTCTTCATAGCCATGTACGAGCACTTCGGTGTCACAGTTGGTCCGAAAGAGATGGCCTGCCCGACGTAATTCCTCGCGCAATGGCCGGTAATTGTAGATCATGCCGTTAAACACGACCCAAACTCGACCATCTTCATTCGCCATGGGTTGTTGGCCATGTGCGAGATCGATTACCGACAAACGCCGGTGCCCGAGTCCGACAGGTCCGGCGAGAAAAAGCCCCTCATCGTCTGGTCCGCGATGAATAAGACGGTCCTTCATGGCCTGGACGTGCATCGAAGATACAAGCTCCCCATCAAATCGTACAATGCCACAAATTCCACACATGCGCTGTTCCCCACTCCACAGCTCAGGAGGTCACCCCTGCCTATTAAGCATTGTTACCGGCCCCTCTCACAGTGTCAAATTGTCCTCAGATGACACGTCAGCCAGATTAGTGCCCGAGCTTGCATAGCAGCCGTGAAGGCATGCGGAGAGGCAAAGAACTCGACCTGGCAGCGGTTCTCTGCACCAGCGTCACGATACCGCGTATGAAGTTGATCGGCTGCCGTTTGCATACCCTCAAGGGTGAATAGATGATCGTGCACACATAATAAGACGAGCAGAGCCGCTGGGCAGGCAGCGGCAGCAACGGACGGAATATCGAAGGTCGACGACAGCCCCGACGGCAAGACCATCCAGGAGTGTTGACGAATTTTTCCCCGCAGCAGATCGTCAGTTGTCGTCAGCCAGCCGGCTGACACAGCCGCACGGATTCGACAATCGCGGGCTGCCAGCAACAACGATTGAAATCCTCCGAGCGAAAGCCCGAGGCAGCCAACTCGTTGCGCATCAACTTCTGGGCGAGAACAGAGATAATCCAGCGCACGCTGATCTTCCCAGGCCATCACCGCCGGCCAGGAGTACCCTGCCAGTGTCAACATTTTCGCTATCACCGGCTCTGAAGCCCGGCGCAACGAGTCGATCTTGTCCTCCGGGGCATCAATCCCGCCCCGCCCTAGGGCTCGACGGCCAAAGTAAAAGGTGTCCGGGACGACAACGAGAAATCCTGCCTTGGCGAAATCGTGCGCCAGCGAGCGTCCGGCATACTTTTCCTGACGAAAACGCAGTAACGCGTCAGAATCGCTCGTGGTCGCCACCAGTTTCTCGCTTCCCCAGCGATACACGCCACTATGGCAGTGAAAAAGGAGAAGTCCAGGACGTGAAAAAAAAGCGGATTGGTCACGTAATACCGTCGCCGTCGCCCGCGTCAATGGTCCCGTTTTGTACGAGACACGTTCAACATCCACCCCTTGATCTTGCCAACGTTCCTCAACCGTCACAGATAACGACGTTGGCGGAGTCGCATAGGAAAAAAGCTGCCGCAACTCGGCCTCGGCAGTCGGGCGTCCATAGAGAAACTCACAGGGAGCAATTGCTTGTTGCAAGAAAGGAGTAATGCCATCGTATAGTACGTCTTCTGGTAATAGTTCATCATTTTTCACCACTTCATCCTCACAGACGGGTGCAACCGTACACCGTACCTCACTAGCTGAGCCGAGATTGCCCATCAATCCTCGCTGCTTGTCCCGTGAGCGTTACATTTTGGACGCTCTATACATTCCTTTCTAAAGAGGTTCACGTACAAAGGCCTATTTACAAAAGTGCATCATGATTGTACGAAAATGCACATCTTGTTGGCACCTGCGCAAAAGGAGAAAAAGCATGATCCGGTACATTTCCTACTTCTACTGCATTCTTACTGTAGCCGCTGTTATCGGAATGCCAAGAGACATCTTTGGAGCAACAGTTAATACACTGATTGACTTTGAGCCGACAGCAGGACAATTCCCCGATGGGAGTACGCCAGTCGACGACTCTATCATATTTAACCAATTTCAGAGTATTGGTGTTGTTTTTGGTATAGATAACGACGGTGATGGAGTAGCGGACCCAGACCTTTTTCCTTTTTTAGAAATGCACGGGGATGAAACAAACTCTGGTGGGCAGGACGGTTTCGTCCTGGATGATCCGACAGCATCATTCCCACTCGATCGGGATGTAGAAGCGGCTGGCTTCGAAGGCCAATTAGGGCAGTTCTTTCTGCGTACCGCCCCTGGTGGCATTGGCAGTCCGAACCGTTCAAATGACTTACTTATCACCTATACTGGTCAGCTCGCAGAGGAAGCCTCTGGTCAGATTTGGGATATTGATGGGACAGCAGCTCTGGGCTCAGAGCAGTGGCGCATTGAGGCCCTGAACAGCAACCTGACGGTCATTGCCACAGTGGACAGTCCAATAGGCAATAATCTGGATCTCAACGGGAAACCGTTCGTGTGGCAATTCATGAACCTCCCGCAATCTATCCAAGCCATCCGTATTAGCTTTATCGGCACAAAACAGATTGCCCCCGGCCTCGCGTTCGACAACTTCAACGCGTTCAGCCGGATAATAGATGAAGAAGGTCCCGCCACTACCACTCCCGAGCCAGGGACGCTTCTGCTGTTGGGGACAGGGCTCGTCGTGCTCGTGAGTAGTAGCTACCGCTCACGCCAGAGGCACCGTTTTGCGAATACCCTGACAAACTGAGATCGGCAGTAGCAGTTTTACCCTCTTGCCTGCCATCGCGACAGCAGACAAGAGGGCATTGTTTTTTTCGCCGCGCTGGTAAGAGGAAATCATGCCGAAAGGCATTTATGGACTCGCATGAATGCTCATCTTCTGCAGCGTTTGGTCGTGACTGATGTCCGCGAATCCACAAGCCCGATAAATCGCAATCGCCGGCGCATTATCGCAAAACACTTCAAGATAGATTTCCATTAGCCCCAGCGAATGGAAACCGAAGTCGAGTAACAGGACTGTCGCTGCTTTGGCGAGCCCCTTGCCTGCGGCTGCAGCGTCACCAATCATCAGACGGCCATATTCTGCTCGCTGTTGCGCCCAATCAATATTGTACAGTGAAATCTGCCCAACCGGCCGCTGCAGTTCGTGCGGCTCTTCAATGATGAAAATAAAATCATCATCGCGTTCAAAATACTGTGCACACCAGCGACGATGTTGTTCCCAGGTGAGGACCTCAGAATGCACAAACCACTTGCGAATGTGATCCTGATTACGCCAGGTTAGAGTCATCGGTAAATCTGGTGGCTGCAGCAGACGAAGTCGGACACGTTCACTTACGAGCGGCGGTATCGTTCTCTTCGGCATATGCTTTCTGCTTTTGACACACCAGCCAGCTATTTCACCGCGTTCAGCAGCGAGCGGCCAACACGGTCGACATCAGCCTGTGAAAGTCGCAGATGCAGCGGGAGAGAAATAAGTCGCTGACTCGCCTGATCTGCCCGAGGACAGGTACCAACTGCATAGTCGTACATGCGGTAGATGGTATTTTCACGATAGTGAACACCTGGGTAGATCTGCTGTTTATTCAAGGCAACCATCACGTCATCGCGATTGTCGACCAGTACCTGGTACAAATGACGTGAGGGTTCACATCCCGGCGCAATGGGTACGCGCGCCAACTCGCCGTCTAACAATTCGTCGTACCATGAGGCTATTTGCCGCCGGTAGGCATTATCCTGATCGAGATATTTCAATGCCACTAAGCCCATCGCTGCCATAATAGAATTTCCGTGATATTTGAAGCCGGCATGCTCAACATCGTAATACCACTTGTACGCTCCCTCCCCTACTGTTCGTGAGTACGTATCCTTGCTGATACCCAGCCAGGTCCACTTTCGCACTTCTTCGTCCAACCCCTGATCGCGGAAGCAAATCATTCCTGAGTCAGCGGTAGGGAGGTTCTTCACCGCCTGAAAACTAAAGACCGTTACATCTGCCTCTCCGCCGATATGATGCCCGTGCCAACGAGTCCCGGCCATGTGTGCAGCGTCAAGAATCAAGCGCAGATTACGTTCTCGACAAAGCCGTGCGATTTCGAACAGTCGTCCAGTATTCCCCCCCATCCCCACGAACAATACAGCTCGTGTCCGTGGAGTGATCCGTTTTTCGACCGACTCAGGATCAAGGCATAAATACTCATCGACATCGGCAAACACAGGACGGAGACGCTCGTACAAAATTGCATGATTTGTAGAGACAAAGGTCAATGGCGTTGAGACCACCTCATCTCCTTCGTGCCACTGGTCATGCTCTTTCAGCAGACGCAAAGCGAGGTGCAACCCCGCAGTTGCAGAATTGAGAAAGTGCGCATAAGGCAGGCCACTATACTTTCGCCACGCATCTTCGAATTCAACCGTCTTAAACCCAAGCCCTGTCCACCCTTTTTCTAGACACTCGCGGATGGCTGCCAGTGTTTCATCAATACGAAAGGTAGGAACAAACAATTGGATAGGGTCCACCAGCGCCCTCCTTCTTCACACTGCAGAGGAAACACTCTCCTCATACGCACGCACGACTTCAGCGGTCGGTCCGTCACGCTTGATACTTCCATGGTCGAGCCAGATGGTTCGCTCACAGAAGTCTGGTAACACATTCAGACTATGCGACGCAAAGACCACGATGCTTGCCCGTTTCATGAGTGCGTTCATGCGTCCTCGGGCTCGTTCAATAAACGCTGCATCTCCGGCAGCCATTACCTCATCTAACAGGAGAATTTCTGGGTCAACCGCTGTAGAGGTCGCAAAAGCCAGACGCAGTAACATCCCCGACGAATAGCACCGCACCGGTAAGTCAAGAAATTCATCTAACCCCGTAAACTCAGCAATATCTTTTAGTTTCTGCTCGATTTCAGACGGCGACATCCCGAGCAGGAGCGCACGGGTACGGATGTTATCCCATCCGGTCGCTTCCATCTCAAATCCGGTCGCAAACTCGAACAATGGACAGACATGGCCGCTCACACGGACCTCTCCTCGTTGTGGCGGGTAGATACGAGCGAACACCTTGAGTAACGTACTCTTTCCGGCACCGTTTGGACCGATGAGTCCTACACGTTCACCCGGACGAATGGAGAGCGAGATATCGTTTAGCGCACGAATCACCCGAGGGACACTGCGACGAACACGAAAAAGCGCAGCGGCCGTTGATTTCAAACTTCCTTGTGTCTCACTATTAACCGTAAATTCTACTCTGACCGCCTGGAGACAGATCTGTGCCATACACTACTGCCTCCGTTTAGAGAAAATAGACAACACGTTGATGGTAATACCAGGCGCAGCCCCAAGAAACGAGTGTGAGCCCGGCAATAAACATCCCGACAACCACATAATTCAGACCAGTTGCTGGTTCTGAATGGAGCAACGGCTGACGGACAACTTCTAACAGATGATAGAAAGGATTGTAATTGATTACCCAGGGAACGCCCCGATCACGTAGTGCTTCAGGAGGCCAAATGATCGGAGTGACATAAAAGAGGACCTGCAGAAACGCCGTTGCCAGATGAACCGCATCACGGAAGCGGGTATTCAGATAGGCAAAGGTCGCGATAAACAACAGCGAGACAATGCCGACGAGCAGCAGCCCCGGTACAGCCCAGAGTGCACCACTATGTAAGCCCACACGATAGAAAAACGCAACGGCAAAATACGCCGTCAAACTGAGCAGCATAACCGCAGACACACTGACAAAAACGCGCAAGATGTAGACGTAGAGAGGTAAGCCGATCTGCTTAATGTATCCTTCGGCAGCCAGAAAGGCGTTGCCCCCTTCCGTAATCGAAGAGGTGAGATAGCCCCATATGATAATGCCAGCAGTCAAGAACGGCAGAAATTCATCAAGCTGCTGACCTAAGAGATGGCTATACACAAAGCCTACAGCCAAGATCATAATTGCTAGATTCACAAAAATCCACGCAACCCCCAACGTTGAACGGCGGAAGCGGAGACGAACGTCTTGGAGGCCAAGACGCACCCAGATGGGCCACAGTCGGACAGCACGGATAAACTCAGCAATCACATTCCCTCTCTTTCCGGTCGCTTCTCTTACCAGAAAGTGTACGCACACACAGGAGGCTCTTCGTACTGTCGATCGATTACTGACTCTCGATGATTTTTCCGTTATGGTTATCTCATCTCTTTCTGTAGGGGGAGTGGTGTAGTGAATGAAGAGACGCGTCCTATGAAGTATGTATTGCGGCAAGACGACCAGCCTCTCAAGCCACGTCAGTATCGCATCGCTTATGAACAGGAACTCAACCCTGCACAGTGCGAAGCAGTGGCGACCCATAATGGTCCGTTGTTAGTCCTCGCTGGTGCCGGCAGTGGGAAGACCCGAACGTTGGTCTACCGAGTCGCCCGCATGGTCGAAGACGGCATTGACCCAGCGTCGATCCTTTTGCTGACGTTTACTCGCCGCGCGTCCGAAGAAATGTTAGAACGCGCGGGCGTATTGCTCGGTGGTGAGTGCGACAGAGTAAATGGAGGAACTTTTCATTCCTTCGCCAACACCATTTTGCGGCGTTACGCTCAGCTGTTGGGGTTTGCTAACTCATTCACGATTTTGGATCGCGGCGATTCCGAAGACGTGATCAATCTCATTCGGGCCCGTCTCGGCTTAGATAAGAAAGAGCGGCGGTTTCCCAAAAAACAGACAATCATGGAGATCATCAGCCTTGCTGCGAATAAAACTTGTAGTGTGGCTGAAGTCTTAGACGAACAGTTCTCTCACTTGTTCTCTGAGTTGGAGGATCTGAGTCGCATTGACGAATACTACCGGCTCTACAAGCACGAGCGCAGCTTGTTGGACTATGACGACTTGCTGACCAAATTACGTGAACTGCTTAGCACCCATCCCGAAGTGGCGGAACGGCTCTCACGAACACTGCGCTACATCATGGTCGACGAGTATCAAGACACCAATCGCCTTCAGGCAGAAATTGTGCGCTTACTCGCGCATGCCCATGATAATGTCATGGCCGTCGGGGATGATGCCCAATCGATTTACAGCTTCCGTGGTGCAACCGTACGTAACATCCTGGAATTTCCGCGACTGTTTCCCAACACCAAGATCATCAAACTAGAAGAGAACTATCGGAGCACGCAGCCGATTCTCACCTTATCGAATCGCATTATTCAGGACGCCAAAGAACAATACACCAAGAACCTTTTCACTAAACGTGAGGAAGGCGTGAAACCGACTCTCGTCGAAGCGGAAAGTGAACGCTATCAATCACGGTTTGTCGCGCAGAAGATCCTCGAACTCCGTGAGCAAGGGGTGCCGCTGACAGAAATGGCAGTGCTGTTTCGCTCCAGTTTCCACTCCTTTGACTTAGAATTGGAGTTGAGCCGACGGAATTTGCCGTTCATCAAACGTGGCGGCTTTAAGTTTATCGAAACAACCCATATTAAGGACGCGCTGGCACACTTGCGGATCATCGCCAATCCACAGGATGCCGTCTCGTGGCACCGTGTGATCTTACTGATAGAAGGGGTAGGTGCCAAAAGTGCAGAAAAGATTTTGGCTCATGTCCTGGATGGTCCCGATCAAGCACAGCGCCTGGCCGAGTATCCCACCAAAGGCGTCATTGGCGGGGAGTTACGCAAACTCGCCGCACTCCTGACTGAGGTCGCAACCCCAGACCTGAAACCAGCGGAACAACTTGAGGCGGTTATCCGTTATTATCTCCCGATTCTCAAACGGAATCACCGCGACGACGCTCCCAAGCGGCAGAAAGATCTCGAACACTTTTTGGTTATCACTGAACGCTACACAAGTCTAGAAAAGCTGCTCGCTGATATGGCACTAGAACCCCCCAATAACAGCGTTGGTGATGTCCTTGCCGCCGACCATGAGGACGAAGGGTTGCTGACGCTGTCGACCATTCACTCCGCCAAAGGATTGGAATGGCACTCGGTGTTTGTCATCTGGGCAACCGAAGGACGCTTCCCGTCACTCTACAACAAAACCGATGATGAGATCGAAGAAGAGCGACGGCTGATGTACGTCGCGGTAACGCGAGCAAAAGAAAACCTGTTCATCTCCTATCCGATCAACATTTTTGATCGAGCGACTGGCATGGTCCTCAGCAAACCCTCGCGCTTTCTTGAAAGCTTGTCGCGGAAAATTCTCGAACCGGTCTTCCTGATGGAAGACGACGACCGGCGCGAGAATGCCTGGCGGTCGAATCGTTATGAGGGAAGCAGCTCGTCAACTCGGTTTGGAGGTTCGAACCGTTTCGGTTCACATCGTTCGAGTGGGGGATGGAACTCCTCACGAAAACGGTCGTGGTAAGTTGTCCCCCCAGCCAGCCATTTTTGGGAGAAGACCATGGACTTCACCATCTCCGAAGAAGATCGATTGTTGCAGCAATCGGTTCGTAGCTTTGTCGAAGAACAAGCGAACGCCGTCTGGCAAGACATCGAAAAGACGGCAGAGATTCCGCAGCAGCTCATTGACGGAATGCGCGAGATGGGTTTGTTTGGTCTGAGTATTCCTACCGGGTATGGAGGACTGGATTTTTCCGTTGTCCAGAAAGCGCTCGTGCACGAGATGATGGGCCGAGGTCCGTGGGGACTCGCCAGTTTCCTCAGCGTTCATACGGGCATAGGTTGTGTGGGGATCGTGCGCTTTGCCAATGACGTGCAGAAGAAAAAATATCTGCCCAAAATGGCAACCGGTGAATGGATTGGGTCGTTTGCCCTGACTGAACCAGGAGCGGGGTCCGATGCAGGAGCCATTCAAAGCAAAGCCGAGCGTGACGGCGATCAGTACGTCCTCAATGGCCGGAAAATCTTTATCACCAACGCGCCGAAAGCCCACCACTTTTTTCTCTTTGCGCGGACAGACACAGGCATTTCCGCCTTTATTGTCGATGCCGATTCGCCTGGATTCGCTATCGGACAGGTCTTTGACACGCTAGGGCACGTTGGCGGGGCGCTCTCCGAGGTGATCCTCGAAGATTGCCGTATCCCGGCTGATGCTCTTGTCGGCGAAGAGGGCAAAGGCTTTGACTACGCCAAGCGTTGCCTGGCCGAAGGTCGGACAACCTTAGCTGCCCGTTGTGTTGGCGCCGCACAGAAAGCGATGGAACTCGCATTGAAGTATGGCAGTGAGCGCAAGACTTTTGGTCAGCCACTCGCCGATCATCAAGCTATTGCCTTTCGTTTGGCGCAGATGAGTGCTCGCACCGATGCCTCACGATTAGTGGTGTATCGTTCAGCGTGGTTATTAGATCAAGGAAAACAAGCCCTCCGAGAATCTTCCACTGCCAAGTTTTTCGCCGCCGAGAGCGCCTGGCAAACAGTCGATGATGCGCTGCAAATCTTCGGCGGGAACGGGTATATCCGCGCTGAGTACATGATCGAACGGATCTGGCGCGATCTCCGCGTCGCCCGCGTCTACGACGGTTCGAGCGAAGTGCAACAAATTGTGATTGCGCATCAATTGCGCAAGGGCGATGTTGAAACACCGTGGGCGTAAGCACAGGAGCAAAAGATTAGAGAATCATAGGCTACCTACTTTTATACTTTCCTTCGCGCAGTTTTTCTTCCCTTATCCATTCGCCATCACAACAGACGCCTCCTGGGCATGCTGTTGCAAGAACGGCCGCAAGGCAGCGTTAAACTCCGCTGGTTTTTCGATGTTGGTCAAATGTCCAGCTTGCGGAATCGTCACCAGTGTTGCACCAGGAATGCTCTTAACCAAAAACTCAGACGCCGATGGTGGGGTGACGATATCCTCATCCCCGACTATCACCAGGGTTGGCACCGTGATGGTTGGCAACGTCTGACGAAAATCCGTCGTTATAATGGCGTGTAACGCTTGTTTGTACGGCTCGACGCGAAGCGCTGACAGTGAAGCAATAAGCTGTTGTCGGACTGCTGCCGACGCCTGTTTGGACGCTAAGACCTCGACTACGCCAGGGGCAATATCTTTTGGCGTGAGTCCTTTCTCCAAAGGATCAAGACGACGAGACAGAAAATCGCGGCGCGCTTCTTCCGGCACACCGCCAAAGCCCGAGGAGGTATCGACAAGTGAAAGCGTGGCTACCCGATTAGCATAGCGTCCATAAAAATCCTGGACAATCATCCCACCCATCGACAGGCCAACTAAATGCGCACGTTCAGCCTGGAGATGATCGAGCAGACGATTCAAATCATCTGCATAATCGCTAAACTTTAAGGTCTGTGGGGAATCATCACTGTCACCATATCCCCGCGCATCCCAGGTGACAGCACAGAAACGATCACCGAAGTGATCAAGCTGACCGTACCAGTTGGTGCGATTGCCACCGATGCCGTGGAGAAACACGACCAAGGGGCCATTGCCTTGCATTTCGTAGGCTATCGCTACGGGGCCTGCGGTATGCTGTACGTGTCGCATAGGTTCTCCTTTCTTTGGTGGGAAGGATAAGGGATAAAGGAGAATGGATAAAAGAAGACATTCCCTCGGTACTCTTCCCTTATCCTTTACCCATTCCTCCTTATCCTCCGTCTTCGTTCACATCTCCTCCACCGTCTCAATCCCTAATAACCCCAATCCGATACGAATATAACGTGCCGTGAGGTAGCACAACAGCAGTCTAGAGGGCCGCACGTCTTCCGGCGCTTTCAGCACGGCATGCGCCTGGTAAAAGAGGTTAAACTTGGTCGCCAGGTCATAGAGAAAACTGGCCAACACATTGGGTTTGTCGGTCCGTTCAACCTCTAACAGCGTATCGCCGAAGCGAATCATCTGTTTGGCCAGATCTAGTTCTTCCAGCGCTGATAGGTGGACCGTTAACTGTGCTTCTGGTTGCCAGTTCTCAAATCCACCCCGCCGAAAGATCGAACGAATCCGCGCATAGACATATTGCAGGTAAGGCGCGGTGTTACCGTCAAGCGCCAACATTTTATCCCAACTGAAACGATAGTCCGCCGTCCGATTCTGCATCAGGTCGGCATATTTGACCGCACCAATACCCACAACGCGGGCAACCTGGGTTTGTTCCTCATCGGAGAGACTGGGGTTCTTATCGCGTACTACCGCGCGGGCGCGCTCTTCTGCCTCATCGAGCAGCGCTTCAAGCTTGATCGGTTCGCCTTCGCGGGTTTTGATCGGTTTACCGTCATCTCCCAAGATCGTGCCAAACCCGATATGTTCCAAGGCGAGGTCATACCCCCACCGACGGGCAGCCGCAAACAATTGGCGAAAGTGGAGTTGTTGGCGGCTATCGACAACATAAATAATACGATCGGGATGAAAGGTTTCCACGCGGTACTTGATGGTCGCTAAATCGGTTGTCGAGTACAGAAATGCCCCATCCTGCTTCTGAATCAGAAATGGCGTACCAGCGAGATCAGCATTGTCATCGAAGAATATACAGATTGCGCCTTCACTGGGGTGGGCTAATTCCTTCTCCCGTAACTCGTGGACGACGGTGGCCAACATTTCGTTATAGAAGCTTTCCCCTAACCAGTGATCAAACTGGACGTCCAGACGTGCGTAAATTTTCTCGAACGCCGAGCGCGACACTGCGGTAAATTCTTCCCACAACGCGCGGTTGTCTGGATCTCCTTTCTGCAGTTTAGCGAGTTCTTCACGGGCTTGCCCAGCAACTGCCGGGTCAGCTTTTGCTTGCGCCTGGATGACTTTGTAGATTCTCTCGAGTTCGGCAATCGGGTCACGCTCGTACGCCGCTCGGTCAAGAACTGTCCGGTACCCGACAATCAGCATGCCGAATTGCGTGCCCCAGTCGCCAACATGATTGTCAGTGATCACGCGATGACCAAGAAAGCGCAAGGTCCGTGTCAAGGCATCGCCGATGATCGTCGAACGAATATGACCAACATGCATCGGCTTGGCGGTGTTTGGCGCACTAAAATCAACAACAATCGTTTCTGGCTTGGTCGTCAGTGCTACGCCCAGGTGTTCATCGAGCGCTGCAGCAAGGATTGTTTGTCCTAACCAAACGGGGTTAAGACGAAAATTGATAAACCCTGGACCAGCAACACTGATCTCACCGAAAACTGGTTCTGCATCGGCGGTTACTTCGCTAGGAGTTCCATGAGCCTCGTGGGTATGAGCCAGTCCCTCTGCTGGCTCGGCGACAGCAGCCAGAGATTGGCGTTGTATTTCTTCCACCACTTTCTGTGCTAGTTCACGGGGATTCATCTTCTTCGCCTTGGCAACAGCCATAATCCCATTTGCTTGGTAATCGCCAAACTGTGGGTTGGCTGTCGGCTGCACTAATGCAGGCGCTGCAGTCCCACTCGCAACCGCAAGCGAGTTTGCAATTATTGTTTCTAAAATCTGTGTAATAGTCAGCATAATAAAAAGTCCCGGCATTTAGCAATCAACCCTCAACTTTCAGGACAGTGCCCTCGGAGTCAAGGACTCGCGCCCTCCAGGACGATAAAATCACAGGAAACGCTTTCCTCGGTTCCTTTGCTTCCGTCTCCGCTTTATGCCATTATTTTTTCCAGACTCCTCCTTCCCCTCTTGTTGGGCATCTTGCTGTGTTCCTAGACACTCTTCTGGTTGATGCTTAAATAGGGAGAGCGTTGAACGGAAAGGAAGATATGCAGAGAGGATGGAAGAACGTGTGACAGAGAATGGGCAGCGCGAGCAGTGGCGGTACTGGCTTGCCCTGCGGTTGGTGCGGGGAATCGGTAATGTCACATACCGCGAACTTCTTGCTCAGTTTTCAACGCCAGCCGCAATTTTACGAGCGGAATTTTCGTCGCTCGTTGATGCAGGCACGCATCCGACAGTCGCACGAGCGATTACAACGTTTGATCAATGGCAAACCGTTGAGCAGGAGCTGAAAAAACTCGCACGCAATGGTGTGCGGCTGGTAACACGCATGGACGCTGAGTACCCGATAAATCTGACCCATTTGCATGACCCCCCACCGTTTCTGTACGTTAAAGGAACCCTGATTCCCGAGGATCGCTTTGCAGTGGCCATCGTGGGGTCACGTGCCGCTAGTGCCTATGGCCGGACAATGGCACAGGAACTTGCGAGTGGCCTAGCGGAAAAAGGGATCACCATCGTCAGTGGTTTGGCGCGCGGGATTGATGCCGAAGCTCATCGCGCGACGCTCGCAGCGGGTGGACGGACAATTGCAGTGTTAGGTTCCGGAGTAGATGTGATTTATCCTAGCGAACATCGTAGCTTAGCTCTCGACATTAGTAAGAAAGGCGCCATCATTTCGGAATTCGCTCTGGGAAGCAAACCCGATGCAATGAATTTTCCTTACCGGAACCGTGTGATCAGTGGTCTCACGTTAGGGACAGTGGTCATCGAAGCTGCCGAAAAAAGCGGCTCACTGATCACAGCGCGTTGCGCCCTTGAGCAGAACCGTGAGGTATTTGCTGTTCCTGGCAACGTTACGTCAGGTCGCAGCCGTGGTCCGCATCAATTGATTAAAGAAGGGGCCAAGCTCGTCGAAACCGTCGATGACATTTTAAGCGAAATCGCCCCGGGTTTAATCTCTACCCCGACTCAATCCTCTGTGTCTGTAATGGTAGACCTTGAACCAGACGAAGAACAGTTAGTCGGGATATTCGACAGTGACCCCCTTCATGTAGATATGCTAATTGCAAAGAGTGGGCTTAGTGCACCCCGCGTCCTAGAGTTACTTCTTGGCCTCGAGCTAAGGGGGATTGTATCGCAACTTCCCGGTACGCATTTTATGCTAACCAGTGCCCACATCAGTACACAGAAGAAAAGGTAGTCCCAATGGCAAAAAACTTGGTGATCGTTGAATCACCTGCAAAGGCCAAAACATTAAGTAAGTATTTAGGCCGCAACTATCAGGTGAAGGCGTCAGTCGGGCATATCGTTGACCTGCCCAAAAGTAAACTTGGGGTTGATGTAAACAAAGGCTTTGCTGCCGAGTATCATGTCATCCAAGGAAAAGCGAAAGTCATTGAGGATCTGCGCAAGGCGGCAAAAGATAAAGAACATATCTACCTTGCTTCCGATCCTGATCGCGAAGGTGAGGCGATTGCCTGGCATATTGCGGACAAGATCGATACAAAAGGCAAACATCTCCACCGCATCTTACTGAACGAAATCACCAAGAAGGCGGTACAGGACGCGATTAATAAACCGACGGAACTGAATCGCGATCGTTATGACGCGCAGATCGCTCGCCGCATTTTGGATCGGTTAGTGGGCTACCAAATTAGTCCGCTGTTATGGAAAAAAGTTCGCCGGGGGCTTTCTGCCGGACGTGTCCAATCCGTCGCCGTGCGTATCATTACTGAACGCGAACGCGAAATCCAGGCCTTCGTTCCCGAGGAATACTGGTCTATTCTTGCCAATCTTGAGGGGAACATCCCACCACCATTCGAGGCCCGGCTTGCCAAGGTCGGTGATAAACGGGTCGATAATAAAACGTTCCGAATCGCGAATGAAACAGAAGCGAAAGAAATTCTCTCGAGCCTGGAAGGGGCAGCTTGGAGAGTCAGTAAAGTCGAAAAACGCGAACGAAGACGCAATCCTACACCGCCATTCATTACTTCACGGCTCCAACAAGAAGCCGCGCGCAAGCTCGGGTACTCACCGAGCCGGACAATGAACATTGCGCAACGACTCTACATGGGTATTGAATTAGGCGATGAGGGATCGGTCGGTTTGATTACCTACATGCGAACCGACTCTCCACGTATTTCTCCAGAAATGACGGCTGCAGCGCGTACATACATCAACGACACGTACGGCGAGCGCTATGTTCCAGAGAAACCAAACGTCTATCGATCAGGGAAAACGGCTCAAGAAGCCCATGAAGCGATTCGTCCGACGTCATTGGAATATACCCCCGAACGGGTTGCATCATATCTGAGTCGCGAAGAACTCAACCTCTATACCCTCATTTGGAATCGTTTTTTGGCCAGTCAGATGGCTGCCGCCTTATTCGATCAAACCAGCATCGATATCGCGGCCAATACGTGTACATTTCGTGCGACAGGTCAGGTTCTCCGCTTCGATGGCTTCTTACGTATCTATATGGAGGGCAAAGACGATAAAAACGCCGAGGATGACGAGGATGACGAGAAGCAACTGCCCCCATTACAGGAGGGGGATCACTTGCGGCTGTTGCAATTGACGCCGAATCAACATTTTACGCAACCGCCTCCACGCTTCACCCAGGCGACGCTTATTAAAGAGTTGGAAGAAAAAGGGATCGGTCGCCCATCAACGTATGCCAGTATCATGGGCACCATTATCAACAAGGAGTATGTACAAGAGGACGAACAACGGCGGCTACGCCCCTCAAGTTTAGGTATGTTGGTGACCGATCTCCTCGTTGAATCGTTCCCCACTATTCTCAATGCCGAGTTTACCGCTGGGATGGAAGAAGTCCTCGACAAAATCGAGGAAGGACAAGAAAACTGGAAAAGGGCGATGGAGCGTTTTTATCAGCCGTTCTCAGAAAACCTGCAGCGTGCTGAAAAAGAAATGCGCGACGTCAAAGGTGCCGGGGAAGCAACGGACATTGCGTGCCCCGTGTGTGAAGACGGCAAGATGATGATTCGTTGGGGTCGCAATGGTGAGTTTCTAGCGTGCTCGAACTACCCCCAATGCAAATCAACCAGCAACTTCACACGAGATAACCAAGGACAGGTTATACCGCAAAAAGAAGAAGCCGAAGCAACGGACGAAGTGTGTGAGAAGTGTGGTAAGCCCATGCAAATTCGCTTTAGTCGCTATGGAAAATTTCTAGGCTGTTCAGGATATCCAGAATGCACCAACATAAAAAAAACTGGCAAAGCTGCTCCGGTATCGCTCGGAGTAACGTGCCCCGAGTGCAACGAGGGAGACATTCAGCAAAAGCACTCTCGGAGAGGGAAAATATTCTATAGTTGCAGTCGCTATCCCAAATGTACCTTTGCCGTGTGGGATCGCCCTATTGCTGAACCATGTCCACAATGCCACGCACCATTTATCGTGGAAAAAACCACCAAACGCACAGGCACGATACGCCGCTGTTTCCGTGAAGAATGCGACTATCAGGAAGCTGTAGAACAAATTGCCGAAGCAGGCTAAGGAAAACCTGTATAAAACGTAAAGAGTAATCGCTCACTCTCCCCTTTTACGTATTACGAGTGTATGAAACACGTCACCGTCATTGGTGCTGGCCTCGCTGGGAGTGAGGCAGCATGGCAACTTGCGAAGCAGGGTATCTCAGTTCGTTTATACGAGATGCGCCCGATACGGAAAACTGAAGCCCATCATACGGATGGCTTCGCCGAACTCGTCTGTTCAAACTCGCTGCGCAGCGCTTCGCTCGATACTGCCATCGGCCTTCTTAAAGAAGAGATGCGACGCTTGGGCTCGCTCATCATGACTGCAGCTGACCAAGCACGAGTCCCTGCCGGGACAGCCCTGGCCGTCGACCGAGCCTTCTTCTCGCAGTACATCACTGAGGCACTCACCGCCCATCCATGTATTGAGGTCCGGCGAGAAGAACTGCGCACATTGCCAACTGGGATGACTATTGTTGCCAGCGGTCCGCTTACTTCTCCAGATCTCTCAGCGCAACTTCGTCAGCTCTTTGGTAGTGAATATCTGTATTTCTATGATGCTATTGCCCCGGTTGTGACAACAGAGTCGATTAACACAGAGGTTGCATTCCGAGCGTCTCGCTACGACCACGGTGATGATTATTTCAATTGTCCGCTGACTCAGGAGGAATATTACCGCTTTGTTGATGCTATTCTGAGCGCAGAGAAAGTACCAGAGAAAGAATTTGAACGTGCTGCGTACTTTGAAGGATGTTTGCCCATTGAAGAGATGGCACGACGAGGGAAAGACACGTTAGCGTTTGGGCCAATGAAACCAGTCGGGCTTGTTGATCCCCGAACCGGTACCCGGCCGTATGCAGTGGTACAACTACGCCAAGATGATCGCGCGGGCACGTTGTGGAATATAGTGGGATTCCAAACAAAAATGACCTATCCAGAACAACGTCGCGTGTTCCGCATGATTCCAGGCTTGGAAAAAGCTGACTTCGTTCGCTTAGGGAGTCTGCATCGGAACACCTTCATCGATTCCCCACGCCTCCTGTTTCCGACATTACAATTCAAAGGTCGAGCAGATCTCTTTTTTGCTGGGCAAATGATCGGTGTTGAAGGATACCTGGAGTCCGCAGCCGCGGGGTTCCTCGCTGGAGTCAATGCAGGACGTTTTATTCATGGGTTACCGCTGGTCATTATTCCACCAACGACCGCCCTCGGTTCATTGATCACCTACGTTGCCAGTGACGAACGACGAGACTTTCAGCCCATGAATGCCAATTATGGACTCTTTCCGCCATTGGTCAAACGACTGCGGGGGCGTGAGAAAAAGGCGGCTCTTGCTAACCGTGCATTACTCGACTTGGCAATATGGCAAACAACACTTCCTCGCTCTGTTCATACATCCACCCTTGCAGTCTCAACACCACCCGCTACCCAGCCATAATTCGCATGAGCTACCATGGAGCAGGACTCTCGTTGTTTTTCGTTTTGTTGTTCTCGGGATGTGCAACAACTACAGATGAAGGGCTGCTGGGCAAATCGAGCGTCTTCTCTGCGCCAGTAGTTGTTTCTAGCGAATGTGGGAACTTCTTGGTGCGCCTTACCTTCGAGCGCCAGTCTCAAACAAGCGCAACATACTCTGTCTACATTACTGATTTGTTCGGCCAACCCTTTGCCGACGCTACCCGAGTCATCCTCGCCTTTACCCCCTTAGACCAAGATGATGAAAATACCGTCACCCTAGTGGCTCACCCGTCATCGCAAAAAGCTGGGATGTACGTTCCGAATGGTACCTATACACCTTCCCCCGGCAGTTGGAAAATCGAGGCAGTTGTCCGACGCACTCAGCCGCCAGATGTCCTGTGCATTTTTCACACCGATTTGTGAGCGCCCGTTTTCCTAACAGAATAGCTAAAGATGAATATAAATTGTTTTCATTGCTTCTCCTCTTGTTCCAACGAAAGAAATCGTTACATTATATTTGCTCATGACAGCAACGTCTCGTACTCCCCAACGTGACGTTGACTTCTGGCCCCTAGGGTTTCCCCTCCTTTTACCCCTAGGGGCCTTTTCACTCTTGTCTCTAGATTTTTAATACGTTGCGGCTTTGCTTTTTCCCTGTAGACCTTGATAGAGTGCAGACGACTCTCTCAGGAAGGATATCCATATGGATTTTGCGCTACTCGAAGAACACCGCATGTTACAGGACACGGTGCGACGCTTTGTTCGTCAAGAACTCCTGCCCCTTGAGTCACTGGTCCTACAACGTGACACTGAAGGGCATACGGGAGAAGATCTTCTCCCCAGCGAAATCGAAGAAAAACTCTTGGCCAAAGCACAAGAGGCTGGACTGTGGGGCCTTGATGTGCCGGAAGAATTCGGCGGACTCAACCTGAGCGCCTTGCCGAAATGTCTAGCCAATGAAGAGCTACATAAAACGATCACACCTTTTATCTTCCCCCCAGATGCACCAAATCTGCATATGTTAATGCAAACCTGTACGCCCGAACAGCGAGAGCATTATCTGATACCATATGCACGGGGCGAGAAACGGTCAGCTATCGCTATTTCTGAGCCAGGTGCGGGGTCTGATCCAGCAGGAATGCAGACAACAGCCGTCAAAAAAGGGGATCAATGGGTTATTAACGGACGGAAGATCTGGATCTCTCGAGCCCACATTGCAGATTTCATGATCGTTATGGCGGTGACAGATAAAGAGAAACGTGCACGTGGGGGAATTACGGCCTTTCTCGTTGATAAAGACACTCCAGGCTTGATTCTCCAACGGCAAATCCCCGTTATTGGTGGCCATGCACCGTGGGAGATTGTATTTGAAGAATTGACTCTGCCTGACTCCCAGGTATTAGGGCAGATAGGGCAGGGCTTCGCCCCCATGCAATTACGGTTGACAGTACGACGACTGGAGATTGGCAGTTGGTGTGTAGGGCTAGCTCAGCGCTGTCTCGATATGATGATTGATTATGCTAAGCAGCGCGTCACCTTTGGGCAACGTCTTGCTGACCGTCAAGCTGTCCAATGGTTCATTTCAGATGCCGCAACCGACATCCATGCGGCACGGCTAATGACTTACCATGGAGCCTGGAAATTTGATCAGGGGGAAGATGTTCGCCAGGAAGCATCCATGCTCAAAGTCTTTGCTACTGAAATGGCGACAAGAGTGGCCGACCAAGCGATGCAAGTGCACGGTGGGATGGGCATGTCGAAAGACTTACCGCTTGAGTTCATTTATCGTCGCTTACGCCCAATGCGGATATTTGAAGGCCCAAGCGAAGTTCATCGCTGGGTCATTGCGCGCTCTTTGTTAAGAGACTAACGAGAGCGGCAGAGGAACTTTTCTCCCTCGTTTACGTTTAACCAAAGGATTTTTGGTCACAAGGGGGGACCCATGCGTCAAAAAGCCCTTCGAGCATTTACCCTGAGCCTTATGTTCCTAGCAGGATGCGCAGCAATGAACCCCCAGGGCGCGGCCCGACAAAATGCAGAAACGTACTATGGCCGCCCCTACGAGCAGCTAAGTACCCACGAGAAAATGCAACTCGAAAATCACCTTGCGCATCAGAGTAACACCGCCTGGAATACAAATGCACATGTCGCCTCAGGCGTTGGAAGATTGTTGCAAGGCGTGGGCGTCCTTATTTTCAGCGCCCGCTAAGCAAGTGCAGTCACCTCCCCCTAATTGGGGTGCGCCTCGTCAACCGAGAGTACCTCAATTTCATGGGGAAAGACAGGAACAGTAAACCCCTGGTCCCAATCTACCATGACAAGGCTTCTTCCGAGGTTTTCCGTTTCATAACGAATTGTACCCATTGCAGTTCTAGCTAAGTCCCCCTCCACCGTCCGCACGAACTGAATCGTTCGACACCGCCTCCCTGCTCTTTTCCGATCGATCATACCTGCTCCTTTCTCGATCGTTGTTATATTTATAACAGAGCAATTTACGTACCGCAATACCACGTTTTGTTTTACCAAAAACATGAAAAAATAAAGAGAATTTTCTTCATTGAAGAGAACCAATTCCCTGTATTGTGCTGATTTTATGACACTGCCTGCCTAATGTTTTTGCACGCCACTTTTGACGTTTTTCACGACCCGCAGTTGCATCGTTACTGAGGAGGATCTATACGTGCGATCTGTCGAGTCGTTGTTTCTTTGCCTCTTTCTGCTTATCTATAAGCTCGACAATTTCAACAAAGGAGTACAAGGTATGGCAAGTGTACGATTGTGGGCCTTCCTCTTTTGTAGCGTTACCGTATTGGGCTGTAGTACCCGCCTTTACCCGCCAATTGCAATTGCTGAATACACCAACGCTATCTACCCAGAACCTCGACCGCAGAATTGTAAATTGAAGATATTCTCTAGTCCGCCTTCAGAACCACATGAAGCGTTCGCTCGCATTGTTTCATATGCTGGCTCTGCGGAAATGAGTGAAAAGATGGAGACCCTCATTAAAGCAAAAGCGTGCGAAGAAGGTGCAGAGGCAATTATTCTTCTTCCAATGCAGCATGTAGACCATGTGAATACGGACCACATCTACCCAGATCAGTACGTCGACGAAAATCCAGGAGGCCTGGGGCAACGGTACCAACGTTGGTCAGATAAGCGTTATTCCGTCGCACAGCGAGCTATTGCCTTAGTGAAAAAACGCTCGCCTTCATCCCAAGGTGCCCCATAGACAGGCACATCAAATCTTTCTCTTTCAGGAGTACAAACAAACATCTCATCAATGCACCCTTGTTTTTATCGCCCAGGTTACGGCGTCGATGTTGCATCTAGGTCGATCTCTTGAACGCCAACAATAGGAGTGAGCGTAAAGAGGGTATCAGGTAATGATGGGAAAATTTCCACCTGTTCATAGTACACACGAGCTTCTTGTCCTCCTTGCAGGTCAGAGAGGATGATTTCAAAGGGAAATTCTTGTTTCTGTATTACGCGATAGTCAGAAAGATGCATTCGCGCCAGTGTGCGCCCATCCTTGTCCTGCACTGCCCATCGCGG
>JBFWXH010000040.1:0-62553 GCA_050187625.1 Binatia bacterium
CCTCTCGACGGACTAAGCGTTGCACGAAAATTCCTGGGGTAACGACGATTTCTGGGTCCAATTGTCCTGGTGCGACAATCTCATCAACTTCAGCAATGGTGATATTGGCAGCCGTCGCGAATGGTGGATGAAAATTGCGTGCCGTCCGACGATAGATAAGGTTCCCCGCAGTGTCAGCACGATGCGCGCGGATGAATGCAAAATCAGCCCGCAGCGCCTTTTCAAGTAAATACTCTCGGCCCTGAAAGACACGCTTTTCTTTTCCTGCTTCGATAACCGTCCCGACGCCGGTCGGAGTGAAAAACGCGGCAATACCAGCACCACCAGCGCGAATGCGCTCGACCAGGGTGCCTTGCGGAACCATTTCGAACTCGACCTCGCCACGACCGATTTGTTCGGACAGCGGAGTAACGCGATACGCATAGCCACCAAACGAGGCAATGAGTTTTTTGATCTGGCGGTTTTCAGCCAAGATCTGTGGTGACAGCGGTCCAAAGCCGGGAGAATTGCAGATGAGCGTCAGGTTTTTTACGCTACGGTCTCGAAGAGCGAAGAGCAACTCGTGAGGCCAGCCTTGCAGA
This sequence comes from Binatia bacterium, assembly GCA_050187625.1. Lineage (GTDB taxonomy): Bacteria > Desulfobacterota > Binatia > Bin18 > Bin18 > JBFWXH01. The sequence continues at coordinate 582 of JBFWXH010000040.1, forward strand.
ACCCCAAAACCACCAACAAGAATGCTAGATCCGTCAGGAATATCGGCGACTGCTGCGGCAGTGGAGAAAAGCGGTTTCCGCATAGCTTCTGTGATTAGTTGCCGTACATGTTTCTGCCGGTGTTGACGTAGATTGTGTAATCTTTCACTGCTGTGAGTCTTTTCGGTTGTGTCCGAAACACGGCAGTACCACCAGCGTCGATAGGGCTCAACGCAACGGTTTCTTCTGACAACTTGCGACCTTGCTCATCGAACAATGTCACTTCGACGTTGACCGCTGATGGCGTCGCCGTCGTATTGTGGACTTCACCGCTGACGACCACACCGGCCTCCGTCTGCTCAAGCTTCTTGGTGACAACACGAAACACTTCTTCCGCTTGTAGGGCCCAGAAAAAATAGCTGAGAAAGACGACGGCAACGCCAAGCCACAGCAAGGTCCGTTGCCTGCGTATGTTTTGTCTCCTTGCCATTAGTGAGAGTCCTCCGTAATATGCCGCCCAGTGATTATGCTGTCTGGCGTCCCTGAGTGCAATGTCACTTGAAGGAGGAACTATCGTGCCTGATCGGCCCTGTGATTTGTGCGAGCTTGCGCACTACACCCAGTGGTACGCAGAGTTCCATTTTCCCGTGCGCTTTACCATCCTCGATTGTGATGCCTGTGATGTCCCTATGGCGGTCTTAGGAGAGCATCGGGTCGAGGTTTCTCCCGAAGAAGTCGCATATATGGAGAAAGCACTCAGCTTGGTGGCAGAACAGAAATTTGCCGGCAAATTCCCGAAATGGATCTTTGATCATCAAATGCGCCAAATCCCTGACCATTATCACTTTCACGTTCGTCCTTTGTTATGGTGAGGGGTGCAACGATGCAGGCTGTATTTCTCCTCGGTCCAGGGCAGTTATCCTCTCAAGAGATTGCGCGCCCGCAACCACAGGAAGACGAAATTCTCCTTAAGATTGGTGCTGCCTTGACCTGTGGTACCGATCTCAAAGCATTCCGGCGTGGACATCCGAAGTGGCCGCCCCCCACTCGTTTTGGCCATGAATACGCGGGAACGGTTGTCGCGTGTGGTGTAGGGGTCACGACGGTCCGCGAAGGGGATGAAGTAATGCTTGCTCCCACGGGGCCTTGTGGCTCCTGTTTTTATTGTCAACGTGAGCAAGAAAACCTGTGTACGTCGCTCATGGAGTCTTACGTCTTAGGGGGCTACGCGGAGTACATCACTATTCCTGCCCGCGTGTTACGGACGAACGTGTTTCCGAAGCCGCGACATCTGTCATTTGCTGAAGCTGCGCTGCTTGAACCGCTCTCCTGTGTTGTCTTTGGCCTCCAGCAAACGGTGTTACGGCCTGATGATACGGCTGTGGTGATCGGAGCGGGTGCCATTGGACTGTTACATGTTGCGGTATTGCGCGCCTTGGGGATTGAAAAAGTCTATGTGATCGCGCGGAATCCGCAACGTGCACAGACGGCCATGGATCTCGGGGCGTATGGCATCATTCCGCATGCGGCTGAAGATGCGCGGACAGCAGTGTTGGAGCGGACCGAAGGGCGCGGTGCTGATCTGGTGATCGAATGTACGGCGCAGCCGCGGGTGTGGGAAGAGTCATTATTTCTGGCGCGTCCCGGTGGGCAGGTTGTATTATTTGGGGGTTGTCCAGCAGGCACGACGGTCTCCTTGGATACGTCTCGCGTCCATTACGATCAGGTTCGCATTCACAGTCCGTTTCATTTTACACCGAAGGCCGTCCGTGCGGCGTACGAGCTGCTGGTAGCAGAGAAAATCCCGGTCAAAAAATTGATTAGCGACACATTCCCACTCACCCGGCTCCCTGATGTGTTTGACCTCTTGCAGCGTGGTGAAGGAATCAAGTATGCAATGATTCCGTAGTCGAGGAAAAAGGATATCTAATGAAACTTGTCAGTCCGATTGAGGCAATTCGTGCGATTCCTGATGGCAGTATCGCAATCTTTCCCCATGGTTGTGTCGAACCAACGGCGCTGTACACCGCGTTTCAGCAAGAGGTTGAGCGATTTCGTAACTTGACAATTTACTCCGGCCTTGCGTTTGGTGAGTACCCCTTTTTGCAAAAAGGCTTGGGGACCAATTTCCGCTATGTAACCTGGCAGGCTGCCCCACGAATCCGGCGCATCTTTAAGGAAAAAAAAGCGGGGTTCGTGCCCATGCGCTTTAGTGAGATCACCCGCATTGTCAACAAAGATGGCCCGATCAAACCAGATGTCGTGGTAACCCAGGTCTCTCCGCCGGAGGCGGACGGAACCGTGAGTCTTGGTATCTCTGTGAGTTTATATCAGGACTTCATTAGAAGCGCCCGCCTTGTGATTGCTGAAGTAAATCCCCATATGCCGGTCACTGCAGGTGATAGCCGGGTGCCGACGGATAAAATCAACTTTGCGGTGGAGTCCTCTGCGCCGCTTGGTACGTACCATACGCCCCATCAAAGCGAACGCGATCGAAAAATCGTCGAATACGTCCTTGATCTGATTCCCGATCATGCGTGGGTCCAGCTTGGTGTTGGATCGGTGCCCGATATGGTCCTGTACCGGTTAGCGGAGAAGTCAGGCATCAATCTGTACTCAGGTATGCTGTCGCAAGGGCTGATCCACTTTGTTGAGCATGTCAGACATACTCCTCAGATTATCACCGGAGAGCTTGCCGGAGACCAAGAGCTCTATGACTTCTGTGGTCGCACACCGCAGGTCAAGATGGCGACGGTGAACGTCACTCACAATGTTCCTCAGCTTGCCAAGCTTCCGCGGTTCGTTTCGATCAACTCAGCAATCGAGATTGATCTGCATGGCCAGAGCAACGGAGAAACCATTGGTGAGGTGCAAATTAGTGGTGTCGGTGGCAGCCTCGATTATGTTGAAGCTGCCGCGCTCTCGGAAAAAGGTTTATCGATCATTGCGCTGCCATCTACCACTGAAGATGGGCAGCATTCGAAAATCGTTGCACGCCTTGCTCCCGGAGCAGTCGTGACGACTCCACGGTTTTGTACCGACTATATCATCACAGAGTATGGAGTGGCACGCTTGAAAGGAAAGGATCTGCAGGCTCGTGCTGAAGCGTTGATTTCCATTGCCCATCCAAATTTCCGTGACGAATTAGCAAGAAACCTGGGATAAGCATGCAACACGCATCGCGCCGCCTGCAACCTCGTAAACTAAATGCTTCGTACGAGGGGGTGGTACGTGTTGCGCATTACGGGAAACTGTCACAACCTTCGAATTAGACTGGTGAGGTTTGTTTATGATCGAACGTGCGGCGATTCTGAGTACCGGGGACGAGATTACGACCGGGAAGGTCGTTGATACGAATTCTAATTACATTGCGGACAAGTTGATTGAGGCGGGTGTTGATGTTGTTGCAGTAGTCACTGTAGGTGACGTTGCGGAACGTATCGTGTGGGCCTGGCAACAAGCGATTGAGAAAGCTGATGTCATCTTTTCCACTGGCGGGATTGGGCCGACCGCTGATGACTTGACCACCGAACTCGTCGCGAAAATTGCCGGTGTTGACCTCTTCTTTTCCGAGGAGGTGGCGAACAATATCCGTCGCCTTTTTGCTTCTTTGAACCGCACCATGCCGGAAAATAATTTGAAACAGGCTCGGTTTCCTCAGGGCGCGGTGATTATTCCGAATCACCTTGGGACTGCTCCTGGGTATCGTCTCGATCTCGATACTCCACACGGAAAAAAACACCTGATTATCCTCCCTGGCGTGCCTCGTGAGATGAAGCCGATGATGGAGGAATCGGTTCTTCCCTGGTTGCGCGAAATGCGCGGCGGGGGAGATGTGTTCCTGACACGAATCTTTCAAACCTTTGGGATTAGTGAATCTGGCCTTGATGAAGCGGTGGCTGGTACGGTGCAGGATAACGAGGGCAGACTTGCCTTTCGTGCTAGCTTTCCGCAAATTTCCTTGAAGGTCACGGTCCGTGGCAAACCTGATGAGGTGGAGACGCGCCTTGAAGAGCTGTCGAATCGCATCCGTGCACGTGTTGGCTCATATATTTATGGCGAAGGTGATGTCACGATGGAGGAAGTCGTTGGCCAATTACTCAAAGCGCACGGCAAAACCTTAGGCATAGCCGAAGCCTGCTCCGGAGGGTTGGTCAGCCATCGGGTCACGAACATCCCTGGGTGCTCCGCGTATTTTTGCGGAACCGTTGTTGCCTATGCAGACGAGGCGAAAACTCAGTTATTAGGAGTACAACAACAAACCCTCAGGCAACATGGGGGGGTGAGTGCAGAAACTACCCGTGAAATGGCTGTGGGGATACGGGAACGGCTCGCGGCTGACATTGGCATTGCGGTGACCGGCATTGCTGGGCCGAGTGGTGGGACGCCAGACAAACCTGTTGGTCTTGTGCACCTTGCCCTTGCGTCGAAAGAGACCCTTGTCTCTCGTGATTACAAACTCTGGGGTAATCGAGAGTGGATCAAGACACTGGTCTCGCAGCTCATGTTGGATTGGGTTCGCCGCTCATTACTGGGGATTAATATCGCTGAGGCGAGTTTCATTCGACGATAATGAACAATCGAAGATGAAGAAGGAAAAGTGAAGAAAGAGTAGTTTTGCAAATTTTCGTCCGTTAGTCATATTTTTTTATTCTCTTGAGGTTTCCCTCTTGATTCGTGCCTTTGTCGCAGTTAATCTAGCCCCTGTGATAAGCGAAGAAATAGCGAAAATACAGTTCGCACTGAAAGCCGCGCAAGGCGATATTCGCTGGGTGCGCATAGAAGGGCTACACCTGACCCTCAAGTTTCTTGGGGATATTACTCGCGAGCAAGTGGCGCCTATTCTGACAGCGCTCCGTGAGGCATTGCATGATCGGTCACCTTTCCCTGTCTGGGCACAGGGACTCGGAGCATTTCCGAATGTACAGCGCCCTAAGGTGCTATGGGCTGGTCTCCTGGGCGATGATCTCAAAGAGGTACAGGCTGCGGTGGAGACGGCACTTGTTCCTCTCGATTTTCCTCGGGACGAACGAGCCTTCACTCCGCACCTGACGCTTGGTCGGGTACGTTCACTCCGTGGCTGGCCACGCGTTCTTGCTGAATTCAAGCGCTACGAACAGGTGCGATTTGGTGAAAGCGAGATTGATCGCGTTACCTTATATCAGAGTGACCTTCGCCCTGAGGGGGCGGTGTATACTGTTCTTGGGACTGTTCCGTTATTGCAAGCGTGAGAAAAAGGAGCAACTGCGTTATGGCGAGCGATAAAAACGAGAAAGACCGAGGCCGGGCGCTTGATCTTGCGGTGAGCCAGATTGAAAAGCAATTCGGCAAAGGTGCAATCATGAAGCTCGGAGAGGAAGCGGTTATCCACGACATTGCCGCGATCTCTACGGGATCACTGACTCTCGATCTTGCGCTGGGAATTGGCGGGTTACCGCGGGGCCGCATCGTGGAGATTTACGGGCCAGAGTCTTCGGGAAAAACCACCCTGGCATTACAAGTCGTTGCTCAAGCGCAGAAAGATGGGGGAACATGTGCGTATATTGACGCAGAGCATGCACTTGACCTTGGGTACGCGCAGAAAATCGGCGTCAAAGCCGACGAGTTGCTGGTTTCACAGCCAGATAATGGTGAGCAAGCTCTCGAGATTACTGACACGCTCGTCCGCAGTGGGGCGGTTGATGTGATTGTTATTGATTCCGTAGCCGCACTGGTGCCTCGCGCGGAAATCGAGGGAGAAATGGGTGAACCGCAGATGGGCTTGCAGGCACGACTGATGTCACAAGCGCTACGGAAGCTCGTTGGTACCATTTCTCGTTCTCGGACGATGGTGATCTTTATCAACCAAGTGCGGATGAAAATCGGCGTGATGTTTGGCAATCCCGAAACAACAACGGGCGGGAACGCTTTAAAATTCTATGCGTCTGTACGACTTGATATTCGTCGGACCGGTGCCGTAAAACAAGGTGAGGAAGTGGTCGGCAGTCGTACGAAAGTGAAAGTGGTGAAAAATAAAGTTGCCCCACCGTTCAAAGAGGCAGAGTTCGATATCATCTATGGCAGCGGTGTCTCCAAGGAGGGAGAACTTGTCGACATTGGTTCCGAGAATGGGGTGATTGAAAAAGCTGGCGCATGGTACTCTTTTGGCGGAGACCGCATTGGCCAAGGACGGGAAAATGCCAAAGAATATCTAAAAGAACATGCGGATATTGCTGAAACGATCGAGGTGAAAATTCGCGAAAAGTTTGGGGTAACGAAACCTCATGAGGCAATGGTCATGGAGGAGTAAGGGGGGTGATCGCAAAAGATGGATTTGAGGCCCCAGTGAGGTTCCTGAATCTATCAGAGCTGTCGCCGGCAACGGATCAAAAATAGCACAATGGCGGTTTGATCATTTTATTGAGAAGTATGAAGGGCCATGAAAGCCTACGATAAGGTCGAACTGGCAGTATGAAGACGTGGCGAGAGACACAACACGTGCCTTCGACTCTCACCCCGCTCGACTACGCCTATCGCTTGCTTGCTCGACGCGCCTACAGCGAGCAGGCCTTAGCCGAAAAGATGCTCGCCAAGGGGTTCTCAGAAGGTACTGTCCAACGCACGGTCAACCGCTTGCAAGAACAGGGCTATTTGCACGACACACGAGTAGCAACTGACCTCGTTGAACAATACCGCACTCGCGGATTCGGGCCAGAAGCGATTAAAAGTAAACTTCTGCAAAAGGGGGTATCGCTTGAGACAATCGAGCAAGTACTCTCTGATACTGACGCTGAAGAAATAGAAGATGCTCGGCAGCTCCTTGCTAGCCGTTTTTCTGCAGACGCGCTAAAAGATTTTCGTGCGTATGCTCGGGCCTATCGGTTGTTGATCCGTCGTGGGTATTCTCAAAATGTTGTCGAAACCCTTTTGGGCGGTCCGCCAGAGCCCGACATGTAAAGAGAACAAGAGAAAGAATACCTCCAATGACCGGCAAAGACATTCGTGACAGTTTCCTTCGTTTCTTCGCGCAGCACGGCCATAATGTTGTTCCTAGTGCCTCGCTTATTCCGGCGAGTGATCCGACCTTACTGTTCACCAACGCGGGAATGGTGCCGTTTAAGAACATTTTTCTTGGGATTGAAAAACCAACCCAGTCGCGGGTTGTAAACTCACAAAAGTGTTTACGTGTCTCAGGTAAACATAACGACCTCGAAGAAGTGGGCCGCGATACTTACCATCATACATTCTTTGAAATGCTGGGGAACTGGTCGTTCGGAGACTACTACAAAAAGGAAGCGATTCTGTGGGCCTGGCAATTGCTCACCGAGGTGTGGAAACTCCCGAAAGAGAAACTCTGGGCCACAGTCTATAAGACGGATGACGAAGCTGAGGAGTGGTGGCGAAAGCAGACAACCATCGACTCTGCGCAGATTCTGCGGTTTGGTGAGAAAGATAACTTTTGGGAAATGGGGGAAACCGGGCCATGCGGCCCCTGTTCAGAGATTCACATTGACCGTGGCCCTGGTGTGTGTGCACGGGAGAATACACCTGGACATGTGTGCCAGGTCAACGGTGGTTGCCCACGCTATATCGAACTCTGGAATCTGGTCTTTATTCAGTACAACCGCAATGTTGATCAGTCATTAACCGACTTACCGGCGACGCATGTGGACACTGGAATGGGCCTCGAACGCGTTACCTCAGTCTTACAGAACGTGCGAGGGAATTACGATACCGATCTTCTGCGTGATGTTATTCGTGCGACTGAGGAGCTAAGCAATAAACGCTACGGTACTGATGCCGAAACCGATGTGTCTTTCCGTGTGATTGCCGATCATGCGCGGGCCGCGGCCTTCGTTATCGCTGACGGCGTTGTGCCGACGAATGATGGCCGTGGGTATGTGCTGCGACGAATTATGCGTCGGGCGCTGCGTCACGGACGGTTACTTGGCTTCGTCGAGCCGTTCTTCGCCCAGGTCACAGAGAGCGTTATTCGCCTTATGGGACCTGCATATGCAGAATTAGTGGAGCGGAAGGATTACGTCACCGAAGTCGTTCGTAACGAAGAAGATCGTTTTTCAGAGACACTTGGGAAGGGACTCGCTTTGCTTGAAGAGAAGATTCAGTCACTTCGTCAAAGTGGGGCTTCTGCCCTCCCTGGGGAGGTGGCATTTCGTTTGTACGATACGTACGGCTTCCCGCTCGACCTTACCGAAGACTTCTTGTCATCCGAGGGACTGACGCTTGATCGTCCCGGCTTTGAGCAGGCAATGGAAGAACAACGAACACGGGCACGAGAAGGGCAAAAAGGAACAGTGTACCTTAGTGCTAGGCTGACCGATGTAAAGTCCCGTTTCGTTGGGGATCGCATTGTAGAATGGGAATCGGAGATCCTAGCAGTCTTAAAAAATGGGCAGTTACAAATAGGTGCGGTACGAGAAGGGGAGGAAGTTGAACTAGTTACCGCCGAAACCCCTTTTTATGGGGAGTCTGGTGGACAGATTGGTGATACCGGGAGAATCGAGACCCTACGTGGTGACATTGTCGAAATTGTGGACACGCAAAAACCACAACCTTTTCTGACTGTCCATCGCGGACGAGTCATTCGCGGTGCGGTACAAGCAGGTGATAAGGTCAAACTTGCTATCGATGCTGAACGTCGCGATGCGATACGCTTGAACCACTCGGCAACGCATATTCTCCATTCAGCTCTGCGGGACATTCTTGGCACTCATGTTCGTCAGGCCGGGTCATTGGTGACTCCAGACCGATTACGCTTTGACTTTACCCATACAAGCCCCGTGAAAGACGAAGCGTTAGAACGCATTGAACTCCTTGTTAATGCGCACATCCGTGAGAATGCTGAGGTGACAAGTGAAGAGATGGCGCTCAATGACGCGCTTAAGAGTGGGGCGCTCGCGTTCTTTGGTGAAAAGTATGGAGAGCGAGTTCGCGTGCTCCGCATGGGGAATTTTTCGACTGAACTCTGTGGCGGCACCCATGTGAGTCGGACCGGGGACATTGGCCTGTTAAAGCTGAAAGGAGAGGTTGGGGTTGCCTCTGGGGTGCGTCGCGTTGAAGCAACAACGGGAGAAGGTGCGCTCGAATGGGTACGTCAGCGCGAGCAGATCCTCAGAGAAGTGAGTGCTATTCTCAAAGGCTCGGAAGAAGATGCGGCAGAGCGAGTCGAAAAACTCCTGGCTCAACAGCGAGAACTTGAGAAACAATTGGCTCAGCTCCAGAGTAAACTTGCGGGCTCCCAAAGTAGCGATATTGAATCGCAGGTGAAGAGTATCAATGGCGTGAACGTTATTGCGAGTCGTGTTGAAGGAATCGATGAGAAAGCGCTCCGTGACATGGCCGATCGACTACGTGATAAATTACAACCTGCCGCTATCATCTTGGGTGCTGTTCATGGAGACCGTGTTTCATTGTTGGCGGCAGTCAGCAAGGATATAAGCAAACGCTATCATGCAGGGAACATTATTAAGCAAATTGCTCCGCTCATTAGTGGCGGCGGTGGCGGACGACCAGACTTTGCACAGGCAGGAGGGAAAGACGCCTCACGTCTGGATGAAGCACTACAAAAGGTATATGAGCTGATCGAAAAAGGAAGCTAGATAGAGAGCGAGGGAGACGTACACTTGGAGCAGATCGACAGCAACACCTCTCACGTACAATTTGAGAATCACCGCTTTTTTCTTGATCTTCTTGGCAATCATGACGAACACCTCCGCGGCATTGAGAAAGCCCTCGGAGTAAAGATTGCGACTTCAGGAAATACCCTGTTGATTACTGGCGAGGAGGAGCAACGACAGCTTGCCGGTCGTGTCGCAACTCAACTCTATGGCCTTCTCCAAAATAATTATCCTGTGTACGCGAGTGATGTTGACTATGCGATCCGCATTCTCAGTCGTGATCGGTCGGCGAATCTCAAAGACATTTTTCTCGACACCGTGTATATCTCAGCTCACCGCCGCACGATCACGCCAAAAAGCGTCGCGCAAAAGGCGTATATTGATGCGATTCGTCGGTTCGATATCGTCTTTGGCATAGGGCCAGCCGGAACGGGAAAAACGTATTTGGCCATGGCTGTGGCGGTCGCGGAGTTAATGAAACGGAAGGTCAGTCGGGTAGTGTTGACCCGTCCGGCCGTTGAAGCAGGAGAAAAGCTCGGTTTTCTCCCTGGCGACCTTGCGGAGAAAATTAATCCGTATCTCCGTCCGTTATACGATGCCATGTATGACATGGTAGATTTTGAGCGTGCGAGTAAGATGATCGAGCGGGGGACGATTGAGGTTGCTCCTCTGGCCTTTATGCGCGGACGGACGCTCAATGATTCTTTTGTGATCCTTGATGAAGCCCAGAACACCACTCCGGAACAGATGAAAATGTTTCTCACGCGTCTCGGCTATGGTTCACGAGCTGTGATTACCGGCGACGTGACGCAGACCGACCTTCCGCCGGGCCAGCGCTCTGGTCTGAAAGAAGCGCAGCATATCCTGCGAAGCATTGATGGGATTCAATTCGTTTTCTTCAGCGAAAAAGACGTTGTTCGTCACCGTCTGGTGCAAGACATTATTACTGCGTATGAGCGAGCACACGAAGAGCGAGAAAAGGTTGAGCAAGAAAAACGGGAACTCCGCCGTCTTCGCGCGCAGACCCGGTATGACAATCGACATTCATGGGGCGATTCCCGGAGTGAGCCGGAACGAACTTCGCGGTTGGATCAGGAACGTCCTTCTTTACCTGAATCAACCACAGGTCGAGATGAGTCTCGCTCTGGTAACTGACCTTGAAATTCACCAGCTTAATCGCCAATACCGAGCGAAGGACAAAGCAACTGACGTTTTAGCGTTTCCACTTGCGGATGAGATTCAACCGTTTCTTTTGGGGGAAATTATCATCTCTGTGGAAACGGCGATGCGTCAGGCACGATGTCGCGGTCTTTCTCTGCAGGAGGAGGTTCAAGTGTTGCTGATTCATGGGATCCTCCATTTACTGGGCTACGACCATGAAGTCTCCAGGAGTGAGGCTATCCGTATGCATCGGAAAGAGCGTGAAGTAAAGGCGGCCCTTACGCCAACGGGGTAAACAACAAGTGTTGGGGATGTACGGTGTAGTTACGCTGCTTGTTCCGTAATGACTTCTGTGAAGAGCGGTCTTACGCGAGCCATCGCGTCTTCGAGTTGCCGCAACGCCAGTGGTGCGAGAGATAAATCTCCCTGGCGACCGAGAGTTTCTAGGCGTAGAGCTGCGCGTGCAGCTTGCACCGCCGCAAGGTTACTTAAGGAGCCTTTGAAAAAGTGGGCTGCATCGACCAATGCTTGGGAATCATGGTGAAAGACGGCTTCTTGAATGGTGCCAAGGACTTGGGGGTACTCCTGGAGGAACACGGAGATCATATCTTTGAGAATACTCTTATCTCCGTCAACACGGGAGAGTGCTTCCTCAACATCAAAAACGGTCCCGCTGCCCGAGGAGAGGTCTGGAAGAATTTGCTCTAACGTAGAGAGTAAGACAGTACTGCAACGTTCCAAAGAATCTTCAAGGTCTTTTGCTGTAAATGGTAATATCAGGGCATCATCCATGCCGGTTGCTACGCAGTTCTCATACTCGTCGATACCACCAGATTCTATTAGTCCGATAATTGGCGTGTAGGCCTCATCTCGCCGGTCACGCTGGCGAATCTGGGCGATCGCCAATGTCGATCCTTCCAAAAGCGGGTTCCATGCCAGTAGCACCGCGGCATACGAACGATTGGCGTGGGCGATAACTCCTTCCTGGTAGTTGCATGCCACATCTGCTCTATATCCCATCTGTGTTAAGAGGTGTGTGGCCAATTTCTGACTCTCAGTCGCCGTCGTGACGACGAGAGCCCGTGGGCGTCGATATGCTCGTGCTTCTGCAATACTGTAGCTGGTAACCAGTGGAACATTTGGTGCCACGGTTTTAGGTGCTTGGTTCATAACAGTGGTAAGACACTCAAAGAGTACAGATTGCGATGTTGGTTTGGTCAGGTAGGCGTCGAATCCGGCCCGGCGGGCGCGAGGTGCATCGCCTTTCCGACCTGTAGCTGTCAGGAGAACGAGCCGCAAGGCCGCAAGTGCAGTGCTTTGCCGAATTGCAGAAGCAAACTCAAGGACTTCTTGATCGACTTCAGGCCAGCTAAGGAGTACAAGATCATAAGGGACTTCAACTTCAGCTGTGACTGTCAACATTTGTAAAGCATAGGATGGGTCCGTCTCACTATGACTGACCATGCCCCAATCGAGCAGTTGTCGATGAAGAGAGCTCGTGAGGTTGCTTACTACCAAGGCCCGCACTCCACGCAAGTGATTGCGAGCAGGGGGGGTGCTAAGAGCTGGTGATGGTTGTTTTTCGAGAGGGACGGTAAACCATACGGTTCCTCCTTGAGTCGAGGAGCGCTCAACTCCCATGTCTCCGCCCATAAGCTTGACGAGGTTTTTACTGACCGCGAGGCCGAGCCATTCCTTCCGAGACGCTCGACGCACAGAACTGGCTTGAAATGTCCCTTGAAACAGTAACGCTAAGTGATCGCAGTTCAAGCTGTCGGCCATGACGGAAAAGCGGAAAGTGGCGGTGGTTGGAGTCTCGTGGACGAGGTCTCCGCGAACCAGAATATCTTCCTGTGAAGAACGTGTGAGGGCGTTCTCGATAACATTCATCAAGATCTGCCGTAACCGACCGGGATCCCCCCACAGGAGAGTCGGAATGTCATGTGCCAATAAACAGGTCAATGCCACTCCAGTATGCGCACCTTGACCAGTGAATCGTGCCAGGGTGTCTTCAATAGTTGTTCTGAGATCAAAGGCGATTGGTTCCAATGCCAGCTCACCAGATTCCAGATTACTGAAGTCTAAGATGTCGTTCACGGTTGTGAGTAATGCGTCCGTCGCTCGTCGCCCTAGGTCAGCATACTGTTGTTGTTCCGGTGAAAGATCTGAATCATGCAGAAGTGTTGTGGCATGGAGAGCGCGGTTAACGGAAAACAGAATCCGTTGACTCAAATCAGCCAGAAACTCGGATTTTGCTGCATGGATGGTCTGAATATCCGCCTTTGCTTTCTTGAGTTTTTCTTCGCGATCCTTGTGGACAGTAATGTCAATGAGGCGAACAAGAAGAACAGTGTAGCCCAAATGAGTCATTCGAGTGACCAGCAAATCTGCCCAAAACTCCTTGCCGCTACAGGTAGTGTACACACTTTCTTTGAGCCATGTCCCTTGCGTACTGGTTGTGGATAAATCGGAAAAATTCTGTTCTTCTGAGGCAATTGTACGTTGCAGGCTCGTGAGTTCGCAATCAATAAGCTCACTTTGTTGTGTGGCTTCAAATAAAATAAGCGCGCGTCGATTACAATCAAGGATCTTTCCGGTCAGAGGGTCCACGAGCAGCAAAGCATCCGGAGCACTAGTCAGCAGTGCTGTCATTGTGGGTTGGGCATCTGACTGTTGATCATAAGCAGCGCCGTCGTTGGCGAGAAGTATCCCGGCAATCGCGGATCCGATAAGAAAGAGGAACATTAGGGAAAGATTGAACTGTGAGCCGGCCAATAACAGGTAGTTAAGACCGATGATGGGGACAGCTAATGCTGCTATGAGTCGTCGCAAATGTATCGACCGGGAACGAGGGAAGCTTGCTTTTCTCAGAGTTGTCCGTGCAGGGATCGACGATAGTACAGATGGCATAGTTACTGCTCTTCCCCTCTTATAGAAGAAACTGTTTTGCTGTTCTGGGGACTGATCGGCCAGGAAGGGACAATATTTATTCGACGGCTGAAGGATTACTGTGTAGCCAAAGCCGTCGAGCCGTGTACAGACGTTAGGAGATGACAGCTGCGCCAGTCATTAAGGGAGGAGAAACGATTTCTGAAACCGAACAAAGAAACATGCACCGGCACGCTGATGCTTAGCGGTCCCGGTGCTCAGGTTTGTTTCTTGTTAGACGCTGTGGCGGTGGCTTCGGCTGCGGGGAGAAAAATGCCGAATTGCCCCGCTGGCAATCCGGGCGGCCCGTGAGGTGGTTGGTTGCTCAAAGCGCCGCAAGATCGCCGTTCCCGGTTCGAAGCCCCGTACTACGCGGTGCGGGAGTGGGTTGCCGATCAGCTGCTCTATGTCTCGTACAAAGCCTACTTCGTCAAAGGAAACGAGCGAGATCGCATGTCCTGAAGCCGAGGCACGGGCGGTACGGCCGATGCGGTGGACATAATCTTCTGGCACATTAGGGATGTCAAAATTCACGACATGCGAGATACCTTCGACATCAAGACCGCGAGCAGCGATATCCGTAGCTACCAGAACATCGACCTTGCCGTCACGAAAGCTATTCAACGCGTGTGTGCGTTCTCTCTGGCTTTTGCCGCCGTGTAGGGTTAGCACTCGTTGGCCATGCTGCGCGAGATGACGGCTCAGGCGATCTGCCCGGAGTTTGGTGCGAGTGAAGATCAGCACTTGTTGCATATGGCCGTAGGCAAGGAGATGACACAAGAGGTCTCGTTTTTTTTCGACTTCGACAGGGTAGAGTATCTGCCGGATAGCGGATACCGGGGTGGCCCGCCGTCCCACTTCAATTTGTTGGGGCGAGACCAGCGTGTCATGTGCGAGACGTTCGATTTCCTGGGGCAGGGTTGCTGAAAACAGCAACGTCTGGCGCTTCTTGGGAATGGTCTGGAGAATACGACGTACATCGGGCAAAAATCCCATGTCGAGCATGCGATCTGCCTCATCAAGGACGAGCATGGAAAGGGTAGACAACGCTACCGAGCCACGATCGAGGTGGTCGAGTAGGCGGCCTGGGGTAGCGATCACGAGGTCGACACCACGCCGAAGGCGTTCTACTTGCGGGCGTATATTCACACCACCAAAAACGACAGCCGTACGGACTCGCAGGTACTTGCCATAAATGATGGCACTCTCTCCGATTTGCTGGGCGAGTTCCCGAGTTGGTGCGAGTATCAGAGCACGAGGATGTCTTCCCTCATGGGGTGTGAGGTGCTGAAGAACGGGAAGAAGAAATGCGGCGGTTTTTCCGGTGCCAGTCTGTGCACAAGCCAGCACATCTCTTCCTTGGAAAATCTCGGGAATTGCCTGGACCTGAATAGGCGTTGGGGTTTCGTACCGTACGTCTTGGATGGCACGAAGAAGCGCGGGCACGAGCCCGAGTTGAGCAAAAGTTGTCAAATTCTGACCTCTTTCTCTGTGATACCCAGGGGCACAGAAAAGTTATGCACGTGGGCCTGTGACCCGCCCGTGGGGGGTTGTTCTAAAGAACCTGGGAAACGTGAGACTCGGAACTGGGTACCCGGATCGCCCGCTTCTGAGCGGGACGTCTTACGGAGAGAAAAAGAAGCCTGCTCGCGGTTCGCGCGAAAAACTATTTTTCCTACTCTATCTGACTCGTGGTGAGGATGCTAGTAGGCATGTCGCTATTTTTTGGGGATTTTCTTTAGAAGTAATTCGATGATTCTGTCCGCGGTGATGTTTTCTGCCTCAGCTTGGAAATTAAGTAAGCAACGGTGTCGTAAGGCGGGCAACGTTACGTCGGCAACATCGTCGAAACTGACGTTGACACGGCCATCAAGTAAGGCATTCACCTTCGCCCCAAGGGTCAGCGCTTGAGCTCCTCGCGGGCCAGGACCGAACCGGAAGTACTGTGTGACTTCTGGAGCCACTGGTTGATCTGACCCCGGGGTTGCCGCGGCGATGAGTCGAGCGATATACATCCCTAATGGTGGCGCGAGCAACACTTCGCGTACGAGATCTTTCATTTCTTCGACGAGGACGTGAGCGTGGTCTTCTGGGAGAACCTGTTTAATCTGATATCGGGTCCCACTCGTTGTCCGTGCGAGGATCTCAGTGAGTTCAACTGAATTCGGAGGCTGGACAATTAATTTAAACTGGAACCGATCAAGTTGAGCTTCTGGCAAGGGGTAGGTGCCTTCGATTTCAATGGGATTCTGAGTCGCTAACACGAAGAAGGGAGAGTCGAGACTGTGTGTCTCCCCAAACACAGTGACCTGGTGCTCTTCCATCGCTTCTAAGAGTGCAGACTGGGTTTTGGGAGTAGCGCGGTTGACTTCATCAGCCAGTACGATGTTCGCAAAAATCGGTCCACGTTTGAACTCAAAATGGCGAGCTCCCGTCTCGTCTGAAAGAACCTGAGTACCAACGATATCTGACGGCATCAGATCCGGTGTGAACTGTATACGTTTGAAGCTAAGGCCGAGGGCTTGACTTAGCGACTTAACCAGCAAGGTTTTTCCTAAGCCTGGGACGCCTTCAATGAGGACATGACCGCCAGCAAAAAAGGCAGTGAGGACTTTGCGGACCGCTTCGCGCTGACCCACGATGACGCGTCCTACTTCTTCCTCAATGCTAGTAAAGACGCGGCGAAAGGCTCTTACTCGTTCTTCTGGTGTCATACGTCAGGTGTCACTTAAGGATAGAGCGATATTCCAAAGGAATAGGCTGTTGGGGTTGGGATTGATTGGAAGGCGCATCTTTAAGAGGCACATTACTGTAGGGAGTTTTCGGTTGGGCTGCAGCGTAATTCTCGGTGAGGATATCTCCCTTGCCGTGTGGTTCTGTACCCCTCGGAACGCGTACTTTCACAAAACGGGCATCCGTCGTGAGAAAACCGCCGGGTTGTTCACCCGGCTGCGAAAACCGTTCTCCTCGTCCTCCACTGAGAGTTGAGCCTTTTCCCCGTTGCTCTTGCTCTAGACGCTGAGGATCTGGAGTCTGACCTTTTTTCTCTGGGTCCTGCTGTTCGCTATTCTGTCCGCCCGGTTGATTCGGATCACTTCCTGGAGCTTGGGTCTGTGGATTCTGGTTTTGGGCTGCTTGCTGCTGTTCTCCTGACATATTCTGATCTGGGCGTTCTGTCTTCTTTCCATCCTTTTGCTGCGGTTGGTCAAATTTTATCCCTCCCCCACTCTCCTTGGGCTGGGGTTGTGGCTTGTCTTGTTTGCCCTCTTGTGAGCCAGACTGAGAATCTTGGTTTGTGTCCGAAGATGACTGTCCTTGTTGTTCCGGAGACTGATTGGATTTCGCCTGAGACTTACCCTCCTGCTGCGCTTGATTACTCTTATTACCTTCGCCTGAGTCCTGTTTACTCTCATTCGCAAACAGTTTGAGATCGAGAGGCAACAATTCAGGAAGAGAAAGTTGCAGGCGTTGCTGTGCATCTTCAATAAGACGTTGTTTCTCCTCAGGAGAGCGGGTGGGGTCTTGAAGTTGCTTCGCCAAGGTCAGAAGCTCTTCCCCTGCCTTTTGTTCCTGTGGCGAATTTTCTGGGCGTAAAAGAGTACGAGCTAACTCTTCTAGTTTTTCTATGTCCTCCAGTGACGGCAGAGATGTTGATGTGGGAATAGCAGCTTCGGGCGGACTGACTGACAATAAGGGAGGAAGAAACGTCAGCGCAAGGATGCAGAGGGTAGAAAGTGCAAGTGATACGAACACTCGCCGGTCCAAAGAAAACGGCAGGTCGCGTGATATTTGAAATTCTGCGGCTTTGAGTTCCGCTTGTTGTTGTAAGAGTGGAAGTAATGAGGACGGTGGCAGATGTGGCAGCAGAGAGGAAACAGTAAGGAATCGCTCTTGGCTCTTTGTCTTCTCGTCGAGGAGAGAGGCGGCGATTTCTTGTGCTACGGCCTTCTTTATCTTCTGGAAAGTAACTACGAGATACACAAGGCAGAGAAAAACAGGAAGCACGATAAGGAGCGGAGGGAGAGCAAGCCGGCGGAAGAGAACCCAACAGAACCAGCCTCCGGCTAGGAAAAGTGGCAGCAGCACCCCTAGGATATTCAATTGCCGCTGTCGCACAAGGCGCTGCCGGGTGCGTCCGATCAAAGTCGCTACCGTCTCCATCATGAAGATCGCCTTTTTTGATAGCGTTGAACGGCTCGGTTATGGGAAGCGAGGTCCGAAGAGAATTGATGAGAGCCATCTCCTTTGGCGACGAAATATAAATAATCCTCGTTAGCAGGGTTGAGGGCAGCCAGAAGAGACTTGAGTCCTGGATTGGCAATAGGACCCGGTGGCAATCCCAGGAACGTGTAGGTGTTGTATGGGGTTGGGGCGAGTAGATGCTGACGGGTTAGGTTCCCATCAAAATCCTTGATGCCATAAATGACTGTCGGGTCAATCTGCAAAGGGATCGCCATTTTTAACCGATTGTGAATAACCGCGGAAACCAGAGGACGTTCGGATGGAGTGCCAGTTTCTTTCTCGATCAGAGACGCCATGGTAACGACTTCATGAATGGAATGACTCAAAGTATCGGCTTTCCGGTACATGTCCGGACTGAAAATCCCATAAAACCGTGAAATCATCCGATCAAGAACTTCTTCCGGTGTTGAGGTAGAGGAGAAATAATAGGTGTCAGGAAAGAGGTAGCCCTCCATCCCTTGAGGGGGAAGGCCCCACTTAGCGAGAAACTGAAAATCAGTGTTGAGACAAAGAAAACTTTCTTGAGAGCCCATTCCTTTTTCGGCTAAAACCGCAGCAATTTCTTTGAGTGTAAATCCTTCTGGTATCGTGACAATGAGTCGTAACCCTTCCCCAGTCAGGAGCCGGCGCAATATTTCTAGAGGGGAAAGTGCCCCGGTAAACTCGTATTCTCCGGCCCTGATTTTTCTATCTGCGCCAGTGAACTGGGCCCACCAAGAAAAAATCTGCCCGTTGGTTAACAATCCTTCTTGAACGAGGGTGCTCGTAATAAGACGGAGAGACGCTCCTTTGGGTACAATAATCGTGACAGTTTTGGCTGGTAGAGATACAGGGGTAGTGAGGAAATAATATCCGTATCCCACTATAGTCCCCAAGAGCAAAATAATTGCAAGTGCGCAAATAATAAGTTTTTTTTTCACCTAGAGTAGTAGTACCAGAGGTATTTTGGCAACTCAACCGCTTTCGGGAAAAACCCTGGGGAGAGAGAAGATTTCGCTTGACATTTTGCAGCGGTGCTGGCAGGTTAAGGCCTCCTTAACACCAGGAGGGGAGGGGAAGACATAATAATGCCGGTGGTGGTAAGGAACTTCTGCATCCGGGGGTGAGGAATGAGGAATGTAGAGAGAAGGATACGTACCCTTCTGGCTCAGCAGTCCGGGCAGATCCAGGTCCTAATAATCGCACCGATACTGACACTATTTCTCCTGAGCCTTGTCGTTCGCACCGCCAGCTCAGCAATTGACCCTGCCTTGGAAAAGAAGAAAATCACTCAACAGTTGAAGCAGCGACTGAGTGAAGTTCGCAGTGCTGATGGTGTCACTTCCGTACTCGAGGCACACGTAAATGTAAGCTCCTCAGGAACCGACGAAGAAAAACCGAAGACCACGACAGATGATCCTACTGAAACTCTGGTCACACGCGGGTCGCCAACGCTGATTTGGCGATCTATAGAAGAAGACTCTGCGTGGCAACAGATTCTTGTTTCGACACGAAGGGCCCCTTCTCGACACGAAGGGAAAGAAAGGAACCGTATAGCGTCTGTTGTGGACAGGATGCAGTGGGAAATTGTGAAAGGAGAGGAACAAGGCCAAATTCTGTTTGCTCCTGGAGTAACAACTCAGCCTTCTGATAAGAAGAAAAAAGAAACGGAACGAAAGCTCATTGCAGGGCGGGTCCATGACTTTGACGAGGTGAAAAAGTCGATTGAGAATCAATCTCGCAAGCAACCGACTCCACCGATTGAACAATTGGCTGCGCTGACGCCAGTTAATCTACCGAAACAGCCAACACTAGCAACGCAAGAAGAAGAGCCGATCTTGCCGTTACCAGAACATGCCCGTCATAAAATCAAACGAAAAGAGACGCTCGGAAAAATTCTCCAGCAGATAGGTGTTCCCGCTGCAGAGACTGCCCAGTGGGTCAGCATTGCAAAGAAAGTGAAAGAGTTCCGTTCCTTACGTCCAGGAGAGGTGTTGGAGCTATCTTTTACGGAAGACGTGGAAGACCGAGAACTCCAGGTCATCACCTACCAGTTGGGAAAAGATGTGCGTTTAGTATTAGAGAAACATAAAGACGGAAGTCTCGAGGCAAAGAAGATCCAACCTGTAGCTCAACCTGTCTTTGTTGTTTTGGGTGGTTCAATAAGCAAACATTTGTCGAGTTCTGTAAAAAAGGCCGGAATTCCCGCACGATTTGTAACGGAGATGACGAAGCTGGACTGGGATATTGACCTTGGAGAACTGCGGAAGGGGGATTCCTTCAAGATATTGTTAGAAGCCGTTCAGCGCGGAGAAGAGATTGTCGAGTATAAGCGTCTGCTTGCTGCGGAAGTTATGAATCATGGAGAGGTATTCACGGTGTTTTCCATACCAGAAGAGAAACGACGATCTCGCAAAGAATACTTGGCGGAAGAATACAAGGGAAAAGGAATGCAAATCCAAAGCGGAGGCCAGAAATTCCTTCCTTTCCCCTTAGAGTTTTCCAGAATGTCCTCAGTTTTTACTGAATCCCGTTTCCATCCCATCCTCCGGCGGAGCCGCCCCCATAATGGTGTTGATCTTGCCGCACCATACGGTACCCCTGTCCATGCGGTCGCTTCGGGCCGTGTTACTTTTATCGGACGGCAGTCAGGATATGGAAATATCGTCAAGATTGACCACCCTGGTCCATACGAGACTGGATATGCTCATCTCCAACAATTTGCTGAGGGATTAACCGAAGGGGAAAAAGTTGAGAAGGGGCAATTGATTGGATACGTAGGATCAACCGGCCTTGCTACTGGACCCCATCTTCATTTTGAATTATTGAAGGAAGGGGTTTTTGTGAATCCCCTAGCTGAAAAAACGTCAGACGGAGAGCCGGTCAAAGTAGCCAATGCGGTGAAGGAGCAGAAGGTTGACCCTATGATAGAAAAGAAAAAACAACGCTTCCGCGACCAGCTGGCGACGCTTGATGTGAAAAAAGGTATATTTGTGCGACAAGTCCTCCCTCAAGGGACTTCGACAAGCGTAACAGCTAGCATTGAGGTTGAACAGCTGTTCTCCTCACGTTCACGGAGTGCGGCTGCCAGCAGACGCGTCCGACGTTAAAGACGGTATGCTGAAACACGTAGAGAAGATGCGCGTCCGTTGGGTTGATACTGATGCCTCTGGTCGTATACATTATACTGCCGCGTTTCGCTACTTCGAAGTTGCTGAATGGGAGCTTTTCCGCAAAGCCGGGTTTCCCTTGCGTAGCCATGACGAAGAATTTGGTTTACCACGAGTCGATGTTCAGGCCTCTTTTCACTCTATGCTCTCTGTCGATGATGAAATAGCGGTCCATATTGAAGTCTTACGACTTGGGAACACTTCTGTCTCGTTTGGTTATACCATATACAAAGAGCAAGAAACGACGCCGTGTGTTAGCGGTCAGGTGACGGCAGTGTTTATTGATACAAATGGGAGACCTATTCCCATTCCAGATCGAATTCGCCATGCGCTCTCGGACGGCATTCTCTAGTATCCTTTCGAAAGATAATATTGTAAGCAGGTTGTTGACAGAGTACTTTTGCTCACATAGGTGAAAAATATGCCTTACGCTGTTATTCGTACTGGTGGGAAGCAATATCGGGTTACGCCTGGAGAACTATTACGTGTAGAGTCCCTTAATGGGGAACAGGGAAGCGAGATTACCTTTTCTGAAGTTTTACTGACCTCTTCGGACGGAGCGGTGCAGGTTGGAACTCCGTTAATATCTGGAGTAACGGTGTCAGCTCGTATCGTCGAGCATGGAAAAGAAAGAAAAATATTAGTATTCAAGAAAAAAAGACGGAAGAACTATAGCCGTCAGCGTGGACACCGCCAGCACTTTACCGCGGTACACATCCAATCTATTAACCTCGGAGGAGAAAATCATGGCTCATAAAAAAGGACAAGGATCGACGAGAAATGGTCGAGATAGTCCGGGGCAGCGCCGCGGCGTGAAAATGTTTGCCGGACAGTCTGCTCGTGCTGGGAATATTATTATTCGCCAACTTGGGACGCGCATCCATCCTGGGGTAAATGTTGGGATGGGGCGAGATTATACGATATTTGCCAAGATTGACGGAATTATTCGCTACGAGCGAGTCGGGAAAGATCGGAAACGAGTGAGCGTTTATCCTCACCAAGCCCCCGAAGCTGCACCTTCCTCGCAGGGTGCGTAGAAAAAAAGGAAAAAGGGGAGCAGCGCGTCTCTCTCCTTTTTTCAGCACTTTTTCCTTCCTAGAGCCCCGTATGGGGCTTTTTCTCTTATGCATTTCGTTGATGAAATTCGACTGCGTGTTCGTGCCGGTGATGGTGGACGAGGATGCGTTGCATTTTTACGTGAGAAATACCGCCCTCGTGGAGGTCCTGCTGGAGGGAATGGGGGGGATGGTGGGAGCATTATTTTTCGTGTTGATCCGCAACTCAATACTCTTATGGACCTTTCGGCGCATAAAAACCTCCGCGCTGAAAGAGGAGAGCATGGACGTGGAAAAGACCAGCATGGCAAGAATGGACAAAATCTCGTCGTCCGAGTTCCATTGGGGACATTAGTCCGAGATGATGAGACGGGGGAGATCTTAGCTGATCTCAAAACTCGCGATGCAGAATTTATCGCCGCAAAGGGTGGAAAAGGTGGAAGAGGAAATGCTTTTTTTGCCTCTGCAACAAATCGATCTCCTCGCTTTGCACAACCAGGACTGCCAGGGGAAGAGCGAAAGCTTCTTCTGGAATTGCGCTTGCTCGCGGACGTCGGTCTAGTAGGTTTTCCCAACGCAGGAAAATCAACATTGATCTCTGTGGTGTCTGCTGCCCGTCCCCGGATTGCGGATTTTCCCTTTACAACGTTAACGCCAAATCTGGGTGTCGTGCGTTATAATGAAGAACAATCCTTTGTCATGGCTGATGTTCCTGGCCTAATTGAAGGAGCCCATGAAGGGCATGGATTAGGCATTCGGTTTCTTCGTCATCTTTCCCGCACTTCAGTATTGGTCCATTTACTTGACATTTCTGATCTTGATCGTGACCCGCTGCACGACTACGACGTTATCCGCAATGAACTTTCCTGTTTTGATGAAGATTTGGCAAATCGCCCGCAAATTTTGGTGATAACTAAGCTAGACCTTCCAACTACCCGGGACCGTCTTGCAGAGGTACGCAAGGCTTTTTCTCACAGAGAAATTGATGTCCTGGCGATTGCGGCTGTAACGGGAGAGGGGATCAAAGAACTGCTTGATTGCATTATGCATCTCCTGGAAACGCAGAGGCAGAAGTCTTTTCCTTCTGAACAGTTGCAGTCAGAACTAACTGAATGGGTCTAGTCGTGAATCAACAGGAGCACAAAGAGAAAATTCTTTACCGTGCCCGGCGCGTAGTGATCAAAGTCGGTAGTGGAGTACTCTCTGGTGTCGAGGGAATCAGGCAAGACAGTATTGTTCGTCTTGTTGAAGGAATCGCCGCACTTCGCCACACAGGGAAAGAAGTCGTACTGGTAACCTCTGGCGCGGTTTCTTCCGGCATGAGCCGCCTTGGAATGAAGACGCGTCCGAAGACAATTCCAGCCAAGCAAGCGGCCGCTGCCGTTGGGCAAATTACCTTAATGGCGCTCTATGAACGGCTTTTCTCTCAGCATGAGATCCGTGTCGCACAGATTCTGCTCACACATGATGATTTGGCGAACCGACGCCGATATCTCAATGCCAAGCATGCTATGCGTACGTTGCTCGATGCGGCAGTGCTCCCGATTGTGAATGAGAATGATACGGTAGCAGTGGACGAGATTCAGTTTGGCGATAATGATAATCTTTCCGCTTTGGTTGCTGTCCTGATTGCCGCTGATCTCTTAGTCATTCTGAGTGACGTAGCAGGGCTGTATGATAAGGACCCTCGTTCGTGTCTTGATGCCAAACTCGTTCCTCTCGTTTCGAGAATTGATGATCAGCTACTTGGCTATGCTGGCGGGGCTGGCATATTCGGGCGTGGGGGGATGATCTCGAAATTGCAGGCGGCGCAAAAAGCTGCCCTTTCAGGTATTCCAACGATTATCGCTGATGGTCGACAAACCGATATGCTGAAAGTAGTTTTTGACCAGACACGGGAAGTCGGGACGCTCTTTTTACCTCTTTCAGATCGGTTGGCAAGCCGGAAACATTGGATTGCCTACACACTCAAGCCAGCCGGGGAACTCATCATCGATGCAGGAGCGTGCCGTGCAATTCGGGAACAAGGGCGTAGTTTGTTACCAGCGGGGATACGCACAATAAAGGGTATTTTCAGTGAAGGAGAATGTGTCACGTGTCTCACAGATAATGGACAGGCATTTGCGCGAGGCTTGGTGAACTATAGTTCGGAGGCGCTTGGACGTATCAAGGGAGTACAGACGAGTCGCATTGAAGAGATCCTTGGCTACAAGGTGAGTGACGAAGTGATTCATCGTGACGACTTGGCTTTGCTATGAAATCGGGCGTGAGCAACAAGAGGGAGTGATATGAGCATTGAACAGATGGTCGTTTCGCTGTGCCAGGAAGCAAAAAAGACGGCTCGTGTTTTGGCTCGGACGTCGACAGTAGCGAAAAATCGCGCACTTTTTGTTGCGGCTGACCTCCTTCGCCGCAGCACAGACTTGCTGTTATCAGAGAATCGGCATGATGTTGACGCAGGCAAGAAGAACGGACTAGCGGGAGCGATGATCGACCGTTTAACCCTGAGTGAAGCTCGCATTGATACTATGGCGAAAGGGTTAGAAATCATCGCCGAGCTGCCTGACCCGGTTGGTGAAACGATTGCTCAATGGCGGCGCCCGAATGGCTTAGAAATTGGTCAGGTACGAATTCCACTCGGAGTCGTTGGTGTTATCTATGAATCGCGCCCCAATGTTACCGCTGACGCTGCCGGCCTCGGACTCAAAGCTGGGAACGCGGTTATTTTGAAAGGGGGCTCTGAGGCTTTGCGTACCAATAGCGCAATTACGGATATTCTGTCTCGTGCTGCGGTACAAGCTGAGTTGCCGGAAGCCACGATTCAATTAATCCGTTCAACTGACCGTCAGGCAGTTGCGGTGTTGTTGCAGCAAGAACGATTGGTTGACGTGATTGTGCCGCGAGGTGGAGAGGAATTGATCCGGGCAGTGACCGAACGGTCCGCCGTTCCGGTTATCCAGCACTTCTCGGGGATCTGCCACACGTATGTTGATGCAGATGCTGACCTTCAGAAGGCGATGCGGATTTGTCAGAACGCAAAGGTACAACGTCCGTGGGTGTGCAACGCGATGGAAAATTTACTGGTTCACACGTCGGTTGCTTCACAGTTCCTGCCAACCTTTATTGCTGACCTCAAAAAAAATGGAGTGGAGGTTCGTGGTTGTGAACGTACAAGAAAAGTCGTTCCAGATATAACAGTCGCAACCGAAGAAGATTGGCGGACGGAATACTTGGATTTAATTTTGGCAGTAAAAATTGTTGATTCTCTTGATGAAGCCATTGATTTTATTAGTCTGAATGGGTCTGGGCTGGCTGACGCTATTGTCAGTGAAAACTATTCCCATGTCCGTCGATTTTTGCAGGAAGTGGATTCTGCTACCGTCTATGCCAACGCCTCAACGCGCTTCACTGATGGTTATGAATTTGGCTTTGGTGCAGAAGTTGGCATATCGACAAACCGGTTACATGCTCGTGGGCCAATGGGGCTGCGCGAATTAACAACGTATAAATATATTATCCAAGGTGACGGGCAGATACGGGAGTAGAAAAAACGCAAAGAAAAAAAGGAATGTTGAAAAATTTGCAGGAAGGACCTGAATGACCGTGAGAGTACAGCGCGAACAAGACGGTCTCAAGGTCGGAATCTTTGGGGGAACCTTCAATCCTATTCATTTCGGCCATTTACGTAGTGCCGAAGAGGTCCGAGAAGCCTTCTCCCTTGATCGGGTCTATTTTGTTCCTGCGGCTAATCCTCCACATAAAAGCCACCACGAACTAGCGCCGGCTAAACACCGATTCAACATGGCAGAGTTGGCAGTGGCGGACAATCCTTTTTTCTGTCTCTCGGCAGTGGAATTAGAAAGAAGGGGGCCATCTTATTCTGTCGACACTATTCGTCAGTTGCTTACCGATCTTCCCTCCTCATCGTTGTTTTTTATCATTGGCCTAGATGCTTTTCGTGAGATCCATACCTGGAAGGACTATCTTACTCTTTTGTCGCTCTGCAATTTTATTGTTACTTCACGTCCTGGAATCGCGCTTCCCGCTCACGAGGAGTGGATTCCTGTTGCTCTTGATAAGAGCCTTTGTTACGATCCGGCGACGAAAATGTATCAACACGGCGATGGCCGCTCTCTGGCCCTTTGTGAAATTCAGGGGCTCAACATTTCTGCTTCTCAAGTTCGCAGGGCTATCTTGCAAGGAAAGTCGATTCGTTATCTCGTCCCACGGAATGTTCAGGAGTATATTATTACACATAGTCTCTATCACTAGGAGGAAGTCATACATTGAGAGCCAATGAGAGCTGGGAGAAGGCTCTACTCTGTGCACAAGCGGCGCTCGACAAGAAAGCTTACGATCTGGTTATCCTCGAAGTCCGGGAGTTTACCTCGGTTGCAGATTATTTTGTTATTTGTACTGGACGCTCTGATGTTCAGGTACAGGCGATCTGCCGATCGATAGATGAGGCACTGACCAAAGCTAGGATTAAGCCTCTCGCAATCGAGGGGTTCACCCTTGGGCAGTGGGTCTTAATTGATTGTGGGGATGTTATTGTCCACGTCTTTTATGAAACTGCTCGGCAATTCTACAATATGGAAGGGTTATGGGGGCAAGCTCCACGGTGCCAATTACCCGAACCCTATTATACGCAAGCTCAACATCTTCGTATTGCGGCGGGCTAACTATTCCCCACATTCGTGCTTTTCTTGGTAGTTGATCCCGTTGCTGTGAACCATAGAAGGAAAAACGTGCCAGGAGCGTGAAGAAATTGCTCCTTTGTGCTCTTTCCTAGCTTCCCTTTCGCAAATCTTTCGCTTTATACTAGTAGAATAAGGAGGACGGTGGTTATTTCAAACCGATAGAGAAATTATGGGTCGCGCTTCTCCTTCAGAAACACTGTATTACGGAAGTAATAGGAAGCAACAGTACTGGGAAAATGAGGCCCAAACATTACGCATTGTGCGTGAAAGTGCGTCATCGCTCTGGCTCGCCTATCATAAGCAGAACGGGACGTATCGTCCTGTCCCGGCTCGAAAAACGGTTGCCTCTTCAGCACGAAAACGTCGCCAGAAAAAACTTCCAGACACTCCGCCGCTCACTGGAAGAAGTGCGGAAGAGGTTGTTGAACAGTTACGTAAAACTCATCATCTACACTTATTTCTTGAACAACGCTTACGAAGGTGGATGAACAAAACATCAGGGGAACGCGTTCTTGCTTTTCTTGATCCTAATCAGGGTGGAGCACCAGTGATGAAAGATCCAGGGACGGGGTCGTCTCGTTCAAGTGCTGTAGAAGTGGAGTGAAGAAGGCGTTTTCCAGAGAAGAAGAGGAGCATCCTCATGCCTGTAAAAGAATGGCCTCGATGCCAGCGCTGCCACAAAGGAACCCTTCTCCCCCTTTCTGATTACGGACCGCAAGGAAATGATATTCCTTTCAAGATCTGGGCTTGTAATAATCCTTCTTGTGGGTTCTCCCTACGAATCGATAAAGGACAAATTAGCATTGGTCAACCTATCCGTGTCAAAATTGACCACGGTGAATTCCGTAAGTATTAGTGTCTCCCGTTTTTTGCTGTTATTGCAGCAATCTCTTTCGTTCGTCGCTGTTTGCGTTTATCCGCTGCAGGAAAAAGGTAGGGGTGGAGACTGACAAGCCCGCTCATGTCACCAGGAAACGTAGGAAGAATGGGAACCCGGAGAAAGAGCATTCCCTCCGGAAGTTGACGAGAAAAATTTTTGTGACGGATAGCTTCAGTGTGAGCAAGTGTTTGGTACGTGAAAAAATTCTCTATGAGCCATTCAATAGCAAGAGGTGTTTTACCTGGGATTTCAAGAGTATGGCAGAGTTGTTCTGCTAAGGTTGAACGATCTTGCTCGTGCAGCTTCATGGTGGTGGATTCCTCATGTACACGATTAAAAATAATAGCCTTGGGAGAAATATTGAGGCGTTCAAGCCCATTGAGAAATCTCTTTGCTTCGGTAAGGATGTCTTCTTCCAGAGTGGTGACCAGAAAAAAAGCAGTTTCGTCGCTTGCGAGTAAGGCGCTCACACGCTGAAACCGTTCTCCGAAGTCATCAAACATTCCTTGCATGGTGGTAAAAAATTCTGAAATTTCTGCAAGCGCGGAAATACCTGTTGCCTCTTCAATCTTTCGCAAAAGGAATGTTGTCGTTTTGTTCACTGCCGACAACATTGACCACCCACCAGAAGCTGGCGAACGGATGAACCATTTCCGTGCGCGGCTATCGAGAAAACGTTGAAGGCGTTGGGGAGCCTCGAGAAAGTCTAGTGTGTGGCGTATTGGCGGTGTGTCAACAACAACCAAATCGTAGGTCCCTTGTTGTACTAAAGAGGCCAAGGTGTCGAGCGCAATATATTCATGAGAGCCAGCAAAAGTGCGAGAGAGGCCCTGATAAAATCGATTAGCAAGAATCTGATCGCGAATCTCCTCTGTTGGGGCATAGCGGGCAATCGCTGCGTCCCAAGCCTTTGATTGGTCCACGAGCAAGGCAGTCAGAGATCCTTGCGGGTGTAATCCATATGCCTGAAAGGCTTCAGGTTTAACTAGGGTGCCTTCAACGTTCCCAGCCTCTATACCAAGACAGTCCGCTAAGCGTTTGGCCGGGTCAATAGTGACAACTGCAGTTCGTCTCCCAGTGAGGGCTCCCCACAGAGCAATTGCTGCTGCTGTTGTCGTTTTTCCAACTCCGCCGCTACCAACACAGATGATTACTCGATGGTTGGTGACAATAGGCGCCAAATCAGATTTCTTTTGCTTCTCCCTCATGCGCGTTGAGTGGCGGTTTTTTTGCCTCTTCGTGGCTGTTCTGCCCGATTTTGTCTGCTCTTTTCTATACGAGACTCCGGAGAAATGACGTAAGAAAGACGTTGCAGGGTTGAAACGTCAAATTCTTCAGTATCACAGAATGGAAGATGGAATGCGGGGAGAGGCAACCCGGAGAGCGCTTGCAGGCGTTCTACTTGAGCTGAAGCGAATGCTTCCTCGTGTCGTCCGTATTTGAGTATCTGCTCAGCAACCTGACGTTCATTTGTTGATGCCCGAGAAGAAATCTCAATACGGCTGAGGTCGAGTGAAGAGGGGAGAGCCGAGTGCATGCGGTTAATAAATAACGTTCCGAGTGGTAGCTGTAAGTCGAGTACAATCTGTCGATGAGCTTCAAGGGTTTCACTCACTGCCAGTTCATCAGTAGTCGTGACAAGGTTTATCGCCGTTTTTTGCGTGTTTCGGAGAAGCGCGAGAATACGCTCTGCCTCGTGGCCGACAATACCACCAAATGTCGCATGAGCAGCGTGGGGCATACGGAGATATTGGAGACTATGTCCTGTGGCAGGAAGGTCGATGATCAGCATGTCCCACACTAGTTGTTGAGTATGCGTCTCTTTTTTCCGCTCTTCGTACCACACTTTTCCCATGGTAAGGAGTTCTTTGAGTCCTGGCGCAGCAGCGACAAAATACTGATAGGCTCGGCTTTCGACGATAGCTCGCCAGAGCGGCGAGACAGGAATGATCAGGCGAAGATACTCCTCTAGGGCTAGTGCACCACTCGTCGAAAGAACAAAGAGTGAAGGACTTACTAACTGTGGCTCTTGTTGGGGAGAGGTTTTCAACGTAGGCCCGAGTAAGCGGCTGGCGCGGGTATTTTCGTCAAATTCGATGAAAAGAATCTTTTTTCCTTGACGAGCAAAAGCGAGTGCAACACTTGCTGCTACCGTGGTTTTTCCTACCCCCCCTTTACCAACAAAGAAAAGTA
Source organism: Binatia bacterium (assembly GCA_050187625.1). Classification (GTDB taxonomy): domain Bacteria; phylum Desulfobacterota; class Binatia; order Bin18; family Bin18; genus JBFWXH01. The sequence continues at coordinate 30,486 of JBFWXH010000040.1, forward strand.
CTCGTTTGTCGAGGAGGAAAGAAATGGCAGGGTGAATAGTCGACAATTCTGGTGGCACGATTTACCACCGCACAACAGAGGCTCCCCAGGTTAACCCACCACCACAGGCATTGAACACCACGATATCATTATCATGAATTTTTCCTTGGCGAACCGCTTCATCCAAAGCGATGGGAATCGAGGCTGCCGAAGTGTTCCCAAACTGTTGGACATTACAATACACTTTTTCCATACTTACACCCATACGTTCAGCCACGGCTTTGATGATACGGAGGTTTGCTTGGTGAGGAATCATGAGATGGACGTCGGCCGGCGTCAAGCCCGAGCGTTCTAGTGCTTTGCTGGCAACATCAGACAACGCGCGAACGGCGACTTTGAAAAGTTCTGGACCTTTCATCTGGATTCCCCACTCCTTGGGATGCGTTCCTTCTTGGTCAACTGCTTGGCGGTGGCCTGAGCGAACGTATAACAGTTCCCACTGTGCGCCGCTCGACTCGATAATGGTGCTGAGAAGACCTCGGTTGCCAGGTTGAACATCCAAGACAACCGCCCCAGCTCCATCCCCGAATAATACACATGTTGCTCGGTCCTGCCAGTTCACCATCGTGCTTAACGCGTCAGCGCCGACTAAAAGAATACGGCTATACTCGCCACTTTTTGCGTAACTATGAGCAACTGACATGCCGTAGACAAAACCAGCACAGGCTGCACTAACATCAAAAGCAGGAATCGAATCTACCCCCAGCCGGGTTTGTAACAAACAGGCAGTTGAAGGGAAGTAAAACTCTCCGGATACCGTTGCTACGATAATGGCCTGGAGGTCCTGCGCTTTCAAGCTTGCGGCTTGGAGGGATTGGACACTGGCCGCGTGCATCAGGTCGAGAAGATCTTCGTCGTGCTTCATGACTCGACGTTCCTCGATCCCTGTCCGAGTAACAATCCAATCATTACTCGTTGCGACACGTTTCTCCATATCTGCGTTTGTCAAACAAGTCGAAGGAACGGCTGAGCCCGTGCCAACAATACGTGCGCCCATGCGCAAACCCTTTCTCTTTTATACGGTAATGGGAAATGCGAACTTTGCGGAAGTTTTTGTTCTTACTCTGTCCACTTCCGGAGCGCTAAGCAAGCGTTCGTGCCGCCAAACCCAAATGAATTCGAGAGAGCTACCTGCATCGCTGCCGGACGAGCTGTATTGGGGACGTAATCAAGATCGCACTCCGGATCAGGCTCTTCGTAATTGATGGTCGGTGGAATAATACTGTGATACAGGGCGAGGGTCGAATACACCGCTTCTACTCCTCCGGCAGCGCCAAGCAAATGTCCCGTCATGGATTTGGTCGAACTGACTGCAATACGGGCAGCATGCTCACCAAACACTCGTTTGATTGCCAATGTTTCCGTTGCATCATTGTAGGGGGTTGAAGTTCCGTGCGCGTTGATATAGTCCACCTCATGGGGAGCAATAGCCCCACTACGCAGCGCCATACGCATGCAGCGCATCGCGCCCTCTCCTTCAGGGGAGGGTGCAGTCATATGATACGCATCGGCATTGGCTCCATAGCCGATGATCTCGGCGTAAATCTTCGCCCCACGGCGTAGAGCTTGTTGCAATTCCTCCAGGACGACGACGCCGGCGCCTTCGGCCATAACAAAACCGTCTCGATTGCGATCGAATGGTCGACTGGCTCGTTCAGGCTCATCATTGCGTGAAGAGACTGCTTTCAAAGCAATGAACCCTCCTAACCCGAGAGGTGTGAGGGCCGCTTCCGCACCTCCTGCAATCACAGCATCCTGTTCACCAAGGCGGATGAGGCGAAAAGCTTCGCCAATGGCATGAGCTCCAGAAGAGCAGGCGCTTGTAGGCGTATAATTAATCCCTTTTGCCCCGTACCGTATGGAGATCTGACCTGGAGCAAGATTAGCAATGAGCTTAGGAATGAAGAAAGGCGAGACTTTTTTCAATCGTGATTCGAGGAACAATTTGTGGTATTCCTCAATGCTTGTCAATCCACCAATACCAACACCGACAATGACTCCCACCATATCTTCATTATCGGCAGTGATTGGCATCTTGGCTTCATCCATCGCCATTTGCGCGGCGGCCACCGCATACTGGATGAAGGGGTCCATCTTCTTCACATCTTTTTTCTCGATGAAATGCTCGGGAGTAAAGTCTTTGACTTCACCGGCGATACGCGTAGGGAAATCCGAGACGTCGAAACGAGTAACAGGACCAATACCGGAACGGCCTTCGATGAGAGCCTGCCAGTTTTTCTCCACTCCGGTTCCAAGGGGAGTGACTAGCCCCAACCCAGTAATAACCACACGACGGCGCTCGTGCTCCATAAATCTCCTACCTTTGCCAGTCAATCATCTTCAAGAAATTTGCGTGATCTTAAAGGCTCTCCTAGGTATCCGCAACCACATCTTTTTACCTAACGGGGACAATCTTGCCATACCCTGCGTACCACAACCAAAGATAGAGGGACGTGATCGCGAGAACAAACAAAAGAGCGAGGGAATCACCTATTTGCCACGGGGACCGTTGATACGAGGTACGTTGACGTCCCGAATTAAAACCCCGTACTTCAAGGGCAATGGCCATCTGATCGGCCCGACGCAGTGCTCCCATGAATACCGGAATGAGCACCAAAACATAATGACGGAGCCGTTGCAAAAGCGGCCCTTGATTGATGTCGAGGCCACGACACCGCTGCGCCTGGATGACGGTCAGCGCTGCCTCGAGGAAAAGTGGTACCAGACGAAACGCCAGGGTGATAGTAAACCCTAGCCGATAGGGAAGCCCGAGGAGGGCGAAGGCATAAGAACATTCCTCGATTCTCGTAGTCGAAAGAAATAATGCTCCAGTTGCGAGGAAAGTACTGAGTTTAATTGCCATGCCCAGACCGAAAAGCAGGCCTTCTCGGGTAATGGAAAGAAAGGGGAAAAGTTGTACGGGGGTGCCATTTCTATAAAAGATACTCCAGATAGGAATGGTGAACGTGAAGATGAAGAAAAAGAGAATACGCAATCTGTACAGATTCGGCGTAGACTCGGAAAGAAGAATCAGTGTGTAAATGCCAAGGCCGATGGGAAGAATGAAGGCTGGATGGTCGACCATAAAAGCTGCGACGAAAAATAAGGGCAAAGCTAGGACTTTGACGAGCGGGTGCCGCCGGTGCACAAAGCTGCGACGATCAAGATAAAGAAATAACGGCATGACAGTTTCTGAATAAGCAGCGCGGTCGTCAGCGTGGGATTGCACCCTCTATTGTGTGAGGTTCCCCCGGTAGTGATGCGGACCCATGCTTAGTAATATTGCTCCAACTAATCAGCTCTTCTACTGAGAGAGGAGTAAGCCCCAACGGCAGTCCAACAAAGGTGATATCTGGGGGACGAAACGCGGCCCGCGCGCAGAGATCTGGCTGGGCGCATAGCGCACGCATCGATCCATCCCACAACAGTTGACCTTCTGACATCAAGAGCGCCCGTTCAGCGTATTCTGCTGCGACCCACGGAACGTGCGTGATAATGATAATCGTTCGTCTTTCTTGATGAAGCCGATGCAGGAGTTCCATCATCCGTCGTTGCTCGCGGTAGTCTAACCCAGTCGTTGGTTCATCCAAGATAAGAATACGTGGACGTAAAGCGAGTAATGCCGCGACGGCCAAGCGCTGGCGCTCTCCCCGCCCCAGCAAGAATGGATCGTGTTGACGCATTTCCTGTAGTCCAACGGCCTGCAACGCTTCGTTAACTCGTTCCTGTACCGCTCTCGTGTCGAGGCCGATGTTTTGTGGACCGAAGGCGACTTCGGCTTCGACGGTATCAGCAAATAGTTGATGATCCGGATTCTGGAAGACGTAACTGACTTCCTGGGCAATCTGCGAGAGCGGGAGTGCGTGCAGATCGTTCCCACGAAAGCGCACGACTCCGTGTGTAGGTGCGAGTAATCCGCAGCAATGTTTTGCCAATGTGGTTTTTCCCGAGCCATTCTTACCGAGTAGGGCAATGAACTCGCCTTCGGCAATCGTAAGCGAGACATTACGCACCGCCACTGATCCGTCGTCAACATACGTATGCGAGACGGAGTGTAAAGAAAGAATAGGGGTTGGTGTTGCTGTTTTTTGTTCTGACACAAGACTGGCAGGAAGGGGGAGTTGAAGATCTTGGTGTTCTCGCAACAGCATCGCGGCGGCGTAACTCTCTCGCGGATACTCGTGTAGGTGCAATGCTGCAAACAGACGGTCACAATCATGCGGTTTGACCCCGACCTGTGTGAGTAACTCGATTTGGGGGAGGATTTGTGACGGAGGCCCATCGGCGACGACTTCTCCTTGCGAAAGAAGAATCAGACGATCAGCCGCAAGCGCAGCCGCTACTTCGTGCTCGATGAGAATGAGAGTATGTCCTGCAGCTCGCATGTGTCCGAGTAAGGTAAAGATCTCGTGGCGTCCTTCAGGGTCGAGATCTGTCGTTGGTTCGTCAAGAACAAGAATGCGTGGACGTAAGGCTAACAATGCAGCTATTGCTAATCGTTGTTTTTGTCCTCCAGAGAGAGTTGTTGGGTCCCGAGCTTCGAAGCGAGAAAGTCCAACCTGTTTGAGAACTGTAGCCAGGCGATGTTGCATCTCAGGAGGGTCAAATCCAAGCTGCTCCATGCCGAATACAACCTCATCGCGTACGGTTGTTGAGAACAATTGCGCTTCAAAATCCTGAAACACCATACCTATGGTCTCGGCTAGTTCTCCAACTTTTTCATGGATCAATTGTCGACCAAATAGGCGCACTGCACCAAGGAATTCTCCATTCTGAAAAGCTGGAATGACGCGATTGAGGCATTTCGCAAAGGTAGACTTCCCTGCACCCGATGCGCCCATAACGACGATAAATTCCCCTTCACGAACTTGCACAGAGATATTACGGAGAGCAGGAGCCGTTGTATTAGCGTAGGTGAACGAAACGTTATCAATAACGATAGCTTCGTTCATGTCAGAGGGCTGAGAACATAATAGTGGTATTTCAGCACTCATGCTCATCATTTCTACATGCCTCTTTGCCGACTACAGGAGAGATAACCCCAAACACGCGAGCGCAATAAATGGCAACAACCCAATTCCGACCTCAGCTGCTCTTGTTGGAGTTTCCCAACCCAGCCCGACAATGAATTCAGGTGTCCACTGACCAGTAGACAATAAATTCCCAACAATAAGGCCAGAAAAGGTGGCACTGAGAAGAAGGCTAAGGCCTACCACTCTTACATAGTACGGTCGTGGTTTTCGCTGTTCGAGTAAATCTGAATACAAAAGCCGACCTTTAGCGACCCGGGGATAAATAACGGTTAAGAGTAGTGGGGCAAACAGCATTGAAGAAGCAAAATTATTGAACAAAATGACATTGCTCAAAACAGAGAAGGGGACAAAACCCAGCGAATTAAGCCCCCAACCAATAAACAGCGAACATACCGCGCTTGCGAGAAAAACGGTAAAGGTGAATTTCAGCCATGTGAGAGGTGTCTTGGGAATGGGTTGTTCCCGTGAGATCAGCTCCCACACTTTGTACGGGGTAAGGCCATACAAAAAATTACCGACGATGCCAAAAATATCCCCCGGTCCAATACCACCAAAGAATTCTCCAATCATGTTGCCAATTGCTGCTCCCCACGCAGCCGCAGGTCCAAAGAGAAACGAGCAGGTAAGTGGAATTGCATTGGCTGGACGTAGCTCTGCGACGCCGGGAATGAGAGGGAGGACTTTAAAGGGAATAAGGATCGCTGCGTATAAAGAGGCGCAGATGGCAGTAAAGACGACTAAGCGGGTATTGTCCCACATCGGTGTATCCTGCCCTGAGGTAGCACAGGGCAGGATAGTGAACAATCCCGCGCGCAGCTTGTTTCTACGGAAGCTCTCTCATTTCTATACAGTGTCCGTAGTCTGTGAATATACAAAAGCCCTAGGGATGGAAGCAAATAAACGGTATTGCCTATTTTGCTGCGCGGAAAGGCAAATTGAAAAAGGACGTTGACAACCCTGGAAAAAATCCTTTAGCGTGATGCCCGATGAATAAACGAGTAGTCATTGCTTTTGTGTGTTGTTGCTCTTCTTTACTGCTCCTCAGCGGTTGCTCGACAACGACGAGGCGCCTCTCAGCCAAAGGTTACTACTCAGACGCGAGCACTGCCTTTAACCAAGAAGATTTTGGTTTTGCGGCAGAGAGGTATCAGGAACTCTTAGACCAATACCCATTAAATCCATACGCTGAAGAGGCGCAGCTAAAAATTGCGTACTCCTACTATCTTGAGAAGCAGTATACAGAGGCCCTTGCTGCCTTTAGTGATTTTGAACGTACTTATCCCACCAGCTCTCATATCCCATTTGTTCAATATTATCGGGGGCTTTCGTATCTTGAGCAGATGCGCTCGATTGACCGGGATCAAAGCGTGACCGAAAAAGCCAATGAATTTTTTCGGGCAGTTTCTGACCGTTACGGAGACAGCGCGTTCGTGAAGCTTGCAGAAAACAAAAGTCGTATCTGTCGGGAATCATTAGCTGAACATGAACTCTATGTTATTGATTTTCAACTCAAACGAGATGCGCTCTTAGCGGCGAAAGTCAGATTACGCCAGTTACTTGAGGAGTATCCAGAGACTGATGCTGCAACAAAAGGATTAGTTCGCCTACAAGATCTTTTAAATTACATTGGAAAGAAAGACCTTGCTACCTTGGCAACGCAAGCACTTGCTGCCCGTCAAGGAGCAACATCTGCACTGGCACAGGTTGCAGCTGCGCCGATAGGTGGAGAGGAGGATGGAGAGGAAGAGGAGGTCGTGCAGACTCCTCCAGTTGTTGACCCATTGCTAACATTGGTGACCGAATTGAAAAAAACAGAAGACGAAGAGCGGAAACTCACTGCTCACCCGCCAGGAAGTGAGCCAGGAAAAGACTCGCCTAACGAAATGAAAAAGAAAGCTCTAGAGAAAGAGGCCGAGCGATTGATACGCGAAGGAAGTGGAGGAGGGGGGCTGCTAGAGTGATAACCGCTCTGTCTGACGCCATGCGAGATATTCTCTCTTCTGTTTTCATTTTTCCGCTTAGCGAAACGTGACTCGCTATGAAGAGCATGACCTCAGCTCACCGATTGTATCTCATTCGTCACGGCCGTCCAACTGCAGGATTTTCCGAAGCGTCTGATCCCGGACTCGATGAGGTCGGCCGAGAACAGGCTCTCGGCATCGCACGTGAACTGCGATCACTCGGACCGCTTGCCATTATCACTAGTCCACTTAAACGCACTCGCGAAACTGCTTTTCCTTTCGAAAAACAATGGGGCTATAGTGCGGACCTTGAACCTCGGGTGGCGGAGATTCCTTCACCAAGTGAAGATCTGCAGGCGCGTTCGACGTGGTTGCATACTGCCTTACGTGGACGGTGGAATGATCTGCCTGAGGCATACCAAAATTGGCGCGCTCAAGTCGTTTCCTTTCTTACGCAACAATTGACTGCGGCCGTGATTACCACACATTTCGTTGCAATCAACGCGGCTGTAGGAGCGGCAACTGGCGATGACCGTCTGGTGTGCTTTGAACCTGATCATTGTTCCTGCACAGTGTTGGAGGTGATAGAAAACAGATTACAGCTTGTTTCCTTAGGGCAACAACGCGCTACCGGAATTCTCTGACTCCCATAGAAACTGACGTGAATCGGGAGGGGCAATCGCGTGCAGTCATGGTCGGCCTTACCTGCGGCAATTCTGAGTTCTGCAGGACCAATCACGGCGGAATTTATTCTCCGCAATATCTCAGACTTGCGTGCGGCGGGTCACTATCTTCATTCTCTTCCGTATGGGAGAAATACGGATCGAGCTGATTGCCGATTAGTCTTACCTGAAGGACGAGGAACTTGCAGTACCAAGCACGCCTTATTGGCCGTGCTGGCGCAAGAGCAGGAGCTTCCCGTAGTTTTAACTCTAGGGATCTATGAGATGCACGAAGGGAATACCCCAGGAGTAGGTATGGTGCTAGACCGTTATCGCTTGTCAGCGATTCCTGAAGCCCACTGCTATTTGACCTACGCAAACATTCGCATTGACATCACCCGTGCCAATGCCATCCCAGCTGAACCGATCGACCGCTTTCTTTATGAAAAAACAATTCTCTCGACTCAGATTGGGGACTATAAGGTGGCTGTTCACCAACAGTTTTTACGTTCCTGGTTAACGGAGACCGCAGCCGTGGGTTATTCTTTCGCGGAGCTATGGAAGATTCGTGAAGAGTGTATTATGGCATTAACACCAGAACAGAAACCCGCGAAGCGATGAAGGAGAAGAGTGTGCCTGGACCACTTGCTGGGTATCGCATTATTGACGCGACGCAGATGATCTCTGGCCCCATGGCAACGATGATACTGGCCGATCAAGGGGCGGATGTCATCAAGATAGAACCACCAGGGACAGGTGATCTTACCCGCGCGCTTGGGGGACCGCGCGGAATGTCTCCGACATTTACCGTGGTCAATCGTAATAAACGGTCAGTGGTGCTCAACCTCAAAGAGCGCCAGGGGCTGGACCTTCTCAAACGACTTGTAGCTGGCGCAGATCTCTTTGTGCAGAATTTCCGTCCAGGCGTCGCAGAGCAGATGAGGATTGGAGAAGAAGATCTACGGCGCGTCAAGCCGAATCTCGTGTATGTGTCGATCAGTGGCTTTGGTGAGAAAGGGCCATATGTACATAAACGCGTATATGATCCGGTAATCCAGGCCCTCTCTGGGCTCGCATCGATCCAGGCTGATCCTGATGGGCGCCCTCACATGATGCGACTCATCATCCCAGACAAAGTCACGGCGCTCACGGCGGCACAGGCTATGACCGCAGCACTGCTCGCACGTGAACGAACCGGCCAGGGGCAGCATGTGCGCTTAGCGATGCTTGATGCTGTGGTGTCTTTCTTGTGGCCAGAAGCAATGGTCGCGCATACATTTATCACCGACAAAGAAGTAACAACACGACCTAATGCACGTGACCTCGTGTTCGAGACTGCTGATGGATATATTACCGTCGCGACAGTATCAGATGCCGAGTGGCAAGGATTGACGCGAGCGCTCGAACGTCCTGAGTGGTTAGAAGATCCGCGCTTTGCAACTCCTGCCGGACGTGTGAAGTATGCCGATGTTCGCTTAGACTTGACAGCAGAAGTACTCAAAATGCGCACCTCCACAGAATGGCTTGCGCGCTTGGATGCCGAGCAAGTCCCGTGTGCCCCTGTCCTGACTCGCAAAGAGCTGTTAAGCGACCCGCAAATTATTGCGAACGAGCTACTTGTTGAATCAGAACATCCGTCGCTTGGAAAAATGCGCCAACCACGCCCCGCCGCCCGATTCGCGGAGACCCCGGCAGAGTTACGGACCCCTGCAACCCCGCCTTGGCGAACATACCGATGCTATCCTCACCGAGATTGGTGTGACGAGTAGTGAGTTGGCAATGCTGCGCAGTGTCGGAGCGATTGTCTCAGCTGGCTGATGGGGGAAACCTCCTCTATAGAGTTCCTATTGTCACGTTACGTGGTAATTCGGTTGAGAGGAACAATACGTGACATCGAGGGCCTGCGGTGAAGTCCCAAATATGCAAGAGTCGGAAATTGTCGGACCTATACATCCTTCTGAATTCGCCGCATAGCCACGATTGAGTAGGGTGCAAAGGCCTCATCGCCCCAGTCAACATCGAGGCGTTCCTCGAAGCCTTCACGGGTGGGAGTCAGACTTTTTCGCGCACGTTGCGCGTTGGTGCTATGTGAAGCTGGAGGGCGGTCTGCAAACGACAAGGTATTGGCACTCCACTCCAGTTCGTAGGTAAGGAGAGCCCCACTATCCGTGAAGGCGTGAGCGGTAAACTGGCCAGCGGTTGTCGAGGTCCCAAGCATAATCAAAATATGGTGAATGTCTTTGCGCCCGTCGGCTAATGGATAGGTGACGCTCATGCGTAGACCGATAAACCGCCCTCCGGCCTCCCAACTGCCGATCATCTCTTTTGAGAACGTCTTACTCCCTTGCGTGTATCGGCCTTCACCTCGGAAGTGGCCCAACAGGAACCGCAGGGGTTGTAGGGGTCTCTTATATTCCTCGGGATCGTGGACCAGTTCAGGAGTTGTCATGTTCTTTCTCCTTATTACTGTTGATCAAGGGCGCAACTCGATTTTTTGTTCCGTGACCGAGACAATTTTCGCGCGGGAATAAAAAATCGGAAAGTATTTTCCTGCTGCCCACATATCAGCAAGATCACGATAATGTGGACTCTCCGGGTTCCCAGCTTGGCCTGGGGAGGTTGCCCCTAAAGACCGGTCCCAATCGCCGAGATCAGCAATAATCCGGAACGACGCACCGATTGCCTGCTCGGCATTGTTGTCAGTGTTATTGACCGTGAAGCCATCGCCTCCGCGCGGAAAGGGACCAACTTCGAGTTGCGCTCGATACCGAGAGTTGACCGCCTGTCCCAACATGTGACGAATAGTGATGTGGTGATATCCTGGTTGTCCATAGCTCCACTTGTCCATATTGGGGCCGAGCTGAGCCGTAAGCTGGTGTACCGCCTGTTCAAGACTTTTGATAAGGAAACGATCACGCCCGGCAGTTGGGATCTCACCGTAACGACTGTCGGGGGAGGTCAGACTGTCGATCAAACGCTGTGGGGCCATTTCAGAAAAATACTGACGGGCCGACTCTGGAATTAATTGGTCGCGAAAGTTCTCCCACAGACGCTGTTGCCATGCGGCATAAATACCAGCAGCGACAGAATCTTTTGCTAACACATAATCCCACATGCGCAGCCGTTCGAGAGCGGCTTGGGCTATGGCATTTGCCGAGCGAAGATCGCGCAGAAGTGGAACAAGCATACGGGCGGGAAGGGACAGCTCATCGTTTTGCCACTGCATCATATCACTGAGAGTCATTCCCATCCCGGAATTCAATAGTTCGTGAATACGCGCTAAGCGGTAAGGCGGTTCCCACAGAAAACTCACCTGATGAGGATAGCCAGGAGGTAGATTCTCAGCATTGGCAGTCGCAAAAAATCCTTCTGGCGGATTATAAACAAAAGGGAGATCTTTATTGGGCAGGATGCCATCCCATTCGAAACGACCATCCCCAGGGACAGGTAAGACTCCGCTCCAATTGGAGCGACGTGGGACTATCCCTGTGGCTTGCCAGCCGATGTTGCCGCTGACGTCGGCCCAGACCATGTTTTCGGAGGGAGCATGAGAGGAAAAACAGGCTTCACGAAATTCTTCCCAGTTCTTTGCCTGGTCCATCCGTAAGCTCGCAAGGTAAGGGGCCGCACCAATATCGAGCCAGGCCGCGCGGAGGGCATAAGCCTTATGCTGACTGAGGTCTTCCGCCAACACAGGGCCATGACGAGTATATTTCAAATCAACCGTCACTGATGTTTGTCCTTTGACGGCGAAGGTTTCCCTCTGCACTTGCATTGCTTCCCATTTGCCCTTGTAGCGGTACTGGTTGGGATTATCAGGGTTCGTCTCGTACACGTAAAGATCTTCGCTATCGGTAGGAAAGATAGTCAATCCCCAGGCACCATACTGGTTGTGGCCAATCGAGACGCCTGGCAAGTGCGGTTCGCCACCGCCGATCACATTCCAGCCTGGCGCAACCAGATGAACCCAATAGCGTAAGGATGGTGCCATAATTCCGCGATGCGGGTCATTTGCCATCATCGGATGGCGGGTGAGTGTCCGCGAGCCAGTAATGACCCAGTTGTTACTTCCTTCTGAAGAAGGGGATAACTGAGGGAGAGAGAAGAGGGAGGGGACGCTTATCGCGGCTATGGATGCCGTATCTGGACGTGCCGAGGAAATAACATCTTCCGGCGTAAATTGTACTCCTGCCCGGGCTGCAGTGTAGTATCTGAGGACCGTATCGGGAAGAGTTTCTAAATCGACGCCGGTTGGTAGCGTGAGATCTGGAGCTTCTGGATAGAAATCGTTCAGGGCTAATGTCGCTGTGGTTCCGGCGGTACGGATTTGCCGGGCCAACGCAGTTTCGGTCGAAAGATTCATAAAAAGACCGCCAATTCGAGAAATGACGACGTCGGGCGTCCACAATTGTGGTGTGATCTCAAGAAGCCGAAACTCTAACGGAAGTAGTTCAGGAATTTCCTTGGTCTGTTTAATATACGCGTTAATACCTTCGACGAAAGCGGCAATGATTTGTGGTCCTTCCTGATGGTAATGTTTCATTTCTTGATTCAGGTCCCCGCGAAAACGGAGAAGTCGCGCGCCGATGTCGCGGTCGAGCGCTTTCGCGCCTTGAATCTCAGCCATTGTTCCTGTCACGCGGCGACGCCAGATTTCCAGTTGAAACAACCGGTCTCGTGCGGCATTATATCCTTGAGCAAAGAACAGATCATGCTGATTTTTTGCGTAAATATGGGCAATTCCCCAGCGATCAATGGAGATTTCTACGGTATCAATAAGCCCTGAGACTTTGATGGGAGCGGTAGTAGCCTGCTGAGCAAATGATGATGAACAAATGAGCGCGCTCCATAGGAATATTCCTATAAGACAGGATAACGGCCAGCGCCATCTTATTGATCCCTGTGTCATGCTGTGTCCTCCTCACCTCAACTGACGTAGGCAAAAAAAAGGCAGCCACCAAAGGCTGCCTAACAATCATCCTAAAAATCATCTCTATAGACTGCAAGGGAGGGGTTGTTCCGAGAAGCTGTTAGTGAAGGTGTCTGCTCTCGCTGTCAAAGAAATTCTCCTTCATTGTTTTCGTCGGTGCTGAAGCAAGTCAACCGGAATAGCGTGTTAGAACAGCCAAATACGTTGACTCTCTAAGGGGATTCCGTTAGCCTCTCAGCTCTGCTGAGCCTCTTTCTTTCCAGGGAAAGGGGCTCAGTGCTATGAGATAAAGGCATATATCGTATGAAAGGCTTTGGGCAGGTACACAATGATTTCCGTATCCACGACGGCAAAGTTCTTATTGTTGGTATAGGTGGGCTCGGGTGTCCTGCGGCACTCACGCTTGTCCAAGCTGGAGTAGGGACCCTTGGTCTTATTGACCCAGATGTTGTTGAGCTGTCCAATTTGCAGCGACAGATTCTCCATACCACACCAGAAATCGGTCGCGCGAAAGTCGACTCTGCTCGAGAGAAACTGTTGGGCGTCAATCCATCTGCGACCATTTTTACCTACCAGGAATGGCTTCACGTGGGAAACCTTCCTGGCCTGTTTGCCCAGTATGATTTCGTTATTGATGGGACAGATGGAGTTGCAACAAAGTTCCTGATTAACGATGGGGCGGTGCTGATGCACAAGCCGTTTTCATATGCTGGGATTGTGCAATTTCAGGGGCAAATGCTGACCGTTCTCCCTGGACAATCGACGTGCCTGCGGTGTTTGTTCCCGATCCCCCCGTCCAGCGATGATATTCCGACCTGCCAAGCAAGCGGCATTATTGGCAGTTTGGCTGGTAGTCTCGGAACCTTGCAGGCAATAGAAGCGCTGAAGTACTTGAGCGGCACAACAGATGAGCTACTGACGGACCGTCTGTTAACATATGATGCTTTGTCTCCGCGATGGCGAGAAATCCAAGTGCGTAAAAGTCGCCACTGCCCACTCTGTGGAGAGCGACCAACTATTACTACGTTGCAAAGCGACGAACCTAAGCTCACAGATGCCTGTATTGCCGGGGCACGATGATCTAAACATACGGCAAGCGAGAGAAGGAGTCCCTATGAGTACTATTACTGGGTTAACGTGCCGTGAGTGCGGACAAGAGTATGCTGTTGCGCCTCTCCACGTTTGTGAGACCTGCTTTGGACCGTTAGAAGTAGGCTACGATTACGCACGCATTCGCACAGAAATATCACGAGAAGTCATCGCTGCGCGCCCGAAATCACTGTGGCGCTACCAAGAACTATTGCCCGTTAGTGGAGAGCCCCAGATTGGTCTCCATAGTGGTTTCACTCCTCTTGTTAAGGCGGATCGTCTTGCTGCATACCTTGGAGTGAAAGAACTTTATATCAAAGACGACTCAGTCAACCACCCGACCTTTTCGTATAAGGATAGAGTAGTGTCGGTAGCTATCTCCAAAGCGGTTGAGTTTGGGTTCGATACCGTTTCTTGTGCATCGACGGGTAATTTGGCGAACTCGGTGTCTGCACATGCAGCCCGTGCAGGGTTGCGCTGCTTTATTTTTATCCCGGCTGATTTGGAACAGGGAAAAATTATCGGGTCGACAATTTACGGTCCGCGGGCAGTGGGGATTCGTGGCAATTACGATGATGTGAACCGGCTGTGCAGTGAGATTGCTGATAAATATGGTTGGGCGTTTGTTAACATTAATATCCGCCCGTATTATACAGAAGGCGCAAAAACCTACGGATTTGAGATTGCCGAGCAACTCGGCTGGCGACTTCCCCAGCATGTCATTGTGCCGACTGCTGGTGGAACGATCTTGCCGAAAGTCGCAAAGGCATTCGAAGAACTCAAGAAAGTTGGATTATTGAATGATCCCCACACACCCAAAATTTACACCGCTCAAGCCGCGGGGTGTGCGCCCGTGGTGCATGCGCTCCACAAGGGGTCAGATTTGATCGTTCCTGTAAAACCCAACACGATTGCGAAATCGATAGCCATCGGTAACCCTGCTGATGGGTATTATGTTTTGAAGGCAGTCCGAGAGTCGGGAGGATGGGGTGAAGCGGCAACTGACGAAGAGATCGTTGCTGCCATTCAGTTGCTTGCGCAAACAGAGGGGATCTTTACCGAACCCGCTGGTGGGACGACAGTGGCAGTGGCAAAAAAACTGATCGAACAAGGGCGTATTCCTCGAAACGAGTCGATCGTGATTTGTATTACAGGGAATGGGTACAAAACTCTTGAGGCAGTACTGGGCAGTGTCCAACAGCCCTCGATCATTAATGCCCGACTGCAAGATTTTGATGCGTTGTATCAGTCTTTAGCGACAGTACCGCCGACCCCTGGTGTCGCAGAAAGGTTGCATTGAGAACAAAGCGGTAGGCAAAAAGCAAAAAAGAAATGTAGTATTCTTAGTTTGCTTTCTACCATGAAGGGGTGTTGCCAGAAGACAGGAAAATCGCCACATTACACAAGATCCTTACTAAGGAGGTATAAAAGCATGAGCGTGCACGTGCGGATCCCTACTCCGTTGCGCCGCTTCACCGGCGGTGCCGAAGAAGTTAGTGCGAGCGGAGCGACGGTCGCCGCGTTAGTTGAAGACATAGAACAGCATCATCCCGGCCTCAAAGAACGTATTTGTGACGAACAAGGGAACGTCCGCCGTTTCGTCAATATTTTTGTGAATGGGGATGATATTCGTTTTCTGAATAATCTGGAGACGGTCGTAAAAGATGGGGATGAAGTTTCCATTGTTCCCGCAATTGCAGGAGGATGAGAAGTTATGTCCTTGTTGCCGGTGTGGGGCGAAGGAGTCCCTCCGCCTGAGCCTCAACGGGTGCCTTCGGTATTGCACCTCGTCGGCAACACTCCACTTCTTAAACTGACAAAAGTTGTCCGAGACATTTCTCCGCATGTCCAGGTCTTCGCGAAGCTAGAAGGCTTCAATCCTGGGGGGTCGGTGAAAGACCGACCTGCCTTGCGAATGATAGCCGAGGGCTTACGCTCAGGCGTGCTGGCACCGGGCAAAACAATCCTCGATTCAACGTCGGGAAATACTGGAATTGCGCTTGCGCTGGTAGGTGCAGTGCTGGGATATCCAGTTGAATTAGTTATTCCTGCGAATGTGAGTATTGAGCGTAAGAAAATCATTGCTGCCTACGGGGCTAAGATGACGTTCAGCAGCCCGCTTGAAGGTTCGGACGGGGCGATTCGTCTGTGTCGACAAATCTTGCATGACAATCCTGAGCAGTACTTTAAGCCGGATCAATATTTTAATCCTTCTAATCCACTGGCACATTACGAGACAACTGGCCCAGAGATCTGGCACCAAACGAAAGGGGAGGTGACCCATTTTCTTGCCGGAATTGGGACTGGAGGCACAGTGATGGGGACCGGCAAATATCTCAAAGAAAAGAATTCAAACATACAGATTATTGCAGTGGAACCAGATGATGCGTTTCATGGTCTTGAAGGATTGAAACATATGGCCAGTTCAATCGTTCCAGGGATCTATCATGAAAAAGAACTTGATCGCAAAGTTTCTGTCGCGACAGAGGATGCCTATGAGTCGGTCTATCAGTTAGGACGTGAAGAAGGGTTATTGGTTGGCCAATCTTCTGGTGCCGCGTTGTGGGCGGCCCTGAGAGTCGCGCGTGAATTGGACCGCGGTATGGTGGTGACACTGTTTCCTGATTTTGGTGATAAATATTTGAGCACAAACCTCTGGGTAGGGTGGAAGGATTTTGAGAGAAAGCGGGAGCGGTAATGTTCACAATGGGAGAAAGGAGGGAAAATGAAGGAAAAGTTTTATTTGACCTATCCTCCCAGACTGATTCGCGAACCCATCATTTACTTACTGATCAAGAAGTTTGACGTTATTCCGAATATTCGCGGCGCGAATATATCAGACGAGATGGGTCTTCTGGCAGTAGAACTCGAAGGGGAACAGGGACAGATTGATCAGGCCGTTGCTTGGTTAAAATCACAAAACGTGACTGTTGAGCCCATTGAGAAAAATATCATCGAGTAGCACTTGTCTATGCTGTCAGACAGCCAAATTGAACGATATAGTCGACAAATTATTCTTCCTCAGGTCGGCGGCAAAGGACAGGAAAAACTTTTACATGCACGTGTGCTTATCTGCGGGACAGGTGGGTGGCAGACTCAAGCGATGCTATACCTCGCGGCTGCTGGTGTAGGAACACTTGGCATCTGTCCCGACAGACGATCGTCTTTTGCTCCCGTCGCTTCCCTCTTCTCACCAACAGACACGCTTCCTGTAGTATTGTCCCGTCTCAATCCAGACTGTGCGATCCGCCTTCACTCCGAGAGAGACTGTGTTGACCAGAACGGTATTGAACTGCTTGTTCAACAGTATGATCTACTTCTCGCTGAGCCGGATGAGCAGTTTCACACTGCGAGCTATGTGAACCGACGGCCTTTGGTCACAACACAAGTTTCCTCAATGGACGCATGGCTGATGGTCTGTCGTGGTTATGAAAAAGAGCATCCCTGTCTCTGGTGTGCTATCCCGAGACAAGCCGCAGAAGAGCGAAAGACTGAGAAATATTCACCTGCTGTTCCTTTTCTTGGGACCCTGCAAGCGACTGAAGGACTGAAGCTCATTCTAGGTTTGCCCCCGTCAGATCAGACGAAAATGCTGCACTGCAATTTCCCGGCGTTATCTTTTCGCGAGCAGGTTATACAAAAAAATCCAACGTGTTCTTTTTGCCGTGCGCAGTCCTGAGGAACTCGCTATTTGGTGCGGTTTGTATTGCTGCTTGATAGTCAAGCCGTCTTTACTCTTTTTTTGTTGCCCCGATACGAATGATGAGAATCCCGTCTTGGTGTTTGCGTCCGGCAAAAAATATTGTTCCGTTGTTAGGAAATAAGAATGAGGCTTTGAGTAAGGAAGTTGGGTTCGTGCCTTCTCTCAGCAGCACTTGCAGGGCGATGCGGTGATCTTCGTAGGCTTTGGGAATCACTTGCATCATCCGTTCGCCAGGAAGAGAGACCCTTATTTTTTCTCCCCACGAGACTTGCTGACGGACTTCCTGGACTAGACGATACGAAGAGTAGGGAAACGTGCTTACCAGGAGAGGCTTTAGTGCTTTGAGGCGATCATCAAAATCCTGAGAAGAATTGCTTGCGAGGACAGTTTCAACATGTAATTCCACCTCATCTGCAAAGGCGTGTAATGCCCATAACACAGTGAGTACGAAACAAAACTGTGCAAGACGATGAGAACTCATGGTAAATCTGCGGAAGTACCTTCTCCGAACCACACGACGGTAGAGTTGTTTGCCCGGTCAATGCGTATTGCTACGGAGACAGAAGGGTCAAGGGCATCGATTTGGACTTGATTATCGAGCGTTACTTTTCGAAAAGGGCGTGGTTCAGATGGCCTATCTCCACGTGACATCGTAGGGGTTGGAGGAACTAGCGCTGGTAATTCCTCCTTCTGCGAGGTCTCTTGGGGAACATTCTGAGAGACTATTTGTGGAGAAGAGGCGGGTGGTGGTACGTGTGCGGGGACAAAGAGCAGAAACAACATAGCGACAGCCCAGGCAGAGGTGGGAGACAGCCACATCAAGCGTGACGACTCGTACCATAGGCGCAGCCGCATCCCCCATGATAACTGAGGCTCGGTCAGCTTTTCTGCAATTCCCTGCCAGAAGTGAGAAAAATCTATACTGTCAACTTGTACTTCAATAGCTTGGCTGAGGAGTTCTTGTTCACGCTCCAGAAAAGAAATGATGCGCGCACAAGTAACACACGATGATAAATGGGTAATCATCTCCCGTCGCAGAGGTGAGTCTAACTCTCCGTCATGGAGAAGCGAAGTGAGGCGTTCAGCGTGCGGACACGTTGCCATAATTATATCGGTAAGGAGGGCTGAACATTTTGTTGGGGATTCAATGCGCCGTGCAACAGAACGAAGATAGAGGATAAGAAACGTATAGCCATAGGCCAAGACCTACTAGAGATCGTCGCGTAAACGCGATTGGAGTCGTTTACGGGCATAGTGAAGACGACTCATAACAGTACCACGCGAGCACTGCAAAATTTCACTAATCTCTTCGTACGATAGTCCCTCAACTTCCCGCAAGAGTATGACTGCTTTATGCGCAGGCGTCAACTCATCGATCGCAGCCCAGATGCGATCTCGTAATTCTTTATCCTTGAATTTCTCGTATGGGTCTGCTGTGGTTTCGGCAGGAAGTGCTTCAATACGTCCGCTTTCCCCTTCTTCTGGTTCCTCTCGTTCGAGAAGTGGTTGTCTTCCTCTCTGGCGTTGGCGATCAATAGCGAGATTAACAACAATACGGTACAGCCAGGTATAGAAGCTTGCTTCTTCTTTGAAATGCTTGATTCCAGTAAAAACTTTGGCAAACGCCTCTTGGGCAACTTCCAGAGCATCTTCTCGATCGTGGAGCATGCCCAGAGCAATAGCGACTGCTTTTCGCTGATACCGTTCGACAAGTTCACGAAATGCTTCCCGGTCATTTTCTTTACAACGCCGGACGAGTTCCCAATCACTTGCTTCCACCGCTACCGCATATTGTAACAGACGTTGTTATACGTCGCATATTCAGGTGAATTTTTTTTTCTGACCCCCGTCGAACTTGACACAAAAGGTAAGAAAATCATAGCAGAATCTTGACAATCTCAATCAGTAGCATTATTTCCTGCTGGAACCTACGGGGAACAGATAAGCCCTCGAAAAAAATCCAATCTCACAGATATTTACTAATTCCATGATCGAAGTACAGCAGCTGACGAAGCGCTACGGCGACCTCACTGCCGTTTCTGATATCTCTTTTAGTGTTGCTTCTGGGCAAATCCTTGGGTTTCTTGGTCCAAACGGCTCAGGCAAAACCACAACGATGCGGATCATTACCGGATTCATGCCTGCGACGAGTGGTACGGTAAAGGTTGCAGGATTTGACATCTTTGAAGATTCCTTTGAAGCACGGAAACGGATCGGATACCTGCCAGAAAATCCGCCATTGTACAACGATATGACAGTTGCCGCGTATCTCCGTTTCGTTGCCCGTATCAAAGGAATGCCGAAAACGGCAATTCCTGATGCACTTGAGCGAGTTGTGAGCCGCTGTGGGCTCACAAAGGTGACTGACCGTGTGACCGGACACCTGTCGAAAGGGTTCCGCCAGCGGGTAGGCCTTGCGCAGGCTATTATTCATAATCCAGAGGTATTGATTCTCGATGAACCGACTGTGGGTCTAGACCCGCAGCAGATCATCGAAATTCGCTCCTTGATTAAGGAACTCGCGGGAGCCCATACGGTGGTTCTTTCGACGCACATTCTTCCAGAAGTTGCGCAAGTGTGTGAGAAAGTCGTGATTATTAGGACCGGGCGAGTTGTAATAGAAGACATGCTGGCGAACCTCACAACGGGACAATCCCTTGAGGATGTATTTCTCAGGGCAATTGCGCAAGAGGAACCCCAACAACAGAAATATGCTCCTGGCACACAACCCGAGGTAGCATCATGAGAAACGTGTTTACCATTGTTGGGAAGGAGTTACGGTCCTATTTTGTCTCTCCTATTGCCTATGTTGTATTAACGGGATTCTTGCTTCTTGGTGGATGGTTTTTCTTTAATTTGCTGTCACGCTTTAATTTGCTCCTTAGTCTCTATTTGCAGATGCAAGGCGGACAAGCCGCAGAGAGGTTAAATCTTAACGATTACGTGGTTGCCCCGTTAATGCATAATTTGGCTATTGTCCTGGTCATCCTGGTGCCGATGATCACGATGCGTGCGTACGCAGAGGAAAAGAAGGAGGGAACCTACGAGCTACTGCTTACTTCCCCTGTCCGTACTGGTGAAATTGTATTGGGGAAGTTCCTTGCCTCTTTTGCGTTCATAAGCATTATGATCGGCTTAACCGCGGTATACCCTATAATCTTGCTCATCTTTGGCAATCCTGAAGTTGGCGTGATTGCGGCGGGGTATGTGGGGTTGATTTTATTAGCAACTGTTTTCGTGGCAGTTGGCTTGTTGACCTCTTCATTAACAGAAAATCAAATTATTGCAGCGGTGAGCGGCCTGGTCGCGACACTCTTACTCTACATTGTTAGTTGGCCAGCAGAAGCAGCGGGTGACATACTGGGACCATTGTTGCGCTATCTTTCTGTGACTGAACATTTTGGTGAGATGGTACGAGGTATTATTGATACCCGTGCTCTGGTCTATTTGCTGAGTCTCATTGGCTTGGCCTTGTTTCTCACGCAACGGTCGGTCGAGTCGCTGCGGTGGAGGTAGAGGACTTCATGGCACGGCTTGGGTCATTTTATGGGGTTGTCGGTTTTATTCTCCTGCTGTTCGCCGGAGTTGCGTATTTTATTACTCGTGTCTTTTCCACCTATGTGGTTGTCCATTTACTGCTTGGCTCACTGGCTGTCATTGTCTATCTCTCTTCATCGCAAGGATCAATCAAAACCTTCTTAGGTGAGCGTTCTACCAAGTATGGAATTAGTGCAGCATTCTATTCCCTCGTTTTTTTCGCTGTTCTCGTCGCGGTGAATTATCTCTCAGCACGGCATCATCACCGTTTTGACCTGACACAATCTGGAGTCTTTAGTATTGCACCCCAGACACAGAATGTGCTGCAAAAGCTCGATAAGCCTCTAGAGATACAGGCATTTGTCGAGGCAGGATCTGACCCAGTGTTGCGCGATCTTCTGGAGAGTTATCGCTATGTGTCTGATAAGGTCAAATTTCGTCTTATTGACCCAGATAAGCAGCCAGACCTAGCGGAAAAATTTGGTATATCTGCTGTCCCTTCGCTTCATCTCCAATATGGAGATCGAACAAACGTTGTGACAAGAATCTCCGAAGAGGAAATTACCAACGGGATCATAAAAGTAACCAAGGCGGAGCGAAAAGTTGTCTATTTTCTTTCCGGCCACGGCGAACCCGATGTGACTGATGTTCAAGCTCCACGTGGCTATGGGCAACTTAAAACCGCGCTCGACAACGAAAGCTATGAAGTCAAACCGTTGGTTTTGTCTGCCGATGCGGCGATTCCAGATGAGACCGATGTACTTGTCGTTGCGGGTGCGGAACGGTCTCTTCTTGATCACGAAGTGACAGCGATCGATACGTATTTGAAAAAAGGTAAACATGCGTTGTTTCTTTTGAACCCACGCGTGACCCCGGAGCTGGCAAGTTATCTTCAGAAATGGGGAGTAAAAGTTGGCGACGACGTTGTTGTGGATGAACAGATTCAGTTGTTGAAAGGACGAACGTTTACACTGACGCCGTTTGTGACAACATATGGAGCACATCCGATTACTGAAGACTTTAGTCACCGGACTGCGCTGACAGCCTATGGTATGACGCGCTCCGTCGAGCCCCATGCCGATGGGATACCTGGAGTAACGCCTGTCAGTTTGGCACAGACTGGCCCTAATGCGTGGGCGGAAACGGATTTAGAAAACCTCTTTCAGCATCAGACTGTTCGACTCGATGAGACCGATCGCAAGGGACCGATTTCGCTTGCGGTTGCCGTCACCGCCAACCTGAAAGACATGGAGGCTGGGCAAGAAGGGACGTCACGGTTGGTTGTCTTTGGTGACGCAGTTTTTGCAGATAATCAACACATTCAGCAGTATTTCAACCGTGACATGGTGTTGAATGCTATTAATTGGCTCGTCGGTGAGGAAGGATTAGTGACGATCCGTCCTCGTACTCTACAAGCCTCACGCGTACAGTTAACTCAGGAGCAAGGGACCGTCATCTTCTATCTCTCGGTATTGATTCTTCCTGAATTGCTTCTCATCGCTGGCTTGGCAGTGTGGTGGCGACGGTCGTCGTAATGCTTTTTTCCTTGTATGTCACTATGGATCTGCGGAAATCCTTCATCATGCTGGCTGCTCTCCTTGTTTTGGGGGGGTATGTATATTTTGTTGAAATCCCACGGGAAGAGCGGGAAGCGGGAGAAAAGAAGCTGTTTGTATTTGATCAGGAGAACGTCGCTGAAATTGTCTTGACGTACCCAGACCGCTCTATCGCATTGAAGAAAAATGAATCTGGAAAATGGCGGATTACTCAACCGGTTGAAGCCGATGCGGATGAATCGACTGTCAACAATCTGGTGACGGCTATTGCTGATGCTGAGGTGAAACGCACCTTGGAAGAAACACAAGCGGATAAGGCTGTATACGGCCTGAATACACCGGCCGCTAAGCTTAAACTTACACTGAAAGATGGTTCCTCTTTTCCACTGGTTACGCTGGGAAAGGACACGCCGGTTGGGTATTCCACATACGCACAAAAAGAGGGCAGCGACAAAATCTTGCTTGTGCCGCAAGCAGTTCGCATCGGCATGATAAAAGAGGTGAAAGACCTCCGAGACCGAACAATTCTGACGTTTAATGATGATGAGGTACAAAAAATCGAGATTCACGGCCCCGAGAGGGAAATCGTTTTGCTGAAATCTGATGATGGGTGGGTCTTAGAAAAGCCAGTGCAGGCACGAGCTGATGATACTGAGGTCTCAACGTTCCTTTCAAACCTCAAATCGTTGCGTGCTCAAGACTTTGTAGAAGATCCGCTGTTGAGTCTGGCAGAATTTAATCTCGATCCTCCTCAACTTTCTGTGTCTCTCACTCTTGGTACAGACAATGAGCAGAAAACTGTCCTTATTGGTGGAGAGAAAACTGGGGACAAAGGTGGAAACCTTCGTTATGTCAAACGCGCAGAATTGGAAAAACCCTTGTTTCTTGCAGGAGAATGGATTTGGCGCGATTTGAATAAGACCGCCGTAGACTTTCGTGACAAGACGGTTGCTCAGTTTTCGGCAGAGCAGGCAAAAAAAGTTGAAGTCACACGGCTCGGAAAAGAGGGATTTACTCTTGTGCGTGGTACAGACCAGAAGTGGAATATCGATAAAACGGGAGAAGGTACGCTGAGAGAAGCTGGACTAAGCCAATTTGTCGATGAGGTGCGACAATTACGCGGGTTTGCCATTGCAACAGAGGATCCGTCAGACCTTACACTCTACGGGCTCCATGAGCCTTCGGTAAAGATCGCAGTGTCTGATGGTGAAGGAAAGAGGTTAGCGACCATACTCGCAGGGCAGAAATCGGAGGGAGAAGCGAGAAAAACTTTTGCGATGGCAGAAGGTGGACAGACAGTCTTTGAATTGCGCGATTACGTTTTTGATCGTATCAATAAGAATCCCGCCGATTTTTGGGAGAAGCCCACAGAAAAGAAAGAAATTCCCGTTTCTTCCCAATCCGCACGTCCCACGACTGAAGAATAGGAAAGAGCGATAGCACGAGGATTTTAGAACTCCCGTGCTATCGCCAAAGTCTTTTTTAGCCAAGAAAACGTATCACCGCATTCACGAACGCCTCAGGCTGTTCGTAGGGCACCATGTGCCCGGCCTCCTCAATCTGGACAATCTGTGCCTGCGGAATATGGGATTGAAATCGCTCAGCATACACTGGTGAGATGAGTTTGTCGCTTTTTCCCCATACAAGCAGAGTAGGAGCTGTGAGGCGATAGAGCCGTTTGGATAACCTACGGTTAGGAATTGGAAAGAGGATCTTTCCAGCCATACTCATACGCTTAGAGTTGCCGATGTAAAACTCCTTCAATGCTTCAGGGTTCTTGAGATCAAGCCCAGCAGTGAGAAGCGCTTCACCCTGCGCACGGTCATGAAAGAGATACTGAGCATATTCGTGGGGAAGGAATGAAAAGATGTCTGGAATAGGGTGCTCTTCAATCCATAACCCTGCCGATGCAACTAGGACAAGCTTTGTAAGATCATTTGGAGCCAGGCACGCCATCTCCGCAGCAATCATTCCACCCATAGAATGACCTATAATATGTGGTTTACTCAAACCTAATGTTGAGATTACGTCCCACCCATGCAACGCGAAGTCGAGCATGTCTTCTAATAAGTCCTCGCCAGCCGATTCGCCGTAGGCAGGAAATTCTGGGGCGAATACATGGTATTGCGAGGCGAGACGATCGAGAAACGGATTCTCGGCGAAGAGGCCGCCTGCACCATGCATAAAAACTACTGGTGAGCCGCTTCCAGATTCAAAAGCGCGAACCTTCACTCCGCGCTTGGTTTCAATCTTG
Organism: Binatia bacterium; assembly: GCA_050187625.1. Taxonomy (GTDB): domain Bacteria; phylum Desulfobacterota; class Binatia; order Bin18; family Bin18; genus JBFWXH01. The sequence continues at coordinate 55,250 of JBFWXH010000040.1, forward strand.
TGGATCTTCATAGCGGCGGCCTCCCATCCTGCCGGGCTTGTTCTATCATGGTTTCAGGTTGCAAACGCTCCTCCATCGGTTTACACCACCACCGATTATCGTCTTTCCACTCTGGCCACATATCGCGCAGATGAGGTATTACTTGCTCGGCGAACAGTTTGGTCGAGTAGCGGGTTTTCCAATCGGGCATGTTCCCAACGTGGATCAAACAGAAGATATGACCCACATGGAGCCCTTTGATAAGATCTTTCATCCGGTCACGAACTGTGGCTGGGCTGCCAGCGATGACATAGCCGCCATCAACTAGCTCTTTCCAACTCAGTGTAGGAAAGAGGTTCTGCATGTCCTCACTAAGAGCATTGAGGACGTCCGCCTGTAGGGTCTTGATCGTGCGATACCCAGGCGCATCGGCAAAGCCGCCGTAAATGTGTAGGCAACGGTTATAGAAGTAGTTTACGTGTTCAGCATACAATTTCTCTGCTTCTTGATCGGTTTCGGCGACACAAATAGTTTGCGCAAATGCTCCGCGATATGGAGATTCGTCCTTCCCGCGCTTGGCGACGCGGTCCCAATAACCATCGAGCAACTTTTTCCCACGCAGATAACCAGTAAAAGAGAGATAGGAGTAGTTATAGTCATGATCAAGGCAGAAATCCCAGGTCTCAATTGAGCCGCCACCTGGGATGTAAATCGGTGGGTGGGGTTTTTGGATCGGTTTCGGCCAGCAATTCACATGGCGCAATTGATTATATTTGCCATCAAAGGCAAACGGTTTCTCTTCCGCCCAGGCGCGCATCACTAACTCATGTGCCTCGGCGTATTTATCCCGTGTCAATGCAGGAATCTGACCATAGCAATAATTGGTGTCCATTGATGTCCCGACGGGAAATCCTGCCAGTAAGCGTCCACCGGACATCACATCTAACATCGCGAATTCTTCGGCCACGCGAATCGGTGGGTTGTAAAGCGCCAGCGAGTTACCGATCACGGCAATTGCTGCCTTCGAAGTTCTTCTGGATAACCCGGCAGCAATAATGTTGGGGGAGGGCATGAGTCCATACCCATTCTGGTGATGCTCATTGCAGCCAATACCGTCAAAGCCGACCGTCTCAGCATACTCCAGCTGGTCCATGTATTGATGGTAAACGAAGTGACCTTTTTGTGGGTCATATAATGTATTGGGAATATCGACCCACACTGAGTGGTATTTCTCCCGAAAGTCGTCGGGAAGATATGGCCACGGCATCAGATTGAACCAGGTGAACTTCATGGAGACCTCCTTTGGTACGGTCATTATCTGAGGAATAGTTACTATCTACCAATAAGATATGCATCTCTGATTGAAAAGACTATGTTAGAGAAAGCTGAGCAGAACAGTTCCCCTGTTCTGCTCAGGAAGAAAATCCTGCTTTTAAGGCGCTGCTTTGAAGGGTGTAAGAAGTTGGTTTTTGAGTGCAGTGTCAAGAGGCTTTTCCCCTAACCAGATGGCAAAGTAGGCTGCCGCAAAATCACGACCTTCGATAACTCCTTTTGCTTTTCCATTGAGCGCTAGTTCAGTGCCCACTCCTGGAATGTAGGTGAGTGCATATCGGTCTCCTGGTTTGACATCTTCATACAGAGAATTAATCTGATCGAGACGTAAACGAAGTGGGGCAAGTTGAGCAGGGGAAAAATTCTTTGCGAGAATCGTTTCAGCAGCTTTGCCAAAATCAGAGCCTTTAATTGCCCAGAAGTATTCGAGTTCTAACCGTTTAGGAACATTGTCGAGAACATTCTCTGGTTGCACTCCTTCGCCAAGGTAAAGGGCAGCAACATAGCCTTTGAAAATGATACGATAGCGTAAGAGGCCGACGTTATTGAGGAACAAAGTTGTTGTTCCGGCTTGGTAACGATCGGCAAACGTGACACCTTCAATCGTTGCTGCTTGGGCAGAGGTGGTGAAAATAGCAACGATAAGAATTGCTCTGGTTATATAAGTTATATAAATTGTTATTGTTTTATACATTTTGCGTGTATGCACTATGTCTGGTGTTCGCTGTTGCTAACCATACCATAAGCGGCATTGCTATTCCCCAGGCAGTTGCAATAACACTCAGACTAAAAGAGAGATCCGTACTCAACTGCAACGCGCCTAACTGGGCCCCCGCATAATAACTGAGCGGCCCGCCAATGACGCCGAGTACCGCCGCTAACACATACTGCCCAGACAGCCACCGCAATGACGTGTGTAACGTCGTTGCGAAAGCCATCCACAATGCGACCATCCAGAGTGGACTTCTCCAGCTTGTTCCCGCCATCCCAGGAAAGGAAAACGCTCCGAGACTGGCTTGCGCAGAATCGAGTAGAAAACCAAGAAGCCCGACTGTGAGGATCAGTTGTACTTCGGATGTACGGGGAAAATCAGCTACCAAGTAGAAATGCAAAGCAAGAATGCCGACGACAACACATGGACCCATCAACGGATATTGATAAGCTGCCCCCAATACACAAGCGAACCACCCAATGTATAAGGCAACTATATTAACGGCGACCAACTTCATCTGGTAAAGGCGGTAAAATAGGTGTCTGACGATTCAACGGTTTCACAAAGAGCATTTGTACATCGTTAATAACGCGTTCCCGGAATCCTCCTTCGCAATAGCAGAGATAGAACTCCCACATGCGGATAAATTCCTCAGGATATTTCAAGGCACGAACCTGTTGGATATTGTCAAAAAAACGTTCACGCCAGAGGCGTAGTGTTTCTGCATAATGTGGAGTTAAGTCCTCAAGATGCGAGAGACGCATATCTGTGGCTTTAGCGATAGCTTGACAGATCGCTGTAAGTGAGGGAATGCAACTCCCAGGAAAAATATAGCGTTGAATAAAGTCGACCGAGCGTTTTGCGTGCTCATAGTGCTGATCAGCAATAAGAATAGCTTGGAGGAGCATCATTCCTTCAGGTTTGAGGAGGTTGCTGCAGCAGCGGAAGTACGTCTCGTAAAATGCATGCCCGACAGCTTCAATCATTTCGATTGAGACCAGTTTGTCATACTGCCCGCTGAGGTCACGATAATCTTGCAAGAGCAGGGTGATACGTTCACTTAATCCGGCAGCCGCCACCCGCTGCTGAGCAAGTTCATGTTGCTGTTGCGAAATCGTTGTCGTCGTAACTCTGCACCCGTAGTGCTGGGCAGCATATAACGCAAAACTGCCCCATCCGGTGCCGATTTCCAGCACATGATCATGAGGAGAGAGTTGTAATTTGCGACAAATCCGATCGATCTTCGCGAGAGAAGCTTCTGGTAAAGAACTGTTTTCTTTTTCGAAGATGCCGCATGAGTACGTCATCGTTTCATCGAGAAAAAGCGAGAAAAACTCGTTACCGAGGTCGTAATGAGCCGCAATGTTGTGGCGACTACCGGATTTTGTGTTCTGTCGAAGAGTATGTATCAATTTACGAACAGGAGCAGTGAGGCAAGCGAGGCCTGTTTCCATACCTTCAAGGACGGCACGATTACGTACAAGAATACGGACCAATGTGGTGAGATTATCGCAGGACCAATAGCCGCTCATGTATGCTTCGCCAGCACCGACACTCCCACCAAACAAAATATCAAGATAAAAACGCTGGTCCTGTACGCTGAGGGTGACAGATAGCGGGAAATCGGAATCAGGCAGACCGAAAACGAACTGTTCGATCCCGTCGATGACAACTAGCTTTCCGGTCTGTAGATTCTGCAAGCGAGCGAGTACCATAGCGCGAGCGAAACGTGCAAGCGAAGCAAAGTGAAGCTTTGGTATTAACGACCGCCTTGCCGGAATAATGGAGTCCTTCATCCGCGAGGAGCCTCTGTAGGAGAATCACGTTTGCTTGGATGGATATAGAAAGGTGCGCGTTTCCACCATAAACACAAGGCTTGGAAGTAGATTGCGGCAATGATCTTTCCTGTTATGAACGGGTAGCGGAGGAGCGATGTCGCCAAGCTTGCAGTAGTAATCTCTAGCCGCTGGAGAGTCATTGTGGCGTCGAAGATTTTCCCTTGCGAGTTGTAATCTTCCATGTGAATTGTGAGTTGATGATCTGGGTCGCAGAAACGCCAATCATACATGATGTCCATGTCGATGAACGGAGAAACGTGAAATGTTTTGTCGAAACGATAACGCTTTTTTTTCCCGTGTCCCTCGTTCAGGGTTTTTCCGAGAACATAGTAGTATTGTTCATTCCACGGAGTGTTGGTGATTTCGGCGACAATGGTTTCAACGAAGGAGTCATTCTTGTCATAACAAAAATAAAAACTCACAGGGTTGAAGCAATAGCCAAAATAGCGGAGATGGGTGAGTAAACGGATTGGACCTTGTGGTGATTGCCCTAGGCGTTGTTCAACCGCCGAGCGAACAGCGTGGTCGAGCTGCACTTCAGGATCGCCGAGATGATCCTTCCTGCGAAACTGCGCCAAAGAAAGACGGTCAACTGACCAGAACCAGCGATTGGAAAAGAGGGTAGGGAGTTCTGCTAAATCTAGGTACATCATGAAAAGTGGGTAAGCGAATGTGTGTCGTACCGGATGAAAACGACGATGTCGAACCTGGCCACGATAGATACAGCTCTGCATAGCTATAAACCCTTGCCGAAATACTGGCAGACGGCGAGGGCGCTGTTAACCCCATCTTCGTGGAATCCATAACCCCAATAGGCACCGCAAAAGTAGGTGCGATTTTCTCCATTAATTTCTGCGTGCCGGTTTTGCGCAGCAACCCCAGCTTCTGTGTACACCGGATGATGATAGGTCATCTTTTGGATAATTTTGGGAGGATCGATATCTGCGGTTCGATTTAAGGTAACACAAAAGGTATCCGGAGAGTGTAAGCGCTGCAACATATTCATATTGTAGGTGATGGCAACGTAGGGCTTTTCCGTGCGCAGACGGTGATAATTCCAACTTGCCCAAGCACGCCGTTGCCGAGGGAGGAGATGGACATCAGTATGAAGGACGGCTTCATTTTCTTGGTAGGGAAGGGCACTAAGAATCTCGTGTTCACTGATACTAGCATCAGTCAGAAGAGACAGCGCTTGGTCACTATGTGTAGCGATTATAACCTGATCGAAGCGCTCTGGCTCGCAGTCGCGTGCCTTGATGGTGACATGGTTTGGATACCTAGTAATTGTTTGGACAGGGCACTGGAGACGAATGCGATGGCGATAGGAACGAGTTAAGGCCTGTACATACTGGGCTGAGCCTCCGGTGATGACTCGCCACAGTGGTCGTTGGTTTACGCTGAGCATGCCGTGATTATGGAAAAATTGAACAAGAAATCGAACTGGTGTTGCCAAGATCTGCTGTGGGGGAGCCGACCAAATCGCGGCGCTCATGGGGACCAAATAGTCGTCAACAAACCCCTGTGAATATCTGTGAGTAGAAAGATACGTTCCCAACATTGTGGTACCAGTCGAATCCTGTAAAAGTGTTGGTGCTTCACGGTTAAAGCGTAAGATGTCTCGTAACATGCGGTAAAAAGAGGGGCGAAGCAGATTTTTTCGCTGCGCGAATAGAGTATTCAGTGAGGTACCATTGTACTCGAGACCACTCTTTTCGCACTGTACGCTAAAGCTCATGTTACTTGGGTGCGAGGCGACCTTTAAACGCTGTAAGAGTTTGATGAAATTGGGGTATGTGCGGTCATTGAAAACGATGAAACCAGTGTCAACCGCGTAGGTGCTGTGTTGTGTTTCGACAGAGACGGTGTGTGTATGGCCACCGATGTAATTGTTCGCTTCGAAGACGACGATCTCATGCTCAGCGTGAAGAAGATACGCTGAAGTTAACCCAGCAATGCCGGTTCCGACGACGGCAATCCTCATAGCGATAAAATAAGAGTGAGATCTATGTTTTTTGTATGTATGAACGAATTGAGGTGAGGTCCCAAGTTAATCCTCATCTCTCTCCACTATGAAGATAGATGCAGACACGGATCTACGGAGATTTTCGTGATTTGTCAATAAAATGTGTCTCAATTTGTTACATAGAGTGTGGTCCTACTCAATAAGAAAGAGACAGAGGAGAACCTCGTGAATATGTTTTTTGCCCTGATTGAAAAAGGATATGTTCCTGACGCGCTTGTCCGTTGGGGCATCCGTCGTCTTCTTGCGTTGCGGTTACGAGAAGAACGAAATTTTCAGGAAGAAACGCCACGGGGAAAGCTCCAAAATTTTCTTGTTGAGATGCGCACTAATCCTATCGCGGTTCATGTTGATCAAGCAAACGAGCAACATTACGAAGTGCCAGCGGAGTTCTTTGCCGCGATTTTAGGAAAACACAAAAAATATAGTAGTTGTTACTGGCCGGCAGGAGTTTCTACGCTTGATGCAGCAGAGGAGGCCATGCTGAAACTGACATGCGAACGAGCACAACTACAAGATGGAACCGATATATTAGAACTTGGTTGTGGCTGGGGGGCTTTGTCATTGTGGATGGCCGAACGTTATCCCAATAGCCGGATCGTAGCTGTATCAAATTCTCATTCGCAACGTGAGTTCATTGTCCAAGAATGTACTCGTCGTCGTATTACAAACCTTGACGTGATCACGGCAGATATGAACGAATTTTCTATCGATCGTTCCTTTGATCGCGTGATGTCGGTAGAAATGTTCGAGCATATGAGAAACTACGAAAAACTTCTTGCCCGTATCGCGTCCGTACTCAGGCCAAGCGGCAAACTATTCATTCACATTTTTTGTCACCGAGAGTTTACCTATCCATTTACTACCGAAGGACCGGCAGACTGGATGGGGCGTTATTTCTTTACTGGAGGAATGATGCCAGCAGATGATCTTCTACTCTATTTTCAGCGGGACGTAAGACTAGCTGAGCATTGGCGAATAAACGGAAAGCACTATGCGCGTACAGCAGAAGCCTGGTTGGCGAATCTTGACCAGAGAAAATCACAAATTCTCCCAATTCTCCGCTATGTTTATGGTGAGGAGAAAGTAGCTCTCTGGTTCTCTCGCTGGAGAATGTTCTTTCTCGCGTGTGCCGAACTCTTTGCTTATCACAAGGGGAAAGAATGGTGGGTTTCCCACTATTTATTCATAAAACGATGAAAGCAAGGAAAAAAGGTAAATGAAAGGAGGATAGTTTTACGGGTAGAGAAGGAGATTAGAAGGAAGGAGAGAAAGATAGGTTTTTCAAGCAACAAAAGACAGGCAGCGAGGGGGGTATATGCACGTGGGAGCTGGGGGAGAGATGGGGAAGCCGCACGGCCCATTAGTAGTGGTGAGCTGAGTGTGTTACCACACGTACACTTCCACCCTATCAACCTGGTGG
>JBFWXH010000041.1:0-61021 GCA_050187625.1 Binatia bacterium
GACCTCCTTTTTTACGGGCTGTGAGCCGATTGCAGTTCGCTGTTAGCCAGAAAAAACCGTACGTACAGTCGTAACGCTGAGAGGAGAGTTTCCCCATCTCCCTCTCTTCTGGAACTACGGGCGCTCAGCTCAGCGCTAAGAGCCTTGTGGCTTTCCTAGTCCTCTTCGGTATCAGATGTCAATGGTTACTCCCAAATCTCTGCTGTCCTCCTCACGTATATGACTACGGGCAGTGGCCGGCTGAGGCCCCGGTGAGATTCACAGCCAGAGGAAAACTAAAGGAAAAGTCATCGACATGCACAACCCCGATCCGTGACCCGAAGACATTCGAAGGACGGAAGCGGACCGTAACCGGCAGCGATTGCCCTGGTGCGAGCGAGGCAGCGCCGCCTCCCGAGAGGAGACTGAATTCAGGATCACTCCCCAACTGAAATCCAACGGTGATATTGATCGTTCGGGTACCACGACAATTGGTGACGGTGAAAGTTTTATCGACCGGACTACACGTTGAGCCAAAGTCGAGAGTGGTCGGGGTGATACACAATTGTCCTTCGGCGGAATCTTGTGAAACTCCCTGGCCAGCGAGAAACACGAGAACAGAGTTGCTATTGCTTGAGACGGTTGCTGTACTACTAAAGCTCATGCTGGCTGTCGGTGAGAAACTGAGCGTGGTGACCTGGCTCTCATCTGCTTGCAACGTAAAGGTTCCACCCGAGACGATGCCAAATGGTGCGGCCACACGGACACTACCGGTGAGTGTTTCACCTCCACAGTTGCGTATTGCTATGGTTGCTTCGCTGGTCGTATTAACCAAGACGCTCCCGAAATTAACCTCCAGCGGCTCGACACATAAGAGTGGTGGTTCCCCTGGCGGTGGGACCTCCACTGAGCTTTGCAACTTGACAGTTTTTGCGTTGGCGTTCGTGCTAATGCGGACACTCCCGCTCGGAGGAGGTTCTGTCCCCCCAGAATTGAACAGGACGGTGATGGCTGTACTCTGCCCGGCACCTAAACTGAACGTTGGATTGGAGAGGAGGCTGAACACGTTGTTGCCCGAGCCACTGGCGATCAAGGTCATGCCTCCTGTCAACGTGCCGCCACCGCCATTCGTCAGGGTGAATGTCTGTCCTTGTTGACCACTCAAGGTTGCATCAAAGACGAGTTGAGAAGGATCTACTGAGAGTTGGGGATTGCCTGGAGGTGGAGTGGATGGCTCAAAGATCACAACAATTTGATTCTCATATAGCACGGTAAAGGCCGAGTTGAAGTTCAGATCTGACTGGGCATCGGCTTCGATGATGATGTCAAGCGAAGTTCCTGGTGACAATTGACGACATACCTCTTCCCCAGCGGAATCAAGGACGCGAAAACTCTCAGCCGAAAAATTCTGTTCCCCCTGTTGGAAAGCCAAGCTGGTTGCACAAAGAAAGAACCCGTTGCCGTTGGGATCCTCCTGTGCGCGCGCTGTTCCTCTGTCCGTGCGAAGCGCGCTCGCGAGCGTTGCTGCGGTGTCAGGAACCTGGACGGTTGCGCGAGTCTGATTCCCCGAGATTAAGCACGGGTTCATCAACACGATAGTTGCCGTTCCACCGTTGGCGTCGGTTGCTTGCCCCTGTTTTGTCGTACACAGACCCGCATCTATACCGGAATAGCGGGCTCCTGACACCACAAAATTTTGCTGACTCTCTTGCCAGGTGACACCGGTATGCATGCCTGTCAGAGGAAAGTCGGACAAAGTGAACTCCCCGGCTAGCCCCAGGGGAAACGAGCCTAACCCCAGAGTCACCACAGAGAAGGTTGCCTGGGCAAACTCTGCGCCATCGGCCAGGACTCGCACAGTATGAGGACCATCGCCAATATCATTCCAATTCACCTGGGTGCTGAAGCCATTATCATTGTCGCCGCAGATACCTTGAGTGTCGGCACGCGGTTCTCCGTAGACTGCGGGGACCAGCCCTCGATTGTCCACCTCTACTTCTACGCGGGTGGCATCACAAATCCACCCACGGATCACCCCAATCCCGCTTTGGAATGAGCCGGGGGACGGATCTTCTAGTTTGGCATCCGCTCGGGGGTTTCCTCCGCCAGTGGCGGCAGTGCCACCGCTAGAGAGAGTGAATTGTTGACGGCTTTCCTGCCAGCGTAAGCGTGTCGTTTCTGACGCCGTTGGGAAAGCAAGCGGGAATTCTCCGTCAACCCCACGAAGAAACGTCTGCCCCAGCGTTGCCACCGTAACCGTGGCTTGGCCAATTACGGTTTGACCCGCAACGGCGCGAATAGTGTGGGTGCCTTCGCCTAAATCATTCCAATTTATCTGCAAGCTAAACCCGTTGTTACTATCGCCACAGGTACTGCGTGTATCGTCACGCGCTTCGCCGTAGACTGCCGGTATGGAGAGGCGTCCGTCGAATTCGATATCGACGCCTGTGGCACTGCAGACCCAACCGCGTACAAGGCCGACACCGCTTTGGAATGAACCAGGTGTTGGAGTTTCGAGTTGTCCTTGTGCCCAGGCAGCAGTTGACGACAGAAACCAGAGCCAACCGAAGCCGAAGAATAGAGTCCATAAACTGACAAAATGGACAATGGAGTGCCGAGGGCAGAAATACGTCATGACCTAACTCCTTGAAGGGAGGAATAGTAAAAGGAAATTACCTTACTATGGAAGCAACTGGGGAAAAACCACCACCTGGCGTCCCGTGTTGCTTCTATACCCATGATGAAAAAATTTTCTTACAACTTGCAGGCGCATATCGGGGAGGGGCAATGTATTGATGCAGGAGTGATTCGCATGCAAAGACAAATTCGTTGACAGGTCCCTTGTGACTGACATACAGTACCTCTCACTTGTTCTCGCTTTACTGCTACTTCAGGTTAACGCGCAAATAAGAAGGAGGTTGGGATATGAGCGTTCCTACGCTTCCAAAGGGGAAGGTGGCCATCCTGGTGATGGATTGCCAGAACGATATCGTTCACGAAAACGGAAAATTCGGCGGTGCTCTCACTGGTGGTGCAATGCCACGGGCCATTAAAGAAAAGAACGTTTTTGGGAATATCAAGAAGCTCATGATTGCAGGGCGGGCGGCCCAGGTCCCCATCATTCATGTGCGACACGTGTATCGACCGGATTATGCCGATGTGCCTGGGAACATTGCGGTGTTGCAGGCCATCAAAAACGCCCAGGCACTTCAGGAAGGAACGTGGGGCGCGGAGATCCATGCTGATTTAACGCCTGAGCCGTCGGATTGGATTATTGCCAAGACGCGAGTGAGTTCATTTTACGCCAGCCCACTCGAAGGCATCCTGCAGGCGCAAGGGATTACTCATCTCGTCCTCACCGGGATTGCGACGGACGGGGTGGTCGAAGGGACCGCGCGGGACGGGGCCGATCGTGGCTACCATATCATTATTCCGAACGATTGCTGCGCCGCGACGAGCGAAGAGGCACACCGAGTGATCCTCGGTGGAATTTTGTCTCACTTAACGACGGTCTGTACCTCTGATGAGGTTGTGCAGGCGTTGAAATAGGAAAAGAAGGGGGAAATGGGTCGAAGGAACAAAGGCGAAAAGGACTCAAAAGGACCGTCTCTTTTTTTCTCCGCTTCGCCCTTTCGCCGTTTCCCCTTTTTGTCCTCATCTTGCGATGAACCTTGAGTGTTTTTTGAGAGGAAGGCCACAATGAGTAATGCCCTCAAAGGTATCCGCGTTATCGATCTTACGAACAACCAAGCCGGGCCCTCGTGTGGGCAAATGCTCGCGTGGCTAGGGGCCGATGTGATTAAGGTTGAGGAGCCGGGGAAAGGAGATATCGCACGTCAGAGCCTTAGTGATAAACCGGGTCAAGATAGCCTATTTTTCCTGACCTTTAACAGCAACAAACGAAGCTTGACGCTGAATCTCAAAAGTACGCACGGGAAAGACGTCTTCCGCAAGCTTTTGGCAACCGCGGATGTGCTGTTGGAAAACTTCGGTCCTGGAGTATTGGAACGACTTGGCTTCGGCTATCCCACACTCAAGCAAATCAATCCTCGCCTTGTCTATGCCAGTATTAAGGGATTTGGGTCCTTTGGCCCACACAGCGGCTACAAGAGTTACGAACCGATCGCGCAAGCAATGGGAGGAGCGATGAGTGTGACAGGATTTCCGGATATGCCGCCAACGTTTACCTGGGCCTGTATCGGCGACTCTGGAACCGGCATGCACACGGTCATCGGTATTCTTGCCGCACTTATGCAACGTCACGCTACCGGTGAGGGCCAAGAGGTCGAAGTCTCAATGCAGGAGGCAGTCGTCAATCTTGTCCGTGTAAGCCTGCGCGATCACCAGCGCTTTGGCAAGCCGGTAGAGAGAACTGGCAATCAACTTGGACCAGGTGTCCCCGGGACGACGTATCGTTGTCATCCTGGGGGACCGAATGACTACGTTTTTATCTTTGCCCAGCAGCAAATGTGGTATCCGCTGTTGCGGGCGATTGGCCGAGACGACCTGATTGGTGACCCGCGTTATGACTCGGCTGACGCGCGGCAAGAGCGTATCGCCGAGGTCAATGCGCTGATCGAAGAGTGGACTTCTCAACGCAATAAACATGAAGTGATGAACATCCTTGCCGGTGCTGGGGTACCATGCGGAGCCTGTCAGGATACGGGCGAAGTACTGAACGATCCACACCTGCTGGCGCGTGAGATGATTGTTGAGGTCGAGCATCCCGAACGGGGGAAGTATGTTGCGGCGGGCAATCCGGTCAGGTTGTCGGCTTCTCCGACGCGAATTACCGCTGCGCCCTTACTCGGACAGCATAATGGGGAAATTCTGCAGGAGTTGGGGTATCACGAAGAAGACGTTGTCATGCTAAGAGAGGCTGGAGTGATTTAGAGTGGGGAAAAAGAGAAAGGGTGAAAGGATAAAAACAGAGAACAAGGCTACAATGAAGAGCTAAAAACTTATAGCTCTTCTTCGAAAGGAGGGTTTTGTATGGCGAGTTACGGTATCATTTCGGCGGATTCCCATTTTGTTGAACCACCGAGCATGTGGGCAGAACGGCTCGATAAAAAGTTCCGTGACCGTGCACCTCACACTGTTCGCGGGCTCAATGGCAAAGACGGAGAATTCTTCGTCTGTGAGAATATTAACCCTTTTCCAGTCGCAGCGTTCTTTGGGGCAGGCGTACCCTCAGCCGAGTTGGCCGAACATAACAAGAAAGGCATGGATCAGGCCCCTGCCTGTGTGTGGGACCCAGCGGCACGCTTAAAAGATCAGGACCGTGACGGGGTGCTTGCGGAAGTCATTTACACCTCGATGGGGATGCCCCTCTACATGCTGGATGATGTAGAACTGCGAGCCGCGTGTTTCCGGGCGTACAACGATTGGGCGATTGAGTATTGCAGCTACAACCCGAAGCGCTTACTACCCCTTGGGTTGCTGACCCTCGAAGATGTCGATACGGCAGTACAAGAACTCGAACGGGTCGCAAAAAAGGGCATGCGGGGTGCGATGATTTGGGCAGAGCCGCCAGATGATCGTCCGTATAGCGATCCGCACTATGATCGAGTCTGGGCGGCAGCGTCAGAGCATAACTTTCCCCTCTCGCTGCACGTGCTGACCGGCCGCAAAGGGACCGGCATCGATTTCTTCAAGGGCAATCTCGCGCTGCAGGCGTCCACGTTGCATCACGACGTAGAACGCTCGCTCGCGGTATTCGTCCTGGGTGGTGTGTTGGAACGGTTCCCTAAACTGACCATTATCTCGGCCGAGAACGATGTTGCGTGGTTCCCGTACTTTATGTGGCGCATGGATATGGTCCATGGCCGCATTGGCGCGTTGTCGTCCGCGAAGTTGAGCTTGAAGCCGAGCGAATATATCAAACGGCAGGTCTACGCCACATTTATTAACGAGCCGATCTTCGTGCGGACGCTTGACATTTACGGTCCAGGAAATGCGATGTGGTCGTCAGACTATCCACATACCGCTGCCACCTGGCCACGGTCGCAAGACTTTATTACGAAGACCTTTAATGACCTGTCGGACACCGACCGACGCTTGATTGTCCATGACACGGCAGCGAAGGTCTATCGCATCGAAGTTTAAGGCTTCGGTGTAATTGCTCCGAAACGGAAGGGCGAACGGCTGTTCGCCCTTCCAAACTTTACCCTTGCCAAGGGCGTCCCGCTGACGCAAGACAATCCCTCCGAAAAAGAGACAGAGTGTAGCCTGGATGGAAGGTAGCGCAATCCAGGAAGAGCGACTGCTACCATTGACAGCCTATGGCTGAATTCTCTAGAGGAGTCGTACACGACAGAGAAGGAGGGGGGTCAGTATGGCTACGATTCCTAAATTTGCAGAGCTGCCTTTCGTGGCTCAGACAGGAGAGCGGCATGCCTGGAATGTGTTTGGGCAGGGAGATCAACTTGGTACGGTGAACCTGTTGACGGCAGAGCGCGTGAAGCAGGCGGCTTCGCTGGTACGTACAGGGCAAGTTTTCAATCTTGATTTGCCGCTGAACTTTCCCTTTCCCCTGTACGGTGGGTTCCGCGCGGCTGGGTATCGTCATCACATCGAGGTGACGCGCGGTGCCCGCGACGATTATGTAGATAATCTCGCCATGCAAGGGTCCAGCCAGTGGGATAGTCTACGGCATATCCGCTATCGGGAGTTCGGCTACTACGGTGGACGCCAAGATGAAGATCTCGATCAGAAAGGCGAGTTGGGGATCGAGAACTGGGCACGCCACAGTATTATTGGTCGTGGGGTGCTGCTTGATGCGGCAGGATATATGGCACAGCAAGGAACCCCGCTCGAACCCACGAAAAAGTTCGCAATGGACGGTGGGTTTCTAGAAAAAGTCGCCGGAGCCCAAAAAGTGAAAATCGAGACCGGAGATATTATCTTGCTGCGCACCGGGTGGCTGACCTGGTATAAAACGCTTGATGAAGCTGGACGGGAAAAGCTACGAGGGACTCTGCACCCGGGAGAGGATGGGATGGCCTGTCCGGGGCTTGATCCGGGGCAAGCGACCGCAGCCTGGGTATGGAACCATCACATTGCCGCGATGGCCGCAGATAATGTTGCCTTGGAAGTCCTGCCAGTTGACCCAGCTGTTGGGTTTCAGCACCGCCGGTTGATTGCGCTGCAAGGGATGCCGATTGGCGAAGTGTGGGATCTCGATGAACTTACCCAGGCCTGTGCACAGGACGGTGTGTATGAGTTCATGTTGGTTTCCTCGCCGCTGAATCTTCCTGGCGGTGTCGGCTCTCCCCCGAACGCCTACGCTATCAAGTGAAGAATTGAGAATGAAAAATTAACAGTTAAGAATGAAGAAGACGGAAGGCGTTATGCACGCTTCTGCGCGTCCCTCAATCCCCGGCCCCCGACCCCCAAAGTTCCGTTTTGTCGTCATGGGTGCGTTATGGATGACGGCTTTTTTCCTCTTTCTTGATCGGGTAAACATTTCTCTGGCGGCGCCGTATATCATGGATGAGTTAGGTCTAACCGGGGTCGAGACCGGGATCATTCTTAGCTCGTACTATTGGGGATACATTCTCGGGCAGCTCAGCGGCGGGGTCGCGTCCGATCGACTTAGTATTCGCAAGTGGTCCTCGTTGATGTTCGCTGGGTGGTGTGTCTTGACGGTGCTGACTGGTATGTGTCGCTCGGTTGGACAATTTGCCTTTGTCCGTGGCCTGTTCGGTATATCCGAAGGGTGGGTGGCGAACCCCATCAACAAGCTAGAGAACAACTGGTTATTGCCGAACGAACGTGGTTGGGTATATGGGGCCACGGTTGGCGCTGGATACGTGGGGCTCATTATCGGACTCCCCCTGGTGGGGTGGTTGATCGGGACGTGGGGTTGGCGGGCCATGTTCTACAGCACCGGAGTGTTGACCGTCGTCGGAGTCGTGATTTTTTGGCTATTGATTTATGACCATCCACACGAGCATCCCTGGGTGTCGCAGGAAGAGAAAGCCCTGCTCGCGGATACGCTCAGCAAAGATCGCGTGACATTTGACCCACACCACGGGACCGTACGTACGTTGTCTTTTGCCGATGGGCTTCACCTCCTTGCCGGGAGTTGGGTGTTCTGGGCGATTTGCGGAGTCAACTTTTTCACCTTATGCGTTGGCTTCACCAATTTGAGTTGGTTGCCAGGATACCTGGTGAAAGAGCGTGGCTACTCGATTATGACCAGTGGTTTCACTCTGGCGATTCCTTACTTGGCGGCTTGTACGGGAGCGCTGTTGGGTGGCTATCTGGGAGATCGTTTGGGGCACCGTAGCGTGGTTGGACTGGTGACAAATCTGGCAACCGGTCCCCTTATGATTGCCTTGATGTGGACGCAAGACGTTGCCATGACGATTGTCTTGATGAGTATTGTCCTCTTCCTGAACGCCGCGGCGTTTAATACGCTCGCTGTTCTCCTCTTCGATCTTTTGCCGGCTGAAGTGGTCGGTGTGGCGGCGGGGCTCTGCATTGGTCTCTTTGGTGGTCTGGGGGGCGTGATGGGCCCAATTATTCTGGGCTATTCCTATGACATGACGCATTCCTTTTTCTGGGGATTCTCCGCGATTGGACTAGGAGCAAGCATTGCCGCCCTCGCAATGGTTCCGGTGTGGCGTCATGAACAGCAAGTGAAGCGAGAGAAAGCGGCAAGGGCTCAGGTTGGCAAGCTGTCCTTAATTGAACAGGCAGAGACAGTGTAGTGCAGCAACAAAAAGACAAGGATTGCTTCGCCGAGTTTATCCTGAGCGAAACACGATGAGGGAAGGGCTCGCAATAACAGCGTAGCGTAACAGCAGTAATGTCGGCTGAGATGCCAATCCCAGCAGGACCTGCTGGATTTCGCAAAACTTAACCCGGCCCACGACTCTTGTTTCCGGTAAGATTCAAGAGGGAACATAATTGTGATCGTAAAACACTGCCCGCAGAGGTACTATGGGTAGCTCGTCTGTCCGTGATGCCCATTCACACCGGTAGCAAGCCGCCCGTGGCTCCCGGCGCTTACGTCCGCTTATTCCTTCCTGGCCCTTGCTGCGCTATGGTGGTTTTTCTCGTGGAACGACTGTCCGCAGCCGCGGAAAGGGAGCGATATGAACGACCGTATTGTCGTCGATCCAGCCATTCAGCACGGGAAGCCCGTGATTCGAGGAACACGAGTGCCGATCGTGCGGATTCTCAGTGGTTTGGCAGGAGGCATGAGTATCGAGGAGATCTCCCACGAGTATGGAGTCACAGAAGCTGACGTGCGTGCGGCATTGGTCTATGCCAGCGAAGTGATTGACCAGGAAGAACATCATCCCCTCCCTGCTGCGTAGGGACGCCGCGTGCATTTCTTAATTGTGCTGACTTGCCTCGTTCGCTCAAGCCATTGATAGAGCGCTATGGGCATGAAGCGACCGCTAAAGACCCACCAATTGCCGTCTATGCCCAGACACATCAAGTATGTCTGCTGACTGGAGATTTTGGTTTCGCAGACATTCGCAATTACGTTCCTGCTGCCTATGGCGGGCTTGTGGTGTTGGAGCTGCCGCGCAATGCGACCGCCGCATTCATCGTATGTCTTGTGGAATCTCTCCTGCGGCAACCCGAAGTGGTGGCCAAAATCGTGGGGAGGTTAGCTATCGTTGCCGCGGGCAGAGTCCGCCTACGCCCACCGTGAAGCAGACCAAATCCCCTTAGCGTCGCAGCAAAGCTCTGATGCCTCAACTACAGGAGGAATCATGACGACCATGGAAATCATCGCGGCCTAGCCATCCTGGCTACTATCACGTTCAGCTTTTGGTGGACACCGGATCGGCAAACCGTCCGTCGTTCAGCGTGTGGGACGTACCTGATCTCGCTTTGCCCTTTGCCCTCTTCGCCTTTTTTCTCTTTCTCCTGTCGCCTACCACAGATGCGCTACGGGCAGCTGGTCTGCCCATGCGGTCCACAGGAAAGCTTGCACACGGGTGAACCAGTCACCCGTGGCCCCCAAGAAAGGAAGAGTCGTTCACAGCGTTGTGTCACGGGCAGCTGGTCTGCCCGTGAGTCACATCAAACACGGGTGGCAAGCCACACATGGCACCCAGCTTTTCGTGCACTAATGTTCGTGTACAATTCCCCTGTCATGAGCAACAGACGGTTAGTAAGGTGACCGAAAGGTTCATGGCGTAGCAGCCTACCCGCTAAAGGGAGATCGAGTCTATGCAGCGAGAATATACGGTGGTGTATCAAGTGATTGAAGACGGTTGGATCATGGCCACGGTACCAGAACTACCCGGTGCCGTGACCCAAGGAAAGACGATGCAGGAAGCACGGGCGATGATTAAGGAAGCGGTGGAGTTGCTCTTGGAAAGTTACCGTGATCATGCGGCGAAGGATGCCCCCACAGATGCGGTTTGGGAAACGCTCTCCATTGAAATTCCCGTGCCATGAAACGGCGAGACTTGATTCGTCATCTCGAACAGCACGGCTGCTATCTCGATCGAGAAGGCAGCCGTCATTCGATTTATCACAACCCGCAAAACAAGCGCTCAGTGGCCATACCAAGACATCGCGAGATCAAAGCAACCACCGCCCGCACCATCTGTGAACAGATCGGGGTCCCACGATCTGAGTGACCAAGGAGAGGCCAGCCACCTGTAGCGCCCCACGATGGGAAATAGGCAAATCTTCCTCCAAGCATGTAATGCATAGTGTGCTGAGAAGAAAACGAGGCAGAGAGCACGTTTCACGCGACTTACACCGCTTATTTATTCTAATGGGTGACCCCTTTTACCTTTTACAGCCAGAGTGGTTCCCATGAAAGAATTCACACGGGTGAACCAGTCACCAGTGGCACCCGGCGCGGCGAGTTAGGCATTATCTATAGCGCATGAGATCTTATGTGACAGTGCAGTTTGCCCAAGCGACCTTATTAAGGTTAGCCCCGCCGCTACCGCTCTCGGCATGAGCATTGACACAAATCTGAGTGTATCCTGTCACGTCGACGGTTGTCATTGTACCATCGGGCAGATTAACAGTAGCCAGGACAGAACGTTGATCACCCTCTGATTTAGAACAGCGAACTTTTTCTGGTAACCAGCCCTGGCCTCCTGCCATCTTGACGTTAATGAAGAGCTGACCCGACGGAGCAGTTTTGCAGCTAGTGTTATCTGCTGTGCAACCTCTGTCACTAGTCTTCCTGCACTCGACTCTATAACTAAACTCCTCCGCCGTGCTAATCGCTGGCAGAAAAACTCCTAAGACAAATGTGAAAGTGGCCAGGCCAGTAATAGTAAATTTCATCTAATTCTCCTTAGGTTAGTTGGTGGCTTGCGTAATCAAAGCGTCTGAGGGTGCGGATCGAGTTAGCCGTGGAAGTACATTTCTAGTCGCTCATAGGGATGATAATGGTTCACTTCGTGGACCACTTATAACCGCCCCAATAGTCTTGGCCATCGGAAGTTCTTCCCCCTGTTGGCCCGCTTTGTTGACTGATCCCAGATTCTCTGTCTTTGTTCTTTAAGTAATCTTGATATCGTTGCCTTTCTTTCGCAGCCTCCTGCCGTTGATATACCTCGTTGGCATTTTTCCTGTTCTGTTCGAATTGCGATTCGTCAGCCTCCGCCGACTTTACCATCTGGAAAGACAAAACAACGAGAGAAACCGTGAGTAGTCTACTAACATTCTTCATATCACTCTCCTTTCTTTACCACGGCTAGAGGGTCGTCAGGCTTTCTGTCGTGGCTTACAGAATGCCTAACTTTTAGTAGGAACATTCATCTGACTACATATAAGAGGTTTTCCAAAACCTCTCGCCAGCAAGGCGGATACGCTTGTAGGTGCGCGCGCAGACCTCACGATCACCGTAAAGGTAGGCTGGGATGTCAATCCCAGCAGGCCTGTTAGGTTTCGCATCAACCCCTAACAACAGGGACTGCTGGGTTTCGCAACACTCAACCCAGCCTACGGCCTTGGTCTGCCCGTGAGTCACGTCAAACAGGGGTGGCAAGCCACCCCTCGCACCCGGCGGTCTCTTTTATTTGCTGAATTTGAAGTTCGCCCTCTGGTAGGAACCATCACCGAATTTCACCACCAATTGCCGACAGGTGTTCGCCCAGCCTTTGTCGGTCTTCCAGACGTAGATGTATTGGCCGGTGGTCGCGTCATACGTAAGGTTGTTGCCGCCGGCGGTGACCGTCTGCTCAATGGCAGACACCAGGTCCGTGGAGCTACAGGCTATGACGGCGGATGTGGGATAGCCCGCGGTGAAGATATTCAGCCCCTCATCGTGCCCGAGGCTGAACTTCACCGGGACCGCACTTCCGACTTTTACACTGTTGAACGTCGGGAGAAGGCGGGGGCGCGACGGTCACGACTACTGTATCCACCCCCGTGGCGCCATGCGTATCTTCAGCGGTGAGCGTATAGGTGTTTTCTCCGATAGGTTGTAGGGCAAAAGCGACAACCGGATTCGGTCCGCTGGCTGTGCCGAACGGGCCGGCCCACGTGTAGGATGTGATGAAGTCCCCAACTGCGGCATCTGGGTCGTAAGACCCGCTGCCGTCCAAGGTCACTGTCGCCTTACAGTCCGCTCCTGCCTCAACCGTGACAGGAAGGCCATTTGTCATGTCGAAGCTGCTGACATCGAAGAAGATAAGATCACTTCAGCCAGCGTGAGCTGTAACGGCCGGCCCAAAATAAGCGTATAATTGACCGCCTGCAAACAGAGGTGTCGAGCTTCCAACTGCCTGTGCTTTGAGGGTGCCAGAGAAGAGATTAGCTCGCGCTTGCCTTGACATGGGCAGCGATGGTGCACTACGGCTGTGGAGAGGCCGTAGCCGCACAGAAACGTGCCGAGGCCGTGCTTGCTCTGGCCCACGAACAGGGTTTTCCGTACTGGGATGGCGCGGGGAGGGTCATCCAGGGATGGGCACTGGCAGTGCAGGGGCAGGGGACCGTTGGATGCGAGCAGATTCGTCAGGGACTCGATGGTTTGCGCGCAACTGGGGCGGTCGTAGCGCAACGGCTCGGTGCCGCGCTCCTGGCCGAGGCATATGGAAAGAACGGGGCGATGGAAGAAGGACTGACGGTGGTGTCGGAGGTGCTGCACACCCTGGACCAACCGGGTGAACGAATGTGGGACGCGGAATTGTATCGGTTGAAAGGCGAGCTGACGCTCAGCAGTCTAGGATAAGTCGCAAACGAGCCCAAAGCAAGCCTAAGACAAGTCAAAATCTGTCTCGGACAAGTCCAGAGAAGTTTATAGATGCCAAAGCCCAATCCGAAGCTGAAGTGTGTTTTCTGAAGGCCCTTGAGGTTGCCCGCCACCAGGAAGCGAAGCTGTGGGAACTGCGAGCAGCGACAAGCTTGGCGCGATTGTGGCAGCAACACGGCAAGACGGATGAGGCGTGCCAACTGCTGACAGAGGTCTACCCGTGGTTCACCGAAGGGTTCGACATCAAAGGTTTGCGTGGGGCCAAGGCGCTGCTAGAAGAGTTAACCTCATGAATGTTGGCAAACAAGTTCGGTAATACGCTTCGCAGAGGCACGATGCGCCGTGTCCCTACAATGCCTGGATTGTACGGCGTTTATCCTGAGCGGAACGAAGTGAAGGCGAAGGGCTCCATCCATCCTAACTTCTTGACCACCAAGAGTATAACCGCACGTAACCTTGAACTATCACTGCCGAAGCGGACGCAACGCTTCGTAGGGCGCATCAAGTTCGATGCCGAAATGGATTTTTAAAGCGTCAAGATACGCTTGGCCCTCCGCCAGCTCCTGCAAGTGCTCGCCATCGGGTGTCAGGGTCCTGAGTGTACGATTAAATAATGAAACTCGCCCATTGGGACGTGGCAGGGCCGCGACACGGGCAAAGGTAAAGAACGAGCCAGGATGGGTCGAAGTGAAGTGGTTCCCATAGGCGATATCGCCAGGGAACACATGCCCCAAGTCGAAGCTGTAGAGGTTTTGCCATTGGCCGTTTTGTAGAGTCTGCAGCATAGTGCCAAAGGAACCTGCGTCTACCAGCTGAAACGTTTGTTCGTCCTGAGTCGTCGGGTGGTTCAGTTCAAAGGGAATCGGGGCGCGAAGCCCTGGGCCACCGAACCCTACGTCAGCTATCCACTGTCTTCCTTGAATCGTCACCAGCATAAGCTGATGCCCGCGTCCTGTCGGTGGATCGACTAGATGCACCCGCGCTAGCAACGCCCGTGCGTCAAAGCCAATCGCGTGCAGGGCCATAAGGAACAGGCCGTTCAATTCGAAGCAATAACCGCCGCGCGCACGCCGTACGAGCTTGTCATAAATCACTGCGGGTTCAAGCGAAATCCCGCGCTCCAGCAAAATATCGAAGTTCTCGAACGGAATGGTGTACGCGTGGGCGCGGTGCAGTGCTTCAAGCCCATTTTCTGTTGGCTGTACAGCTCCAGCATACTTCAGACGTTCGAGATAGGAATCTAGCGCAAATGCTGTGGTCTCCATGTTGTTCCGCGTCCTTGTTGTAGGGCTTCTTCTCGAAGGACTTGGGCGACCATTTACAGTCGCCCAGGGAGCGGGTTACGATTTCCACAACTCCGACACTAACTCGGTATCGATGTACGCAGTGCCTTCGGTGATTTTGCCGTTGGCCAGGCGCATCACCCAGCAGTAACTGTTGTTATACGGCATGCCGGACTTCGCGGTCGCCGAGCCTTCCCATTGCAAGACGATCTGATCACCTTCGGCGATAATGTTGCGCACTATGGGCTTAATGGGGCCAGCGAGTTTCTCGCTCAGCGGTTTTGCTGCCCCATCGGCGAACGCGTGCTTGCTGGTGTAGGTGCGGGAGACTGGGCTGGTGCCAATCACAGTCCACCGTACGTTGTCGGCCAATAAGTTGAAGAATGCTGCCCCATCGCCACGTCCCCACGCGTCGAAGGCATCTTGGATGAGTTTTTTGTTTTCTGCTGCGCTCATAGGATCCTCCTTTGGTTATTGGTCGTCAGTTGCTAGCCATTCGCTATTTGGTTGTCAGCTATCAGCAACCTGCGAGAAATACAAGAAAGAACGAAACCGGTTGCCAAGACGAGCACCGCGACATACGTTTCTCACTATGGAATCGCGTGCTGTTGAACGCAAACTGGCGGCGATCTTGAGTGCTGATGTCAAAGGATACAGTCGCCTGATGGGCGATGACGAGGTCGCCACGATTCGGACGTTGACGGCGTACCGGGAGGTGATGACCTCGCTGATTCTGCAGCATCGCGGTCGGGTCGTGGATTCGCCTGGTGATAACCTTCTGGCTGAGTTCGCGAGCGTGGTCGATGCGGTGCAGGGGGCGGTAGCGGTACAGCGTGAACTCAAGACTCGCAATGCCGACCTTCCTGAAATGCGAAAAATGGAATTTCGCATCGGCATTAACCTCGGTGATGTCATCGTCGAAGGCGAACGCATTTACGGTGATGGGGTAAACATTGCTGCGCGGTTAGAAAGTCTCGCCGACGCTGGCGGGATTTGTATCTCCGGTGGCGTATATGAACAGGTCGAGAACAAGCTTGCCTTTTTAGCGATTGACTATCAGTACCTGGGTGAGCAACAGGTGAAAAATATTACCCGTCCGGTCCCGGTGTATCGGGTGCTGTTAGAGCCGGTGGTGGTTTCCTCAACTCTCCCCCGAAGCGAGCCTTCTTTCGTTTCTCAGCCGCTGCCGTTGCCGGATAAACCTTCTATCGCTGTGTTGCCTTTTGTCAATCTTGGTGGTGATCCCGAGCAAGAATACTTTAGCGACGGCATTACTGAGGATGTGATTACTGATCTGTCAAAGGTATCGGGATTGTTTGTGATTTCTCGCAATTCGGTCTTTCTCTATAAAGGCAAAACGATTGCGCCCGAGCAGGTCAGTAAAGAACTCGGTGTGAGATATATGTTAGAGGGTAGTGTCCGTAAGGCGGCCAATCGTGTACGGGTGACGGCGCAGCTCATCGATACGACGACAGGGTACCACCTATGGGCCGATCGTTATGACCGGGAATTGCGAGACATTTTCGCGGTCCAGGATGATGTGACGCAACAGATTGTCGCAGCGCTGAAAGTGAAGTTGACTGAAGGAGAGCAGCAACGCCGGAGGGGAGCCCCGACGGCTAACGTAGACGCGTATGAATATTTCTTGCGTGGTGTCGAGCTTACTGCCCACCGCTCTCAGCCCGCAAATGTTCAGGCACGTCAGATGTTCGAACGCGCAATTGCCCTCGATGCAAATTTTGCGGCAGCTTATGCTCGGCTGGGACGTACCTATGTGCTTGAGTGGTTGTATCGGTGGAGCGACGATCCGCAGTTGCTGGAGAATGCTCTGACTCTGGCTCAGCGTGCTGTTGCCTTAGATGCAAACCTCCCAGGCCCGCATCAAACCCTGGCGTACGTGGCTATGGCAAAAAGGCAAGGGGCAGTCGCCATTGCCGAAGCGGAACAAGCAGTCGCCCTTGATCCTAACGACGCCGACGCCTCCCTGACGCTCAGTGAGGCGTTGAGCTGTGTGGGGCGTGGTCAGGAGGCACTTCTCGCAGTTGAGCGTGCAATGCGGTTAAATCCTCATTATCCGGCAAGTTATGTCTTTGCGTTAGGGCAGGCCCAGTATATGAGCGGACAACGTGAGCAGTCGCTTGCTACTCTCCAACGGGTTCTCGCGCGTAACCCGGATCATGTTGCTGCGCATTTCTTTTCCGCGACGATTAATAGT
Source organism: Binatia bacterium (assembly GCA_050187625.1). GTDB lineage: Bacteria > Desulfobacterota > Binatia > Bin18 > Bin18 > JBFWXH01. The sequence goes on from JBFWXH010000041.1 coordinate 16,667, forward strand.
GAGCTGGGTCGAGTTGAGGAGGCACGCCAACACTTGCAGACGTGCCGAGAACTCGCTCCACGTGAATCTCCTGAGCAAGTTGTCGAGAGAATTCCCATTAGTGATCAAGCGACGCTCGACCGTTGGGTACAGGCTTTGCGGAGGATCTGGCCACAATTATAAGTTCTAATTGACAAACGGCCTCTCTCCGGAGTAGTGTCCCGTGCCGATACGGTGAGGGATACATCATGGCGGACATGAGCAGGTAAAGTCCGCAGTGACAGTAGCAGGGTTATTCTACCCCTCGGAGCTTCCGGGGTGAATTCAGGGAGGGTGTTTATGAAGATACAACGGTGGGCTTTCTCGTCAGCCGCGTTTTGTTGTTCGATGTTTGTGGTTGTACAGCTATTCCTACCTCAGTCCGGATTGAGTGATCAGGATTTGATTGCCATGCAGAAAGATCCTGGCCAGTGGGTTTTGCCCGGCAAGGATTATGCCCTGACTCGGTATAGTGAGCTGAATCAGATTAACGCAAAAAATGTGAAGGATCTCGAAGTCGCCTGGACGTTCTCCACTGGCGTGCTCCGTGGGCATGAGGGAGCACCGCTCGTGGTGGGCGACACGATGTATCTTGTGACTCCGTTTCCGAACATTGTGTATGCGCTGGACTTAACCAAACCTGGCGCACCAGTCAAATGGAAGTATGAACCCCAGCAAGATGAAAGTGTTATCCCCATTGCCTGTTGTGATGTGGTGAACCGTGGCGTTGCCTATGCAGGTGGGAAGATTTTCTTTAACCAGCTCGATGCGCATACGGTTGCCTTGGATGCGAAGACAGGGAAAGAGCTGTGGAAAGTCCAGCAAGGGGACTTCAAAAAGGGCCAGACCATTACGATGGTGCCGGTGGTGATTAGGGATAAGGTAATCACCGGGATTAGTGGTGGAGAATTCGGCGTCCGTGGTTTTGTCACGGCGAATGATGTCAACACTGGCAAGCAAGTGTGGCGTGCCTACAGTACCGGCCCGGATTCTGAGGTGCTCATCGGCAAAGATTTCTCTTCGCCGTATCCGTCGCATCAAGGTAAAGATCTTGGCGTGACGACGTGGAAAGGGGAAGAGTGGAAAAAGGGTGGGGGGACGACATGGGGATGGTACAGCTACGATCCTGAACTGGATCTACTCTACTATGGGACTGGGAATCCTGGCTCGTGGAACCCAGACCAACGGCCTGGCGAGAATAAGTGGTCGATGACGATCTTTGCTCGTAATCCTGACACGGGTGAAGCGCAATGGGCATATCAGATGACGCCCCATGACGCGTGGGATTACGACGGGATCAATGAAAGCGTGCTGGTTGATTTAGAGATTGACGGGAAGACGCACAAGGCGCTGGTGCACTTTGACCGTAATGGCTTCGCCTATGCGATCGATCGGACAAACGGAAAAGTGTTGCAAGCCAAGCCCTTCGTGCATGTGAATTGGGCAGAAGACATCAACCTGGAGACCGGTCTGCCGATTGAGAGACCGGCTAAACGAACGAAGCAAGGGGAGAACGTCAAAGACATCTGTCCGGCAGCGATGGGCGGGAAAGATCAGCAACCGGTCTCCTACTCGCCACGGACCAAGCTCTTTTATGTCCCGACCAATAACCTGTGTATGGACTACGAAGGGACGGAAGTGAATTATATGGCGGGCGTGCCGTATGTCGGTGCCATCGTCAAGCAGTACCCCGGCCCTGGGGAAACGCGTGGAGAGTTCATGGCCTGGGATGCGGCGACTGGCACGAAAAAATGGGGAATTAAAGAAAAGTGGGCGGCATGGGGTGGCGCACTCTCAACTGCTGGGGATGTTGTGTTCTACGGGACCATGGACGGGTGGTTTAAGGCAGTGGACGCTCGGAGTGGAGTGGAGCTGTGGAAGTTCAAGGTTGGTTCCGGGATCATTGGTGCACCCATGACGTATCGAGGGCCGGATGGCAAGCAGTATGTGGCGATCTTATCGGGCGTAGGTGGTTGGTCGGGATTAGTGGTCGCTGGTGATCTCGGCACCGACGACCCCACTGCGGCGTTGGGTGCGATTGGGGCCTTCGGCGAACTCGGGCAGGATACGCGGAAAGGTGGCATGCTCTACGTTTTCGCTTTGGATTCATGAGAAATTGAACGAGGTTACCCTGACATAAGTATGGTTAGGTCGTTGAGCTTGTGGGGGCGTATGGCGCTACGCTCCCACAAGCCCCAGTCATTACGCCTGATGTACGTGCGATTGATAATAACGTTTCTGGTTTTTGTCCTTTTCACTTTTCTCGCCTGGGGTGTTGAGCCGCCCGACACTGCTAGCCAGTTCCGCGTGTGTGCCGACCCCAATAATCTCCCCTATTCGAACCGTCGTCAGGAAGGATTCGAGAACAAGATCGCCGAATTATTAGCGCGGGAATTGCACCAACAAGTGGTCTACACGTGGTGGCCGCAACGTCGAGGGTTTATTCGTAATACTCTTAGCGCTGGGCGTTGCGATGTGGTGATCGGGGTTCCGGCTGGGTACGATCCAGTGCTGACAACGCGGCCCTATTACCGCTCTTCATATGTCTTCCTCTCGCGGCAGAAGGCGCATTATGGGATCTCTTCTTTTGATGATCCCCAGCTGCGCAAGCTCAAAATTGGCGTGCATTTGGTGGGCGATGATTATGCGAACAGCCCCCCAGCACATGTGTTGAGTAGCAAAGGAATTATCGACAATGTCGTGGGCTACAGCATCTTTGGTGACTACGGAGAAGAAAACCCCCCAGGGAAAATTATTGCTGCAGTCGCCAATGGTGAAATCGATCTGGCGATTGTTTGGGGACCGATTGCTGGCTACTTTGCGAAGAAGCAGTCGGTTGCTTTGATACTGACATCAGTTCCCGCCAGTGAGAGTTCAGCTTCTCTCCCGCTTGCGTATAACATTGCCTTGGGGGTGCGACGCGGGAATAATGCACTGAAGGAGCAATTGGACAAACTGCTGCAACACAAAGCCGCGGAGATTCGTAAGATCCTCGAAGATTATGGGATACCGACTGTGCAGGATTAAGATATGAAAAGATCACGCATGGCGCATCACGCAATATGTAAGCAGACTAGAGGGAGAAAAGCCCTCAAGAATTTTGGGACCCGTCACCGTTTCGCGTGGATGTGTGCCTTTGCCCTGTGCTCTCTGCTCACGACATTCAGCGTGGCTTGGGCACAACAACAGAACGGAGCTGAACCGAAAAAATTGAATCCGTACACTGGCAATGCCGAAGCGATTGCCGAAGGACAGAAGCTCTACAAGCTTTGGAACTGTTACGGATGCCACGGCATGCAAGGAGGTGGTGGAATGGGGCCAAACTTGACTGATGAGAAGTGGCAAACCGGGGATGGTTCTGACTCCAACTTGCTAGAACAAATTCGCAACGGGAAAGGGAACATGCCCCCGTTTAAGGCTTTCCTCTCTGATGATCAGGTCTGGAAACTCATTGCCTTTGTTCGCACCCTATATAAAGGTGATTCCGCGAAAGTGAAGTGGTAAAGAAAAAACACAGGGCGAAATGGTAAAAAGGCGAAACGACGAAATGAAAAAAATTCGGAGACGCCTATGCTTATCCTTTTTGCCTTTGACCCATTTCCCCTTTTCGCCTGTAGTACGGTAAGTTTTGTAGGATGCGCTTTACGCATCAACATCTCAAAGCGGAGAATTATCATGGCGCAAAAACGCTGGTCACTGTCGATTCCACTAGACAATTTCACTCTTGCCGAGCATGCAGCGATTGCGCGCGAGGCCGAACAGCTTGGCTATACGGATGCCTGGTCACTTGAGGTTGATGGCATTGATGGCTTCTCGCCGCTTGCGGTTGTCGGAGCGGAAACCACTCTCCGCCTTGGAACTGCTATTGCGAACGTGTATACCCGGGGGCCGGCGACGTTAGCGATGACTGCCGCTGGAATCGCTGAAATCGCGCCGAGACGTTTCTGTCTCGGGATTGGAGCTGGCTCACAACCGATCGTTGAGCTGTGGAACGGTGGGAAGTTTGCACAGCCAACGCTACGAGTGCGTGAGATGGCGACCTTCCTTAAGCAAGCGTTTGCCGGAGACCGTGTTGTATTCCAAGGCCAGACCTTTTCAGTAAATGGGTTCCGCTTGAGTCGCCCACTGGCACACCCTATTCCTATTTATATCGCGGCTTTGCGACCAGCGATGTTGCGGGTTGCTGGAGAGGTCGGTGATGGCGCCATTATTAACTGGCTCTCCGCCGACGATGTGCGCAAGTCAGTCCAGGTCGTCCGCGAGGCTGCAGCCAAAGCTGGACGTGATCCGAACGCGATTGAAATCACAGCTCGTGTTTTTATTGCCATCGATCCCCCCACCCCAGAAGCGGACATCGGCGTGCGACGACATATCAATACCTATCTTAATGTTCCGGTGTATAAAGCCTTTCAGAAATGGCTGGGCCGTGAAACTGCCCTCACTCCTATGTGGGAGGCGTGGGACAAAGGAGACCGTAAAGGGGCGGTTGCTGCGGTTCCTGAGCAAGTGATGAATGAACTTGTACTGCGTGGCTCACCGGACAACATTCGAGCACACGTGCGACGTTATATGGATGCCGGGGTCGATACCGCCTTTTTGCAGTTCCATACGTTTGAAACTGATCCAGGGCTGCGACGTGAGCGTCTCTTGAATGCGCTGCGTGCGTTAGCGCCAGGGCGGAATTAGTGGGGCCCGTGCAGCGGCAATTGAACAGGAGCCTTACATGACCCGTATCATCGACGCCGACAGTCATTTCATGGAACCGCTTGACCTCTGGGAACGCTACATCGAACCACAGTATCGTTCCCGCTGCTTACGGTTTGAGCGTGACGCAGAAACTGGCCGTTACGTGATGCTGATTAACGAGAATAAGCGCATCAAAGGTGTCGGCGAGTTTACCCTTGAGCAGGTTTTTGGGGTGGGGGTTGGCTATGGCCAGAAGGAAGAAGGCAAGGGGCTCGGCACTTTCGACTTTGCGACCGCGTTTAACAGTGATTTGGAAAATATGGATGAGCGGGTGAAATTCCTCGACCAGGAGGGGATTGCCTGTCAATTCATTTACCCGACGCTCGGATTGCAATGGGAAGCGCATGTTACCGACCCAGGACTCGCGGCGGCCCATTGTCGGGCCTATAATACCTGGGCGCTTGAGGTCTGTGCCAACCACCGGGATCGTTTGTTCCCCGTCGGTCACATCTCGTTATGGAACCCTGCGGAGGCGGTCCGCGAACTCGATCGTATTGCCAAGGCCGGGATGCGGTCAGTGTTTGTCGGAGCACTCCCGGTAGAAGGCCGCAGCTTTGGCTGTCCAGAGTACGATCCGGTGTGGGCCAAAGCTCAAGATCTCGACATCGCCGTTGGCATTCATCTGGTGGTGCACCGCAACTACACTGGGCACGACTGGTACATGGATCGTCGTCCGGGTTTTATGTATATGAGCATGAATGTCATCCAAGATCCACGGATGGCCCTTACCACGATGGTTTATGATGGTGTGTTCGAGCGGTTTCCACGGCTTCGGGTAGCGACGATCGAGGCTGCCAGTGGCTGGGTGGTCGAATGGATGGATCGTCTCGACTACCGCTACAGTTATATGGGGCATTCGTGCCACATGAGGCGACCCGCGAGTGAGTATTTTGCTCGCAACATTTGGATCGCGGCAGATCCTACGGAACGACTGCTGCCATACATGGTGGAGATTGTCGGCGACGACAAATTCTTCATCGGTTCCGATTATCCACATGCCGAAGGTTTCGTTGACCCGGTTGCCAGTGCGCGCCAAGCGCTCGCAAAGCTGCCGGACGTCTCAGTCAACAAAATCCTGGGCGACAACGCCGCTAAATTCTTTGCGGTGTAATGGAGAGAAGTTCATGCCACGCAAACTGACCGATGCCCAAGTGGTCCAATACAAACAGGATGGATTTTGTTTTCCCTTATCCGCGTTTTCTCCAGCGGAGATGGCTGATCGCCGGCAGCGGCTCGAAGCATTCGAGCAGGGACAGGGACACCCGTTACAAGGACCGCAACGAATCAAGACGAGTCTCCTGTTGAAGTGGGTCGATGACCTGATGCGTGATGCACGTATTCTCGATGCGGTCGAGGACGTGATCGGCCCAGACATTCTGTGCTGGGGGGTTAACTTCTGGACCAAAGAGCCGCATTCGCCTGACTACGTCTCATGGCATCAAGATCATCAATACTGGGGACTCGACTCGGCCGAGGTGGTGTCGGCCTGGATCGCTTTTTCCCCAGCCACGGTCGAGAGCGGTTGCATGCGTATGCAGCCAGGGACTCACAAGGTGCAGCTCCCACATCAGGATAGGTACGATAAAACCAACATGCTCTCGCGTGGACAGATGATTACCGCGGGCATTGATGATTCACACGCCGTCAATATCGTCCTGCAACCCGGTGAGATGTCGCTGCACAATGTTCGTATTGCGCATGCCTCTGGCCCCAATCGCTCCGATGATCGTCGCATTGGCCTCGCAATTCGTTACATGCCTCCGCAAACACGACAGCAACTCGGAACGTGGGACAGCGCTGCGCTGGTACGTGGGCAGGATCGCTACGGCCACTTTGCGCACGAGCCGATTCCTACCAAAGATTTTGATCCGGCATGTGTAGCTTTTCACGCCAAGACTACAGAGAATCTGTTGTCGTTGCTGTATCAAGGTGCCGAACAGCGGCGGACGGAGTATGAGGAGAATTCTGTGGAAAGGGTATAACGGTGCTTTTAGCGATTTGACCAGCCAAGTGGGCGAACGTGGTTAAAGTTGAGGCAATCAATGTTGTCTTTTTGAAGAGTTTGCGACAAGCGAAAATCATCTGTAAGCACAAGATACTTGTCTTTGGCGATACCGAAAATCCCTGCATCGGTAAGGCCGAGTTTAGTAAAATGAGTGCCGTTCGCGATTTGGAGGCTTTCGCGATACTGTTCTTCAAGAATAGTTAATCCCTCGGCAAATTTCTTAAAATACAAACTCCTCGTCGGTCGTTTTACTTGCTCCGGAAGCTGCCCAGATAAATTACTTACTTCGGTAAGTATATTGGGTGTAGTTACAATCTTTTGGAATTGACGGATTATGAGTAGTAAAGTTTGATAATCCTCGACAGTGAACTGGAGAGTCCTCTTAAACTGAGGGATTAAGTTGATATCGAAATTTCCTACAAAATAGAGGAGAAGAACATTGGTATCGATGAGAATTCCAGCACGACGATATCGGTTGATTAATTGTCGAATGTCTTCACTCATACTTCTCTGATTTTCATTGACTGTACTTCACTCTTTTCCGAGTCGATTTTGAATATTTTATACTCCCTTTTATACTGAGTTTCCCCAGTAAGGGCAGCTCGGAGCGAGTCAATAGTCTCTGCGGGGAGTGGTCGTGAAAAGCCTAAGGTGACTAACCAAAATTTCCCATCGTCCGAGAGTTCAACTTCTTCAAGCTGAACATCGTGCAATTTAGTCGTGCCGTAAAGCATACCGAGGTAGTTACGGGCGGTCTGCACGGCATTCAGAACATCGATCATATAATCCTCTCTCGCTGGTATGATTTTCTAGTTCGACTAAACGGTATTATTGTGTAACGGCAAGAATACCAGCAAAATCGCCACCTGAAAACGTCAGACCGAGGTCCGGGGCGTACATTGCCGAGAGCGCCCCGTCGAGATAAAGCGCGTTTGGGCAGTCTAAAACATCGCGGAACAAGGTGGCAAATTCGTGGAACGTCACCAGCCCACGAGATATGGCAAACACGACCTTGCCCTCGCGCGTCACTCCCACCCCATTGCGAAAATGCCGATTGCTCGACTCCTCACGAAATGCCGGATGCAGCGTGCCGTTGATCACGAGTAGGGGGCCCGATTGTGTTGCCAGTTGGGGTTTGACTTTGATTTTCGGATACGTCCGTGCATCGACAATCGCCGGCTTGTGGTTGGCAATATAAAAGACGCCATTAGGCTTCAAATAAAAATTGCCACGCCCTCCCTTGCCTAAATCGAGTGCATGCAGGTGGCGGCTCTTCTCGATATGGAGACCGAGGGGCGCGTAATCGACACCAAAGATCCCGGCGTTCATGGCGAATTTCAACTCTTGTCCGTTACTGGAGAGATGCTCACGCAGACGGCGGAAAGAACCGAACCGCTGTCCCTCAGGATCTTTCCAAAAAAGGGCTAGTTGATCGGTCTGTGGGTTCACCCGATAGACCAGAAAATTTTGCCCCCGATGCTGGAGCGGCTCGGCGAGACACACCCCCCAACAAACGAGAAGTACACTGCATAGGGGTAACAATCGTTTCAGCATAGAATGCGTAGAAATACGTCTGACTCTACGAAATCAGACCGCACAAGAGTGGCACCTGACCGACCCTGCTCATGTTGAGCCCTTCGCCGTCCCTGCGTTACGTTCACGACGAACGGGAAAATATCACACCGCAGGTGAGCGAGTGTCCTCCCCTCTTATGTGGAATGGCGGAGTTTCTCTTCGTCCCTTTTAGTGATATTGTTCGAGGATGATGCGGAGAATGTCACTAACTGAGAGGACACCACGAAGCTGTTCCTCTTCGACCACCAACAAAGAACCAATTCCCCGCTCGTACAAGATCTGTGTTGCTTCGAGGAGCGTCGCGTCGGGGCTGATAGTAAAAGGCTCCACGGTCATCGCCGAGGCGATTTTGAGATCGCGGAGCGTCTGGCGAATCTCATCTTGAGCAGGAAATAAGGGATAAACCGGGGTCATGAGTTTGAGGTCGCCATCCGTGACAATCCCAATCAAACGCTCTCGCTCAACCACCGGTAACTCATGGACCTGATGCTTCTCCAGTAGGTCGAGGGCATGTTGAAGAGAATCTTCAGGACTGACGGTCACTAAAGTTGTGGTCATAACTTCGTGTACGTGGATGGTCTTGAAGCTCCGTTTCATTGCCTGTCCTCCTGGTGTAAGGGATAATCCCCTCTTCTGAGTCTGGAGGTTTTTTCTTCGCTCGGCAAGCACCGTACGACGAGAGGGGTGGCAATGGTTGTCGTTGCTGCGCTATCCGAGCCTCCCGTTGCGATGACAGAGCGCTGTTGATGGCGTCGCGATCGCGATTTTTTTTGCATCGGTCAGAGTTTGTTCTCATTAATCTGGACGAGTAGAAAATTCTGGCCAATGCGATACTTGAATACTGTAGAAGAACGAGCAATACCGGGAACTCGTCATGTTTGCCGGAGAGTGGTGTTCGACAATGAGTTGGTGGGTGGCGTATTGGGGGGGAGTGCCGAAATCGCCCCGAATCAAGGGTGGGAAAAATGGTTGCGTAGTTCGACTTCGCTATAAAGACTCTCTTTGCAGGAGGATGGTTTCTCTTCTATGGTGTCTGGTGATTCTTTTCGATGGGCGAGTAGACGCAGGAGCACTTGATGCTGTTGCTGCCGTTGTCGACGGGCAGGAAATCTCTGTTGCTGAGGTTGACACACTCTCAGGTATGAGAGCCGAGCAGATCCGCGAAGAGTTAACGGCGTTCGCTACGTATTTCATCAATCGCCTGATCGATGAATATCTCACCACGCTCCCTGCTTCGGAGACGGTTACTGTTCCTTCGCCACCGCCTATTAGCGATGAAGAAGTGAGAGCGTACCAGGCAATGCATGCGCAGGAGTCGGACGAACCTGGCGAATCGCAGGTGCCCAATCCTGTGATAGAGGCGGCCACTGTGCGGCGATATCTGGAACGAAAGGCGCGTGAAGGGGTCGAGATCGAGCTGCGGCAACAACTGCGCCGCGGACATGAGATTCGGCTCCTGTTACCGCAGGTACAAGAGCTTGCGTATCCGCTTCTTCCTGGACGGCAACTGGCGCAAGTGGATCGTCACGCGATTCGTGCTGCAGCGTTAGAAGATGGTGCGGCCTTGCGGCTCTATCGCTTGCGCCAAGAACTCTATCACGAACGGCGGCAGGCGATCGATAGGGCGATCACTAATCGCTTGCTTGCACGAGAAGCGCGACGGCGTGGCCTGACAACCGCGGCATTCCTCGCGCGACTCTCGGCACGGACAAAAGTAGAGGACACGGAAGTGCAGGCATTCCTTGCGATGGAGGAACGTGTGGGTCGCGTGCCACGGACACCGGAGCAGGCACGTCTCTATTTGGAGTTTCGCAAAGGCTATGAACACCAGCGTACAGTGGTGGAAAAGTTGCGGGCCGCTGCCGCGGTGAAGATTGTGCTACCGGAACCTGAGGTACCTCGCTTACCGATGGTAGAGACTGGCGCGACTGCCTTTGGTGTGCGACAAGGAGCGCGGCTTATGGTCTACACGAACTATTGTTGTCCTACCTGTCGCGCTATGCACCAGGAGATCGACACGCTGCTGACCCAAAATAAAAAGGTCAGGGTGTTCTTTCGTGACTTTATTCCTGGGTATGATCCTGTGGCAACGGAAGCGGCGCTGCTTTCTCGCTGTGCGGCGTCGGTGGGAGCACTACCGCGAATGCGGAAAGAGCTGCTGACGCGAGAGCCCCCACGACTTGGAACACATTGGTTTGGAGAAGAAGAGCTTGTCTCACTGATACGGAAATTGCGGATAAATAGGGATGTTTTTTCTCAATGCCTCGCTGCAGAGGAAACGTATCAAGCAATTGAACGTGACACCGCCCATGCGCGAGAACTCGGGTTCAATGAAGCCCCTGCTTTTGTTGCTGAAGGGATTCCCTTCTCAGGGTTGCAGTCTGCCGAGAGTCTCGCTCAGGCACTGCAAAAGAGCTTGGAAGTGCAGCCGCAAACGTCCGAACGTGACACTCGATCGAAAAGGAAGCGGCGTGGAAGCTCTCGCAACAAACGCGGAAAAGAAGCGCGAGCCCAACAGCAATCGCAGCGTGCTACCGTGAAATCGCCTGAACAAACATCGAGCGTTTTTTCAAATACTCGACGAAAAGAGCGGCCAGGGGCCACTCCGACGGTGAGAAGACTCCCGCCTCCCAAGACACCACCAACGAAACTTTTTGACTTTGAGTAGCGACGAAGATGGATGTACTCCCCCGCCACCGTTGGAATGTTTCTCCCACAGAAGCTGTGGAGATTCAGCAGCGTCTACGCTCACAACTTGATTTGCGCAGTGAGCCTGAGCGGATCGAGACAATAGCAGGAATTGATGTGTCCTACGATAAAGGATCGGACGTGCTCTTTGCCGCGATTGTTGTGTTGCGTATTGCTGATTTGCACGTGCTGGATACTGCCGGGACGATGGCTGTCGTTCCGTTTCCTTACATTCCTGGATTGCTGTCTTTTCGCGAGTGTCCTGCGGTATTGCAAGCCTGGCAAAAGCTCCACGTGAGGCCCGACTGTATTATGTGTGACGGGCAAGGGATTGCCCATCCGCGACGCTTTGGCATCGCTTCGCATCTTGGGCTGTGGTTCGATATTCCCGCGATTGGTTGTGCGAAAAGTCTGTTGGTGGGGACATATGAAGAGCCTGGGGCTGTGCGTGGTGACTTCGTTCCCTTGGTTCACCGCCAAGAACAGGTCGGCGTAATCTTGCGAACAAAAGATAATACCAGCCCGGTTTTTGTCTCCCAGGGACACAAGATCAGTCTGCCGCGGGCTATTGAGATCGTTCTCGCCTGTGGGACAAAGTATCGTATTCCGGAACCGACTCGCCGGGCACATTTGTTGGTGAACGAGCTGCGGCGGAACGCCAAAAAAGATGGGGTCTCCCAGTATATTCATAATTAAATATGATATGTCGATGAGCAAGATCGCAGATGGCCTGGACGTGACCCCAGACAAAACGAAGGTAAAAGCTGTCAGTTACGGGTATCAATTCGCTGGCCTGTTGCTTATGTTCGTCGCCGTGCGTCAAGACAATGCGGTGCATCCAGCCGTTCTTCCCTGCTTTGTGACCGCGTGAGGAGAGCTGCAAAAAGATGAAAAATCAGCTGCGGTGTGTATGAGAGGGCATCATTACGAGCCCTTCGACTTCACTGTGTTCCGCTCAGGATAAACTCCGCGAAGCAGCGGTAAGTCTTGTGTGCGCATAGATTCCTCTCTCTGCTCCTGGCTACTCCTTCCGTGAGGTGGCCTTACCTTCCTTGGTCACTGGGAGGGCATTATTGCGAGCCCTTCGGTAGGCCTGTCTTGAGTTCGTCGAAGAGCTTAGGATAAATCACTCCCGCTCTTCTTTGTCTTCTGCAGAGATTGCTTCGTCGCTTACCGCTTCTCGCAATGACATTCTCGGGCCGTCGGGTCTTCTTTCGGAAGAATCGTCCTCTACCGGTGGTGCACCCCTAGGCGATGAAAATACCCGAAGTGCTACGGTCTTGTCATTGCGAGCGCAACGAAGCAATCCCATTTTCTGACAGAGGAGTAGTTGCTTCGTGCTATCAAAGGTGCTCAGACCGCTTCTTTCCCCCAGCCTGGAAAGCTGCGCTGTTGGTTCCGCTTGGTTTTCGTTGTTTGGACCACACCGTTCGCGCGAATCCCCTCTAGCAACACTGACGCCGGTTCATCATTCGGATCTTGCGGTACAAGTTCACCGCGAAAGGTTTTGTTCACGTCCATCACCTTGTCCCACTCTCTGACCTTGGCCAGCAGTATATGGTCGATCCGATTAAGGACCTTTGCCCTGTCTGCCCAAACTGCCATGCTATCGTCCATCTCCGGAAACCACCGTTGTCGATTGATGAGGCACGTAACATGGTCCAAGCGCACCGTGCGAAAGCAGCAGTGCCTGACAACCCACCAGAAGGGCCAAATTCAAACTTTGGCACGGATGAGAGACGGAAGTAATGTTCTACGATAGCCTAGGAGAACGAGAGGAAACCCTCCTTGGAATCCGCGTGCCATTCTTGGAGTTACAGCGCAGCAAAGGCTCTGAAGGTTATCATGGGCAAGTGCCAAGTCAGGGCGCTTACTACGCGGTAAGAGTATGATCAACAATCACATCGACTTTCCGGTGAATGACTTTCCCGCAGAGTTGACAACGGGCCTGTTCGGTGGGAAAGTCACGTTTTCGCACGGCTCGCCACTCGGCACTCACGTAGAGTCGTCTCCTTTCATGGATTTGTTGTTGCCGTTTCTTATAAATCGCCTGTAACGTACGCTGGATGGGCCAGCTCCACGGGCACTACGGAGAGGCGAATCGCCCCCCTGCAGAAACAACCCATGATGCGTGGGCTCTGCGAGACAGGGGGAGCATTAAGAGAGCTAGGGAAGTGCTCACAGGGGGGCGGAGCAGGAAGAGACGGACGACGCAACAACGGAGTTTGACCTTTTCGACCCGATTACCTGGTGAGATGAAGGGGAGAAAGACACATCGGGCAAAGTTGGGCACTCGTGGATGGTGAGAAGTTGCGACAAAAGCTTATGCCTTGATGCTTGATGCTACAGGGTTCGTGTTGCGAATTCGCAACCCTGATTTTGTCCATGAAACAACTAAGCAAGCACGTGGCTTTGCTCTCCACAGGTGAAAAGGTGAGATGGAGTAGTTTGGGGCAACGGTTCTTCGAGAGGGCTCGCACGCAGAACTTGCCCGATCTTGTAGGAGGGTAATTCGAGCTGGTGGTGCGGGCGAAATGTAGCCGGAAAAGAAGCCCCGTAGCTTCAGAGCAACTTGTCGCCATTTGCGTGCTACGAAACAGGTGCAGTACAATCAAAAAATGATCTGACCAGGGGGGAACAATGAACGCAACGGTCCTGGCGCTTGGCGTCGTATTTAGTGTGACATGCTCGACGGCATAGGCGGTGTGTCCCTGCGATCCGACTTGTCTCAGCACTCCTGTACGCGGTTGACAGTTCATACTCGACCAAGAAGTAGTATATCGTACCGCCGGAAAAGTAACCGCGCTCAGTGCTGCTGAGTGAGACCTCAAACGATACGGAGTCACATGGAACAGGGCCAATTAAACTGGATCGCCAATTTTATCTGGGGTATCGCTGACGATGTCCTACGAGACCTCTATGTCCGTGGCAAATACCGCGATGTGATATTGCCGATGACTGTTCTGCGTCGGTTCGACGCCGTGCTTGAGCCGACCAAACAGGCCGTACTCGATATGAAGGTCTCCCTCGACAAGGCCGAGATCGTTCATCAGGATCAGGCGTTGCGGCAGGCAGCAGGCCAAGCTTTCTACAACACGTCGAAGTTCACCCTACGTGACCTCCGCGCCCGTGCCAGTCAGCAGCAACTCAAAGCCGACTTTGAGGCCTACCTCGACGGTTTCTCGCCCAACGTCCAGGACATCCTCGACAACTTCGAGTTTCGCAACCAAATTCCACGGCTCTCGAAAGCTGATGCGCTTGGCACGCTGATCGAGAAGTTCCTGTCGCCGGACATCAATGTAAGCCCGAATGCGGTAATGAACGGAGATGGCTCGGTTAAGCATCCTGGCCTCGACAATCATGCGATGGGTACGGTCTTCGAGGAGTTGGTCCGGCGCTTTAACGAGGAAAACAACGAAGAAGCCGGTGAACACTGGACGCCACGTGACGCCGTGAAGCTGATGGCGAAGCTGATCTTCCTACCGATCGCTGACGAAATCGAATCTGGCACGTACCTGCTCTATGACGGCGCTTGCGGCACAGGCGGGATGCTGACCGTCGCCGAGGAGACGCTCCAGGATCTCGCCGCGCAACACGGCAAACAGGTGGCCACGCACCTCTACGGCCAGGAAATCAACGCTGAAACCTACGCCATCTGCAAGGCCGACCTCCTGCTCAAAGGCGAGGGTGAGGCCGCCGACAACATCGTGGGCGGTCCTGAGCATTCGACTCTTGCCAGCGATGTCTTCCCTTCTCGTGAATTCGACTTCATGCTCTCCAATCCGCCCTACGGAAAAAGCTGGAAAAGCGACCAGGAGCGCATGGGCGGAAAGTCGGGCATCAAGGACCCGCGTTTCATCATCGAGCACGCTAATGACCCTGAGTACTCGCTCATCACCCGCTCCAGTGATGGCCAAATGCTCTTCCTTGCCAACATGCTCAGCAAGATGAAGCACGGCAGTAGGCTTGGTAGCCGCATCGCCGAGGTGCACAACGGTTCGTCGCTCTTCACCGGCGACGCCGGTCAGGGCGAGAGCAATATCCGCCGCTGGATCATCGAAAACGATTGGCTTGAAGCCATTGTCGCTCTGCCGCTGAACATGTTTTACAACACGGGCATTGCGACCTATGTTTGGGTGCTCAGTAACCGCAAACCCAAACACCGCGCTGGCCGCGTGCAACTTATCGACGCTACGCAGTGGTTTAATCCCTTACGTAAGAACCTGGGCAAGAAAAACTGCGAACTGGCGGGCGAGGACATCCAACGGATCTGTGACACTTTCCTCGACTTCAAGGAAACCGAGCAGTCGAAGCTCTTTCCGAATGCGGCGTTTGGCTATTGGAAAGTGACGGTCGAACGGCCTTTGCGCCTCACGGGCATCGATCCTGAACGCGCCTATTCTCCCAAGGAGATCAAAGCGCTCAAGGAGACCGCTGAACGTGCGGACGACGCACCGCCGGTCATCAAGAAGATCCATAAGAAGGGCACCGCTGCGGACCCTCTGTGTGGCCTCTTTCCCGTCACCGTCGATGGTAAAATCGTTGTTGTTGAATACGAGCCTGACCCCGACCTGCGCGATACTGAACAGATCCCGTTGCTGGAAGAGGGTGGTATTGAGGCTTTTCTGCGCCGCGAAGTGCTGCCGCACGCCGCCGACGCCTGGTACATGCCGGACAGCGTCAAGACTGGCTATGAGATCAGCTTCACCCGTTACTTCTACAAGCCGCAGCCGCTGCGTACGCTGGAGGAGATTCGCGCCGACATTCTGGCGCTGGAGAAAGAAACCGAAGGGTTGCTGGGTGAGATCATTGGCGGAGGAGTGAGGTGATACCGCTAGTAAACGCTGCCTTGCACAAGCTTGAACCATGGTCTCATAGTAAAGGCAGCCTTTATTATGGAGCTGGCGGGCGGATATATTAAAGGAGCGGTTTACTATGGAATCTTCCGAAAGCCGTTCTATAACTCCAGGTCGGGCAGGACGATACATTACTCAGCCAACTGGCTATCGGGCCTTTATCCCAGCAGTGCTACCGCCTGATCCTCCCATCCAAGTTACTGGAGAGTTGCAACTGTTGCTTTCTCAAGCCGACCGCGCGCTAGGGCGTCTTGATGGGTCCATACAGACGTTGCCTCATCCGGATCTGTTCGTTTACATGTACGTCCGTAAAGAGGCAGTGCTATCGAGTCAAATTGAAGGGACGCAAAGCTCATTGCAGGACGTATTGGCGGCAGAAGCAAAAATTCTCGCGCCCAATCGACCACACGACGTCGATGAAGTGGTGAACTATGTCCGCGCTATGAATTACGGCCTCAACCGTCTCGCCGAACTCCCTATTTCGGTTCGATTGATCCGCGAGATTCACGCCGAGCTCCTCAAAGGTGTGCGAGAAAGGTGTGCGAGGCTCGCATCTCACGCCTGGCGAGTTACGCACTAGTCAGAACTGGATCGGGCCTGGCGGCTGTACGCTGAACGAGGCTGCCTTTGTTCCACCACCGCCTTACGAGGTTCCTCAGCATCTGACGGAGCTAGAGAAGTTCATTCATACCAACACGGGATTGCCGCTGTTAATCAAGATAGGGCTGGTTCATGCCCAGTTCGAAACGATTCATCCGTTCCTCGATGGCAATGGCCGCATCGGCAGATTGCTCATTACCTTCCTGCTTTGCGAGCAACAGATGCTGCTCAAACCGGTCCTTTACCTATCCTACTTTTTCAAACAGCACCGACAACAGTATTACGAACAACTACAGTCGGTCCGTGACGCCGGAACGTGGGAGCAGTGGCTCGCCTTCTTTCTGCGCGGCATTGTGGACGTGAGTGGACAAGCGACCGATACCGCGCGGCGAATTCTTGATCTTCGCGAAGCGCATCGTCGCGCCATCACTGAGCATCTTGGTCGCGCTGCCGGCAACGGCCATCGCGTGCTCGAGCACCTCTATGAGCATCCAATTCTTTCGGTGAGTGAAGTCCAAGATTTAATCGGAACGACCTATCCAGCGGCCAACGATCTGGTCGCACGGATGGTGAATATCGGAATCGTGCGTGAGTTCACTGGGCAAGCTCGCAACCGAAAATTCATCTATAAAGATTACATTCAGTTATTCCACGATGACGAGTCGGAGGTTGGCGCATGATCGCTGACCTCAAACCCTATCCCGCCTACAAGGATTCCGGCGTGCCGTGGCTGGGACAAGTGCCGGAGCATTGGGAGGTGCGTAAGCTTCGCCAATGCGGGTCCATTACTGGAGGTATGACTCCGAGCATGGAAGTGCGTCGTTACTGGGATGGCGCAATTCCTTGGGTTACGCCGAAGGATATGAAACGATCGGCCATTGGTGATTCAAGCATGAGAGTTACAGAAGCAGCACTTCAAGAAACCTCGCTTCGGCTGATTGAGCCGCCTGCGGTCTTAATAGTTATTTGTGGAATGATATTGGCTCGGAGAGTTCCTATTGCTTGGACAACTGCTCCCGTGACGATCAATCAAGATATGAAAGCTCTAATAACCGTACAAGGAGTCAACGCGGAGTTCTTAGCGCGCTGGCTAGATTCTGCGCAAGAGGCCTTCGTACCGCTCATCGATGAAGCAGGTCATGGCACGCGCCGACTACCTACGGAGCGATGGCGAGACTTTCCCGTCGCGATGCTACCTGAAGATGAACAATTCACAATCGTACAGTTCCTTAGTAAAGCGACGCACATCATCGTTGGCGCCTTTGACGGGGCCCACCGCGAAATCTCCCTTCTCCGCGAATACCGCACTCGGCTGATCGCTGATGTGGTCACCGGTAAACTGGATGTGCGAGGTGTAATCGAAGCCGGGAACGACCTGCGGTCTTATCCCGGCCTAACGGAGGAGGACGGAGCGTTAGATGATTTTGGCCCTGGTGAAGACACTGAGACAGAGGAGGTTGTCGATAACGGAGAAGAGGTGTTGGACGAGTAGGCCGGAATAAGCGGAGCGTTTCCGGCAGGATGAAAACATAGGGGAGCCTGGAGAAGAGCATGAGCGACTATCGGAGGCTTTATATACCTGGCGGAACCTATTTCTTCACGGTGGTAACATATGAACGTCAACGCTTGTTTACTGCTGCTTCTCAGGTGAAAGAGCTGCGCCAGGCGTTCCGTTATGTCAAAGCACGCCTTCCCTTCATTCCTATTGCGGCTGTGGTGCTCCCGGATCATCTGCACTGCTTGTGGCAATTACCGGAGGGCGACTGCGATTTTTCGACTCGTTGGCAAATGATCAAGACGGAATTTTCACGACGCGTGCCGGCACCGACAAAAAAAGATGGGTCAAAGACTATTTGGCAACCCCGCTTTTGGGAGCATGTGATTCGCCATGAGCAGGATTTTCGGCGTCATCTTGATTACATCCATTACAACCCGGTTAAACACGGGCTAGTTTCCGCGCCTGCGGCATGGCCGTACAGCTCATTTCGTCGATTTGTCAGGATGAAATGGTATGATGCGGACTGGGGTGCACAGGAACCTGGAAACCTATCGGGTTTGGACTACGAATAGGTTGCGCTGAGAGAAATGCCGGGAACGACCTGCGGTCTTATCCCGGCCTACGTCTGATCAATTTCGTTGATGGGTAATTGATGGAGCGGGAAAAATGACCACCGACACCAGTGAACGCGGCCTTGAACGGTTGATCTGCACGGCGCTGACCGGTCACCCGTGCGACCCGCCGCAGCCGGGCGAGGTGCGTGAGCGACCGGCTGCATACAGTGTCGGTTGGATCGGCGGCGATTCCAACGACTACGACCGCGAGTACTGTGTCGACGTGGCGCAGCTCTCAATCTTCCTGCGGGAGACCCAGTTTGATGCCGCTGAAGCACTCGACCTGAGCCACGATGGCCCAACACGACGCAAGTTCCTGGCCCGCGTGCAGGGGGAGATTAGCAAGCGCGGCGTCATTGATGTGTTGCGTAACGGCATCAAACATGGACCGCATCACCTTGATCTCTTCTACGGCACCCCATCACCAGGTAATGTGAAAGCCCAGGAACGTTACGCTGCCAACCGCTTCAGCGTTACACGCCAACTCCGCTACAGCCGAGACGAAGCGCAGCTTGCACTTGACCTCGGCCTCTTCATTAACGGGCTACCGATCGCCACCTTCGAGCTAAAAAACAGTCTGACCAAGCAGACCGTTGAGGACGCTGTTCAGCAGTACAAGCGTGACCGCGACCCGCGCGAGAAGCTCTTTGAGTTTGGCCGCTGTGTTGTGCACTTTGCCGTAGACGATCACGAGGTACGCTTCTGCACACACCTCAAAGGCAAAGCCTCATGGTTTCTCCCCTTCAACCAGGGCTGGAACGATGGAGCAGGCAACCCGCCCAACCCACATGGACTCAAGACCGATTATCTCTGGAAGCGTATCCTTACCCGCGATGGTCTAACCAACATCCTCGAAAACTACGCCCAAATCATCGAGACGAAAAATGAGAAGACCGGACGCAAGAAGCGGGTGCAGATCTGGCCGCGTTTCCATCAGCTCGACGTGGTGCGCAAACTCTTGGCCGACGTCAGTCAGCATGGCGCGGGCCGACGATACCTCATCCAGCACTCGGCGGGGAGCGGCAAGTCGAACTCTATTGCCTGGCTCGCCCATCAGCTAATCGGCCTCACGAAGGACAACACGACGGTGTTCGACTCGGTCATCGTTGTCACCGACCGGCGTATCCTCGATCAACAGATTCGCGATACCATCAAGCAGTTTGCCCAAGTGGGTGCGACGGTGGGACACGCCGAGCGTTCGGGCGACCTGCGCAAGTTTATCGCCGAAGGGAAGAAGATCATTATCTCCACCGTACAGAAGTTTCCGTTCATCCTCGATGAAATCGGCAGCGAACATCGTGGGCGGAACTTTGCCATCATTATTGACGAAGCACACTCCAGTCAGGGAGGAAAAACTTCGACGGCGATCAGCGTCGCACTTACAGCGGACGAGGCTGAAGAGGACGACGAGACCACTGAGGACAAAATCAATCGACTAATGGAGACCAAGAAGCTACTTCCTAACGCCAGCTATTTTGCATTTACCGCGACGCCCAAGAACAAGACGCTAGAGATCTTTGGCGAGCAGGAGCCACAGGGCGACGGCACGGTGAAACATCGCCCGTTCCACAGTTACACCATGAAGCAGGCGATCCAGGAGGGGTTCATCCTGGACGTGCTGCAGAACTATACCCCGGTCGCGAGCTATTACAAATTAGTCGCGAAGATCGAGGGTGATCCAGAATTTGATACGAAGCGAGCGAAAAAGAAGCTCCGCCGCTACGTTGAGGGGCACGAACACGCGATCCGGCTCAAGGCGGAAATCATGGTGGACCACTTTCACGAGCAGGTGTTAGCGCTCAACAAGATTGGCGGCCAAGCACGGGCAATGGTAGTGACTAGTGGCATCGAGCGGGCAATCCAATATTACCACGCCATCCACGACTATCTGACCGAGCGTAAGAGTCGCTATAAAGCAATCGTCGCTTTCTCGGGGGAGCACGAGTATGGGGGAGCGAAAGTGACTGAGGCATTGCTCAACGGCTTTCCGTCGAGCCAGATCGCCGACAAGATTCAGGAAGATCCGTATCGGTTTCTCGTGTGCGCCGACAAGTTTCAGACGGGGTATGACGAGCCGATCTTACACACGATGTACGTGGATAAGATCCTCTCGGGCATCAAAGCAGTGCAAACGCTCTCGCGCCTCAACCGCGCACACCCGCAGAAACACGACGGCTTCGTGCTCGATTTTGTGAACGAGGCGGATACGGCCTACCAGAACGCGAAGCAGAACTCGGACAAGCAGAACGCCCGTATCGAGCACGATAAGGCGTTGGCCCGCGTGATGACCGCTGTCCTGAAGGACGACACCGAGCTGTTCAAGCAGTTCATGGACAACGAGTCGTTTCGTCGGTGGCTGACCGACACGGTTTTTGGTCTGACCTACGAGCGTTCGGGGGCGGAGGCCTAGCAGACGAGGGAAGCTGCTGGTCGCTTTCAGCCTCCGTAGCTGATCAGCGATCTAGGGGGCCAGGCTCCGTCAATGACACGAGACGAGGAACACGGAAGTAAAATCCGGAGATCCAAAATTTGACTCGGATTGTCTGTGGGGCTCCCGTTCTCGTACGTCACTGCCGTTGGAGGAGAACGGAGCCTCTGGGCGTCGCTCAGAGGAACGGGGTACAACCCCTCTGACTATGACGAGTCTCGGCTGAGCACGAGCCTTTGGCGAGCAAGCACGAGACGTGGCTATGCCCGTGCGATTCACCCGGCTACACGGAGCGTAGGAACTCACTGCTACACAGAGAATCCGCACACACCTCATAGTGTGTGGTAGTAACCAAAAGGAGGAGAGATGCCCATCGACGAAGGACAAAAACCAAAGAAGAGCCCATCCCTGAACCCATCCGAAAAGTTGCTTTCGGAGATGACGGACGAGGAAGTCGACGCGCTGTCTCCGGAGGAGATGGCCGACAAAATCACGCAACAGGCAATTCACAACCTCCGCACCCACATACCAGACGGCATGGAACCAGCCAATCCGCCAGAGAAACCGGACCCTTCACAGGAAGACGGTCAGGCAGTGTACGAGGAGTCCTGCACGCGCTGTCAGCAGAAGATCGCGCTCGCTGAACCGCATGCCCATCTAGAATGTTCGCTACGTTCCTTTGCTGAAGAAGAAGACACGATCGAGGTTGCCCACGCGGTAGGATTCGGCCCGCTGTGTCGGACTTGTGGGGAACAGTTACAACTCACCTCGCAAACCGTACGAGAGGCAACCAAACTCCTCCGCTCTGCCCAGGCGGTGCCTGCCCTTGCCCAGGCACTTCCATCTCTGCCTCCACTCCCTCCGCTGGTTCTCGCCTCTCCGTACGAAGCAGGCGTGGGGGATGTCGATCGGTGTTGGCAGTGTTGGCTGCCGCTCAAGAAATACCCCAACTGGCTCGATGTGTCTCTCATGTATGAACGAACCCAGTGGAACGCGACGAAGCAGCGCATGGAAGCTGAGGTGTTGGATTACTACGCCTCTGTTAGCTTGTGTCAGGAGTGTTGGCAACAGGTGCCACTTGCCCCGCTCTCGTCTGATGTATCGCTAGCAGCGCACTGGGTGGCGGCGTGTGTCCAGCTCCTCGGACAGCATGCGTGAAAAGGGCGGCGCAGGTTCGTGTTGCGAATCCGCAACACGACGGTGAAACAATCAGGTACGCACGTGGCTTTGATGTCCACGTGCAAGGGGCTGAAGCTGTAGAGAGTTCCGTGACCGACATTGGTGGCCGCAGCTATTGCAGAGTGAGGGGTTTAGGCGTGCAGCACTGGATGTTCTCGCAGATAGGCAATCAACTCCTCTGGGAGCGGTTTGGTGGCCAACCAAGAGAGATCGGTAAGCTTGCGGAAATGCTCCTCATAATCCAGGATGGTCACGCCGACTGTCTCGCCCCTCTGCGGATCTTTACGAATGAGCAATCCTTAGGCGCCGTCTCGCCGAGACCTGAGAGCCCAGGGATTTCGTGGCACTCTGCGATGTACTCGCTCGACTCTTCATCGTAAAAAAGCGGTACGTATAAGGCGGTAAGTTTTGCGTACGCACTGTATTACGCTGCCTCTTTTTCCGGCGTCGCCCTCCAATGATTCTGCTCAAGTGTGAAGAGCGGCTTGTGTCCTGCCTTCTGACCTTTCCGCCCCAGGATATCAGCCATCTTCAACAGCATCTCTCTCGCGTCTTCCCCATCATTCGCGGTGGTAGCGATTGCTCGTGCTAGCCGATCGGTTGGCGTTCCGAGGGAAGCCGTTCGGCCATTCTCTACACGGGAAAGATGCTCTGGGCGTATCCCCAACAGCGCGGCAAACTTCTGAGCAGGAAATCCCGCATGCTTACGCAAGAAGCGAATTTCTTCTCCGTTCAATACACCTGGCTTGTGGATTAACGCCCGTGCGATTGCCCGATGTAACTCCTCGATACGCGGGATGGCCGGAGCTTCCTCTTTACAGCGGGGGCACCGGTACACAACGATCCCGGCCAAATACACGTTACTCAACCCGCTGACATCGTAATGGTATGGTGCTTTCGCGGTTGCCTTTCGTTCCACCAGTTCCATCTGACAATCTTCACACAACATTGTTCCCCTCGCTTTGAGGTTCTCTAATCCATAACGGTAACGATAATGAGCTTGCCGTTAATCTCCACTGAACAGGAGAGGCGCTCGCGATCAACCGATAGGCCCGCCACCGTATAACGCCAAAACTGGTCGGGTTTGTGGTGGCTCACTACATGCCCATATCTAATCAGTTGTACGACATCAGACACATCAATTTTTCGTTCCCGCAGCCGCTTGAGCGCATGCAGTGAGTAGATAACGGTTCCCTCTTTCCACAACATACGTATCCGCTCCATCGCTCGTTTATAGCTGAGCGGACGATCCCCAAACCGTTCTCCTTTTCCTCCTCTCCTTTCTGACCCTCCACCGACTCCCCCTCCTCGCTTTGCCATAACTATCCCTAAGTCTCTCAAAGAGATCTGCAGCTTGTTTTCTCTACACTATAATAAATTGATAAAATATCAAATAGAAAATTCTCTCCAGCTGCTGACTTATTGCTGACTCAGGAGAAATCACTTTAGGGACTGTTCATATTGAAAACACAAAAGCCCTTGAAAACTCAAGGGCTTATCTGAAGCCACCCATCGGATTCGAACCGATGACCTGCTGATTACGAAATCCATACGAATATATGATACTTCAATAACTTCGCCTACTTATCGTTGCAAGATTGCGCAAAATAACGCACGCTACAACCGAGAAACGGACCCTATACGGACCCATACAAACTGTGAATTTCCCGTCGAAACGCATTTGCAACCTCTCTTTCTCCTATATGCAGAATGTATCATCTTTGATACAGTGACCGCATGACCAATGGTGTCCGGTTGCAGCTGGCGTTTTTCAAGACCGAGGGGGGACGAGAGCCGGTTCGAGAATGGCTCTTGTCTCTTCCCCGTGCAGAGCGGCAAGCCGTTGGGGCAGATCTTCTTGATGTTCAATATAGCTGGCCTATTGGGATGCCGTTGGTACGCAAGATAGACCCTGACCTGTGGGAAGTGCGGAGTGATCTGGAAGACCGCATTGCGCGTGTCCTGTTTACGATTGAAGAGTCGACACTGGTAGCGCTGCATGGCTTCATCAAAAAATCCCAGCGAACCCCGAAAAGCGACCTCGACCTTGCCAAGACACGACTGCAAACCTTACGACGGAGGAAACGATGAAAAACCCTCATATTGGGAGCACCCTTGAAGAATTTCTCGCTGAAGAGGGCATGCTCGCCGCCGTACAAGCGACGGTTGCAAAACGTATGGTGGCACGGCAACTGGCAGATCTGATGAAGAAAGAGAAGTTGACCAAAGATGCCTTAGCCAAGCGCATGAAGACGAGCCGTGCGGCGTTAGATCGCTTGCTTGATCCTGACAACCCGTCAGTAACCCTGGCGACGCTCGGCAAGGCTGCGTGTGCGCTCAAGCGGACGTTACGCGTAGAGTTGGCGTAGCCGGTCCGGTTTTCTTCCAAAAAGCTGTTTACGCAACGGCTTTCCAGCGGTTACGTTCCAGCGCTACGAGACGCCTGCCTTTTGTCGGCTTGCTCACAGGTTTCTCCACTTGGTCGGTGATTCGTAAGAGGATGTCCCGTGCATCCTCTCTATCCGTCGCAATCGTAGCTTATACAGCTGATCCCCAGCAGAGCCGCAAACTGTTGCGCAGGAAGCCCGGCATGTTTGCGGAGAAAGCGGACTTCTTCGCCACTGAGGAGAGCAGGCTTCCGTACGAGAGCACGGGCGAGTTCTTGATGCAACTCCTCAACCCGTGGGATAAGGGGCGATTCTATGCCACAATACGGGCAATACCGAACCGTAATCCCCGTGAGGTAGACGTTACTGAGTCCGCTGAACTCATCGTGGTAAGGTTTATGAGGGGTGGCCTTTCTTTCTTGCATAGTTACTTGACACACTTCGCAGTTCATCGCCTTCTTCCTTGTCGGGATTATCAATCAATAACCGTCACAATAACAAGGCTCCCATTGATCTCTACTACGCAGGATGCGGGAGCGCCATCAACTGACCGGCCAGCACCCTCGTCTCGCCACCGTTGTCCGGGTTTACTATGTTGAACGATCTGTCCGTAGCGAACTACAAAGGCGAGACCGTTTCTATTTCACCGACATTGCCGCATGTGGCTCTGGGCATGTGGTTATATCGTTTGACCCTGCTTTGATAGTAAGGTCCAGGATTACAAGCGCCGTAGCCCTGAAAACCTGGACCTCTCTGACCTATCCCTCGTGTGCACCCTGTCTCTTTGTTCGGGCTGGGGGTTGTTGCTCATGTGGGGATTTGCGCTCATCGTGAGGGACTATTACGGTTGTACTTGCCTTCGCGCTATTCAAGGACGCGTCTGTACACTCAACCATTACTGTGTAGGTCCGCCCGCTCCCTCTTTCTGAATGCTCTGCTCGGAGGTGGACCGTCAGGTCACCGAGGAGTTCCCAGTCTGGAGTCGTATTGCCTCTACCACGGCGTTGCACCGGATCGTTACTGCTTACGGCGATCACCTTGCAGACTGGTGCCTCATTGCAATTATCTGACGCTGTAGCATGGAGAGTCACGGGCACCATCTTGTGGTTTGGTGGCCACAACACATTCGGCTCAGCGGAAACCGTAGAGATAACGGGTGCGACAGTATCCCGTACAGTGACGATTGCCGTACACGAATTCGAGGCACCTTTTTCATCCGTCACGGTCAGGGTGACATCAGTAGTGCCCACATGATACGGACCGGCGGGCGATTGCAGGATGCTGAGTGGATCGCGATCTGGGTCAAAGGACCCAGCATCCACTGAGACCGTAGCCGTACAACTGCCTGGCTCGGTGGGGACCGTGACATCCTGACAGCGTGCCATTGGAGGCCTATTTGTAGCAACGATCTGTGTTGTCGCTTCTGCAACCGAATCTTGAACTTCCGCATTGCCGGCGGTGTCGACCGCGGTGCAGAAAAATCCATAGGTTTTTTCTACCCCACCACGAAACGTTGTACTGGTGTCCTTTGTGTCTTGAAGCAGCGGGGTAAAACTTCCACCGTCGACCGATACGAAAACGGAATAAGACTCGATTTCCCCAACCTCGTCAGTACCACTCCACGAAATCTGGAAGTCTGGAGTTGAGGTGTGCGCTGGCAAGGGGTTCACGTCGCAACGTGGTGAAGTCGTATCAATGATGTTCACCACCTCTGCTGTCACCAGGGGCTCGAATACCTCGAACTGGATCTCTGCGCGGTTGCGGATCTCCGTACCAGAAGGAAGCCCTGGCAACGGTCTAATCGCCAGCAGGACATTATCTGACTCACCGGGAGGAAGGTTGCGATTGCGTAGCTCCCATCTGATCGTTCGTGTCGTGTCGTCAAACGAGCCGCCACTAGGCGTCAGCAATTTGAGGGTTGAGGGATCAAGGTTTGGGTCTAATACATCGGAGATAAAGATGTCGCGTGCTTCGATATCGCCAATGTTCTCGAAGTGGATGGGATACACCAGTAACTGATCGGGCTGAATAAATCGCTTCGCGACGACGAGTTTTTCGTTCGGATCGATTGGAGCATTTGCGTTTTTTTCATCAGTACTACAATCAAATCCTTTATCTGCCATGCATTTGAAGTATACAAGAGATGCACCGAACGGATACGCAGGGCAGAGTTGTGGTGTCCCTCTCGCGATGAAAACGGCGCACGCGGTTACAGCATCCAGATAGACTGTGATCAGATCACCAGAGCATTGGTCCGCCTCTTCAGGCGTGAGACAAATCCCTCCCGTGACAGTTGTTCCCAAAGGAACGCGGCGGTCCAAACTTGCGCGATAGGTTATCAACGCGACTTCTCTCGGCCCGAGTTTTGAGATTCTCCACTTGAGGAACATCCCGTAGGTCGCCTCAACTGAGGTATCCTCTGGGAAAGCATCTGGCCCCTCTATGATGGTATCCGGCGAAGGACTCGCAGATATAAATGTGAACCAGGGTTCTAAGAATTCCGAAACAATGACATTGTTAGCAACAACGTCCGTCTGGTTTTCCACAAGAACAAAGTAATCCAACTCTCGCCCAGGAACAGCCACTGTCCCTGTTTTATGAATACGAATATCTGGAAGTGGCAAAGTCTCAAGGACTTTCAACGTGAATTCTTCCTCTGTAAAAGTACCATTGCCATCCATAACCTGCACCGTGAAGGTGAATTCCCCTAGCTCGGTCGGGGTACCGCTTAACACCCCCTCGGGGCTGAGCGTAACTCCGGGTGGCAAGGTACCATTGACGATGGCCCAGGAAAGCGGTGGTGTCCCGAACACGACGGAGAACTCTTGCGAGAAGAAGTCGCCTAACTTCACTGCCGAGAGTGCTGCGGTATCAATCGCCAGGCTTTTGCATTTTCCTGCACTCCCTGCGTTGACAATGGCCGCGAGTTCCTCGGGCGAAAGCGCACGATCATAGATCGTGACTTCGTCGAGTAAGCCATTCATAAAGCCGCCGAACGGTTCGTTCGCTTGCCCAATCGTCAGCGGAGCATTCGCATTAGGGATGATGCGAGTATCCGTGGCCGATCCGCTCGGAGTTCCGTTAATAAAGATCGTATACGTGTCGCCATTTCTGGTGATGGCCAGATGATACCATTGCCCAACTGTGGGTGAGAATGGTACCTGCGGGAAGAAGCGTGAACCTGACGAACCGTTAATGTGAAAGTTCAAGACGCCACCACCAAGCGCGAAGAACCATTTGTTTTGTCCTCCAGGTCCCGCATCATTACTGAGAAAAACGTCTCCTGGATGCCCGACCGAGCCGCCGCCTGGAGCATCGAAGTTGGCCCAAAACTCAAGGGTAAAATCGTTCGCACCAAAGGCCCACAGGTCACTATCCGGCGCGGCAGCGAAATCGTTGACTCCGTCAAGTCGCAGAGCATTCCCGACCATACCCGGTGTCGGGATCGGACCGTTCACGTGTACGGCAATGTTATTCCCGGCGATGTCTTCGGCAGTCGTACCGCTGCTTTCATCGAACGGCCACCAGGCAATCATCCCCGCTGGTGGCGCAACGCACGTCTGCGCAACTGCAGGGATATAAGAAGTGAGGACAAAGCAGAGAGTCATAGTCCATCCCCATACAAGTCTATTCAGTCGCTGTCTGTTGTTCATTGTTCATCCCTCCTACTGCAGGTATTTATCTCTGATGTAGTGCCGTGGTTTTTTAGCGCCGTGCGAGTGTCTCAAAAAATCAGGGGCCCATCCGAACAGTTTGTGCCATGTTGACCCCTGTGTCGTTGGTCTGTGTGAATGATGTAGTGTTGCGAACTGATCGCGTTGGTGAGGAATTGTTCGCGTCACTACAGAGCCAGAGGTAAAGAATGCATCGGCATACCTCTGTTCATTCCTTTGGAGTGCGGCGGCTGTGACGCCGCTTTGGTGGCGAGCGACCTGTGTCGCCCATGGTGGTTATCAGTCACAGCGCCGCCAACGGCGGCGCACTCCATGTAGGATAGAGTCGGTTCCGTTTCCTGGTAACGAGTGCACGAGACACGCTAATATGGATGCTTCTCAGCTCGCTTTTCTGTGGCCGTGCGCCAGGTGACGAGGTACTCGGAGCTGTCGAAAGGGTGGACGGTCTCGGATCGAACTACGACACCTTGATGGTGCAGCTCTTGCAAAGCGAGGATAATGTCGTCCGGAGCGAGCACCATACCAAGGGCTGCTGCAAATATGGTAGGAGAATCGTGCGTGTCGCCCCACGACCGCTCGCGTAAACGGGTCCGAAGCTCGCCACCGTTGGTAAGGAAGCGGGCAACTATCTGAGCGCGCTGTGTCATACTGACCTCCTTCTTTGTTGTCCTACTGGTACTTGTGTAGGGTGGTAAACTGACAAGTTTGCGGTCTCTCTTTTCCTCTTTGTCAGTTAGAGACTCATTACGGTGCGTCTTCGTGCTAAGGCAGGTTAAAGAAAATTGGTGCATCCGGATTATCGCTACGAGGGAAACGAAAATGCGCAGAGAGGCTCTTCGCTGTACTGTTCAGAAACAAATGGAAGCCCGTTATTCCAGGCAAGCTTCATGAGACCAGGAATCCAAGAGCAAACAGACTGGTGTCCGGATTCTGCCAGGATGACAGTACGGAAGACGTTCTCGGTTTCTGCCTTCACGTATAGCGCTGTGCGCTATGGGAGACTCGCAAAAACAGAAGCCGATTGTTGGTTCGTTTCGCGGATATCGTCATGTCCGCGAAAGCAGGCATGCAGAGAGGTGGCGCAAGCGTCCTATCGCGGCGCGTGTACAGGTTTTCTGCCCGGACCAAAGAGTTTTCTGTTTCCGGTTTGGGCTTAGAAAATCTCTTCGACTTCGTTACCCTGTCGCACGAGATACTCTGCAATTTGTTGCCGATGACACAAGGTCACATCTTTTTCTGCACACAACAGACAAAAGGGTGGCGGTACGGCTTGTAACCGTTCGATGAGCAATTCCCCTGCCTTTTCCAACAGTCGCTGATAACGTTCGCGCCAATCGGGGTAGCCGTAAAACACATTCCCCAGTTCCACCAGTGAGACGTAATTGATATTTGCGTCCGCGAGAAGTTTCTGGATACCATTGTTGGTTGTGTTGCGGTGCGCATAATAGTTGGCATAGGCTTTGTCAGGTCGTAACCGCACATCGACAACCGTTCGCACGCTATGCTGTGTGAGTAGATTTACAAATTCCTCAGGTTTTCTATTGCCATAGCCGATTGTGCAGAACTTCATATCTTTGCTTCCTCCACATTTCCTTCGTTAGTGGTCCACATGGTTTCGCGAGAGGGCAGCTTTCCTGCCTTCCTTGATCGCATAGCCCAAGACTTGCACCCGGTAGAGTCTGTCATTGATCGTGATCTCTCGACGACCAAAGAAACCAGGTTTGCCAGAACTCACTATCTTGGCATCATGCCCTTCTGGTTCGACCTCGATTAACAACGTGTCCCCGTGCAGGATGATTTTCATGGCGTATTCCTCCGTTTCTCTGCATATGTCTTTTTTGTAGTTCCGTGGTTCGCTTGCCTTTCCATTGCTTTTCTCAGACGAGCCACGGTTGAGAGTCGTTTTCTTCGTTTTGTTCTCCGTTTCAGTTCCCTACTACTAAATATAGGAGGAGAGAAAACAGGAGGCTTGCTATGAGTCAGAAATCTACACGCAGTCCGAGATGGCTACCAAATACATACAGCGCCAGGATTGCCCCTCGCTACGTTACGCTTGCAAAGCTTGAAGCCCCTATGCAATACCAAGCAGAGCAAGGCAGAGCATTCAGACGATTACGCGCTTTTTCTGATGACGAGGACGGTCCTTGTTATCCCCAGACGAAGCATGGAGTAGGGTGCACCGATTCTGCGGAGGAGTACATCTGTATGACAGAGGAGCAATCGCGGGCTGTTTGTCAGCACGTTGAGAACTACCTGGATGGCCCAAAGGGAATAGGATTCGACATTGGGAACAAAACACATTTTGAACAACTCGTTAGCGATGTGAGTAAACATAGCCAAAAGTTTGCTCCAGAAGACTTAGAGATACGCGTTTTCGTCGCTATGTGCCTGCTGGGCCCCGGCTTCGGATGTGTTCCCCCTGCTGATATGCGCGCAGATCTGCTTGGGAAGATTCTCCAGTATGTTCCAGACCCAGAGGAGCAGCGAGCGCGGGTCATGGAATTTGCCATTGTCTATGGCGCTGTGGAGAGATGGCAGAAGGTCGATACAGACCCGTCGTGGAAACCTCCATGGCAAGGAGCAATTCGTGCGTTAATTCGTACGATAGAGCCTGCGGTTGGTCAGGTAAACCAGTGGCTTGGCAAACATGTAGTAGGTTTCCCACGGAAGCGACACATCCCCGAAAACGACAACTTCCTGCAAAGCACCCGACAGGTATGGTCGGATGCAGCTGCATTGGCGTGGACGCTGGTGCAGCCAGAAGAGAGATTGAAACTCTCTGAGGAACAGATGTTGTGCCTCCGCTGTGAGAGTACACCCGAGGAGAACAGCGAGACAATATTTTCTCTACAGGATAAGCATTCAGACTCCGAGACAACGCTCGCCGCCATTCCACCCGGTGCCAAGATCGTGTTGCGGATCTGTGACGGTGTGTCGCTTCTTACGCTGCCAAAAGAGGAGGTATATCCTCTCAGCAAAGACATGTTAGTAGTCGCGAGTGCTCGTGATGATGACGCCCTCATCCGGATTCCTTTGCGAGAAGAGGATAAAAACGAAAAGAGGAGGGATTTGACTCGTCAGCTCTCGATCGGGAAGAGTGCTCGACTCCAGGGTCCCACAACTCTCGCCAGGTTCGCGTGCGTTTGCGGAACTACAGAATGCATAAACCTCCATCGTCTGGAAAGCTGGAATCCAGACGCAAGAGTGGGGAAAAAAACTCGCGACGAGAGAGGACAAATAATACTTGACACAGCGGGAAAAGCAGTGACAGAGCTAGTGCCGTTAACATTATGGAGTTTTGTGAGTTCGGCGGTCAAAGGGCTCAATGCCGAACTCCTCAAGACGGGCGTGGTCGTACAGGGCAGGTACTTCGCATGGTTGACAGATTCTCGTTCCTATCAAGGTACTGACGTAAGGCTCCGGCTTGCGTCGGTCGAATACAAGAGTTGCGCGACGGAAGACTGCGGCGTCGAGTATGAGGGGCCGGCCTGCCCAAAGTGCAAGGTTGGGTTTGACCCCCAAAGGATACACAAGCGAACTTATAAAAGCATTATCCTGGTCGATGCAGATCCCCCTGTTTACGAGCGAGAACTGCGCTGCGCCTGTACACAATGCGACAATCTCTTTGAGTTGTCTTACCCAGTTGTAGCGCAGCACGCGACGTGCAACGGATGTGGGAAATCCCTCTTTGAAAGAGAAGCGCTCCCGAAAATATGGCAGGGGACCGAAACGCTGCTGCAGCGGGCGCGGAGCCTTGATAGAGCACGCCGAAAGCTCACATCGTGTTCGCACTGTGAGAACCAGGTAACACCTGTTTGCTGGTGCCCGTTATGTAGTCGTAACGACACGAAATCGAGCTGTCTGCCAAAGCGGGCTACAAGCGTCTGGGTCCGGACATTCGCTGTCGCTGAGTCTTTGGAAGAAGCGCAGCTACGAGAAAGAATCGCGGCTGCTGCTGAGGAACAGGACGAAAATGAGACGAAAGACCCATTGAGAAGCAAAACAGAATCAGAAGAGGATGACGACAATGGCACACACGACGACGACTGAACGACTCCCGAGTAACTTGCGGGGCGTAGGAACACTGTTCGCAGAAGCTGCCCATCTGTTATGGCAGGTGCGATTTTCCGCAAACCGAGGAGCAGTTGCAAAAGGGGAACGGGTAACAGTGATTGTTGACCCGCGCTGGAGCACTGACAACACAACCATTCAGGTGTTGATTGCCTGTCATGCCTTGTGGACTCACCAGGAAGAGTGGCAGAGGCTCGTTCTGATTGCTCAGCGTACGGACGCTGCTGCGGCGGTATCCCACATCGCTTCCTTTAACCAAGCTGGAGCGGCTCTGTTCTCTTCGCTTCCTCCAGGTTGTTATTCCCTTTCTGCATACGAACGTGGTAGGAAGCTCATGGCACTAAAGCGAAGAGAAGCTTCCATCCACGTTAATGACGAAATGGTTGCTGCAGGCGAAAAGGTGAGCGCAGGGCCGGTCACGAATAAATCCCTTGATGGGCATATCACGACGACCGTAAGTCCCACTGCATCAGGCATAGAGGTGGCGTTTGAAACCGCAGAAGAGACTCTAGCAGGTGCACAGGTACAGTTCGCACTTGCTTCACGCAAGGAAAATGAGGATGAACTCACCGGTCAAGCGACGTTACTGACTGGTGCTGTGACCCTACAGTCTGTTCCAGGACAACCTCGGCTATGGGAAGGATTTTGGCAAGGGGACGTACCAGCTTCAGGCTCGTACGAATTACTTTTTATGCGTGTCCAAGGAAACGAGATCTGAATCTGACACGCCTGAATTGAGTTGTCAGGAGAATGCCAAAATGACATTGCAGGAACTGGAAAGAGCATGGCGACGGCAGCTGACAAGGAGCGAAGTGCGTTACTATACAACGCACCAGGATGTCCGGTCCGAGGCATGGTACGACGATCAAGAACAAGAAGAAACCACTGACCAATGGGCATTGCGGCTATGGCGACGGCAGCTGTTGTATCTGATGACGAATGCAGCGGATCGTGTTTTTTTTCATGCATGTCGGGAAGCCGTAGCAGCAATAGACAAAGAAACACTGGAATCATGGCTAGCAGAAGACTGCGACACCAAAAAGAACATATTACGCTTCGGCGGAGAGAAATTATTCCAAGTGTTCCACGCGCATTTACTCTGTGCCAAGGAGGTTGTTGACCACGCGAATTTCCTCTCAGGTGAAACTCTGCTAGAGCGGCTTAGGCCCATCGTCGAAGAAACACAGCAACCACTCCCACTGCTGCAAGACCTGACATGGGAACTCTTCCCAGCGCAATACCGCCCCCAGGAACTTCAAGGAAAACCACGCTCTGTAGCCCGACAACTCTTGATCGCTGTATTGCTTATTGAACAGCGGCGACGAGCGAGTAACGAAGAGGGAAAGGGCGTGGTCGCCACGCTGACCTTAAGCCTGTCAACTCCTCCGCCTGAGGAAGCGCAGGCTAACCGCCGAGGTGTTCTTTACCCGAGTACGGAATTGGCACTTGTGAGTCGAAACGACGAGTTTAGCGAGGCAGAGCACGCTGCGGGCGAGTATCTGGAGAGCATGGGGTTATGGACCACAGGGCTAGATGTGCACTGGCAGCTCGAGCGGCGTGATGGAAAACCCATCAACTCGCTCACTGGTCCCTCAATGGGCGCAGCGTTCGCACTTGGGATGGCTAGGTTACTGGCTGACGGACATTCGTCTCACGTTGCTCGTCAATTGCAAACGTTGAGCCTTTCTGGAATAGCGGCTTCCGCCAAACTGCAAGATGAGACACTCTATCCGGTTGGCGGGATGCCCCAAAAGCTCTCAGCTGCGGCATTCGGGATTCCTCATATCCACACCGTGGTAATTGCAAAAGATCAACCCCTGGATATGGCCAATCTGCAACAAGATGAGCGACATCCTCATATCTTCCGAGACCCAAACGCGAACTTCTTTATTCTGCGCGCAGATACAGTTACACAAGCGATTGAACTCCTCACTCTGCTCGCGATACCTGGAACTCGCCTTTCTTTTGCGGACGCACTTCCGCGCCAGGCAGCGCGTCTTCAGCAATACGCCAATGAGGGTACCCGTACCTATGAAGATCTGTATTTTTCCAAGGAAGCATCAATTCCAATAAAGTATAAATCGATAGCATTTCATGATTGGTCGGAGTCCCAAAATCCCCTGATTACCGTTCAGGAAATAGCTCAAAAAATTAAGGAGAAGAAGACAGAAGGACAGTACTCTGTCGTCATAACCGATTTTTCTGAAGACCTCCGTGAGACGTTATGGGCATTGTCGTATTACTTGAAAACCCTTGATGTCTCCTCGTCTGCAAGCTCCTTTTTTATACCGTATTGGTTACGAAGCGACCGATTGAAGAACCATGCTTCCGCCTCTGTTGACCACATCTTCTTGGAGGCAATTTTTTCAGGAGGAAGGAGACCTGAGCAGCTGTCTGATTTGCTGTCAGACTTCTTTTTTAGTCCGACTCTGTTTCTCGTAGATTTTTCGTATTACACACTACGCGAATATATTAAGGACACGAGTGATAACCTTATAGCGAATCTTATTGATGCCGTTGGGCAATTTTGTCGTCTCTACGAGATGAAAGACCACAGAGTCGTTGTAGGGTTGCCCCGTTACCTATTGGCACACAGTCACGTGGAAGACTTCGTCTCGCAAGCCTTTCATCAATTTTATTCTGCCGGACTTTTTTCTGACCACTACGGCACGATAAATTTTCCAGATTCTTTGTCTAGGCTCCCACAGTCCTTTGCCAATTTAGGCAAATGCAACAGTCATACATTATCCTTTGCGATTGAGGATGGCTTAGAGCAAGCTAGAACCGATTTGCTAAGCCTCGCTTCTTTTCTTGGCGCTTCAGGATATCATGAAATCGCCTACCGTCTTGAGTTGTATGAGCGCAGTTATCGGCGGCGGGAAGCTACTCGCCCACTTGTTTCTATTGTAAAGCAGGAAAAGATAGAGTCCGAGACAAAAGTTCCTGCCATCGTGTTAGAAGATTCCGCCGAATTCCCCCGAATTACCCAGTCGGCTCAACTATCTGGCGTTCCTGGGTCGGGAAAAACAACTCTACTAAAACAGATTGAATGCGAATGGGCGCTACCTAAATTCTACAGCGAAGGCATCAAAAGTTCTTGCTGGCTTCCCGTCTATCTTTCCCTCGCTTTACCGGGCGATAACCTCATCACTATCTTACGAGAGCAATATCACCAGTCGAGTGGCGAATTCGGGGAGATCTTGAAGGAGCGATCTCAACGGTCAGGTGCTGAACCATCTTTTTTGCTCATTCATGACTCTCTCAAAGATTGGGCGACTCCGCGTCGTTTACGATTTCTTTTCAGCTCACCAATTTACTTTCTGTTTGACGCTATAAATGAAGTCAACAAGGGAAGAGAGATGCAACTATCTAGAGAAATTGATCGTTTGGCTGAAGCTGGCCTCAATGATCAAGGTATTGTTGTTGCGTTCCGAACAGATCTGCTTCCTCAAGTATTGGCAGGTTCAGATCAAATTCTTCTTCAACCCTTCTCCCCTGTCCAAGTAGAAGGTTTCGTTGCCCACGCGAATGCGGACGAATCGCTGATCGATGTTCTCGGATATCCTGGTTCTGCTATGTCTCGTTTCATACGAAATCCTTTCGTATTGGGACTGATATGTGACTTACCCATCGATCCTGAAATGCTTAAGACTATGAATCTCGGGAATCTAATTGATCAGTGGGTATCCTACAAAACCGCTAGTGTGAGCGAGGAGAGAACAAGCCCAAAAGCGAAAGAGGAATTAAGGCGAAAACATCTACCAGATATCGCATGGACAATGAAAGAAGCGGGTGAAGAACGCTATGCGTTACTTCGAGATAGACCTGGGTGGCTTACTCATGGAAGGGAAATAGGGTTACTGGCTCCAGGCGGCAGTGAGGAAGGAGCTTATATTTATTTTCACCATTCGTTGCTTATGGATTATTTCGTCGCACTGAAACTCGCCCAACATATTGAAGATGAAGAAGGCTCGACAAGCGTACGTAAATTTTTCCCTGCTCTTAAGAATCGGCAGATCGACTATCAGCTTCCTTTGCAGATTTTGTTTGGCCTCTTGAACACGAGGCAACGCACTCGACTACTACCATTGATAGAGGAAATCTTCGGTTATGAGATCACTTTGCGGTGCCTCACTAGTCTGTCGAAGAATGAATGTCTGGAAATATCTGGACTCAAGGGAGTCTTAAATGCAGCTCTTCGGGACTTCTACTCTCAAACTAATTCAGACAGTGAAGAGCCTAGCAGCAAGTTGCGAGGCATCAACTCTTCGGAGGTATCGGAACGAAGCAAGCTTCCGGGCATCAGACCCGTTGCCAGTGATAGAAAAAGGAAAAAACAAATCCTTGATTCTTTGAGCTTTCTGGATCCTCGTTTTTCGACAAATTCTTTTGAATCACGTTTATTAGGACGAGAGGCAATTTTGGACGGCCAAAAATATCGCCTAGGACGCTATCCAGTTACCAATCTTCAGTTTGCCGCCTTTATTGAGGATAGTGGTTACTGCAATGCCTCTTATTGGAAGTTTGGCTACAAGCCGCAGAATATCTCCCATCCGAAATTTTGGCACGACGAACGGTATAGCCGCCCGAACTATCCTGTGGTTGGAGTCAATATTTTTGAAGCTATGGCATACTGCCAATGGCTAAATTCTCAACCGGAACAAAGCAAGTTCGGCGAATTTACTATTCCTACTGTAGACCAATGGGACTGGATCGCGTTCAACCAGGACGATGCTCTGTTCAGTACCCTCCGGATGCTACGACAACAATTCCATGTGGCTGGGTTGTCGATGTCACACTTTAACGACGATGATGATACGAGACTGTCTGAGGTATTGGCTGTTATCGCTCCAGGTACAGAAGACAGAGAAATTCAACCAGTAGGACTAGGTGCGAAAAATGGTGGCTGCTTTGATCTGTGGGGGAATGTATGGGAGTGGTGTAATAGTCGCCATGTCATAACGGCAATGGGAAAAACTCTACCACTTAGTTCTGCTCATGATCCTACCGTAGTCAAAGGAGGACCGACACTGAATTCGGAGGATCATAGTCTCTTAATGTTTGGTGGGAGATTTGATCCTTATCTGAGGCATGAGCGATTGGGGTTCAGAATTGTCCAGATCGAACACGAGTGAGGGAACGATTATGGAAAATACTTCATCGTTGATCAGGAATGAGGCGGAGAATGTAGTAACCATTAACGGGGTTCGAGTGCTTTTAGCCGAACCAGTGAATTACCAGTGCGCTGAAATCTTTCAGGGCCGAGACGAGCTTTTCGACAAATGTCGGATAGCTTGGGAGCTGGCTTCTGAACACACCTACGCGCTTCCTCCATCCTTCGGACTTTATGGTAATCCGGGTGTCGGAAAAAGTGAGATTGTCTATCAGCTTGTGAAACAATTGGATCGGAAACTCTACGTTATTCAGGGCCACCACGATTTGACACCGGAAAATTTGAGTGTCTTGGTGGTTCCGAACTCCAATCCTTCACGGACTCGGACAGAGCCGTTTGTTATCCAGGCAAGTCCTCTTGTATCTGCTCTGCTCACCGGAGAAGCGTTCTATTTTGATCAAATTGAGAGAACTCCTGTTCGGACCTTGAGCGTACTGTCTTCCGTCTTAGACCAGCGCACGGCGATTTATTCGTCAGTACTGAGCACGTGGATTGAAGCTCAGAGCGACGAGGCAAGAAGAAATTTTCGCTTTTGTTGTTCGATCAGCACAGACTCGCCGAAGGGAAAACTCCCACCATACCTTCAAGACCGTATCGGACCTCTCTTTGCAGTGACTCCACTCGACTACGAAGAGATGAAGCAGTTCAGAAACTGGCCACTCACTCCGTCGTCCGAAGGTTTAGCAAGAATTGATGAGAAGTTCCCCCAGTATGAGAAGAAGACCATAGTACAGAATCATCTTGACTCCATCAAAAAAGCACTCGGAAAGATTAAGAACATATTAAGTGAGAACGCTAAAGTATGTTTGGACAGAGCGTGGGATCTTCGCGAAGATGGTCAGGAGAAAGAAGCGTTAGCCCAGTTTGAAAAGGCGTATTCTCTTAATCCCAATGATGTAGAAATTCTTAATGACTATGCTGATTTTTTGACAGAAGTTAGGTGTAAATATGACAAGGCTGAAGAGTTATGTCGTCGAGGGCTTAGGATAGACGACAGTTACGGTTATCTATGGGCAACAATGGGGGATATTTATTCTGGAAAGCGCGAGGTGAACAGGGCGAGGCACTATTATCAGTATGTCCTCGAACGCTATTCTGATGATACTTTTCTTCTCACTCACTGTAAGAACCATTTGAAAGGTCTCGAAGGAGAATAGAGAATCCCAACACGGAGGTAAGAGAATGTCTGAATTTGACTTGAAGTTCATTCAGTGGGCGGACGGAATGAGAGTTCCTCAACTAGCCGAAGGAAGACAATTCGTTGGGCGTGAGGAGGAACTCGTTTATTGCCGAGCTGCATGGGATATGAAGAAAGATGGCGAGACTGATCACTATAAGCTTGACTACGATGCTGAATCTGAGCCGTTAAATTTTCGCTTACAAGGTGACCCTGGGGTTGGGAAGAATGAACTAGTGTATCAATTGGCACGAGAACTCGGGTATCAGGAGATTTATTCTATTCAGGGTCATGAAGAGCTTAGCCCGGAAGATCTTGCAGTCGTTATTGTACCGAACAAAGATGCTTCCGGGCCGAATGATCCTCCGTTCGTGGCACGTGCAAGCCAGCTCGCTACGGCGCTCTATAATGGGGGCCTCTTTTTTTTCGATGAGATTAATCGAGTGCCAGAACGATCTCTTGCTCCGCTTGCATCTGTCTTAGAAGGAAGGCGCCGGGCCATTTACTCGGCACTCACAGGATTGTGGATAGAAGAGTAGGTACCGGCAGACCAAAAAAGAGGAGGATTTCGTTTCTGCTGTGCTTTGAATCCGGGCCAGGGAAATCCCCTACCCGATTATATAGAACAACGAACGTTGCCGGTAATCCATGTTTCTCGACCACAGCCCAATGAATTATGTAAAATCGTCTTAGAACATGTTGCCGTTAACAAAACAGATAAACTTTTTGTGCTTTTTCGCGAAATCGTCACAGCAAATGGTTCTAAAATGTCTCCTCGGCAGGCAATAGCTCTTATGAACTTTGCCCTACGGCTTTCTCCAACGAAGAGAGAAGAGAAGGCATTGCAAATTGCTTCCAAATCCGTGCTAGGTAATGAGGAGATCTTTTCATGAGAGCAATAAAAGACGACGATTTCCTACCCTATATCAAACAGGGACCAATTTATTACATACCAGTAATCCCACAACGGTTAAGCTCGGCGATTCTTGTACGAAAAGCACTTGCGCGGTTAGATGCAGACCCAGACCGTGGCCGTTTTGACGAGAGAGATGTGATCGCGGTTGCACTGCCAGACTCCGTCCGTTGGCATATTATCTCGGCTTTGGCTAAGCTTCCCCACGTATCATTAGTCGTTGTTGGAGCGGACGCGAATGACGACGAAAGCGTTGCAACAACTGGCCTAGAGGTGTTTCCTGTGACACCCTGTGATGGGATGATAGAGGCGATCAGGATTGCTACGCAAGAGGACAGAAAGATACCACTGTGGTTTATCGATCGCGAAATAGCCCCAGGGAATTTATTGGATAGACAATGTCTTCCATTGCTCGACTGGGCTGATGATTGGTATCCCCTTGTACGCGGTGCGGCGAAGTTTTTGCACCTAATTCGGTATCGTTTAACACATCAACCCTGGCGTTCTGAACCGGTTGATACGTGGCGTGAAAAATTCATGGCCTACAAGCTGCGCTTGCTGGCCGGCCAATACAGACGAATATTGTTCGTTTGTCCGGCTCCTAATGTGGAACCCATACGCCAACTTCTGAATCGAAATGAAGTCAGCTTTGAGACGAATGAAGAATTCAATCCCAACGTGGTCTCAATGTCGCTCGAACGCCGTCCTGACATAGCTCTGCGTAACCTAGACGATTTTCCCAGGCTTGTCGCTGAATACGAAGAAAACCGAACACGAGATGGAGACTGGCTTGAGACCTTTGATAAAAACGTTGCGCTACTTGATTGTATCGGACGCTTTGATCAGGAGAAGAGAACTTTAACTATCAAACATTACGACGCTTTTGTGAAAATGCTTGCAGCCGTTCTTGAGGAGAGGCAGCGAATCTCCCCGGACCCCAAAACTTTTTACGACATTGCGCGTATGTGCTTCGGACAACGCTTTGTGTCGAATTTGCGTTCCGACTTGCTCAGTTACGGTACTCAGATCACAGAGGAACAAAAGA
Organism: Binatia bacterium; assembly: GCA_050187625.1. GTDB lineage: Bacteria > Desulfobacterota > Binatia > Bin18 > Bin18 > JBFWXH01. Next base: position 57,314 of record JBFWXH010000041.1, read on the forward strand.
AACGGGTAGGGGGAGATCTAACCGCAATATATGAAAAGAGTTCAAATAATGGTCATTACGTGGGAAGAACTTGTAATCCTCTTTTCCGCGATTACCATTTAATTAGTGCGGACACATCATGGGCTCAAGATTGGCATACGTGGCCTGCGTATAGAGAGCATGACATGAAAATGAGGCAACGGGTACTCAAGATCGTAACAGAGGATGAAATCATTCAACGGAGTGAAAAATTGCAGGGGTACTTAGGAAGAGGAATTGACGCGCGTAAAACGCTGCAAAGTTACTTCCAAGGTGATCGTAGCATCTATATTAAAACGCAACGACTCAAAAAAAATCGGATTGTCGCTGATGAGTTCGAACCCATTGTGTGGATATTTGATAGTCGTGATGGCCTTAACGTAAAAATATGCGACCAGATATATTTCCGTCCTAAGAGTTCCTACTATATATGGTGTGCTTTTTCAGATATGAGCCCAATTTTTCTTCATAACGAAGAGAAAAGTAAAGCAATTGAATTAAAAAGGCTGACTGGAGTGGTTTCTTTTGCTGCCGGCCGTACTGTTGAAGAACAAATGCGCTCTCGATTGGGAGATCAAGAATTTACACAGCGCTTTCCTCAACAAGATTCTTTGGAGATCGTTACTGAAAGCTCGCGAAAATGGTGGGAACAGTTGATACTCTCTGCGATTCACTATGCAAAGCATACCGCGTTTTGCGTGCTGCCTGGCCAACTCTCTACTACGTCCTCTCTCGCCGAAGAAGCGAGGCAAAAAGGAAAAACCTTGTGTACAATCCCATCATCAAGGTTTTGCGAGGACGATCTTACTACGTTATCACTATTCTTTCATGTTGAAGTAAGCGGCTTAGAAGAAGCGCATGGCGAGAATGCACGTTATGACGATAACATCGTGAACGACTATTACAAAGATTTCATGAATGAAGTGATGTTAAATATTTCAAGATGGAGGGACAGGTCCAGCTTGAATACGTAAATTTTCTAACCCTTGTGACGAAGGTCGGTGCGAAGTGCCCTACCATGGCACCCTGTTCCGAGGTCGAAGAATGGGATAGAGATGTTTTCTTTCCAGTAGAATCTTATCTCCCTTCTCACTTTGCCTCTATGCACGAGAAGAAAAACACAGATATGAGCGCAAATCTTTTAGACGCTGAAGACTACTAGTGAGGCACTTATGTAGTCGGGAGCGTGGGGACTGTTGCAGTGTTGTGGCGAATGATTCCAGGTTTGCAACAACGTCATCGATCGTCCGGGCTTCTGCCACCTGACGCAGAACCCGGTCAATCAACTGCGGTTCCAGCGGGAGCGTGCGCAGTTCTTCATACGACAGGTTGCGACCGGTCTCCAGGCCGAGGTCTTTAATGTCGTGGATCAAGCGGCGCACGGTGTGTTGAACGGTCGTGTTGGAAGGAACAGGAAGTGAGTGATGTTTGTTCATGGTGTTCTCTCCTTGGGGCAACAGGTTGTGAGGGTAGAGTCTCTCTAAAGGCTGGTACTTCACCGCAAAGATTTGCGGCGTAGCGAGCCGTCATTCCGGGCGAGCAGCGCGAGACCCGGAATCCAGGAGGCTTCACCACTGGCCTGTGCCAGATGCTCCTGGATTCCCGCTCCCCTAGAGAACCGGGGACAAGCTACGCGGGAATGACGAAACCCTATCCCGCAATATTATTGAAACGACCCACTAGGCGGCCTGGTTGTGCCAGACCTCGCGAGGCATATCTACATACAAGAAGTCAGGCAAAGTACCAAAGGCATAGGTGCCGGTATCTTCAATCATCCGGCCGGCACGGGTACACAGTTCGACAACGGCAACTGTGTCGGCCAGGCTGAGTTTGAGATTCGGCTTGGGAGCTGTCAGTAACTCGCGCAGTACGCGATAGTGCGCCTGCCAACCGCTCTCTTGCAGGCTGACGTTACACGGATTAATCCCACGTCTGTAGTGAAACGCTAACTGCTTGTGTTCTTCAGGCAACCCTTTGCCGACGCGAATGCGAAAGGGCACATCCCGGCGAGCGTAACGAACCCAGCCATCAATAACGGTAGCCGTGAAAGTGGTCGGCGACGGTTCACCCACAAGTGGATCATAGGTGACCACCTGAACGCGTGAGATGGCCCACGCGACGGTATGCCCAGCGGCCCGAAGAGGTGCGAGTATACACTCAAAACCATGCCAGCCGAGATCCCACACCGCATCATCAATCGACCGGTTGCCGACACCTTTGCTCTCCCACAGATCGAACGAGAGCGCCGTGAGGTTGGCAGTGACTGCGGGCTCCTGCTGACAACGGTCCAAGAACTCCAGCATGTCGGCTTTGAACAATTGATGGCCAATGGGAAACACCACATCCGTGAAAGGTAACAAGGCCTCGGCAGCCGCTATACTCTGTGTCAGTGGCTTTTCCACAGCAGTGTAACATCTGGTGCCAAGGAGCTGCGTGGCATAGAGAGCATGGTAGGGAGTCGGCGTACAGATGACAGCAACCACGTGCGGGCCGAGCAAGCCGTTGCGAGCCAGTTCATTCAGCGGCAAGAGGCAGCCATTGTCGATCTGGAAATAGCGCGCATCATGTTCCAGATACGGTGGACGAATGGGGTTGATGTCCACATACGCAGCAGCGTGTAGGCACCCTTCCTCACGTAATTGGCCAAGAGCGGGATGTGCGCGGTTCTGCGTCACATCACCGCAGCCGATGATGAGGACAGTATCGCGACTCGCGATCGACGACTCCGGGCGTATAGGCAGCATAGGATGTTGGTTCATTCCAGTGACCTCCTTCTGTAGCAGTCACTGGTTACGTAGTGTTCTGGATATGGATTTCTTTAGCGGTCAGGCCAAAAAGACAGAATTTCGCGTACTGCTATGAGTCCGCCATCGCCGTGCCCACGATGGCGGCACAACGGACACGTCAGCGCCGGCGGTGGCGTAATCACCTGGACGCTCGGAAATCCCTGCGCATCAAACTCCAGCCGCAGCCAGCGCGATTCCTGTACGCGTTCGCTGATGAAATCTTCGAGTACGCGCAAGCCGATATGCGCAGCGATCTGATTCAACGACCGTAGCGATCCCGCGCGCTCTTCGTTCCAGGGCTGGCGTGGAGCTACCGGCTGCGCCATGAAGATCTGTCGTGCCTGTTCGACATCGGTAATGCCGCCACAACACAACAAGCAACGGTCGGCAGGCAAGATGAGCCGGATATCGGCTCCCATGCGTCGCGCTTCCGCGGTGCCAAATACCCCCGTGCCAATATCCAGCAGAGGTTTGGCATACACAGCAGCGATGACGCCAGCCGCGAGCCGTGCACCATCATTATCTGCACAGCAGATCACGACATCCGCTTCTTTGGCGCTAACAAATGCCCGCAAGGTAGTGATGGAATCAGGGATCGCAGTGGTCAGGAGAGCCGCGTTCAACGTTCCAAGATCGTGTGTCGTCAGGCTGTCCATCGCGTCAAGGTTATGAAGCTCAAGACGATCGGGGTCGATGAGAGTCAATTGCCGTATGCCCATGCGCGCAAGCGACGTGGCGACTAGCGAACCGGTTCGGCCCACGCCAACCACACAAAAACTGTAAAAGTCAAGACTTGATCTGACAAAGGGAGATTTGATCTTCGTTGTCAGGTGACTCCCCAATGTCCGATCCACTACGCGGCTAATAACTTCTCCTTGGCCAAGGGAATGGTCTCACGAAACGT
>JBFWXH010000042.1:0-60410 GCA_050187625.1 Binatia bacterium
TCTTCTCCATGCGGAAGTCCTCCTTCTGGTTGTTGGGTTAATCGTCTTCACTATCCGATTACCTATCCCAGAAATGTCTCCCGTCTACTCCCTCTCCGTTTACAGGAACCGTAGCCCATAACCTGAACCGCACGCTCGCTCACGTCGCGACATCGTCTGTTCCGTTCAGCGTCGTCTGGGCGCACTATGCCGCTACCTGGTTTGGGGTGTTGGTACGTGACGTGGCTCTGGTTGAAAAGCATGTCTTAGGGCAGCTTACCCTCTCTACCCAATACGGGTTCCAGCATTTGCGAGTAACCGGCGAGATTGCGCAGGGCTGGCCATCGGTGATGGCAGGGCCACACCATGGGACGGCGCATGATCGAGCACGGATTAGCGGAACCAGGTGAAATGAACGCATTTCTTGGCCAGCGGCTGTATCTCTCGACTCTCATTAATGCCTATGTCCGCACGAGAATTTTCACCGCAGCCTAGGACGCGCTGACACGGGCAATGAATCGCCACCCAGGAACACACGGCTCGTGGTACAAAGCAGAATTGCAGCGGTGGCAGGGTGAGATATTGAATCATCGCACTCCTCCGCAGTCAGCGCGTGCCCGGCAGGCCGAGACCGCCTTTGAAGCTGCAATCTCCACTGCCCAACAGCAGGAGGCGAGGCTGTGGGAGTTGCGGGCAACCGTGAGTTTGTGTCGGCTATGGCAGCGACAAGGGAAGCTGGAGTTGGCACGTGAACGTCTCATCGCACTCTATGGATGGTTTACAGAAGGGTTTGCCACAGCTGATCTCCAGGAAGCGAAAGCGCTGCTGGAGGCGTTGGGATGAGGTTGGCGATTGCGTTGCGCATGGTTTTATAGGGTGTGTGCCCGTCATGCCCACGCAGGCGGGCATCCAGAATTATTCAGTACTGACTTCGATTTACACCTTCTGGATTCCGGGTCTCGCGTTGCTCGCCCGGAATGACGGGCTGTCACGGGCATCTGACACAAGTTGTGGAGTTTGTTTCTGAGCAACACAGAGAAGCAATCGCATTTTCAGACCATTTTCAGACAAAGATTGCGTCGTCGCCTTCATCTCCTCGCAATGACAACCCCAGGCTGCCATTGTTTTTTTAGAAGAATACTGGCGAAGGAAACGCTGATTGAATCCTGATGCCTACATATCTCGTGCGCACCCCTTAGCGTTACCCCTTCTCAATAGGCAATGATTCATCCTTCGCCCATTCACCCATAGAGCCATCGTACAGCGTGATATCGTCGTAGCCGAGTTGATGAAGCAAGAACAAATCGACCGTTGCGGAAATTCCCCCACCACAGTAAGCAATAACGTGCTTATCCTTCTCGATACCAGCAGCGTTAAATTTTGCCTGGGCATCGGCGAGCGGTACGAAGGTTTTCGTTTTCTGGTCAAGGAGTGTGGCTGCAGGAACATTCACGCTTCCTGGCACCCGCCCGGCCCGGCCATACCGACTCGGCCCCTCACCTCGATGGAGATCTGGCGGTAGTGCGTTTACTGCAACCGTTTTTGCATCATGCAGAGTAGCAGCAACATGATCCTTGCCAACAAACAAACCTGGGCGGAGTCGCGCATGGAAAGTTGCAGGTGAATATGTGCATGGTGCAGTCGACACCGGTCGCCCTTCAGCCTGCCATTTCTCCCACCCGCCATCAAGAACTGCCGCGTTGTCACAGCTAAACGCCCGGAACATCCACCATACCCGCGTGGCCCACATAATACTGCCCGCGCTGTACAATATAACTCGAGCGTCGTCACCGACTCCGTAACGCGACATCACAGAGGCAAACTGCTCTGCAGAGGGCAACATAAAACGGAGCTTAGTCGTATTATCGGAAAGTTCTCCCTGGATATCGAGAAATCCAGCCCCAGGGATGTGACCCTGATCATACTCTGCTTTGCCAGGAATGATCCGGTACGGCGCGTCAGTTGTCGCATCGGCAGGGAGCAAATGCGTCGTACAATCAAAGATGCGTAAGTTTTTGTCATTCAGGTGCTCAGCCAGCCATTCTGTCTGTACCAGAGCGTGTGGTTCATGATAGGTGAACGTGAGATCTGCCATGTTTCCCCCTTTTCATAGAAGATTGATGAAAACAACTACACGAAGACTTACCACGTTTCTGTTACAGGAGCGAGCAATGTGGAGTCTCCACACCACTGTTCAACGCCGTGAGCAGTGGCAAAAGGAGCAGGTCCGCTTTCTTTCCTTCGAGAGATTGCCTCAACGCCGAAGGCCATTTAGTCTACTGCTCTGAGGAGGTAGTCCCCCTATGTCAACTATTGCAGACTTCACCCCAGACGAACTCACGGTGCTCCGTGAAATTATTCCTTTGACTGGGTTTGCCGTCGCGGTTGCTGGAAACAGTGGAATTATCGGAACGTTCAAAGAAGCCGCAGCAACAGTGAAAGGAGTCACAGCAGCCGCAGCAAAGTATCCACAAAACGAATTGATCCAGTCTTTGCTCAAAGACTTCAGTGAACATCGCCCAACAATGCCGACGTACAGCCCCTCAGAACAGGGCATTCAACAAAAAATAAAAAATGACGCACTGGAAAAATGCCGCCAAGCCATCGCCATCCTCACTCCGAAAGCCACTCCGCAAGAAGTTCGAGAGATTAAGGAATGGATTATCACGGTTAGTGAGAGCGTTGCCAACGCGGCCAAAGAAGGAGCATTTCTCGGTTTTGGCGGTCAGCGAGTGAGTGACGAGGAAGTCGCAGTTTTACAGGAGATCAAAGAAGTCTTGAATGTTTAATCACTGTCACGAAGGGCGAGGACAGCTGCTTTCTCCCTGAGCAGACGACCCGTAGACGGTCAGGATTCTTTCAATAATCCCTGTCGTAGAAAAACCGACTTGATATGGGACCACCACTACCTGCCCGCCGTTCGCCTCGACAAGCTCTTTGCCGACCACTGATTCCGTCTGCCAGTCCCCACCCTTCACCAACACGTGCGGCTGGAGCAGGCGAATCAGCTCAAGAGGCGTGTCTTCGTTAAAGGTCGTCACATAATCGACGGTTTCCAGAGCAGCCAACATCACAGCACGCTCGGTTTGATTGAGAATCGGGCGACGCTCTCCTTTGAGTCGTCTGACTGAGTCATCACTGTTGATGCCTACAATCAGAACATCACCGTAACACTTTGCCTGACTAAGAGTGTGAATGTGCCCTGGATGCAGAATATCAAAGCAGCCGTTGGTGAAAACGATACGTTGGCCTGACTGCCGAAGCTGCGCTACGATTCCTGCCAGCGCCTGAACTGGATGATATTTCGTCGAGGACATAAACACGTCTTACGTGTTACGTGATGAAGAAGGCATAGACTCAAACACGCACCACGTTCCATTCTCTACGGATGCATCCCGAGCATGGTCAAGCCAGTTTCTTCTGGGAGGCCACACATGACATTCATATTTTGTACAGCAGCCCCAGCAGCACCTTTCACCAGGTTATCGAGGGCGGAAAACACAATCACCCGACCACGTTTGTTGTCAACATCGATGCCGATCTGGCAGAAGTTGGACCCCGCAAGTGTCGCCACACTGGGATAAGGCAAATATTGCCACGAAATCTTGGGATCCTTTTCCATATCGAGGATCTGGACAAAGTATTGGCCAGTATAGAAGTCTTTGAAGAGATCTATGATCTGGCCACGGTCAAGATGATCTGTCAAAAAGCCGTGACAGGCAGCAAGAATCCCGCGAGAAAATGGTGCGTAGAACGGGGTAAAGTTGATTTTAATCTTTTCTCCTGCGATCGTGGTCAGTTCTTGTTCCACTTCGTACGTATGCCGATGGTCCGTCACATTATAAGCAAAAATCGAGTTACCAATCTCAGCATGCTGACTTTGGGTTTCCGGAGTCGCACCGGCCCCAGAGGTTCCCGACATGCCATCGACAACAATGTGCTCGATGTCGATCAGTTTCTCCTTCACGAGAGGCGCAAGACCAAGAATAGCCGCAGTCGCAAAACATCCAGGGTTAGCAACCAAACGGGCTTGTTGGATGTCGTCTCGCCGCAACTCAGTCAACCCATATGGAGCCTCGCCAACTAACTCCCAGCTCGTATGCTTTGCCTTGTATACGGCCTCAAAAATCTCACGATTTTTCAGACGGAAATCAGATCCGAGATCGATCACTTTACTTCCTTGGTCAAGAAATCGCTGAGCATGGAGCATCGACTCGCGAGACGGGGTACAGAGGAAAACGACGTCACCACCGTGGGTCTCTTCTAAGGTAATGAAGTCAAGGCCCATCCCGTAAAAATTGCGATGGAGGTGTTCGAGTTTTTTCTCGCCACGTGAGGTCACCCATTTGACACGGACCGACGGATGCTGAAGCAAAATCCGGAGTAATTCACTCCCAGTGTATCCTGACCCACCAACAATACCGGCTTCGATCATCTGTCCATCCTCCTAGAAAGGTACTGTCGCTGAAGTGACGGGAAAAAGCAATCCGGCGTTTAGAAAGCCGTGCGTCCGGACGAACTCAGCCCAACAAAAGTAAACAGGAAGCGGAACTCAAGTTCTCGTGGATTCACCCGGTCGATCAAGCCAAGGTCGACATACCAACATTTCTGGGGCGAGATGAAGCGGGCAAAATAACGGTTGCCAATAAATGATCGATCATTGAAATCATAGCGACCAATGTATGCCGTCGTTAGATACTCATTGAGACGAAAGATCACGTAGGCATTCATTTCTTTCAGGAGACGGTCAGTAATTGCCCGATACGATACACCAATCGTAGTGCGGCGTTGGAGGTGCTGTAAAAGAGGAACAGTTGGCGGCAAGGGACGTGGATCGGTCAAGAATGCACCTAAACGGATTGTCGTCATATCTCCACGCGCAACATCATACGTTGAGTCAAACGCAAAGGTAGTAAACGAAAACGGCTGCAATCGGGCGCTCAAATCTAGGTCTGAATAGTGATCACCACGACGACCAATCGCCCGTGAGGGATCGTAGGCATGGCGTATCGAAAAGCGCGCCAATTCGCGTACCTGCGTAATCGGTTCCGGCGCTTCTGCGGTCTCGGTAGCCGCGGTCGCGAACTTTCCTAAAATGTAATTATCCACACCGTAGACAAAAAGGTTCCGCCGATTGATACGATCGATACTGTCGTACAAAGGGAGATCGAGCTGATCAACAAACGGAGCGTAAAAGTACGTCACTCGCGGTTCGATCACATGCTGAATTTGGCGCAACTGTCCCCAGTGGAGCGCAAACACACGGGATAGACGCGTACCGAGATCAGCCTGCACCTGAACGATTTCTCGCGAACGGTCCCCGTCCAAACGCCCGTCTTCGGGAAGGCTCGGTGAACCCAGATCTTCGGATGTTATATGGTAAAGGGTTTCTCGACCAGTCACTTTTAGTGAACCAAACAGGTGCGATCCTACTTGAAACGGCAGAGCCATCCACGGGGCCAAGTCGAGCCGTTGCCCGGCATAACCGCGATTACGATAGAAATTGGCGCCCTCGACTCCAACACCAATCTCTAATCTATCTTTCCAGACATAGCGTTGTCCTTTGAACCGCAGACGGGGGAGCACTTGGAAAGCATAGTCTTGATCGAGCCGCAGGTCTTGATAATAGTTGGCTTCACCACGGAGAAGCGCATTGCGCCACGTTTTTACTCCGCCCGCCCGCGAGTCGGTAAAACGGCGGGTTCGCAAATCCCAATCATCAATTTCCAAAGAAGACTTCAGGTTCAGGGCACGATGATTGATCTCACGTAAGAAGAGATCATCACTTACCGCAAAGATGTCACTATATAGCCGCCAATCATAGGGCATCATCTGGCGATGGACACCGGTCACACTCCAACGATCGATCGGAAAATTCGTCGTCGCAGGGCCACGAATTTGTTCGTTAAAATACGACGCTGACAAAATGCCTTCGGTGCGTTCATTTGGGGCATAGCGAAACTCTCCCCACACACCGAGTCGAGCACTTGTCTCAACATCCGTAGTCACGGTGGCATCGTAGCTCTTGTTAATTGCCCAATACAGAGGTTGCTGCCAAACAAAGCCACGCTTACTGGAGAAACCATAATAGGGAAAGAGCAGACCACTCTGCCGTTCATTACTAATCGGCACGCGTGCGTATGGCACGTAGAGGAGTGGAACATCCCGGACACGGAGGACCCCATGACGAACGGTGCCATACCCACGTAAGTCGACATCAACCGTCTGGCCACCAATGGTCCAATCAGCGTTCTTGAAGCTGTCACACTGACAAGTGGTAAAGGCCCCGTCGAGAATGTGATAACTCTGTCCATATGATTTTTGCAGAGTCTTGCCAGTCAACGTATATTGCTGACTAGGTAATGTCACCGTTCCGTTGGTAATCTCTCCAGTCTCATCTTCCATTTCCAGCTGCAAGGTATCGGCAATAACCGTCCCTCGGGTATCTTCTAGCTTCACGTCACCATGGGCGGTCAACTCATTTGTCTTTCGATTAAGACTTACCGAGTCGGCCGATAAGACAGTATCTCCCTTGGTCACCGTAACGTCTCCCGTCGCTGTCATCACATCAGTCTGCTGCTCATACGTTAGCGTATTCCCTTTCACCCGAATCTCATCGTCTTGAGACGTACGATCTTGCGCCAACGCCCGCACCGAGACGGTAAGGAATACGGACACCAAACAACAGAGGGCTGTCCATCTCACGCCGATTGCCCCTTACTACAGTCAGCGAGAGCAAGAGGAACCATCGCTGTCGAGGAGAAAAGAGCATACACCTCACCGACAAGAAACAAGGAGCCGGTAACAAGAATGGCTTCATCAGACGCTACGCCCGCCATGAGATGTGAACAAGCTGTCTGCGCATCCTCTATCACCTGGACAGGGCAGAACGGACGAAACGCCTCGACAAAAGCCGCTGGATTTTCTGCACGGGATTGTTGCACTCTGGTCACCACCACTTCACTCGCCAACGGGACAAGACTGGCAATCATCGTTTGCCAGTCTTTATCGCGCATCGCGGCAAAGAGCAACTTCGCCCGTCTCCCATTCAGTAGTCGAGGTAATTCTCTCACCAACGTTTCCATCGCCTGTGGATTGTGGGCACCATCAAGAATAACGAGAGGTTGCTGCGACACTACGTCTAATCGTCCTGGCCAGCGTGCTGCAGCAATACCACACCGAGCTTGTTCTTCGGTTATCGAAACCTCGTCAAGGCACACTTCAAGCGCTGCAAGTGCCAGTGCCACATTGTCACACTGAAATCGCCCTCGCAGCCCAAGCTGGAGACGCGGAAACTGCCAGTGTAACCCATGATAGTGTACTTGCCCGTCATACCACTCCTGGACTGCAAAGTCGCGACCAAGCATATAAGTCGTGCTGTTACAGGTACGCGCAATCGACGACAATACCTGTTCACTCTCATCAGTGACACGACCGATCACGACCGGCACGGAGGGTTTAATAATCCCACCTTTTTCGCGCGCAATGTCTGGCACTGTCGAACCCAGGTAAGCTTGGTGGTCCAGTCCGATACTGGTAATCACCGAAACAAGCGGAGTGACAACATTGGTTGCATCAAGACGCCCACCAAGCCCCACTTCCACAACGGCGATATCAACCTGCGCCTGGGCGAACGCGTGAAGAGCAAGAACCGTCATCATTTCAAATGGGGTCAACTGCACCCCAACGGGTTCGACCAGAGCCCGAATCATCTCCACGCCGTCAATAACTTCCTGTTCCGTAATCCAGGTCTGTCCAAGACGAATACGTTCGCAGAAATCAATCAGGTGAGGAGAGGTAAAAAGTCCCACACGATAGCCAGCCGCGCTAAGCATAGCGTAAAGGAAAAGTGCGGTTGACCCTTTCCCATTCGTCCCTGCGACATGTAAAATTGGGAAACGTTCTTGCGGCGAACCACACAAGCGCAAGGCCTCAGCTACGCGCTCAAGCTTGAGATTCATCTGCTCGACTTCGAGACGGTACACGAAATCTAGGGTTTGCTTATACGTCGACACGCGTTCAGTCTCTCTCTTCACTTATCGTTTATCACTGTTCGCTTTCAGTCACATAAGAGCCCCAACAACTGTCCCAGGACACGACGTAGCTCTTTCCGTTCAACCACTAAATCGAGCATCCCATGGCTAAGAAGAAATTCGGCACGTTGAAACCCGGCAGGCAGTTTCTCTCGAATTGTTTGTTCAATCACCCGAGGGCCAGCAAAGCCGATCAACGCCTGCGGCTCCGCGAGGTTAATATCACCAATCATTCCTAACGACGCTGCCACACCTCCCGTAGTGGGATCAGTCAAAAGCGAAAGGTAGGGTAAACCCGCTTCGCGCAATCTCCCGAGGGCCATATTAACTTTCGCCATTTGCATAAGGGACAACACCCCCTCCTGCATTCGTGCTCCGCCTGAAGCCGAGAAAAAAATAACGGGGAGCCGCTCGATAATTGCATGTTCAACTATACGGGCTAACCGTTCCCCTACGACGGTTCCCATACTGCCACCCAGAAAAGCAAAATCAAAAATACCAAGAGCCACAGGCCGGCCGAGAATTGTTGCGACGCCAGATACCACAGCATCCGCCCGTCCGGCTTTCTTACTCGTGGTGGCGAGGCGTTCAGCATACGCCCGCCGATCAACAAAATGGAGTGGATCTCCGGACCGTAAATGGGCATCTCGTTCTGCAAAAGACCCGCGATCGACAATTGTCAACAGGCGCTGCTCAATAGTTAAACGAAGATGGGCGTTACACCTAGAACAAACGAACAAGCGACGTTCAACTTCCTTGCGAAAAAGGATTTCTTGGCAAGCAGGACACTTGATCCAAATCGACTCGGAGTCGTCTTGTGTAGGTCGCACCTCAGCCATCATTCCCCCACAGATAATAGGCTTGCACCGTTTTCTACAAATTTGCCGTATCGGCGTGCACAGCTGGACGGAGTGCTGCTTTAAGGCTCCCCACAAACATGCCTACTTGTTGGACGAGGTCAGGCTGGCCGAGATGAGTCTCAACTAACCGCGAGATAGCACTGCCAACAATAACGGCATCGGCAAATCTGGCAACATACGCCGCTTGGGCAGCCGACGAAATACCAAACCCGACACCAACTGGGACAGGAGAGATTGCACGGATGCGCCGAACCATCTCACCAAGGTCATCGGGAAGTGTATCGCGGACCCCAGTTACCCCGGTCACCGAGACACAGTAGATGAACCCTCGCGCCCGCGTCAGCACCTTGCGAGCACGGACGAGTGAACTCGTCGGCGCCAGAAGAAAAATCAAGTCAAGTTGGCAACGATCAGTTTCACGTTTTAACTCTTCGGCCTCTTCTGGGGGCAGATCAACACAGAGCACTCCATCAACTCCCGCGGCCCGCGCGTCGTCGGCGAATTGCGCCCCACCATAGCGAAAGATCGGATTGTAGTACGTAAACAAAATAATCGGGACAGTTATCGACTGCCGAAGCTGTTGGACCAGGTGAAGAATTTGGCGCAGCGAAGTTCCCTTCTGTAACGCACGTTCGGCTGCACGCTGATTTGCGGGACCATCTGCCATAGGGTCCGAAAACGGCACCCCCAGTTCGATTAAATCTGCGCCTTGTCGAACACACTCTTCGACCAGACGGGAAGTGGTTTCCAAGTCAGGATCACCAGCCGTGAGATATGGAATAAGAGCAACTTCGCCACGCGCTTTTGCGCTCGCAAAAGCTTCCGCTATCCGTGCCATAATTCTTATTGTATCGTTCCCAGAAAGCGTTCTACCGCTTGTAAATCTTTATCTCCGCGCCCAGAGAGGTTAATAACGACAATCTCATTAGACCGAAGCTGCGGAACAAATGTCGCCGCATAGGCAATAGCGTGAGAACTTTCAAGCGCTGGGATAATCCCTTCCGTTTCAGCAAGGAGACGCATTGCTGTCACCGCCTCGGCATCTTTCACCGTCACGTACTGTACTCGTCGTTGATCGTTCAAGTAACTAAGTTCAGGGCCAACCCCAGGGTAATCAAGTCCGGGGGCTAGCGAATAGGTATCACGAATTTGTCCATTCTCGTCCTGGAGAATGTAACTTTTGCTCCCGTGCAATACCCCGATGTGGCCACCATTAATGGATGCCGCGTTCTGGCCTTCTCCACGTCCTCCAGCCTCGACGCCAATCATACGGACAGTAGGATCGTCAAGAAACGGCGCGAATAAACCCATCGCATTGCTCCCTCCACCGATACAAGCAATCAAATAATCAGGCAACCGTCCTTCTTGTTTCCTGATTTGCTTTCTCGCTTCACGACCAATAACAGACTGAAAATCCCGTACGATCATCGGATAAGGGTGTGGCCCCGCAACAGTTCCGATCACATAAAAGGTTGAAGCGACATGGGAGATCCAGTCTCTCAGAGCTTCGTTCATCGCGTCTTTCAAAGTTCGGGTTCCGCTGCGGACCTCCCGAACCTTTGCGCCCAGTAAGTGCATCCGGAATACATTCGGCTCTTGCCGCGCGATATCGTCACTACCCATAAAGACTTCACATTCAAGGCCAAACAAGGCAGCAACTGTTGCAGTTGCAACCCCGTGTTGTCCCGCGCCAGTCTCCGCTATGAGACGAGATTTTCCCATCTGTCGCGCCAAAAGCGCTTGACCGATAGTATTATTGATTTTGTGTGCCCCCGTATGGTTAAGATCTTCACGTTTGAGGTAGACTTTTGCTCCTCCCCAATGTTCAGTGAGACGTTTGGCAAACGTTAAAGGGGTTGGACGACCAACATAGTCGGCTAACAGCTCTCGTAATGCCCCTTGAAAGGTCTTCTCTCGGCGACAACGACGATAAGTTTGTTCCAATTCGATCAGGGCAGGCATGAGGGTCTCAGCCACATATCTGCCCCCATACACTCCAAAATGTCCGGTCGCATCAGGCTGTCTTAGCATTGGTAATAAACGCTCGCACTTTTTCTGGGTCTTTTTTCCCAGGTGATGATTCGACTCCACTCGCAACGTCAACCGCCCAGGGTCGGACAGTATGCACGGCATTTCTCACATTCTCAGGAGTTAGACCACCAGCAAGAATTAATCGCCGGCGCAACTCCAACGGTATTGCCGCTACACGCTCCCAAGGAAAGATTTCTCCTGTGCCCCCGTACCGTCCCTTCTTGAACGTGTCAAGCAGGATACAGTCCACAGGGTAATCCTGCCACGCAGGGAAAGGGTCATCAGGTGAAATACGCAAGGCTTTAATCGTCGTACAGGACCATCCCTGCAAATCTCTCAAATCCTCATCTCCGTGAAACTGAACGGCGTCTAACTGTAGCTTAGTCACAAGAGACTCAACATACGACCGCTCAGCATTGACAAAAACCCCAACACTCCGAACTTGAGAGGGAAGAACCGCGAGTATTTCACCTGCGGTTTTCATAGCAACATAACGTGGGCTTTCTGGAAAAAAATTCAAACCGATGAAATCAGCTCCACAGCGAACTGCCCACCAAGCATCTTCGACGCTAGTCACTCCGCAGATTTTAACAAGAACGCTCACGGATCTCCTTGGAGCAGCGTTCGTAACGGAATTCCGGGATCTGCTGCAGCCATAAACGTTTCACCGATAAGGAACCCTTTGACACCTTGAGCTTCAAGACGTGTGAGCTGTTCGCTACGAGAGAGCCCACTTTCCGATATCACAAGAACCCCTTGAGGAACCTGACCGATGAGGCGTTCGGTGATCTCACTTGTCGTATGAAACGTCCGCAGATCACGATTATTGATCCCCAAGAGTTGGACACCACAGTTAAGTGCTCGTTCGAGTTCATCAGCATCGTGTACTTCAATAAGACAATCGAGAGTAAGCGATTGTGCTAATGCAGCTAGCTCTCGCAACTGACTATCGGAAAGAATAGCGACGATCAGCAAAATGGCACTCGCGCCAAAGGATCGCGCTTCATAGACCTGATAGGGATCAAACAAAAAATCCTTCCGCAATAATGGACGAGAAACATTTTCTCGAATTAACTGAAGATATGCCAAACTTCCCTGAAAAAATTTACTTTCAGTTAAAACAGAAATTGCCGCAGCACCATTTTCTTCATAAGTTTTCGCTAGTGACAGCGGGTCAAAATCTGCGCGAATAATACCTTTTGACGGAGAGGCTTTCTTAACTTCAGCAATAATCGTTCGACCATTCCAGCCTCTTAAAGTTTGCAAAAACCCCAGAGTAGGCTGGTGAAAAAACGCCGCGTCTTTCAGCTGCTGAAGGGGTACACGTTGCTTCTGCAAATCAACTTCATTCTTCTTATAAGCGACAATGTCATCAAGAATCATACAGGAGGTTCCGTTTGCGTTAATGCAACAAACCGTTCAAGTGTTTGCGCGGCAGCTCCAGTATCAATGGCAATCCGTGCTCTCTCAACCCCTAATGCAATCGAAGATACCGCATCTCCAGCGTATAAAGCTGCCCCAGCATTCAAGAGAATGATATCGCGCTGTGGTCCAGTTTGCCCCATCAAAACTGACCGAATGATCGCAGCAGACTCCTCTGCGCTCGCAACTTGCAAATCAGTAAGCTGGCAACACGTAAAGCCAAATTCCTCAGGAATAAGGGTGAACGTCCTCACTGCGCCAGCATACCATTCGGCTACAAAAGTCGGCCCAGTTAACGAGATCTCGTCTAATCCATCTTCTCCATGAACAACGAGCGCATGAGAACTCCCTAATCGTCCTAACGCTTCGGCAAGAGGAGTGACCCAACGTTTCGCAAAAACTCCCAACAGTTGATGGCGCGCGCCAGCAGGATTAGTGAGCGGTCCAAGAAGATTGAAGATTGTACGTATACCAATCTCTCGGCGAGGCCCAACAGCATGTCGCATCGCTCGGTGAAACGCTGGGGCGAGAAGAAAGCCAAAACGCACCTCATGCAAGCAACGTTCAACCTGAGTAGGGTTCAATTCTATGCGTGCTCCTAACGTTTCAAGCACGTCAGCTCCCCCAACCGCACCAGACATAGCACGATTACCATGTTTCGCGACACAAAGACCAGCGGCAGCAGCCACCAATGCAGCAGCTGTCGAGATGTTGAATGTACGGCATCCATCACCGCCCGTTCCACATGTGTCAAGCACCTTGCCAATCGACTGTACTTTGGTGGCCAGTGCGCGCATCACTTGAGCCGCACCAGAAATCTCCGCTACAGTTTCTCCCTTTATATGCAACGCGGTAAGAAGTGCCCCGATCTGTGCTGGCGTTGCTTGACCATCCATAATTTCAGTCATGACACCCGCCATTTCTTCTTCCGCAAGATTACGACTAGAAGAGACACGCGCAATGGCTTCTTTTACTGTCATAAGGATTTCAATCTGAAACGATATAGGCTTGCGAAAATCGACCCTCACGACGAAAACGGTTCACTGCAGTAACTGCCTCAACCTGATTAGAGAACTTTCCCACACGAACGCGGTATAAGGTTTCGCCATTGAGTCGCACTTTACTAACAAAAGGAGTAAATCCCAGTACGCGTAACTCCCGAGCCATATCTTGAGCAGTTTCTTGGTACGTCGTCGCACCTATTTGTACTTGCCACTGCCGTTCTTTTTTCTCTCTCCGAGCTTCCGTATCAAACTCTGGATTTACAACCTTTGGCTTTTCCTTCTTCGCGCTCGACAAATCAGGATTCTTCTGAGCTTGCCTGGACAGTTTTTTTTCCGACGTAACGTTGGCGTGAACAACTTCTACTTCACGAGGTTTGACATCTGTCGTCCGATTCCGAGGAGCGATTGTTGGCGATTCATTTTTTTTCGACCGCTCACTTGCAAGAGAGGCATCATTTTTCGCCAGGATTTTCTTGTCAGGCTTATCGGCTTGCTCTCGTCTGCCAACAGATGCACCTGCCTCGGTGGCCGTTCCTCCATGCTGAGAACTCTTTGCTTCCTGAGACTCAACAGGTTTTATTAGATTTGTAGAGGAGCTAGGCTCTCTTACTGTAGGCCACAGCTGCGGTTCGCTTTGCACTCTTCTTTGTGGGGGGGGGTCTTTAGGAAAAACAACAGGCATTCGCACTGTCTGTATGGGCGGAGAGATCTTCCGCCCTGCGACTTCACGACCAACATATACTCCTGATACAAAAATAAAAAAAGAAGCCCCTAACGCCCCGCTCAGCAATAACACCCCTTCAATACCACTCAAACGAAATCCATAACGTCGCTCTACCATCTTCACACCTCCACCCAGCACCCCCCGCAAATAAACAACAAGGGGGGAGACTGTTTTTTCCCAGCTCTCCCCCCTTTATGTAGCACGAGTTAACCGCCTCGTCACGCTTTTACGTATCTTTCCCTTCCTCTTTTCCGTGCGATAGCCTTTCCCCTTGTTGTCCTCGTTCGGTGAACTCAACTAGTGATAAAGGGGCGGCATCTCCTCTCCGCACTCCTATCTTAAGGACACGGGTATAACCTCCAGCTCGACCGTTGAATCTTGGGGCAACATCATCGAAAAGTCGCTGGACTAATTTCCGACTTCCCAGGTACCGATATGCCATACGTCTTGCATGAACAGTATTTTTCTTCCCTAGGGTCACAATTCGATCCGCCCAACGTCGCAGTTCCTTAGCTTTTGCATCCGTTGTTTGAATTTGCTCACGTAACAACAGTGCTTTCACAAGGTTTCTCATGAGCGCTTTTCGATGCGCCGCAGTGCGATTTAGTTTTCTACCGTCTTTAAGATGTCTCATATCCTTGCTCTCTCTTCACGGCATTCGCCCAATACTCTATTCACTACTAGTACGATACCGCTCAAGTTCTTCTCGCGCGGGGAAATTATCTAACCGCATCCCCAGTTCAAGCCCCATAGACTGCAATGCTTCGCGTATTTCGTTGAGAGACTTACGACCAAAGTTTTTTGTCTTCAAGAGATCATTCTCCGTTTTTTGTACTAACTCCCCAACATAACGAATGTCCGCGCTTTGCAAACAGTTCGCTGAGCGCACAGAGAAGTTCAGTTCTTCGATAGGGCGAAAAAGGTTCGTATTCAAACTAGGCGCAGGTTCTTCACGGGTTTCCGCTCGAGACTCCTGCTCTTCCGAAGAGCCAACAAAAATAGCCAGTTGTTCCTGAAGAACACGTGCAGCAGCTGTTACAGCTTCTTCTGGGCGTATACTTCCATCCGTCCATACTTCCAACGCTAACCGTTCATAGTCGGTCCGTTGTCCTACTCTAGCGTTAGTGACAACGAAATTCACCTTTCGTACCGGTGAAAACGCCGCATCAAGAAGGATAGTATCAACCGGATTTTCTTCCGTTCCTTTTTGACGTTCTGCAGTCACATAGCCTCGACCCCGACGAACAGTAGCCTCAATTTCTAAACGTGCCCCTTTTCCCAGTGTTGCGATGTGATGTTCTGGATTCAGAACATCGACGTAAGGACCAACGTTAAAGTCTCCGGCAGTAACTAATCGTTCACCATGTACATCAAGTCGGATATTTTCACTTTCACTGTTCCGCAAACGAAAGCGAACCTCTTTAAGGTTCAACAGGATATCAGTGACGTCCTCCGTGACTCCAGGGATCGAGGAGAACTCATGAGGGATATCACGAATCTGCACCTTCGTTATCGCCGCACCGGATAGAGACGACAAAAGAACCCGTCTTAACGAGTTACCTAGCGTGGTTCCAAATCCGCGCTCAAATGGCTCACCAAAAAATCGGCCATAGGTCAGGGTGACAGTTTTGTCATCGACCTCAAGTCCCTTAGGTTTTATAAGGTCACGCCAACTCTCTTGCATGCGGATTCCTCTTTCCGAATTACACTCAATCTATATCAGGCTATATCAGGCGACATTTACACTTTAGAATACAGTTCCACGATCAATTGCTCGTTCACAGGTAGATTCAGCTGAACTCTTGTCGGGAAGGACTTGACCCGCCCGCTGAAGGTATCCTTGTTCACCTCTATCCATTCTGGAACTCCACGTCTTTGAGTAAGATCAACAGATTCTTGAATACGAGCAATTTTCCGACTCGCTTCCCTAACTTGTACTTCATCTCCTACATAGACGAGATAAGAGGGGATGGTGACACGCCGTTGATTGACAACAAAATGCCCATGTCGTACCAGCTGTCGTGCTTCTGATCGAGAGGTGGCAAATCCCATACGATACACCATGTTATCTAAACGGCGCTCAAGCAGCGTCACTAAGTTCTCACCTGTGATTCCCTTCTGTCGTTCAGCCAAACCAAAAAAACGGCGGAACGGAACCTCTAGCATGCCATAGATACGACGGAGCTTCTGTTTCTCACGGAGTTGCACACTGTATTCTGTAGTCTTTCTTCCCCGTCCCTGCCCATGTTGACCAGGAGGATAACTTCGACGTTCTATCGCACATTTGTCAGTGTAACAGCGCTCACCTTTTAGAAATAATTTGATACCCTCACGTCTACACATACGACAGACAGGGCCAACGTATCTAGCCACAAAGTCCTCCTGGCAATCCTTGTTTTTTTAGGGTCTTATATTGACGAATAACTACACGACGCCGACTCGTGATTGAGAGAAACTTCTAGACCCGCCTCCTTTTTGGAGGGCGACACCCATTATGTGGAATAGGGGTTACGTCACGAATAACATTGATGGCAAACCCCGCTGCCTGTAGTGATCGCAAGGCAGATTCTCGTCCTGCTCCTGGCCCCTTCACCTGTACTTGAACACTCCTCATTCCTGCATCAACAGCTTTGCGAGCAGCACTCTCTGCCGCGACCTGTGCGGCAAATGGCGTTCCTTTTCGAGAGCCCTTAAAGCCTACTGTTCCTGCGCTAGCCCATGCAACAACGTTTCCCTGCGGATCAGATATAGTTACAATTGTGTTGTTAAATGTAGAATGAATACACACGACCCCTTCAGGAACCGACTTGCGTATCTTTCTCTTCCGCGCAGACGAGCGATCTGCCCCTCCCGCTTTTGCCATTATTCTTCTCCTATTCCACTATCAAATTTATTTTGGAGTTGGGGCCTGCTTCTTTCCTGCGACAGTTCGCCTTGGACCCTTACGCGTACGCGAGTTGGTCCGTGTACGTTGTCCCCGTACAGGTAGGTTTTTCCTGTGACGGAGACCTCGATATGAGCCAATATCGACATAACGCTTGATGGCGCTTGAGATGTCTCGACGCAAATCTCCCTCAACTCGATAGCTTTGATCAATTACTCGACGAATATTAACAACCTCTTCGTCCGTCAAGTCATCGGTCTTCTTGTTCTCATCCACCTCCGCCTGCTGCAGAATTTGCACCGCGGTCGTTCTTCCGATACCGTATATATATGTCAGAGCTATGCCAGATTTCTTATTTCTTGGAAGTTCTATTCCAGCAATGCGTGCCATAAAGTGTCCTTCTTTTCGCTACAGCGCTGATCCGTTTGTAATCTTGTAATAAAGTACAATTATCCTTGTCGCTGTTTATGGCGAGGATTTTCACATATAACTCGGATTACACCTTCCCTACGAATGATTTTGCATTTTCGACAAATTTGCTTCACTGAAGCTCGTATTTTCATAGCACTCTCTCTTTATTCACAGCATTCTCTTCATACCCGACTGAGGACCATCGGTCCCCGTTCTGTTATTGCAACTGAGTGTTCAAAGTGAGCAGAAACACTGCCGTCTTTTGTCACCGCGGTCCAACCATCACTCTTCAGCATGACATCAGCCTTACCAGCGTTCACCATAGGTTCGATAGCTATGACCAATCCTTCACGCAAGCGAACACCACGATCTCGTTTCCCATAGTTTGGCACTGCCGGGTCTTCGTGGAGTTTCCGCCCGACCCCGTGCCCGACAAACTCTCGAACTACAGAAAACCCCTCTTTCTCAATCCATTCCTGAATCGCAGACGACACATTGCCGAGACGATTTCCCACTTGCGCTTCCGCAATTCCAGCCTCAAGTGCGCCGGCAGTGGTATCAATAAGACGCCTCGCTATATCATTGCCTTGGCCAAGCATAAAAGTTAACGCAGCATCGCCATAGAAATTTTCATAGATAATCCCAAAGTCAAGGCTCACAATGTCACCATCTTGTAATAACCGATGAGAAGAAGGGATACCGTGAACGACTTCGTCATTCAAAGAAACACAAATTGTTGCAGGAAACGGAACTGTCCCGTTACGCATCTGGTAACCTTTGAAAGCAGAGCGAACCCGCTTTTTCCTAATCATCTCTTCTGCGAGCTTATCAATTTCCCCTGTTGACATTCCGGCACGAATATTACTTCTCAACTCCTCCAAGATCTCGCACACCACGCTATTGGCAATGCGCATGATCTCGATTTCTTCCCGTGACTTCAGAAAAATCATGAGCGAGCTTAGGCTATAAAGATTTCAAGATGTCGGTTATTCGCCGAGACACAACGTCCAATGCCCCTGTTCCGTCAATTTCCCTCAATAATGAACGTTCGCGATAGTAAGACAAGAGAGGGGCGGTCGCGCGCTCATAAACTTCTAGGCGGGCAATAACGGTGTCGGCGGTGTCATCTTTTCGCTGATACAACTCTCCGTGACAGGAGTCACAAGTAAACGGTTTTTGAGGTGGATTAAAACGTTCATGATACATTGCCTGGCAAGATTTACATATCCATCGCCCACTTAGTCTATCCACAAGGTCACGCCGAGGAACTACTACACTAATCACTGCATCTAGACGAGTTTGTAAATCATCAAGTTTTTCAGCCAACGCGTCAGCTTGTGCAATGGTTCGAGGATAACCATCCAAGAGAAAGCCATTCCTACAATCATCCTTCCGGATACGCTCTGCAACAAGGTCTGTTACCAGTTGATCCGGAACAAGCTCGCCATTATCCATATAAGATTGAGCTTTTTTCCCTAACGCACTACCTGACTGCACTGCTTCTCTAAGGAGGTCTCCTGTAGAAATCTGAGGAACACCAAGCGCAGCTTGTAGTACACGCGCTTGAGTTCCTTTTCCTGCTCCTGGCGGTCCGACTAGAACGATACGCACGTCCTCTCCTTTAGCTAACCTCTTCTCCCTCGAACACGGCCCCGTTTCATGAATCCTTCGTAGTTTCTCATAAGAATCTGCGTCTCGACCTGAGAAACTGTGTCTAAAGCCACCCCAACAACAATAAGAAGCGCCGTCCCACCAAAATAAAATGGAATGTTTAGCCCTCCAATAAGAATATTGGGGAGAACGCAAATAAGAGAAACATATAAAGCACCACTTAAGGTGATACGGCTCAAAATCCGATCAATATACTCCGCCGTCCTTTGTCCCGGTCTAATACCAGGAACAAATCCCCCATACTTTTTCATGTTATCAGCGACATCAACCGGATTGAATACAACCGCAGTATAGAAGTAACAAAAGAAAATAATCAATAAAACATAAAGAACGTTATATATGAGGCTTCCCGGGTTAAGGGCATTCGCCACAGTTTCCGCCCATGTATTATTCGCAAATCCAGCAATTGTTGCAGGGAATACAAGAACGGATGAAGCAAAGATAGGGGGAATCACTCCAGCAGTGTTTACTTTCAACGGGAGATGAGAGCTTTGCCCACCATACACACGTCTTCCAACCATGCGCTTCGCATATTGAACAGGAATTCGTCTATGTCCACGCTCCATAATGATTACAGCTGCCACTACCACCACCATGAGCACCAAAATTAAAGCGACCACCAGAATTCCAAGCTCTCCTTCTCGCACGAACTCAACCGTCGCTGTCAAAGCTGATGGTATGCTTGCAACAATACCCGCAAATATTATCAAGGATATTCCGTTGCCAATTCCTCGTTCGGTGATCTGTTCCCCCAACCACATTATAAACGCGGTCCCTGATGATAACGTGATCATTGTCATCAGACGGAAACCCCAGCCAGGATGATAAACAACAGAACCTCCACTAGGGGTTTGAATCTGCTCTAACCCCATACTGATAAAGAAACCCTGTAAAAGGGAAAGTCCGACGGTGCTATACCGCGTATACTGGGTGATTTTTCTTCTTCCAAGCTCTCCCTCTTTCGACAATCTTTCTAGCGCCGGGATAACTACAGTAAGAAGCTGCAGAATAATCGACGCACTAATATATGGCATAATGCCAAGCGCGAAAATCGAAAACCGCTCGAGTGCCCCTCCAGAAAAAAGGTTAACAAGTCCAAATACTGTGTTCTGTGCTTGCTCAAAAAAAACTGCTAACGCCTGACCATCAATTCCCGGTGTTGGTATGGCGACACCGATTCGATATACAGCTAGAAGGGCAAACGTAAATATAATACGTTTTCGTAACTCAGCAATCTTGGTCGCGTTTTGGAACCCTTCAATCATATGACTTCAGCCGTTCCACCAAGGGACACAATTTTTTCTTTAGCTTGCTGACTAAATGCTTGAGCTTTTACAGTTAGCGCTTTGGTCAATTCTCCGTCGGCAAGGATTTTAATTTTTTTCTTATTACTCGATATAAGCCCAGATTCCTTGAGTATTATCGGATCTACGACAGTACCAGAAGAAAAGTTCTCCAAACTTCCTATATTAACTATACTATATTCTGTCCGGAACGGATTAGTGAATCCATATTTCGGTAATCGCCTTATGAGTGGCATCTGTCCCCCCTCATATCCAGGAGGGGTATTGCCACCTGAGCGAGAGCCTTTTCCCTTATGGCCTTTTCCTGAAGTTTTCCCATGCCCTGAACCTGGGCCTCGTCCTATTCTCTTTTTTTTCCTTGTGGACCCCGCGGCTGGATGTAGATTGCTAAGATCCATAATCTTCCACCTCAATAAGATGCTTAACGTTTTGTATCATCCCTTGCAACGAGGGCGAATCGTTTCGGAGAACTGTCTTCCCGCGTCGAGAAAGCCCTAAACCAATTAGGGTATCTCTCTGTCGACGCGTGCACCCGATATTGCTTCGTTTCATAGTGATTCGCAAAACTTTCGCCTTTGTAGAAGAGTCCATACAACTTCCCTTAATTTGACACTACCGTATCTCTGCAAGCGCCTTCCCTCTGCGCTCAGCTACTTTTTCAGGAATCGAAAGGTTACGCAACGCTTCAAGAGTCGCACGAACGGCATTGTGGGGATTTGTAGAACCGATGCATTTTGTAAGAGCATCCTTTACTCCAGCAAGCTCCATAACGGCACGAACTCCCCCGCCTGCTATCAGGCCAGTTCCTTGCGACGCAGGCTTCAAAAACACACGACCTGCTCCATGTTTCCCGATAATTTCATGAGGAATAGTTCCTTCAGCTAGAGGCACCTGGATAAGCGATTTCTTTGCTTGCTCGATCCCCTTACGTATCGCCTCTGGTACTTCGTGAGCTTTTCCTAATCCATACCCGACATGTCCGGCCTCATCCCCAGCAACGACAACAGCGCTAAAACTAAATCGACGTCCCCCTTTTACAACCTTACTTACGCGACTTATATGAACTACTTTTTCCTTGATCTCTAATCCATCCGGATTAATGCGCTCACCTATAGCGTCCACATTCCGCTCCTTCAAAATTCTAAACCCGCTTCTCTCGCAGCTTCAGCTAATGCACGGACACGTCCATGATAAAGAAAGCCATTTCGATCGAAAACAACACGAATAATACCTTTTGTCCGGCACTTTTTTGCTAATAAATCTCCAACAGCTTTTGCTGCTTCAACCGTTCCACACTTTTGAACGACTGAATAGACTTCCTCCGAAAGCGTTGAAGCGGAAGTCAGAGTTGTTCCACTCTCATCAGAAATAATTTGGGCGTACATATGCTTTCCACTACGATATATACACAAGCGTGGTCTGTCGTTCGTTCCGCAAATTTTTCTCCGGACACGTCGTTGTCGTAAAGAACGGGCACGTTCCCGAGGATTAGTGTGGGCCATAACTTACTTTGTTCCAGCAGTCTTGCCAGCCTTTCTCCTAATTTTTTCTTCTGCGAACTTTATTCCTTTAGCTTTATATGGATCTGGTGGACGAAGTCGCCTAATCGCAACAGCAACCTCCCCTAAAATTTGCTTGTCAATCCCCTCAAGTGTGATCACAGTTTGCCGCTCAATTCTCGCTTGTACTCCAGGAGGGAGCTGAAACATAATAGGATGAGAGTAGCCTAGATTAAATTGTACGATCTCCTTTCCTACAACCTCGGCTCGATATCCAACACCGCTAATCTCTAGGGTCCGGGTAAATCCTTTACTAACCCCTTCAAGCATATTTGCTATCAGTTGGCGCATAAGCCCATGAACGGCTTTAGCTCGTCGAGATTCTTCCGAGCGTCGAATCACTACGGCTCCCTCGGCCACCTCTACCGAAACGCAAGAATGAACAGGCACTTCAAGTTGTCCTTTTTCTCCCTGTGCTGCTATCTTGCCGTTCTCAATAGATAATTTCACCTTATCTGGTACCGGTACTGGCCAACGCCCAACACCTGCCATTTGCTTTTCCCTCTTTCTGCTCAATATTTACCACAGGCTACAAAGGACCTCCCCACCCACGTTGAGTTTCCGCGCTTCTCGATCTGGAAGCACTCCTCTTGATGTAGATAAAATGTTTACCCCGAGTCCGTTCTGCACCAATGGTATTTTCTTCGCACCACAATATGTTCGCAAGCTTGGTTTGCTAATGCGCCTTAATCCCAGAATAGCAGAGTTCCCATTTCCATCGTACTTCAGCCAGACTCGCAGCAAAACCTTACCATCTTTGTCAACCGTCGCTTTTTCTTTCAAAAACCCCTCTTGAATCGCAACTTTCACGATTTCCTCTTTTATAGAGGACCACGGAACCTCTACTTGTTCCTTGTGCGCGTGCAGTCCATTACGAATACAAGTTAACAAATCAGAAATTGGATCAGCTTGCATTCTTGTCCCCCTACCAACTCGCTTTTGTTAGTCCAGGAATTTGTCCCTTTAAAGCATAATTTCGCAAACAGATCCTACACATTCGAAACCGCCGATAGAATGCTCTCGGTCGTCCACATAGCTGACAGCGGTTATGTTGGCGAACTAAAAATTTCGGTTTGCGTTGAGCTTTAACTCGTAGACATGTTCGTGCCATAGAAATTAACTCCGAAACGGCATACCTAAGGCGCGTAGCAAAGCTCGTCCCCCGGCGTCATCTCTAGCCGTCGTCACAAAGGAAATCGTAAATCCTTTAACTTGTTCAACTTTATCTATATTGATCTCGGGAAAAATCACGTGCTCTCTTATTCCTAGTGAATAGTTTCCTCTTCCATCAAAAGAATTCTCAGGCACTCCCCGAAAATCACGCACACGCGGTAACGCTACTGTCACTAGGCGATCAACGAACTCAAACATCCGCTCCCCTCTCAGTGTCACTGCACATCCAATAGGCATTCCTTCTCGAAGTTTAAAGTTCGCAATCGACTTATGAGCCTTCGTGATAATAGGTTTCTGTCCGGTAATCTGGGCGATTTCGTTAACTCCAGCTTCGAGGATTTTGTTGTTTTGTACAGCATCCCCCAAACCCATGTTGACAACCACTTTCGACAACCGTGGGACTTGCATTATATTCTCACACCCAAGCTCTTGTCTCAGGGCGGGTAGAATTTGTTGTTGATAAATTTCTTTGAGACGAGATGACATACTACTTATCCAAAAGTTCGTTACAACGCCGACAACACCTAGCTTTTTTTCCATCCTCAAACACTCGTGTTCCCACGCGAACAGGGGCATTACATCGTTCGCACATCGGCATCAAATTCGACAAATGTATTGGAGCCTCTTTTTCCACTATTCCCCCAGGACTTTGGGGTCCCCTCGGTTTAACGTGGCGTTTTACAATATTTAATCGTTCTACAATAGCCCTATTTTCCTGCGGTAAAACACGCAATATTTTCCCAATCTTTCCACGTTCTTTCCCGGCAACTATCATGACAGTGTCATTTTTCTTTACTCGCGCTAGCATATTTCTTCCTATAGCACCTCAGGGGCGAGAGAGATGATCTTCATGAAACGTTTAGCTCGCAACTCCCTCGCTACTGGACCAAAAATTCGTGTCCCAACAGGCTCTCGCTGATTGTCAAGAAGAACCGCCGAATTATTATCAAATCGTATGTATGATCCATCCGGGCGACCAATCTCTTTCGCAGTACGCACAATGACAGCACGCATGACGTCTCCCTTTTTTACTTTTGCATTGGGAATCGCTTCACGCACGGAAACAACTATTTCATCTCCTATAGATGCGTAACGTCGTCGCGTTCCACCAAGCACCCTCACACAACGTACTTTACGAGCACCAGAATTATCAGCAACGTCAAGGATCGTTTCTACTTGAATCATCACGCGCTCCTCTTCTTACTCTTTTGCTCCCTGTTTAATAATGGAGCGCACCATCCAGCGCTTGTCCCGACTCAAGGGACGTGTTTCCACTATCTCTACGTAATCGCCAGTATGGTACTGATTCTGTGGATCGTGTGCCTTATATCTCGCTCGTTGCCTTATATATTTCTTATAGATGGGATGCCGGACCAGACGTTCAACTTGAACAACTACCGTCTTATCCATTTTGTCACTAACAACAACCCCTTGCCGTTCTTTTCTCTTCCCTAGCACGGTTCTTACTCTCCTGTACTACGTCGTGTCTGTTCATGACGGATTGTTTTTATCCGTGCCAAGTCACGGCGGAGTTTCCGAACAAGCATCGTACTTTCTAGTTGGCCTGTATTTTTCCGTAGACGTAAACGAAAAAGTTCCTCTGCAACTTCACTCTCTTTTTGCCGAATCTCATCGGTAGTCAAGTCGCGGATCGCCTTAGCTCGCATATGTCACTCCAGACCGTTCACAAAATTGAGTACTCACCGAAAGTTTATGTGATGCTAACCTGAGGGCTTCTCTCGCAATGTCTCTTGGTATTCCTTCCATCTCAAACAGCATCCTTCCGGGCTTTACAACAGCCGCCCAGAACTCTGGTGCGGCTTTGCCTTTTCCCATCCTTGTCTCTGCTGGTTTTTTTGTCACAGACTTATCTGGAAAGATCCGTATCCAAATCCTTCCTCCACGTTTAACATGGCGAGTTAACGCTACTCGCGCCGCCTCTATTTCACGTGCACTTACCCATCCACGTTCTAGCGCTTTAAGTCCAAATTCGCCAAACGCCAAGGAACTTCCTCGGTGCGCATCTCCGTACATCCGTCCGCGTTGCTGTTTCCGATATTTTACTTTCTTTGGCGCCAGCATAATATTCTCTCCATTTACGTATTTAGCGCCGCTCGCTGCTGTTCTTCGTCACGAGTAAGAATCTCACCACGGCAAATCCATACTTTTACTCCAATGACTCCATATGTAGTCTTCGCCTCGGCGAGGCCATAACTGATATCAGCGCGCAACGTATGTAACGGCACTCGACCCTCACGATACCACTCAGTTCTCGCTATCTCAGCCCCTGCTAAACGACCGGAACATCGAACTTTGACTCCCTGAGCCCCCATACGAATCGCACGAGCAACACTTTCTTTCATTGCCCGACGGAACGCGACTCTACGCTCTAGCTGTAATGCAACATTCTCCGCAACAAGTTGAGCATCAAGGTCAGGGCGACGCACTTCATGAATATTTAAATATACTTCTCTACTGGAAAGCTTAGCCAGTTCCGCCTTCAACTTTTCAATTTCCGCCCCCTTCTTTCCAATAACAATCCCTGGCCTTGCTGTATGGATATTAATTTTTGCCTTACTTGCCGCCCTCTCAATCTCAATCTTCGCAATTCCTGCATGCTGCAACCGCTTTTTTATGAAGTTACGAAGATAAATATCATCATGGAGAAACTGCGCGTATTCACTTCCAGCAAACCATCGCGAATCCCATCCCTCTATAACCCCGAGACGAAATCCCCTTGGATGTACCTTCTGGCCCATTCGTTGCCCCTACTCCCTTTCCTCAACAATGACAGTAAAATGACTAGTTCTCTTTCTAATCGGTGTTGCTCGACCATGTGCTCGTGGCATAAAACGCTTCCACGTTGTCCCACCATCAACATATGTAGCCTTCACATACAGCCGATCAGGGTCCACGTTTTGCGTATCTGCAGCATTCGCTACCGCCGACCGCAAAGTCTTAGTCAGCACACGCGCAGCCTTTTTATGGGTGAATCGGAGAATATTTAGAGCTTGTTCAACCTGTTTTCCACGAATAAGGTCAGCTACCAATCGCGCTTTCCTGGGAGACATACGAACGTCCCGTAGCACTGCTCTCGATTCCATATCGTCTGTCCCTATCCTTTACTCCCTTTTTTTACTTCACCCTTGCGATCACCAGCATGGCTGTAGAACGTCCGCGTGGGCGAAAACTCTCCTAACTTATGACCGACCATATTTTCTGTCACATACACCGGAATAAACTTCTTTCCATTATGTACAGCAAACGTGTATCCGATCATTTCCGGAATGATGGTAGAACGCCGTGACCAAGTTTTAACAACCTGTTTGTTTCCACTTTCTGTCAGCGTTTCAACCTTTCTCAAAAGATGGTCATCAATGAACGGACCCTTCTTCACGGAACGTGGCATAACATCTACTTCTTTCTTTTCTGCATAATATACTTGTCTGTCCGCGGGTTCTTTCTCGTTTTAAATCCCTTCGCCAATCCACCCCACGGGCTCTGGGGATGGTTGCCTTTTCCACGCCCCTCGCCACCCCCCATCGGATGATCAACTGGATTCATAGCCATTCCCCGTACATGGGGTCGGCGACCGTACCATCTGGAGCGACCAGCTTTCCCGAGAGAAGCATTCTCATGATCAAGATTACCAATCTGACCCACAGTGGCACGGCACCGGATATGTACTCGGCGAACCTCTCCAGACGGGAGTTTTATGGCTGCATACTTTCCTTCCTTCGCCATAAGTTGAGCAGCACCACCAGCACTTCGTACAAGCTGCCCTCCCTTACCAATTTTGAGCTCAATATTATGAACCATTGTTCCCAACGGTATGTTGCTCAACGGCAGGGCGTTTCCTGGTTTAATGTCGGCACCTTCTCCCGACATCACCGTCTCGCCTACTATGAGATTCACAGGAGCAAGTATGTAACGTTTTTCCCCATCGACGTAGCTTAACAGTGCGATATTAGCAGAACGGTTCGGATCGTATTCGATAGAAATCACTTTAGCAGCTATACCATCTTTATCTCTGCGAAAATCAATAATCCGATATCTCCGCTTGTGCCCCCCTCCACGGTGACGGATCGTTATACGACCGTTATTATTTCTTCCCCCGCTCCTCGATATTGACGCTAGCAGTGATCGTTGCGGCTTCTTCTTACTTAAATCTTTGAAGTCAACCACACTTTGAAAGCGTCTAGCAGTCGACGTTGGTTTGTACTGTCTAATAGCCATCTCAAGATCCTTCAAAAAAGTCGATACGATCCCCTTCTGCGAGCTTCACATAGGCTTTCTTCCACCCTGGTTTGCGCCCCAAGGACTTCCCTACCCGTCGAACTTTCCCAAGGTACTGTAAAGTATGAACTTTCTCGACCTTTACCTTAAAAAGCGTCTCCACAGCGCGCTTGATCATGAGCTTATCTGCCTCAGCACGGACCCGAAATACGACTTGGTTCCCTGTTGCGTTCACTAAAGTCGCCTTCTCCGTTATCAGCGGGCTCACAAGCACTGAGTACACATCCCTGTTCATACGGCAAGCCTCCCACTAATTTTCTGCAAGGCGGCTTGAGTAAAAAGAACCTCGCGAAACCGAAGCAGATCATACACGTTCAGGCCTTCACTTCGTAAGACTTTGACCCATGGAATATTACGGGCTGATTTCTCAATAACAGCA
Source organism: Binatia bacterium (assembly GCA_050187625.1). Taxonomy (GTDB): domain Bacteria; phylum Desulfobacterota; class Binatia; order Bin18; family Bin18; genus JBFWXH01. The sequence goes on from JBFWXH010000042.1 coordinate 27,731, forward strand.
CTAGCATCAGCAATAACTATCAGTACACTATCAGACAATTGTAGTCGCTTAAGGCAGTCAATCATCAGCTTTGTTTTTATTGCATCTAGCGATATGTCTTCTACCACTGTAAGACGTCCTTCACGGTATTTTTCAGCTAGAGCTGCACGCAAAGCCGCACGTCTAGCACTTTTAGGCAATCGATACATGTAAGAACGCGGTTGAGGTCCAAATATCGTAGCTCCCCCCACCCAGATTGGAGACCTGGTACTTCCTGACCTTGCACGCCCAGTACCCTTCTGGCGCCAGGGCTTCTTTCCTCCTCCTCTCACAAAACCGCGGGTCTTCGTCGCCGCAGTACCTGAACGTCGGTTTGCGAGCTGCATTCTCACAGCTTCGAAAAGAAGATGTTCGCGTGGGCTCTGATCTACCATCGCTGAAGGTACCATAATCTCGCCAATGGATTCTCTGTTTGATGAGAAAACTGGAATGTTTTTTCCCTGTTCTTCCATATCACTTCTTTCCAGTTACAGTCTTCCGTATGAGAACAATTCCGCCACGAGCTCCAGGGACAGCACCTTGGACGAGGAGAAGGTTATTTTCAGCTCGGACATCAACAATACGAAGATTACGAGCCGTTACACGTTCGTTTCCATATTGTCCTGCCATGCGTTTCCCCTTAAAAATTCTCCCTGGATAGGAGCGATTCCCGATAGCCCCTCCATGCCGACGGTACTCATGGGTTCCCCGGGTCTTAGGGAAACCACGCATTCCATGCCTCTTTATCACACCTGAATATCCACGTCCTTTTGTTTTCCCTATTACATCAACCACTTCGCCAGGACTGAAAAGTTCTGTCGAGACAACACTTCCCACTTCATAGAGATCTATGTCGTTTGTGCGAAACTCTCGCAATAAAGCAAATGGCTCTGCATTCGCCTTCTGGCAATGTCCGATCAAGGATTTTGTGGATCGTTGAGTTTTTTGCCGGCCAAATCCTAACTGAACGGCAGAATATCCGTCTTTGTCATCGGTTTTTTTTTGCACTATAGTACAAGGTCCGGCTTCAATAACGGTCACAGGAACGAGAGTCCCATTAGCAGCAAATATCTGGCTCATACCAATTTTTCTACCGATCAGCCCAATCATAATATTAGACTCCCTTACTGAAGCTTAATTTCAACATCAACACCAGCTGCAAGCTCCAGCTTTCCCAAAGCATCTATTGTTTGCTGTGTTGGGTCAAGGATGTCGAGAAGGCGCTTATGTGTTCGAATCTCGAACTGCTCACGCGACTTTTTATCAACGTGAGGAGAACGATTCACGGTAAATCTTTCTATTCGAGTCGGTAATGGAATTGGCCCTGCAACTCTTCCACCAGTACGGCGAACCGTTTCAACAATTTCCTTAACAGATTGATCCAACACCCGGTGATCATATGCTTTCAACCGGATACGAATTTTTTCGCTCATCGTAGCCATAACAATTTCACAGCAGGATTTTAGTGACGACACCGGCCCCGACAGTCCGACCCCCCTCACGAATAGCAAACCGCAACCCCTCATCCATCGCAATCGGCGTCAGCAATTCAACCACCATCCGCGTATTGTCCCCTGGCATTACCATCTCTACCCCCTCCGGCAATGCCACATTCCCCGTCACATCCGTCGTCCGAAAATAAAATTGAGGCCGATACCCATTAAAAAACGGCGTGTGCCGTCCCCCCTCCTCTTTCGTCAACACGTACACCTCCGCCTCGTACTTCGTATGCGGCGTAATGCTCCCCGGTTGCGCCAATACCTGCCCCCGCTCGATCTCCTCTCGCTTCACCCCGCGCAATAAACACCCCACATTATCCCCCGCTACCCCCTCATCTAATACCTTCCGAAACATCTCCACCCCTGTCACTACCGTCTTCACCGTCGCCTTAATCCCTACAATCTCGACCTCCTCCCCCACTTTCACCTTCCCCCGCTCTATCCGTCCCGTCGCCACCGTCCCCCGCCCCGAAATCGTAAATACATCCTCCACCGACATCAAAAACGGCTTGTCTATGTCCCGCTGTGGCTCCGGAATAAAACTATCTACCGCCGCCATCAACTGAAAAATCGCCGGCTCCCCTAACTCCCCCTGGTCCCCTTCTAACGCCTTCAACGCACTCCCCCGAATAATCGGCGTGTCATCCCCCGGAAACTCATACTTGGACAATAACTCCCGCATCTCCAATTCCACCAAATCCAATAACTCCGGATCATCCACCATGTCTACCTTGTTCATGAACACAACGATCGCCGGCACCCCTACCTGCCGCGCTAACAAAATATGCTCCCGCGTCTGCGGCATCGGCCCCTCACTCGCCGCCACTACCAATATCGCCCCGTCCATCTGCGCCGCCCCTGTAATCATATTCTTGATGTAATCCGCATGCCCCGGACAATCCACATGCGCATAATGCCGATTATCCGTCTCATACTCCACATGCGCCGTGTTGATCGTTATCCCCCGCTCCCGCTCCTCCGGCGCCTTGTCTATCTCATCAAACGGAATGAAATTCGCCAACTTCTTCGCCGCCAACACCTTCGTAATCGCCGCCGTTAACGTCGTCTTCCCATGATCTATGTGCCCTATCGTCCCTACATTCACGTGCGGCTTCGTCCGCTCAAACCGCGCCTTCGCCATCGTCTCTCTCCTCGCTGAGTGTTTCTTAAAATAAAAAGTAAGAAGATTTACTTAAGGGGTCTTGGGCGTGGGGTACGTTTTAAGTAGTACCCAAATTCCCCTGCCATTAAAATTTGTCGTTCTTTTAGAAAGCCGCAATTGTAGTGGCTATTTCAGAAGAGTCAACAGCGTAGCAACAGGATCCGTTCTTTATTACCAACGATAGTGTGCAAACGCCTTATTAGCTTCGGCCATGCGGTGAGTATCCTCTCGCTTTTTTACGGCTCCCCCTCGATTTTGTGACGCTTCAAACAGTTCTCCCGCAAGTTTTTCTGGCATACTTTTCTCAGGTCTCTGTCGCGCCGACTGAACAAGCCACCTCATAGCTAGAGAATTCCGACGTGTCGTTCGCACTTCGACTGGAACTTGATAAGTCGCTCCGCCAACTCGCCTCGAGCGGACTTCTACGATCGGCTTTACATTCTCTAGCGCTCTGTGGAATGTTTCCAATGACTCCTCGGAGGTGCGCTGCCCAAGGATACCGAGCGCTCCGTACAAAATCTTCTCTGCTACTCCTTTCTTCCCGTCACTCATCATCATATTAACGAATTTAGTGACCGTTTGATCTCTATATTTAGGATCAGGAAGAATTTCTCTCTTTGGAGCGGGCCCTTTACGTGGCATAACACTTCCTCTTTAATCCGCTTGTTTTACTTTGGTTTTTTTGCCCCATACTTTGATCGTCCTTGTTTCCTATCTTGTACACCTATTGAGTCCAGAGTTCCGCGAACAATATGATAACGTACTCCCGGTAGGTCTTTTACTCTCCCCCCCCGGATCAAAACTACTGAATGTTCCTGCAGATTATGACCTATTCCCGGAATATATGCCGTTACTTCAATTCCATTCGTCAATCGCACTCGGGCAACTTTCCGTAAAGCAGAATTAGGCTTCTTCGGGGTTGTTGTATATACACGGGTACACACACCACGTCTTTGAGGGCAGGCTTGCAGTGCAGGTGTTGCTCGCTTTCTCTTCTGTTGCTCTCTTCCAATCCGAACTAGCTGCTGAATAGTCGGCATGTATTCTCCTTGATAACAATTTTTCAAATAGGATTTAGGCTCCTATTGCATGAGAGGAGGCATCTTGTACATCTTGTGACTCAGCAGTTTTAACAATAACATTATTATACCCTGGAGTGCCCGTTCCCGCAGGAATAAGTCGACCCATTATGACATTCTCCTTCAATCCCAAAAGCATATCGATCTTTCCGTGAATCGCCGCCTCAGTAAGAACTTTTGTTGTTTCTTGAAATGAAGCTGCAGAAATAAAACTATCTGTGGAAAGACTCGCTTTTGTAATCCCCATTAACAGCGATTTAGCCTCAGGGGGCCGCCCTCCTGTAGTAAGGATTTTCTCCGTTTCTTCTTGAAATCTCCATTTCTCCACTTGTTCACCGATAAGGAAATCTGAATCACCAACTTCAGTGACAGCAACCCTTCGCATCATTTGCCTGACGATGACTTCTATATGTTTATCGTGAATACGAACTCCCTGGAGTCTATAAATTTCCTGCACCGAGTCGACTAACGACTTTGCAAGCTCCTTCTCTCCTAGGACTCCCAGAATGTCATGGGGATTGGAAGATCCATCCATTAATGGTTCTCCAGCCCGAACATGGTCTCCTTCGCGGACACTGATATGTTTGCCCCGTGGAATCAAATACTCCCGACTCTCGCCTATTTCAGGGGTAATAATAACTTTCCGCTTCCCTTTAGTATCTTTTCCAAAAGACACCATTCCTTCAATCTCACTAATTACAGCAAACTCCTTTGGTTTTCGAGCTTCAAACAACTCTGCGACACGCGGTAGGCCCCCTGTAATGTCTTTCGTTTTTGTCGTCTCACGCGGCATTTTCGAAACAACATCTCCTGCAGTTACTTTCTGCCCTTCTACCACATTGAGGTTAGCTCCTACCGGCAGGACATATCGCGCCTCGTTACCATTCGAAAGTTTCGCTACCTTTCCCTGTTCGTCAACTATTGCTATACGTGGACGGACATTAGGATCTCGATAGTCAACAACAACGCGACTTGAGAGACCGGTTCGTTCATCCACTTTTTCTTGCATTGTTCGCTCATCAAGATCGCTAAATCGCACCTCGCCGCCAACTTCAGTTAAGATCGGAACCGTATAGGGATCCCATTCTGCAATAAGATCACCAGGAGCTACTCGCTCCTTATCTTTTTTCTTTAGCTTTGCACCGTATACAATTGGATAACGTTCCCGCTCCCGTTCTCTTCCTGGTTCTGGAGCATCGGCGATAGAAAGCTCGCCATTACGATTCATAACAACAAGATCGCCGTCCCTATTCACAACCGTTTTGAGATTCAGGAACCGAAGAATTCCTTCATTCCTCGCTGTCAACGTTGTCTGCTCAGCTCTTCGACTGGCTGCTCCACCAAAATGAAACGTTCGCATAGTCAGCTGAGTTCCTGGTTCCCCAATGGACTGGGCAGCAATGATCCCAACTGCTTCTCCCATATTAACCATTCTTCCCCTAGCGAGGTCACGACCATAGCAACGGATACAAATGCCCCGCCGAGTCTGACAGGTTAGAGCAGAACGAATTCGGACACGTTCAATTCCTGCTTCCTCTATCAGCTTTATCCTGTCCTCATCAATTTCCTCATTTGCAGGAACCAAAATCTCGTTAGTAAACGGGTCGCGAATATCTTCCAAAGCGACTCGACCTAGAACTCGTTCACCTAGTCCTTCAATGATTTCCCCCCCTTCGACTAAGGGGGTCATCTCTATACCATCTATCGTCCCACAATCTTCATCGCTGACAATTGAATCTTGAGCTACATCTACAAGTCGTCTGGTAAGATAACCAGAGTTTGCAGTCTTTAACGCGGTGTCAGCTAGTCCTTTCCGTGCACCGTGAGTGGATATAAAGTACTGGAGGACAGAGAGGCCTTCTCGAAAATTCGCCGTAATCGGAGTTTCAATAATTTCTCCTGATGGTTTGGCCATAAGGCCGCGCATTCCAGCAAGCTGCCGTATCTGCTGAGCACTTCCACGTGCACCAGAATCTGCCATAATGTAGATAGGACTAAAGCCTTGATGGTTTTCTTGTAACCCCTTAAACATCTCGTTAGCGACTTCATCTGTTACCGCAGCCCAAGTATCAACAACTTTGTTGTGGCGTTCCCCATCAGTAATTAATCCTTTTGTATATTGATCTTGAATTTCTTCCAGGGCTCTCTGAGCTTCTGTGAGCAAGCGCCCTTTTGCCGCAGGAATAGCCATATCTTGGATTCCAATTGATATTCCTGCCCGAGTTGCGTGTTCAAATCCAAGATCTTTTAAACGGTCAGCAAAGATGACCGTCGCTTTGTTCCCTGCTTTACGAAAGGAACTGTCAATTAGTGTTCCCAGCTCCTTTTTTTTCATAACCCGATTGACTTCGGAAAAGGATAGTTCTGAGGGGACTATCTCGTAAAGAAGAACTCGTCCAACAGTAGTATCTACCATTTCTCCGTGGATCTTCACCTTAATTCGAGCCTGTAGATCCACTGCACCCTGGTCGTAGGCAATTCTAACCTCGTCTGGACCACTAAAAACTTTTCCTTCCCCCAGGACACTTGGTTTCTCTCGAGTCATCGAATATAGTCCAAGAACGATGTCCTGAGTGGGACCGATGATAGCTTTTCCGTGAGCTGGCGACAATATATTATTTGTCGACATCATTAAACCACGAGCCTCGACTTGCGCTTCCACCGAAAGAGGGATGTGCACTGCCATCTGATCACCGTCAAAGTCAGCATTGTAAGCCATACAAACAAGAGGATGGAGTTGTATAGCCTTTCCCTCAATCAGAGTAGGTTCGAACGCTTGTATACCTAAGCGATGTAATGTGGGAGCACGATTAAGGAGAACCGGATGTTCGCGGATAACTTCATCTAGGATATCCCAGACCTCTGGACGCTCTTTTTCCACCATCTTCTTGGCGCTCTTAATAGTTGTCGTATAGCCGCGCTCTTCGAGCTTGTTATAAATAAACGGCTTGAAGAGCTCGAGTGCCATGTGTTTTGGCAACCCGCATTGGTGGAGACGTAACTCGGGCCCAATAACAATGACAGAACGCCCGGAGTAATCAACTCGCTTTCCCAGAAGATTTTGACGAAAACGGCCGCCTTTCCCTTTAAGCATATCAGAAAGGGATTTTAGCGGACGTTTGCTCGGTCCACTGAGAGGCCGTCCTCTACGGCCATTATCAAACAGCGCATCTACCGCCTCCTGTAGCATACGCTTTTCGTTGCGGATAATTATATCTGGGGCACTTAATTCAATAAGGCGCTTAAGACGGTTATTCCGATTGATAACTCGACGATATAAATCATTGAGGTCAGATGTAGCAAAGCGCCCCCCGTCTAAAGGAACAAGAGGACGAAGGTCGGGAGGAATAACAGGAAGGACCTCTAAGATCATCCACTCAGGACGATTTCCTGATAGTCGAAAAGCATTGATCACTTTTAAGCGCTTTGCGATTTTTTTTCTTCTTGCATCGCTAGATGTTTCTAGCATTTCAATACGAAGCTCTTCTGCAAGTTTGTCCAAATCAAGGTCGCAGAGAAGTTTTCGAATAGCCTCCGCTCCCATTTCAGCTCGAAAGCTACCAGGACCATATTCCTCTACCAGCTTTCGGTATCGCGTCTCACTTACCAACTCTTTTTTCTTTAACGGAGTTTGTCCAGGATCAACAATCACATACGATTCAAAATAAAGTACTCGCTCAAGCTCCTTAAGCGTGATGTCAAGCAAGGTTCCTATTCGACTAGGTAAGCTCTTAAGAAACCAGATGTGAGCGACTGGACTTGCTAAGTCGATGTGTCCCATTCGTTCACGGCGAACTTTTGACTGAATAACTTCAACACCACATTTTTCACATACGACCCCCCGATGCCGCATGCGCTTGTATTTTCCGCAGTTGCACTCATAGTCTTTAGTTGGGCCAAAAATCTTTGCACAAAACAAACCGTCACGCTCCGGTTTGAATGTCCTGTAGTTGATGGTCTCAGGCTTTTTTACTTCTCCATGCGACCATGACCGGATCATTACTGGAGAAGCTAAGGACACGCGGATAGCATTAAAGCGGAGCGGATTTTGCGGTCTTTCGAATAAACCGAGAAAATCTTCCATATCTCTTCCTCTTGCTCCCTAACGTGTTTCCGTTTCTTCTAGGAGTTCGACATTTAGCGCCAAACTTTGTAGTTCTCTAATCATAACATTGAATGATTCAGGGAGACCAGGCTCAAGGACATTTTCACCCTTCACAATTGCCTCATACATACGAGTTCGCCCAGCCACGTCATCAGATTTCACCGTCAGCATTTCTTGAAGACTATAGGCTGCGCCATAAGCTTCTAATGCCCATACCTCCATTTCGCCCAGTCGCTGCCCGCCGAATTGTGCCTTTCCTCCAAGAGGTTGCTGAGTTACTAAGGAATACGGACCGGTAGAGCGAGCGTGAATTTTATCTTCAACCAAGTGATGAAGTTTCATAATATACATAATGCCAACAGTCACAGGTTCAGAAAAAGGCTCACCTGTTTTTCCGTCATATAGAATTGTTTGTCCGGACTCAGGAAGTCCAGAACGCTTGAGAAGTGAAAGAATTTCCTCTTCTTTTGCACCATCAAACACAGGGGAAGCAATATGAACCCCTTTCATGGCTCTGTCGATAACACGTTGCTTATCTTTCTGTGGTAGAGCATCTACAAGTTGCCAAAAATCCTCAGATGTTCCATAAAGCTCTTTCAGTGCAGACAGATATTTTTCTTCCTCTTTCTTTTCGTCTCTTATAACTTCATCATTGACTTTTTGGCCGAGACTTCGGATGGCCCAGCCAAGATGGGTTTCCAATATCTGTCCAACGTTCATTCGAGAAGGAACGCCCAAAGGATTCAATACAACATCAACAGGAGTTCCATCTGCCAGGTAGGGCATATCTTCCTGTGGTAATATACGAGAGAGTACCCCCTTATTTCCGTGTCTTCCCGCCATCTTATCACCTACTTGCAATTTCCGCTTGATGGCGACAAATACTTTTACCATTTTTATAATCCCAGGAGGAAGCTCATCACCACTCTGAATTTTCTCAATTCGTCGATCAAACTCCTCCCGAATTTGGCTAATCTGGTCTTCCATAGCCTCGACCACACGGGTTAACTCTTCATCAATCTTTACATCTTCAACTCTTATTCTTCCCCATGCAGACGGAGGAATTTCATTAAAAATTTCCTCTGAAATTTCTTTTCCTTTTTGTAAAAGAACTCGACGAGAGTCGTCGTCGCTCAGGCGCACCGCGGCTGTTTGGCCCACTAGGAGAGTTTTTATTTTTCCTAAGGTACTCTCCTTAATAATGCGAACCTCTTCTTCTTGGTCCGTATGGATTCGACGAATTTCATCTTCCTCTATACTCCTACTTCTATCGTCTTTAACAACCCCTTTTCTAGAGAAAACTCTTACATTGACGATAGTTCCCTCAACACCAGGGGGGACGCGGAGAGAAGTGTCTCTAACTTCACCCGCTTTTTCTCCGAATATAGCTCGTAGTAATTTTTCCTCTGGCGAGAGTTGCATTTCACCTTTTGGGGTTATTTTCCCAACTAAGATATCTCCCGGTTTAACCTCAGCACCAATTCGAACGATACCGCTGTCATCAAGATCTTTTAGGGCTTCTTCACCTACATTCGGTATATCTTGCGTTATTTCTTCTGGGCCAAGTTTTGTATCCCTTGCAACACACTCAAATTCTTCTATATGTACCGAGGTAAAAATATCATCCTTTATAAGACGTTCACTAACAAGGATAGAATCTTCAAAGTTATACCCTCCCCAAATCATAAAGGCGACAACTACATTACATCCAAGAGCCAATTCCCCCATATCTGTAGCTGGCCCATCAGCAATAACCTCTCCTTTTTTGACCCTATCCCCAATTAATACAATAGGTTTTTGGTTAACACAGGTATTCTGATTTGATCGCTGGTACTTTGTTAGCGTGTAGATATCTACTCCAACATCCCCAGGTCCAGCTGGCGCGTCAGCCTTGATAACAATTCGAGTTGCATCGACACTTTCAACAACCCCAGATCTCCTTGCTACAACAGTGGCTCCAGAATCACGAGCTACTACACTCTCCATCCCTGTACCAACCAATGGGGCTTCGGTCCGTAGAAGCGGAACAGCCTGACGTTGCATATTCGAACCCATTAAGGCTCGGTTTGCATCGTCATGCTCCAGAAAAGGAATAAGTGCTGCAGCAACACTCACTAGTTGAGTAGGTGCAACGTCCATGAGTTGGACTTGCTGAGGACGCACCATTACAAACTCACCGCCAAGTCGTGCCGAGATAAGCTCTCCAGTTAGCATACCCCGCGCTCCGACCGGAGCATTTGCTTGCGCTATAGTTTGAGTCTCCTCCTCTAATGCAGATAAATAGCGAACCCGATCAGTGACACGTCCATTTTCGACTTCTCGATATGGAGTCTCAATAAACCCAAATTCATTAACTCGCGCATACGTTGAAAGACTAGAGATTAATCCGATGTTTGGCCCTTCTGGAGTTTCAATAGGACAAACACGACCATAGTGAGTCGGATGGACATCTCGGACTTCAAAACCTGCCCTTTCACGAGTAAGTCCCCCCGGTCCAAGAGCAGATAGACGACGCTTATGTGTTACCTCAGAAAGCGGATTCGTTTGATCCATAAACTGAGATAACTGGCTTGAACCAAAAAACTCCTTTAAGGCGGCAGATACAGGTTTGTAATTAACGAGTTCCTGAGGCATCAATGTTTCAACATCTTGGAGGCTCATTCTCTCTTTTACCGCCCGTTCCATACGAACCAGCCCTATGCGGAATTGGTTTTCCACTAATTCACCAACCGCACGTACTCGTCGATTTCCAAGATGATCGATATCATCGACAATGCCATTTCCGTTTTTCAGCTCAATAAGATATCGTACAACTTCAAGAATATCCTCTCGACGCAGCGTCCCTTGATCAAGGGGTGCATTGAGACGAAGTTTGTGATTCAGCTTTAATCGTCCGACACGGGAGAGGTTGTATCTCTCAGAATTAAAGAAGAGATTATTGAAAAAAAGAGTTGCTGCCTCAACGGTCGGAGGATCTCCAGGTCTTAATCTCCGATATATTTCAACTACCGCCTCTTCGGCAGATGGAATTTTGTCTTGGAGTAACGTATTGCGTAGAGAGGGTCCTATATGCGAGTCATCAATGAACAATACCTCTATAGAGGAGATATCATGGTCAATAAACCTCTCGATGTTCTCTTCTGTGATCTCTTGATTACACTCAACGAGTATTTCTTTTGTATTGGGATCAACAATATCATGGGCAGCAACGTTACCTATAATTTCTTCAATAGTAACAGGGACTTTCTCAATCCCAGCAGATTCCATCTGCTTCAAAAGACTCCTAGTAAACTTACGCCCTTCTTTAACAATAAGATCGTTCGAAACAGGATGACGGACGTCTTTGGTTGCGCGGACGCCTAACAACTGATCAGGTCTGAAAACCTTATGCGCTAAACGCTTCCCCTCGAAAAGGATAGTGTCTTTTTTATAAAAGTAGTTCAGCAGATCCTCGGTTGACATTCCCAGAGCACGAAGGAGTACTGTCGCGTGGAACTTACGGCGTCGATCTATACGAACATAAAGAATATCCCTAGGATCAAACTCAAAATCTATCCAGGATCCACGATAAGGAATAATACGTGCTGAATACAGAAGCTTCCCACTTGCATGAGTTTTTCCCTTATCATGATCAAAAAATACTCCAGGCGAGCGATGAAGCTGACTAACAATCACCCGCTCTGTTCCGTTCACCATGAACGTCCCATGATTTGTCATCAAGGGAAGTTCTCCAAAGTAGACTTCCTGTTCTTTAACGTTTTTTATCGTCCGTGCGCCAGTCCTTGAATCAACATCCCAAAGAACCAATTGGATCGTCACTTTCAACGGAGCAGCATAAGTCATACCGCGATGGTGACATTCCTCAACAGTGTATTTCGGATCACCCAAAGTATAACTAACAAACTCCAGAGACGCTGTTTCATTAAAGTCTTTCACCGGAAAAACGGAACGAAAGACTCCCTGTAATCCAGTGTCCACTCTCCGTTCTAATAAGATATTTTGCTGAAGAAACTCGTCATAGGAATGCTTTTGTATTTCCAATAGGTGTGGAATATCGATAATTTTCCCGATCCGACCAAACGATCTTCGAAATCGGAAATTATTTGCAAGTTGGACGGACATTTCCCCTCCTTACGTCAAGGGTTCTACTTTAACTCAACCGATCCGCCTGCCTCTTCCAATTTCTTCTTCATCTCTTCAGCTTCACCCTTAGCAATACCTTCCTTAACAGGTTTAGGGGCTCCGTCTACTAGATCTTTCGCTTCCTTTAAGCCCAACCCTGTTAATTCACGAACAACCTTGATAACTTGAATTTTCTTATCTCCGGAGCCTGTTAGAATAACATCAAATTCATCCTTCTCTACCGCTGCGGCTGCGGGTTCCGGCCCTGCGGCAGCCCCAGGAGCGCCAGCGACCATAACTGGAGCAGCTGCACTAACCCCCCATTTTTCCTCGAGTTTCTTAACAAGATCTGCTACTTCTAAGATTGTTAATCCAGAAAGGGTATCGACAATCTCTTCCATTTTCTCTGGAGCAAGAGCCATTGAATCCTCCTTCAATCATCAAAAATAAACTACGAAATATTTTATTGAATTTGTTCTTGCCTAGCACTTAGTATCCTGGCCATCTGCGCCCCCGGTGCGGAAAGTGTACAAACTAGTTGTGTAGCGGGGCGAGACAATACTCCTAATAGTTGAGCTCGCAAAATTTCATGGCTTGGCAACTGAGATAGGATCTCAACTCCCGCCGGGGCAAGAAACTGTCCATCTGTCACGCCGCCTTTGATAAAAAATTTGTTGTTCTCCTTTGCATATCGAACAACTACCTTCGCTAAACCTACGGCGTCACCATAGCCGATAACAATACCATTTTGTCCACTTAATAACTCTTTCAGAGAAAGATATGGCGATCCTTCAATAGCCAGTGAAATGAGGGTATTCTTTGCAACACGGTATTCAGCTGCAACTTCGCGTAGCTCCCTACGCAAGGTTGTAATTTCCGCAACAGTTAGACCTTTGTATTCAGTAACCATAGCTGTCGTTGCTTTATCAAATCGTTTCTTCAAAGAACTAACTTCGCTCTCTTTCTCTAAACGATCCATAAATCCTCCCTACTCACCTTTCTTTGGAACTCAAACAGGTGCCTGCTGTAGTGCTACAGTCGGGTCAATCCGCACACCGACTCCCATAGTTGAGCTCATTGACATTCCAAGAAGATATGTTCCCTTAGCAGAAGAAGGTTTTGCGCGAACGACACTGGCAAGAAAGGAGGTAGTGTTTTCTATCAATTGCTTTTCATCAAACGAAATCCTTCCAACAGGAACATGGACATTTCCTGCCTTATCAACCCGATACTCAATCTTTCCCCCCTTCAGATCTTGAACGGCTTTTCCGACATCCATGGTTACTGTACCAACTTTGGGATTAGGCATTAATCCGCGTGGACCAAGAACTTTTCCCAACCGCCCAACAACACCCATCATGTCAGGCGTTGCAATAGCCTTATCAAACTCAAGCCATCCTTCTTCGCTAATCCGTTTAGCAAGTTCCTCATCCCCAACAACATCTGCTCCTGCATTCTCGGCCTCGCGAGCCTTCTCCCCTTTCGCAAATACAGCTACTCTAACCGTTTTTCCCGTTCCGTGTGGGAGAGTAACCGTTCCTCGAACATTTTGATCTGCTTTACGAGGGTCAACTCCTAAGCGAAGCGAAACTTCAACTGTCTCGTTAAACTTTGCCCTACTCATTTCACGAACAAGGGTAACTGCTTCTTGAAGGGAGTAGTATCTACTGCGGTCCACTTTTTCTTCAGCTATTTTGTAACCTTTACTTCGTCGTGCCATATTAATTTACCACTTCTATCCCCATACTTCGGGCAGTTCCTTCGATAATTTTCATCGCTCCCTCAATGTCTACAGAATTAAGATCAGGAAGTTTTGTAGACGCGATTTCTCTCACTTGCTCCTTCGTAATCGAACCAACATTTTTTTTTGCTGGTTCACCAGATCCTTTCTCTATCCCTAGTGCCTTTTTTATCAGTACCGAAGCAGGAGGTGTTTTAGTTAAAAAAGAAAAAGAGCGATCGGCATAGACAGTAATAATAACCGGGATAATTAATCCTTGTTGTCCTTGGGTTCGCGCATTGAAAGATTTACAAAACTCCATAATATTTACTCCCCTCTGACCCAAGGCAGGACCGACAGGTGGACTTGGAGTCGCTTGGCCAGCCGGAATCTGTAACTTTATTTCCCCTACTACTTTCTTTGCCATAACTTTCTGTCCTTCAAATTAAGCTTTTTCAACTTGTACCAAGTCAAGCTCGACAGGCGTGGCACGCCCAAAAATACTGATTAAAACACGTAGTTTCCCTTTTTCCGGCTTCACCTCCTCGACAACACCGGTAAAATCTTGAAACGGACCGTCAGTAACTTTTACGCTTTCACCCACTTCGAGAAAGACTTTTGGCTTAGGTCGTAAAGTTCCTTCTTGTACTTGTTGGTTAATTTCTAAAACCTCGGCTTCCGAAACAGGAGGGATAGTTTTAGGATCATTTGATCCCCCAACGAATCCCGTGACCTTTGGAGTTGATTTTACAACGTGCCAAGTCTCGTCATTCATCTCCATATTGACGAGTATATATCCAGGGAAAAATTTTCGAGCAGAAGTTCTTTTCCTACCTTTTACAAGCTCAACAACTTGCTCTTCGGGAACTAATATTTCTGAAAAATACTCTTGTTTACCAAGAGTCCGAATACGTTCCTCCAAGGCAGCCTTGGCTTTTCGTTCGTATCCAGAGTAGGTGTGAACAACATACCATTGCTTAGTCACAGTGCTCTCACGATTTTGATAAATCTAGGCAAATCTAACTAATTTATTTCCCAAGAAAACTTTGCAGAAGAAAGGAAAGTATCCAGTCAACAAAAAAGAGATATAACGCAATAATAGCGACCAAAATAATTACAACTAACGTTGCTCCTCTGACTTCTTTTCGAGCTGGCCATTGTACTCGATTAAATTCTGCCCAGGCTTCTTGGAGAAAAGCTTGAGATGTATTAATCCATTCTTTCATTGTTTTAATAGACTATAATAAACGATAGAAGTTATAAATGCGCCATTAATCTTGTCTTTTCTTTCTGAAAAAATATAGCGTTCTTTAGAAATTTCTCACCACTGATTGATCGCGTATTTACTCTTATGTTGTGCTATACAGCCCTATTTACGCTTTTGGGGATATTATACGGGTCAGGCAGGACTCGAACCTGCAACCCCCGAATTTGGAGTCCGGTGCTCTAACCAATTCGAGCTACTGACCCACAACTACTTCTTATACTTTTGATTCTTTATGTGAGGTATGGGATCGACAAAATGGGCAGAATTTTCGTAAGGATATTTTATCCGTTGTCGTTTTTTTGTTTTTCGTCGTCGTATAATTTTTCTGTTTGCATTGTTCACAAGATAAAGCAATAAGGTCGCGCATAATTACTTCCTTAGTTAAAAAACACACTGTAACAATTTCACAGCAGGATTTTAGTGACGACACCGGCCCCGACAGTCCGACCCCCCTCACGAATAGCAAACCGCAACCCCTCATCCATCGCAATCGGCGTCAGCAATTCAACCACCATCCGCGTATTGTCCCCTGGCATTACCATCTCTACCCCCTCCGGCAATGCCACATTCCCCGTCACATCCGTCGTCCGAAAATAAAATTGAGGCCGATACCCATTAAAAAACGGCGTGTGCCGTCCCCCCTCCTCTTTCGTCAACACGTACACCTCCGCCTCGTACTTCGTATGCGGCGTAATGCTCCCCGGTTGCGCCAATACCTGCCCCCGCTCGATCTCCTCTCGCTTCACCCCGCGCAATAAACACCCCACATTATCCCCCGCTACCCCCTCATCTAATACCTTCCGAAACATCTCCACCCCTGTCACTACCGTCTTCACCGTCGCCTTAATCCCTACAATCTCGACCTCCTCCCCCACTTTCACCTTCCCCCGCTCTATCCGTCCCGTCGCCACCGTCCCCCGCCCCGAAATCGTAAATACATCCTCCACCGACATCAAAAACGGCTTGTCTATGTCCCGCTGTGGCTCCGGAATAAAACTATCTACCGCCGCCATCAACTGAAAAATCGCCGGCTCCCCTAACTCCCCCTGGTCCCCTTCTAACGCCTTCAACGCACTCCCCCGAATAATCGGCGTGTCATCCCCCGGAAACTCATACTTGGACAATAACTCCCGCATCTCCAATTCCACCAAATCCAATAACTCCGGATCATCCACCATGTCTACCTTGTTCATGAACACAACGATCGCCGGCACCCCTACCTGCCGCGCTAACAAAATATGCTCCCGCGTCTGCGGCATCGGCCCCTCACTCGCCGCCACTACCAATATCGCCCCGTCCATCTGCGCCGCCCCTGTAATCATATTCTTGATGTAATCCGCATGCCCCGGACAATCCACATGCGCATAATGCCGATTATCCGTCTCATACTCCACATGCGCCGTGTTGATCGTTATCCCCCGCTCCCGCTCCTCCGGCGCCTTGTCTATCTCATCAAACGGAATGAAATTCGCCAACTTCTTCGCCGCCAACACCTTCGTAATCGCCGCCGTTAACGTCGTCTTCCCATGATCTATGTGCCCTATCGTCCCTACATTCACGTGCGGCTTCGTCCGCTCAAACCGCGCCTTCGCCATCGTCTCTCTCCTCGCTGAGTGTTAAAGATAGAAATTAGGGGTCTACCTGTAGCATGCTTTTATTGATGAACTAGCCTTGCCTCACAAAACAAACAGGAAGGGATAGCAGTCGAATACTTAACTTAGTTCACAAAGCCCAGGAGCGGGATCGAACCGCCGACCTCGTCCTTACCAAGGACGTGCTCTGCCGACTGAGCTACCTGGGCAGTACACAATACCACTTTGCACTTTTTTCAATTTTCCACGAACAATTTACTAACTATAGGCGATAAGCGGGAAACGGGATTCGAACCCGCGACCCCGAGCTTGGAAGGCTCGCGCTCTAGCCAGCTGAGCTATTCCCGCATTTGATTCTCTCCTAATAAAAGCTTAACCCTTCGTTATTTTGAGTATGGAGAGGGGAGGATTCGAACCTCCGAAGGCATGAGCCGGCAGATTTACAGTCTGCTCCCTTTGGCCACTCGGGAACCTCTCCCCATTTTTAGCTCCCCTGCAAATCTACTGCTATCAAATAAGCTGGCGATAGGACTTGAACCTACAACCTACTGATTACAAATCAGTTGCTCTGCCGTTGAGCTACGCCAGCGATTATCACGATGTTATACAATAGAGCATTCGGGATCTGTATTCTTGTTCAGACTTGAAAGAAAAAGTATCTTTATATAATTAAGGTTAACGCGTTCAATAAAGGCAGTAGAACTTATCGACTCATTATATGCAAGTCAATAGCGCTAGATTCAAATCGCTGGTTCTTAAAGCTGAGAGAGATTGGGTATATAAAAGCTTATTTGGTGAACCCCGTTTCTGACTTGATACAGTAAGGTTGTTATATTGTCAAAGAAGTATGGACTCAAAGTGTGAACTTTAATTGCGTGTTTGGAGAGTGATGACCTTCAAATGCCAGCATATAACACCAGATGGTTGAGATCTACTACTTTGGGGATAACTTCTCGTACATAGACTCTTCGCTGGTTCTCTGACGTTGTTCCCCCATGCCTTGCAAAAGTTCAATGGCGCCGGAGTAGCAAGGTGCTCCTTAATATCATCTCGTTCATGTCGGCATATCACCGATAGCTTAACTGTCCAAACACAAATCAAGACTCGAGTTTGTTAGTTAAATTGTAAGAGCGTGCGACCATCCTCTCTTATTTTGAGGGCGTAGGCTCATGTTCAGGGTAATGTAATTTTCGTGAAAATTCGTATAAGGCAATTGCTCCGGCTACGGAAACATTTAAAGAAGGGATACCTCCTGACATAGGAATTGCCACAAGATAATCACACATTTTTCTAGTGAGAAAACGAAGGCCTTTTTCTTCTCCTCCCAAAATTAAGGCAACCTTGCTAGATATCGAAACATGATAAATTAGACGTTGTTCATCTTGAACAAGCCCAATAAGCCAGTAGCCAGCCTTTCTCATTATAGAGAGTGTTCTCGCAAGGTTTTCTACCCGGCAAACGGGAATATGCACCGTCGCTCCAGTCGCCGATTTTTCAGTTAAAGAAGAAATGGGAGCTGAGCGGTTACTGGTAAGAATAACTCCACCAACTCCAGCTCCGTCGGCGGTACGTAAAAGCGCCCCAAGATTACGGGGATCGACCACACCATCCAAAACCAATAGCAGATCAGCTTGCTTACTAAGAATATCTTTCAGTGACGAATAGGGAAAAGGAAGGAGACGAGCAACAACTCCTTGGTGCACTCCGTTTTGGGAAATAGACTCAAGAAATTCAGAAGATTCATAATGAACAGGAATACCAAACTGTCTTGCCAAGTTGTCAAGTTGCGTTCCTCTTAACGACTGCACCATAAATATTTCGAGAACATGTCTCGGAAGAACACGTAGATATTCACAGACGGTATGCCATCCATAAATCCATCGCGATTTACAATTCTTTCCTTTTTTTTTAGGATGAGCGTGCATGGGCAAAGTCTTATGTCGCTATGTTTTTCGAGAGGTGGCAAGCCTATTTTTTCTCGCGTTAACAATATTCACTTTAATCTTATTAACGGCGAGAATCCTGAAGCTGGTGGAACTGATTGTCAATAGAGGTGTAGCTCTCTGGGATATCGCTAAGATCTTTCTCTATATAACTCCAGTCCTCTTTGAGATCACTGTCCCAATGTCTTTTCTCCTTGCTTTACTCTGGGGATTTGGCCGTTTATCCGTAGACCGAGAAATCATTGCGTTAAAGACCTGCGGGATTAGCTTTTTGCAGACAGCCGTCCCTGTTAGTCTAATCACAGTCGGAGTCGTCATAGGGACTTTTTTATTGACTATTTATGCTCGTCCATGGAGCAACGCTGCATTACGACAAGCATTTTCTGATATTGCTCAGACTCGTGCAACTGCAGGACTCAAAGAGAAAACCTTTAATGACAAGTTTGATGGAGTGATCATCTATACTGAAGAAATTCACCCTCCTGGAACAATCCTGACTGGTATAATGATTGCCGATAGTCGAGACCCCCAGCATAGAAATACTATTTTCGCTCGAGAGGGTTTCATTATTACCAGTGAAACAGGTCAACTATTTTCACTTCGATTGAGAGACGGAACAATTCACAGTACTGAATCTGCAAGAACAAGTTACCATATCACCCATTTTTCTACGTACGACCTTACAATTAATCTCCCCGCTATCCTTGCTAACGCCAATAAGGAGGTCTTTCTCCCGCAAGAGATGCCTTTCCATACTCTCTGGGAAATCGTCTCAAAAAAGAACAATACTCCAAAAGATATTAATGCAGAGCTCTCCGAGTTTCATCGCCGCCTATCTCTTCCGTTTTCTTGCGTTGCTTTTGCCCTTATTGCATTTCCCTTGAGTATAAGAAGAACATGGTCTTTTCGTGCTAATGGGTTTGTTTTAAGCCTTGCTATAATTGTTGCCTATTATCTACTTTTAACCTTAGGAGAAGCTTTGGGGAAAAAAGCAATAATTTCTCCTGCACTAGCCCTCTGGTTGCCGAATATTGGACTTGGGGGAGTGGGACTGATAATTTTTGGATTTTCCTGCTGGGAAGAATCTACTTTGCGACGTCCTATATAATAAGGGACATAAACCGTTATAGATCGTATAAAATACCCTATTCAGACACCTCACATGTTTTTCTTTCGCTCTTCTCCTCGAATTATACCATTCTATTTAGGCAAGGATTTTCTTCGCGTATTTCTTTCCTGTCTCTTTTTCTTATGGGGCATCGCATTATTAATTGATTTCTTTGATCGTCTTGATGATTTCATACGACAAGGCGCTCATCCTATCTCAGTTCTTCGTTATTTTTTTTTCAAATCTCCTCTTTTTGTCTCTCAGATGGCTCCAGCCGCAGCATTGACCGGTTCTCTTCTGAGCTTAAGCCTCTTTTCTCGAAATCGAGAGCTTCTTGCTTTTAAATCCTGTGGAGTCGGTACTTTCCAAATCGCCTGGCCTTTGTTGATAGTTTCCGGTATTCTGAGCGCAAGTATCTGGGGGTGGGATGAATTTGTCGTTCCTCCTTCTTTCCATAAGGCGCGAATAATTAATTCCGAGGAAATTAAGAAAAAACCCTTTAATCGACTCTTCGATGATCGAGGGTTTTGGTATCATGGGGAAAATTCTTTTTACCATATCGAGCATTTCGACTCACGAGCGAACGTACTCTCCGGAATAATTGTCTATAGAATTCGAGACGAATTTCAGATTTTTTCCGTTGTTGAAATCTCGCAAGCAAGGTGGGAAGAAAACCATTGGGAGTGTCAAGGGATAAAAGAGCGGGCGGTCTCCACCTCCTCTTCTCCTCTATCTTTAACATGTGATTTTCTGCTGCGTGAGACCCCGGAAGATTTTTCGGTCGTTGCATTAGAGGCGGAAGAATTCTCTTCTCGACAACTTCGCCAGTATATTGCAGACCTCACCAACAAGGGGCTTGACACTACGATGTACAGAGTTGACCTACATCTAAAATCTGCACTTCCTGTCACTGTTCTTACTATGGTTCTATTAGGGATTTCTTTGTCTGTTCCTGGTGCGCGGCAAATGCCTCCTTCGACTTCCTTGGGAATCGCTTTGGTAATTGGCTTTGGATATTGGGTTCTTCTTGCATTCTCCGTCTCTTTGGGTCACAGCGGAGCAATTCCTCCTATTATTTCTGCTTGGCTAGCAAACATCGCAACCTGCCTTGCTGGGATATTTTTTCTCCTTGGCGTAGATTAAGTCGATTATATAATCAACGCTTCGAGTATTGCGGTCGCTTACGAGCTTTGTGCTTTCCGTACTTCTTACGCTCAACCTTTCGTGAATCTCGTGTAATATACCCAGCTTTCTTGAGCACGGACCGAAAATCAGGATTCACCTTAAGTAATGCACGGGTAAGACCATGACGAATCGCAGAGGCCTGAGCAGAGTTTCCTCCGCCCTGAACATTTGCAACCAAATCAAACTGTCCTTCAGTTCGTGTAACGGCAAACGGTTGTTCCACGATCATCTTTCCAGTTTCTCTGCCAAAATACGAAGCCAAAGGGTGCTTATTGACTACGTACGTCCCGTTTCCAGCAAAGAGACGCACACGAGCAACTGCAGTCTTTCTTTTTCCTGTCCCCCAATACTCTACTTTCCGTTCAGACATGACTTATTCTCCAATGGAGATCCCTTCAGGCCTTTGTGCCTTATGAGGATGCTCTGGACCAGCGTAGACTTTTAGCTTGGTCGCCATTTGGCGACCAAGCCTTGTTTTTGGCAGCATTCCCTCAATCGCAATTTTCAGTATTCTTTCAGGATGATGTTCAAGCATCTGTGAAGCAGTAGTTTCTCTAATTCCTCCAGGATATTCACTATGACGATAATAAATTTTATCCCGCATTTTGTTTCCAGAAAAGCGGACTTTATGAGCATTGACAACAATAACGAAATCACCACAATCTAAGTGAGGAGAAAAAGAGGGGTTAAGTTTTCCCCTCAAGAAAGATGCAACGACACTTGCTAGTCTTCCAACTGTTTGATCTGTCGCATCAACAACACGCCACTGACGCGCGTTGAGCAGAGTTCTTTTTGAAAGAGTCTTTGTTTCTTTTTTCACGCGTGTGCCTTTATTCTTAGCTATTTTGTTTGTGAGAGTGGCGGGGCCGACGAGACTCGAACTCGCGACCTCCGGCGTGACAGGCCGGCGTTCTAACCAGCTGAACTACGACCCCACCATGGGCGGTATCCGGTTCGAACGGATGACCCCCGGCTTGTAAGGCCGATGCTCTTCCACTGAGCTAACCGCCCCGTGAAGGTAGGTCGAGCATGGCGCGAAGGGGGACATTCCCCTTTCCTTCTGATCGGACGCGGAAGGAGTAACATCCAAAAACATTCTCGTCAACCCCACATCGCGGCTAATGGGCCAAGATTTCTGAGGCAGGGACTGTTGCTTCTGATTCATACAACGATTGGGTGAGATTAGGATCTTTTCTTACTAGAAAATTCTCTGGATCATCGATGAGCAATGCTTTCCGTAAAACCTCATCCATGTGGGATACGGTTTCTACTTTAATAGATTTTAATATCTCATTAGGAACGTCTTGAAGATCTTTTGCATTTTCTTCAGGAATCAGTACCTTTTTAATACCAGCCCGATGGGCTGCAAGAATTTTTTCTTTCAATCCACCAATGGGAAGCACTCTCCCTCGCAACGTAATTTCTCCAGTCATTGCTACATCGTGCCTTACAAAAGTTCGGGTCAACGCAGAGGCCAAAGATGTTGCAATTGTCACACCTGCAGACGGACCATCTTTGGGGATTGCACCTTCAGGAATATGAAGATGTATATCAATCTTTGGATAGAAATCTTTTTCTAACCCTAACTCTTGGGCTCGAGACCGAATATAGCTCATAGCGGCCTGAGCAGACTCTTGCATAACATCACCGACTTTTCCTGTGACTGTAAGTTTTCCCTTCCCCGGCATTACAGTCACCTCAGTGGCAAGAATTTCTCCTCCCATATCCGTCCAAGCTAAACCAGTCACTACTCCAATTTTATTTTCTCGTTCCGCTTTGCTTACACGATACTTTATTGGCCCAAGGTACTTCGTTAGATTTTTAGTTGTCAGGCGCACCCGAGTCGCTCGGCCCTTCTTTACAATTTCAACAGCAACTTTCCGACACAGTGTTCCGATTTCCCTTTCTAAACTTCTTACCCCTGACTCTCGAGTATATGAGCGAATGACAGCCAAAAGCACACTATCTGGACAGTCAATATTATCCTCCGTAAGACCATTCGCCTCACGTTGTTTTTTCAGCAAATATTTTTTTGCAATATGTAACTTTTCCCATTCCGTGTAACCTGCGATTCGAATAATCTCCATCCGGTCCTGCAATGGACGTGGGATACGTTCTAAGTTGTTAGCTGTACAGATAAACATTACTTTCGACAAATCGTAATCAACATCAAGATAATGATCGTTGAAAGCAGTATTCTGCTCCGGGTCAAGAACCTCCATAAGAGCAGCAGATGGATCGCCACGAAAGTCTGTCGACATTTTATCTACCTCATCCAACAGAAAGACCGGATTTCCTGAACCAGCCTTTTTCATTCCATGAATGAGCTTTCCTGGCATTGCGCCGATGTACGTTCGCCGATGTCCCCGAATCTCCGCTTCATCTCGAACACCGCCTAAAGAAACTCTTATAAACTTTCTTCCTGTGGCGCGGGCAATAGACTTTCCAAGAGACGTTTTTCCTACTCCAGGAGGGCCAACAAAACACAGAATAGGACCACGTGACTGCCCAACAAGACTCTGAACAGCGAGATATTCAAGTATCCGCTCTTTGACCTTCTCTAATCCGTAATGATCCTCGTTCAGAATTGCTTCACCTTCCTGAATGTCTAGTTTGTCCTCCGTATATTCGTACCAGGGAAGAGACAATAGCCAGTCGATGTAATTTCTTACAACAGTTGCCTCGGCCGACATAGGAGACATCATTTTTAATTTCTTTATCTCCTTCTCAACTTTGTCCCGAGCTTCTGGTGATATTTTCTTTTGACGAATTTTTTCTTCTAGTTCCTGTATTTCGTTCTTAAATTCGTCTTTCTCTCCGAGCTCTTTCTGAATTGCTCTCATTTGCTCATTGAGATAATATTCTTTCTGGGATTTTTCCATCTGCTTCTTGACACGGCTACGTATTCTTCGTTCAACCTCAAGAATTTCAATTTCGGACCGCATATGGCCTAAAACTTTTTCAAGACGATCCGAAGGATCAATAGTCTCAAGAAGTACTTGCTTATCTTCTAACTTCACACCGAGATGAGCGATAATAGTATCTGCAAGTCGAGAAAGGTCATCAATTGCAGCTACAGACATAATCATTTCTGGTGGAGTTTTTTTATTTAACCGCACGTAATTTTCGAACGTTGAATTGATCGTACGAATTAGGGCATCAGTCTCTGAGCTACGTTTCTGATCTTCCTCTACTTCTTCACACTCAACCCAAAATATATCGCTCTGATCAAGGCATTGCTGAATTCTTCCTCGCTTTTTTCCTTCAACAAGAACCTTCACCGTTCCATCAGGAAGGCGGAGAAGTTGGACAACATGCCCAATTGTTCCAACCTGGTACATGTCTCCGGCCGCTGGGTCGTTAACTTTGGCATCTCTTTGTGTCGCTAAAAAAATGAGACGTTTATTTGCGACGGCCTCTTCAAGAGCTTTTATCGATTTCTGTCTCCCAACAAAGAGAGGAACTACCATATGTGGGAATACAATAATATCTCTTAGCGGTAAGAGTGGTAGACGCACGATTCCTCCTCTTTCTCGGGGGTCCTTTTTATCGTTACGGAACAACATAACGGTACTTTCTTGTCTACAGCTAAATTTTCCCGTTTATGCACTCTCTGCTGCAGCCTTTTGATAGAGAACGATTGGTTGTGCATTCCGCAGCACAACTTCCTCAGATATAAGAACTTCTTTTATATTAGGTTGAGACGGAATATCATACATTACGTCCAACATGATATTTTCCATAATCGCTCGTAGGCCACGTGCTCCAGACTTCCGCTTAAGCGCCTCTCGGGCAATAGCTCCTAAAGCTCCATCTGTAAAACGGAGGTGAACGCTCTCCATATCAAAAAGTTTTTGGTATTGCCGCACCAAAGCATTCTTAGGCTCGCGTAAGATACGAACAAGCGCTTGCTCATCCAATTCTTCCAATGTGGCAAGAACCGGGAGGCGTCCAACAAATTCAGGAATCATTCCAAATTTCAATAGATCCTCAGGTTGCACCTCAGTAAGCAAGGCGCTAGTGCTTTTGTCAGATGCGGCTTTTACCTCTGCCCCGAATCCAAGACTCTTTCCACCTATACGCCGGCGAATAATGTCCTCTAACCCCACAAATGCCCCACCACAAATAAACAAAATGTTTGAAGTGTCAACCTGGACAAATTCTTGCTGAGGGTGTTTTCGTCCTCCCTTTGGTGGAACACTAGCGACAGTTCCCTCTATGATCTTCAGCAGGGCTTGCTGCACTCCCTCTCCAGACACGTCTCTCGTAATCGACGGATTATCTCCCTTGCGAGCGATCTTATCGATCTCGTCTATGTAAACAATACCCTTTTGACACTTTTCTACATCATAGTCCGCATTTTGGAGAAGACTTAATATTATGTTTTCGACATCTTCTCCAACATAGCCCGCTTCAGTAAGGCTTGTCGCATCTCCTATCGTAAATGGCACTTGCAGGAAACGGGCAAGAGTTTGAGCTAAGAGTGTTTTCCCAGAACCCGTCGGACCAATTAGTAAGATATTTGATTTCTGTAGCTCGACGTCGCTTGTCACCATCTGCGAATCAACTCGCTTATAGTGATTATGAACAGCAACAGAAAGAATTTTTTTTGCTCGTTCTTGACCAATCACATATTGGTCAAGTACACGTCGAATTTCCGCTGGCTTCGGTACGGCAGACACCGCGGAGAAAGGATCCTCTTGATCTCCTTCTTCAGCAATAATGTCATTGCATAAGTCAATACACTCATCACAAATATAGACTGTCGGACCAGCTATAAGTTTACGGACTTCATCCTGACTCTTTCCACAAAATGAGCAGACTAAGTTGCCTGGGCGATCATCCCCATGTCTAGCCATATCGGCTCCTCATCCATCATTTTTTTACCGCTCTATTCGCAATAACTTCATCAATAATTCCATACGTTCGTGCTTGAACACTTGTTAGAAAAAGATCTCTATCCGTATCGCGCTCGATACGTTTGAGACTTTGTCCAGTATGACGTGTCAGAATATTATTCAATTGTTCTCGCAAACGCAGGATTTCCCTCGCTTGAATATCAATGTCAGCGGCCTGACCTTGTACCCCGCCTAAAGGTTGATGCACCATGATCCGTGCGTGAGGTAAAGCATACCGTTTTCCTTTAGCGCCACAAGCCAGAAGCCACGCAGCCATGCTGGCCGCTTGCCCTAAACATAAGGTTGATACATCAGGGCGGATGTACTGCATTGTATCATATATCGCAAGTCCTGCAGTCACCGAACCGCCAGGGGAGTTAATGTAAAAATAGACATCTTTTTCTGGATCTTCTGACTCAAGAAATAAAAGCTGGGCAGTAATGATATTTGCGATGTCATCCGTTACCACCGATCCAAGAAAGACAATACGGTCACGAAGAAGCCGAGAGAAGATATCATATGCACGTTCTCCCCGCCCAGTTTGTTCAACAACGATAGGTACAAGATTCATAATAAGTAAGGGATTTAGAAATTCTATTCTTTTTCCCTCTCACCGGCAATGTCTTTTTCTACTATCTTTATCAAAGCCTTTTCTGCGACTGTTTGTAATGATTTATTCTGCAGCAAACGGGTCAACAATGCGCGTCGATTTTCTTCTCGCTGGTAGAAGGCTTCAACTTGCGCTTTTCGCTCCATTCCTACTGACGCAACAATTTCATCAATCTTTTCCTGCAACTCTTCATCCCCTATGGCAATTCCGATCTGTGTAACTAGTGCATCTAACAAAAAAACGGAGCGAACTTGTTTCCGGGCATAAGCAGCAAACTCTTCTCGGATCTTCGCAGGAAGCGCAGCCTCACTATCGACAAAATCAGTACCAGGCTGGATAACACCAGATTCTGTCAACATGTGCCGCATTTGTTCTCGTACCAAGCTAGGTGGAACATCGAATTCATTTTCCTCTAATAAGCGTGATAGCAGAGCCTCTTGCACTTGATTATCCGCTCGCTGGTCGGCTGCCTTCTGAAGATCTTGGCGTATTTTCTCCTTGAGATCACTCAATGTAGCACATTCGCCATGGTCTTTCGCAAACTCATCATCAAGAACAGGGACTTCTTTCCTAGCAATATCAAGAACTGTCACGCGGAACGCCGCAACCCGTTCCTCAGCGGGAGATTTAAGATCTTCACCATCAGATCTCTCAGGAAGAGGAAGAGAGAATTGAACAGTCTCCAGCTTTTTTACCCCAATCAATTTTTCTTGAAATCCAGGGAATACCGCTTCCTTTCCAATTTCAATCATCCTTTCCTTTCCTTGTAGCCCTGCAAGGGGCCTTCCACCAAGAGAAGCGGCATAATCAAGGGTGACAACATCACCTTCCTCAACTTTATCCCGATCAACAACCGGATGTAGTTGAGCAAAGGATTCCGCAAGATGAGCAAGTGCGTTATCAACTTCCTCATCGGCAACTTTGTGCGTCCGCTTCTCAACTTCTAATCCTTCGTACTTTGCAATTGTTATCTCAGGTCTAACTTCTACGGTTGCTGTATATCGAAAGGGTTGACCAGCAACGAGACGTTCTGTCACAAATTGCGGATCACTCACAACCAGCAACGAATGCTCCTGCAAAGCTTTCCAATATGTCTCCTCAATCAGATGAGAGCCTACTTCTGCTGCAACCTGCTCACCAAAGTGGCGCTCCAGTAATGGGCGGGGAACTTTCCCGGCTCGGAAGCCTTTGATCCGTGCACTATGTTGAAAAGTAAGGTAGGCTTTTTCGATCTCTTCCTGTACCCGATCAGGAGGGATCTCAAAATTGATTTTCTTCTGTACAGGACTAACAGATTCGATATATACTTTCATAATCAAAGAGAAGTTGCAAACGAAAGGGACCACTGGAAAGAAATCAACTGAGATTACATTGTAGGAGCCATCCGTCATTCTATTCAAGGTGCGAGAGGGGGGACTTGAACCCCCATCCGCCGTCAAGCGGGCTAGATCCTAAGTCTAGTGCGTCTGCCAATTCCGCCACTCTCGCTCTATTGAGTGGGCCGCCGGAGGCTCGAACTCCGGACCCGCTGATTAAGAGTCAGCTGCTCTACCAACTGAGCTAGCGGCCCCAAAATTTCCTTCCCTCCCTGATCAGTTAATCCAATAATCCCTTTACGTCCTAGTTATCAACCTATACAGTTGATGTAGAATTTTTAAGGTGAGTGAAGGGATTTGAACCCTCGACCCCTGGGGCCACAACCCAGTGCTCTGCCAATTGAGCTACACCCACCATACCTAGTTAATTACGTTCACACGCCAGAAGGGATTCGAACCCCTGACCCACGGCTTAGAAGGCCGTTGCTCTATCCAACTGAGCTACTGGCGCTCAAGCAGCAAACAGTCAGGAGGCAAGAATAGATACGAAGACTCTTTCATTTCCCGGTCCCGCTGTAAAATCGGGGCGAGCCGATTTGAACGGCCGACCCCCTGCTCCCAAGGCAGGTGCGCTACCAGGCTGCGCTACGCCCCGATCCGCTACCTAGAGTCGATTAACAAACCAGGCTGAGGAGCGCAAGGAGGCATGAGCATTTCTAGAAAATATCTCTACAAATATCTGGAGATTTTTCCCCGTGCAGAATGAACGTCTCTATAAGGGTTCCTCTCCAAAAGTGAGGGACGATCTCAATCTATCGATTCATCGCGACTCAAGGACCGTAGTTAAAGAGCCACTTGCCCGTGTAGGGAGATTCCAAGAACGACGCTCCCAAAGTGCTAATTCCTCACGTAGCCCCGTCCTGTTAGCAATCTGTTGTAGAGAGATCGTCACTAGGTAATCAGCAAGAATCCTTTGAGCTTCATGCCATACCGATATTTGGCTACATACAGCACAGTACCGACAGGCTCGTTCTCTCTCTTCAATACACCCCATGAGCAGTAGCGGTCCTTCCAAGCATTCATAGACTTCTTTTAGGTTAATCTCTCCTGGAGGCTTCTTTAATGAAAATCCGCCATGAGAACCCATATGGGATTGGACTAAACCCCCTCCCTCTAGGCGTTTCATAATCTTTGAGAGAAAGTGTGCAGGAATGTCTTGTTTCGTTTGAATCTCTCGACGGGGGACAGTCTGACCAGGCGGCTGCGCAGCCAAATAGGATAACGCACGCAAAGCATAGTCGACACGTTTTCCAACGTTCATCAGCGAGCTTCGCTCAGACGATCGGTCAAGCCCTTTCTTCTCCATTTTTTCGCTTTTGACTCGCTGACGACGGATATTATTGGTCATCGCAACTAACCTTCACAGACACTGAAGCACATCACTCATCTTCCGGCATCCCAAGCATTTTTCGCGCCTCGGGGCTCATCATACCAGGTTCCCATGGTGGTTCCCAAACAAGCTCAACTTTCGCTTCTTCTACATCTGGAAGTTCTAACACCTTTTGCTCGGCTTCGGCAGCAATGTACCCACCCATACCACATCCGCGAGCAGTCAAGGTCATCTTAATATCAACTTTTTGGTCAACCACCTCCACATTATACACGAGTCCAAGGTCAACAATGTTCACAGGAATCTCTGGGTCGTAGCACGTACGCAATGCCTCATAGACTTCTTCTTGCGTCGCCATAATATCCTCCTTCTCAGGACTCCCGCTTTTCTCAGAGCTGGGCTCCACGGACAAGCTGTTTTTGTCCTTGAATTTTGCGTTGCAGTGCCATTAGTGCATCGAGAACGTTTTCTGGACGCGGTGGACATCCAGGAACATACACATCGACAGGGATGACACGATCAATACCAGCCATCGTCGTATAATTATCGTAAAATCCCCCTGTCGATGCACAGGCCCCAAATGCCATAACCCACTTTGGTTCTCCCATTTGCTCATAGACCCTTTTGAGAATGGGCGCCTGGCGACAGGTAACCGTGCCAATAACCATCAGTAAATCTGCTTGACGAGGGCTAAATCGGGGCAGCAACGCCCCAAACCGATCAATATCGTACGGGGTCAGAGACAGAGCCATAAACTCCATCGCGCAACACGCCGTAGCAAAAGGATAGGGGAATAAAGAGAATTTCCGAGCCCAACCAATCACCTTGTCGAGCTGGGTCACGACGACAGCATCACTAATCAACGCCTCTTCCCCGTGGGTCCGCGTTACCGGAGTAACAGTCTGTAACCGCGCCATAGAAATCCCCTTTCTCTAACAGGAACAATTCTTAAAAGATCACGCCGCGGCATCACTTTTCTTGAGCCTTCCGCGCCAATCTTCTACCGCAGCTTTAATAGCGTCTTCTGCCAACACTGAGCAATGAATCTTCACCGGGGGTAGCGACAGTTCTTTGGCGATCTCTGCATTTTTTATCGCATACGCCTCTGATACCGTCTTTCCTTTTACCAATTCAGTGACATAACTCGAAGAAGCAATGGCAGAACCACAACCAAATGTTTTAAACCGAGCATCCTCGATAATCTCCGTTTCCGGATTAATTTTGAGTTGCAACTTCATCACGTCCCCACACTCTGGGGCCCCAACAACACCGGTACCGACATCAAGTTCGTCTTTTGCAAAACTTCCCACATTCTTTGGACGTTCATAGTGCTCAAGCACCTTGTCGGTATAGGCCATAGTTATCCTCTCCTTTCACTTTCAGTAGTCCCTTGCTCCTGACACGCTACTCGTATTTATTTAATGCTCCCCTAAAAATAGAGTCATAAGGTCTACTTTGTCAACTAGAGGGAAATCGTCGACGACTGTGTTTCAAAGTTCTCACCACTTCTCATACAGCACCGCCCGACGTTGGTACCCTGCTCCCCGCAAGAGATCTCGCAACTGAAGCACGAGCAGGCCTACCCCACAGATATAAAAATAGCGGCTGCGATCAGTATCTCCTTTTACATAACGAGCCTGAACATGTTCCTCCATCGTACCCCAGAGGCCCTCCCACCCTGGGGGTGGAGATTGCAGAATTGGCGCAAACTCAAAGCTCCGATACTGTCTCCTCCATGATTCCAACTCGACTCTATACAGTAAATCTTCTTCCCGTTCCGCATGATACAGCAAACGAAGTGGAATCTGCTCACCACAAGTTAGTGCATGCCAGAGCATCGGGCGAATCGGCGCAATACCAGTACCATCGGCAAGAAAAACACTTTCCGCGGCCAGAGGCTGACTAAGAACAAACGTTCCCCACGGCCCAGTAAAATCCACTACCGCTCCTATCTGAAGTGAAAACAAGTAGCGAGACCCCCGCCCGTCGGGCACCAGATTAAAACAGATCTCTAACAAATCACTATTGTCCGGAATTGAAGCGATGGAGTATGGACGGGTGAGCATTTCTCCATCAACAGGCAGCCGCAGGGACAGAAACTGTCCAGGTCGAAAAACCACTCTCTGTCCATCTACCGGGCGAAGAAAAAGGGAGCGAGTATCTGCAGTATGTTGAACAATAGACTCGACAACGGCAGAATTCGTAGGAGATTTTCCCACAACACTCAAATTATGACTCTCTATCGCAGAAGATTCACTATACTCTGTCAACCTACCTGCTGGTTAATAGTATAGCGAGGCACCAGAATCACGATTTCGCCCTCTTTTTCGATAACCGCTTGGCAACCAAGTCGCGAGGTCGGTGTGAGGCCTGGAGCGCGATCTAACATATCGTCTTCGGTTTCTTCATTTTCAGACAACAGATCCATGCCACGCTTGACAACAACGTGACAAGTTGTGCATGCGCAATTCCCACCACAAGCATGCTCCAACAACACCCCATGCCCGAGCATAACGTCCAGGATCGAGCCAGGCTGCCCGTCATGTTGAAAGGGAGCTTGGCCAGGGTCAAACTCAATAACATCTTCTGGAGCGCCGGTTTCGTACAAGATACGTAGTTTGGCCATATCGAGAGCAGATTTCCACCTCTGACAACAGCGACACCGACGAGCTAGTGAACCGCCAACTGCCGTCGCGAACGCGTTTCCAGTTGCTGTAACACGTGCTGCGCAATCTGCAAGAAGACCTGGCTCTGCGGGTGATTAGGCTGTGCCACAACAATAGGCTCCCCTTTGTCTCCATCTTCGCGAATCGCACGGACTAGAGGGACCTCACCTAAAAACGGTACCTTAAACTGCGCGGCCATTCGTTCCCCTCCACCGTGGCTGAAGACCTCGGCACGATGGCCACAATGACTACAGACGTGATAACTCATATTCTCAATCACCCCAAGCACTGGCACATGCACGTCGGCAAACATTTTCACTCCGCGTCGTACATCAAGCAGCGCCACATCTTGCGGTGTGGTCACAATCACCCCACCCGCGAGAGAGGCTTTCTGTACCAGTGTCAGTTGCGCGTCGCCCGTACCCGGCGGCAGATCAATCACCAATACGTCAAGTTCTCCCCACTCAACATTGGTGAGAAATTCTGTTAGCAATTTATCAATCATTGGCCCGCGCCAGATAATTGCTTGCCCGTCTGGAACTAGCATTCCAACTGATATGACCTTCAGATTATATTTCGTTACTGGTATGAGCCGTTTTTCTTCTGTGCTGCTTGGGCGCTCGGTCATGCCTAGCATGAGTGGAATGCTCGGACCATAAATATCCGCATCCATCAATCCTACCCGCTGACCACTCGCTGCTAACGCCAAAGCAAGATTCACAGCAACAGTGGACTTTCCTACTCCCCCCTTACCGCTAGCCACCGCAACAATATGACGAACCCCAGGAATTTCCGGCGTCGGACGAGGCGGCATCGCGACCGGAGATGGACGTTCCACAACAACCTCGACTGACACCTGCACAAGCGATGCTAATGTCGCAATAACTTGCTGTCGAATTTGCGAGACAACCTCCGCTTTGTCGGTCGAAGGAGTAAGAAACACTGTTACTCGTGCGCCACCAACTTCAATGTCTTTGACGATGCCAAAATCAACGATATC
>JBFWXH010000043.1:0-59369 GCA_050187625.1 Binatia bacterium
TCGGTGTGGCGTTCCAGTCTTCCTCACTCATGCCCAGTGGTGGCGAAATGTTTGCCATGCTGGGCTCGCTGCCTATCACTAATCCGCAGCCGCCACAACCTCTTGCACCCCCTCTGTGCGGTTACGATCTGACTGCTATTGATCCGCTTAGTCACGCCGTGGTGCCACTGTTCAACCCACGTCGACAAAGCTGGACGAAGCACTTTATACTTGATGGCGTCCGGATCGTTGGGCTGACCTCAACAGGCCGGGCCATAGTTGTCCTCCTCAAGTTCAATGCTCCAGCTCGTTTGGTGCATTGACAAGCCCTGAGTGCCCAACGCCGGTATCCGTGAACCAAGCTCCACACCAAGGGTCCCGATCTCCGCTGCCTATACCATTAGATAGAGCCAATCCCCGAACCACGGCCTCATCGCCTTCTTCCGTTGCCCGAGCTTGATCTCTGTTTTTCCTGCCTGCTGTTCAGGCGCGATTCAACAGAATCTCCACACACTGCTGCACAGCTGACTCAGCTTTTGCGCGCAACACATCCTCACTATTGTTACTAATTGGATGGGGAATGACGGCAAAACGGTATCCAGGGAAACCCGAGACCTGCGCCATCACCTGCGCAGTTTGCGAGAAGCGGTCGGTAATGATCGCCGTCGCGGTCACCCCAGCTTTCTCGGCAGACAAGGCATCGTGCAAACTGCACGATGAACAGCTCCCTCAATCACCAACCGCAGAGATAAAGGCGTCGCAGGCATCGAGCTGTGCGAGTACCTCCGCCGAAGCTGGGCGACTGGCATCCGGCTTCTTGAGGCGCACGATATTCGTCACTCCATGCTGGGTGCGCAGCAGCTCCTCAACATAGTCAAGAATCTCTTTGACTTTAATCTTACTGTTGTCCAACAGCCCTACAGTTCGTCCTGCCAAAGACTGCAGTCCCGCGACTGTCGCCCCAGCGACGGCGGGCTCTTCAAAGGTTGGATCAAGAACACGGATGCGCATAAAAAAACCTCGCAAAAAATCAGTCAGTAGTCAGCATTCAGTAGGATAAACGGGTACGGGGCATATGGGGAAATGGATAAGGAGGAACGGATAACGAATAAACACAACAAGCTAGGCTTTTCTTTTTTTTATCCATTTATCCCTTATCCTGTTATCTTGTTTTTATCTTTTGACTTCTCCGCCTGAGATAGCTCGCGTCACTGCGTGCGACCAGGTTCCTAGCCACGGTGGAATTACTGCGCCAAATCCTCCGGCTGGACCACCAGCCGCGACAACTAATAAATCATCCGGCGAACGAAGCGCCGTAAACTCTTGCTCGGGACCTTTGCCACGGTCAACGATATTCTTCTTGCCAACGGTTGCCCACTCTCGCCGCATCACTCGCGCCGAACGAAAGACATATTCACGAATATCGTTTTTCTGCCAGTCCGCGGCCACCAACAATTCACGCAACTGCTTGGGAATCACAATCGCGTAGTTCCCTGCCCAGATTGAGTACGTCAGCATGTTATGACGAATTTCCGCGGCAAAAGTCTCCATGATCTCTTCCGGATCTTTGGTCCATTCATTCATCACTTGATGCGGAGACTCGCATGCCATAACAGTCACTCCGGACATACTCTCAGCCACACCACGCTCCTGCGCGAGAGGCATCCACGGACTATCCTCCTCATCTTCAGCAACGCAGAACGTAAATTTCCCTGGATGACCAAGCGTAGAGCGGTCAAGCTGCCCCGGAATGCAGCCCAGGACATTAATCAGCACCAAACGTATCGCCCGCCCAATGGTTGCATTGGCCCGGCTGCCATTCGCCAGGGCATTATGCGTGGTATTCATGCCCAATGTCGAACGAATCGGCCCGTTGACAATAATGAATTGAGCACTCCCTCCCGTACTCGCCGTACTGCCATGCAAATTGAACTCCTCATCACACATCGCCTGCAACACGGCAACAATAACCGGCATACACCCAGGCGTACAGCCTGCCATAACAGCATTGATCGCGACTTTTTCAGCGGTGATGGGCCGTTGACGAACCGACTCGACGCCCATCACGTCCTCAGGTGCGAGTCGTGCAACATCCAAAAATTCCTGTACCCGTTCCTCGGTCGGTGGAACGATCGGCAACCCATCAGTCCAGCCGCGTTGCTGGTACAGTTCATTGACGTCGAGTGCGTCGGCCAGATCGTACGCCGTTGATTGTAGTGCTGGAGAACTCTGCATAGACGCTTCCCTCCGGGATTTAAGAGGTAGGGTGCGCTCTGCGCATCAACACCCGGTGCACTTGTGCTCCCTACAATTCTCAATTCCTCAATCCTTCTCCGGTCCGATCCAGGTCGGCACGGTCCAACCATTTAGATCATAATCATCAAGGCACGACTGTACCAAACCCTCGAGCACAGCCCGGTCACCATCCATCTGAGTCGAGAAGAACGTCTCGACCTTGAGGTTCTCCACGTTACCAGCATAGTTCCGTTCATACAGTTCGTGCCGACCACCAAACTCGCTGCCGATTGCATCCCAGACCAGCTTACTTAACTTCACTCGCTGTTCAGCATCGACATTCGCTCCTTTATAGTATTGATCAATAAACGTGCGTAAGGCCGGATTGGCGAAATCCTTGGCACTGGAGGGAATTTGAATCAACCCGCCAGCGGCAACAAGTTCAATCAACTCACGTAGGCGCGGATATACACTCGGCGCTTGTACACGATAGGCCCACATCGAGCGATGCGAGGGGGCAACATAGCCATTCGCTGCTGGATCAGGGGACAAACACGCATCGCGCACCAGCGCATTGAACGTATGTACGTGCGCGACCGCCTCACCGAGTTTCTCTTGCACCCCGCGAAAACCAATGGTCCCGTTCGACTCAGCAATACGCATGAACAGGCCGGTAAAGAACTCGAGCTTCGTCACAAAGCGCGTCGCGCCTTGCAGCATCAGGTTCTGCAACACCTGCACCTGCGGGAAAAAGCCATTGGTCTTGGGAATGTCACGAAAGACAAACACGTTCTCCCAGGGCACAAAGACCCGGTCGAGAATCATCGTCGCATCGTTCTCATCGAAGCGACTCGACAAGGGATAATCAAACGGATGTGAGCGGCTTGCGGCTAACTCATACGATGGACGTGAGAGCAGTTTCACCCCAGGCGCATTGGTCGGAATGATAAACACCAGCGCGTGATCCTTATCCCCGTCACTGAGGGGTACAGCGCCATAGTTAAAGACAAAATTATAGTGCGTAAAGGCGGCAGCGGTACCAACCATCTTCGCACCACTGACAACGATTCCGTCATCACGTTCCTCAATGGCGCGAACAAAGATTTCTTTCTGTTCATGCAGGGCCTTGGAGCGGTCCACCATTGGATTGATCCCGACGTGGTTCAGGTACAAACACTCGTCCGCCAGTTTGTGATACCAGCGTCGTGCATTCTCTGCATACGGTTCGAAATATTCGGGCCACGCGCCGAGGCTCACGACCAACCCCGCTTTATAGTCTGGACTCCGCCCCATAAAACCGAAATGCAAGCGACTCCACGCGCGCATCGCTTCGGAACGGGCAAGGAGCTCTTGTGGCGTACGCGCCAGCAGAAACGACTTGTGCGTCAACGCGCCATTAGGAGTGAGGCCCGTCAGAACCGTCTGTTGCTCGGGATCATGCAGGGCGTCGTACAAGCGTGCGACCGACCTCGCCCCATTGCGAAACCCCGGATGGATAGTGACATCTTTGACCCGCTCACCATTGAGCCAAATCTCGCGATCATCACGGAGGCTTTCAAGATACTGTGCACCAGTCAGGGGCACTCGTTGCGGGTGCTCCGTGGTCACTTTTGCTGCGGCTTCGGCCATACTCTACACTCCTTGTTGCGGGTCTTTCCCACGGAAACGTACTGTAGCGTGGAGGTTTTTCTGCTGTCAACGTTGACGGGAGATTGTGTACCCTGGACGTGTCACCGCACAATACTGACCTACACTGACACCGCCACCTGATATCCGCTGAACTTCCGCACATTCAGTACTCCAGTATCAAAAATGAGATACTGCCCCTTGATCCCCAGCAACGTGCCTTCGATGGTGGGCACCTTATCAAGGTTGAAGGCGATTACTTTGCTCGGATACGTGAGCACCGGGTAGGCGAATGTTCGTACTTCTTCCTGGTCAAGCGGTGTGTGCGCGTCACCCTCCGGGTCTGCAGGAACTGCCGAGAGATCGTCCTGACAACGGACGAGCAACTCTTCGCGCCGCTCTTTGAGGTCATACATTTCCGGCTCGCCCTTCAGCATCTTGCGCCAGTCGGTACGGTCCGACACATGTTTTTTCATTGCCACTTCGACCAATCCGGCCTGATGGCGACTCGGAACACGAAACACGGGCAGCGCTTGCGCCGCTCCCTGGTCGATCCACCGCGTAGGGATTTGCCCATGTCGGGTAATCCCAACTTTCAAGCCAGAGGCATTGGCAAGGTACACATAATGGGGCTGCATACAATTGGCCTGCCCCCATTCCGGTTCACGACACGTCCCTTTGGCAAAATGACACAATTCTGGTTTGACGATGCAGATATCGCACTGCGCGAGGGTAGAAAAACACCGATAGCAGAACCCCTCGTTAAAGCTCTTCTTGATCAGTTGCCCACACCCTCGACACTGAATCTGACCTTGATACGCAATACGTATCCGCTGACCAAGCAACGGGTTCAGCGGAAGACGTTCTTCAGCGAGCGGAAGCGCATACGCCACTGGGGTTTCCACTGCCGCAATCATTTTGCGCAAGTCACCATGAAGGGTTTCCATGGTCAATCCTTATCAGGTTGGCACCCGAAAACTAGAGGTGTAGAGTAACGCGCAATATCTGACCGCGAAAGGGAGGCCCTATGCAAGAGTTCCAAACCATTCTGTACGAAAACCCTGCTGAGCATGTCGCCCGCATTGTCTTGAATCGTCCAGAAACCCGTAACTCACAAGACACCCGCCTGCTCTATGAGCTGAACGATGCTTTTGATATTGCGGCGCAAGACGACAATGTCAAAGTGATTATTCTTGCGGCCAATGGGCCGCATTTCTCTGCTGGGCATGACCTACGCGAACAGAATTCGTATCAAAAAATGTCCGAGTTTCGCACCGTCGGCACCTGGTGTGGGTTTACCTGCGCGGGCGCGGAAGCGCAGATGGCACGAGAAAAGGAAATTTACGTTGGCTTTAGTGAACGCTGGCGTAACGTACCTAAGCCGACGATTGCCGCAGTGCAAGGGCGCTGCATCGCTGGTGGTCTGATGTTGATCTGGCCCTGCGATATTATCATTGCCAGTGAGGACGCCCAGTTTAGCGATCCGGTCGTGAGTTTCGGGATTGGTGGCGTCGAATTCTTCCAGCACGCCTGGGAAGTCGGGGTACGCAAGGCCAAAGAAATGTTGTTCACCTCAGACTTTCTTTCGGCGGAAGAGGCGAAACAGCTCGGGATGGTCAATCAGATTGTCCCGAAAGAAAAACTTCAGGATGCAGCCTTAGAGATGGCAGCAAAGATCACCAAGAAATCACTGTTTGCGCTCAAACTTACAAAAGAAGCGGTTAACGTTGCCCAAGACGTGCAAGGTCGTCCGCAAGCTATGCAGACCTCATTCGCTTTGCACCAGCTCGCGCACACGCACTGGCTCAAATTGTACAACTTATTACTCGACCCGACCGGCTTGCCAGCGGAAACACAAAAGGCGTTGGGGGTGAAGTTGGAGAAGAAATAAAGATACAAACGGGGCACGATTCGTTGTGTCCCGTATAACCGTATAACATACGCAGGCAAGGAACAGCATGGCAACAATTACTATCGCCCTTCCTGATGATTGCCTCCGAAGACTAGAAGATCTAGCTTCTCGCCTTCATACAACGCCTGAAGAGTTGGTGCTCACCGGTATTGAAGCACTGCTTACTCGTTCGGAGGAGGAATTCCATCGGGCCTCAGAATTTGTACTGGCCAAGAATATCGAACTCTACAAACGGCTGGCGTAATAGAACGTGTCAACGCCTTTGGAGCATAAGAGCGAGAACACTATGGACTCCAAATTCCTCCGTGCCGATGAACTCGGCATCCGTCTCGAAATTGTTGCCGGTCGTCCCATTTGGGAACCGCACCCACTATATCGCCACCAGAAAGCAATCGACCGTATCCGCGCGACGATTCAACAAGGAAAGCCAACAAGCTCTTCGCAACGTGAAAGTACGTGCGTCCATATTTCGAACGTGTATGTCAGCTTCTCTGATGGGTCACTGAAACGACCGGACATCGCGATCTTCTGTCAAGAGCCAACAGAAGTAGACGAAGCAATCACATTGGTACCAGAAGCTGTCATTGAAATCATCAGCAAAGGCTATGAAGCCAAAGACCTGGAGATTGGTCCCCACTTCTACTTGTCTCAGGGTGTAAAAGACGTCGTGGTGTTTGATCCTTACACGCTATTAGTTCTCCATGTCCGTCGCGACGGGACCACCAGGCAGGTGTCACTGGTAGACATCGCTCTTGAATGCGGCTGCAGATGTGAGGTTTGATACTAGCCCCAAGGACCCGCGCTTGTGAACAGTTCCGACGAGTAATAGGATCTACGCGATCTCAAAAAAGGAGCTATACGATGACCCCTACCGACCTGCCGCGCATTGCGCATCCCGGCGTTGTAGACGCTGATGGTCATATTCTCGAAGCGCCAGACTTGTGGGAAACGTATCTCGAACCCAAATACCGCGACCGTGCGGTCCGCATCCGTAAAGACGAACGCGGCCTTGAATATCTGGAAGTCGACGGCAAACCCGCCAAGATGACTCGCAACGGTGCACCGTCAAGCCTCGGAGTCATGGATCAACTGGCCGGTATCGAATATAAACGCGAGCCAACGGGATCGGGTTATGTCGATAACGCTTCCTTTGGCTCGATGGACCCGAAGGAGCGAATTCAGCGCCTGGACA
Organism: Binatia bacterium; assembly: GCA_050187625.1. Classification (GTDB taxonomy): domain Bacteria; phylum Desulfobacterota; class Binatia; order Bin18; family Bin18; genus JBFWXH01. Next base: position 6,945 of record JBFWXH010000043.1, read on the forward strand.
TCGAGAATATTGAACGCGTTTTCCTCTACCCGACTCTGGGCTTGCTCTGGGAGCCCGAGTGTGAAGATCTCGAACTAGCGATGGCGTATGCACGCGCGTACAACCGTTGGATCGTTGACTTTTGCTCTGACTCCAATGGTCGCCTGCTTCCCATCGCACATATTCCATTCGGGATTCCCGAACTGGCGGAAGAGGAATTACGCCGGGCAGCAAAAGACGGAGTAAAAGGATTCTACTCGGCGCCCTTTATCTGGAGCCGGAAAGTGCACGGACATACCGATCACCATCGTATCTTTGCCATGGCCCAGGAACTCGGCTTACCGTTTGGCCTTCATCCCTCGTTTGAACCGCACTGGGCGGCACCAACGCGTTTTGGCCGTATGACTGGTCGTGACACGGCATTCTTTCAGAATGTGGTCCTCGGGAACGTCATCCGCGAAGGTTTCACTTCCCTGTTTCAGTATGGGGTGTTCGACAAATTCCCAGATTTACAAGTTGTCATCTTAGAGGTTGGTGCCGGGTGGATTGGCTACTGGCTGGACCGGATGGACGCTGTCTACGAATCGCCGATTGGTCAGACTGTCCCCCTCAAAGAAAAACCCAGCTTTTACTTCAAGCGGCAGTGCTGGGTCTCCGGCGACCCCGATGAACGTTCGCTGGCGGGCGTGATACCGTTTGTCGGTGAGGATCGGTTCTTCTGGGCCAGTGATTTTCCTCACGCGGATCATCCGCCTAAATACATCCCGAACCTGCTTGAACTCATTAACCTGATGCCAGCGTCAGCCCGACCCAAGATCCTCGGCCAGAATGTGTTGAAATGCTATGGGTTGAATTAGCAGCCTGAACAGGTAGAACGTACGCTAGCAAAACTACCGACAATGGAGGTGTCACGCATGAGTTCGCCGGTTCAGAACCTCAATCCCCAGCAGCTCGCACAACACGTTCAGCAACTGACCACCCTGGTCGAGGAATTACGCACGCGGGTCGCCACACTGGAAAGTGTTTTCTCTGTCGCAGCCCGCGGACACAAAGCCATCCTGCACCTTGGCGATTCCTCCATAATCCTGGAACCGCACGAAATCGAGATAAAATCGAGCAAAGTGAGCATTAAGGCGTCGGGAGATGTAGTCCTCAAAGGTGCCAAAATCAGGGAAAACTAAAAAAACGGTCAGGTAATGCGTATCGGGTTACTCACCGACACTCACCTCCCCAGCACTATTCGTGAACTCTGGGATGAGGTCCGTACAGCGTTCACCGGGGTTGATCTGATTTTGCACGGTGGCGATATTGTCACTCCTCGTGTCCTTGACTGGCTGGAAGACATTGCCCCGACTCTCGCCGCCCGAGGGAACAACGACGGTGGCTGGGATGACCCACGAGTACAGGATATCCACTGGCTTGACCTCGAAGGCTGGCGGGTAGCGATGATCCACGACATGGAACCAGAAGACCGCCCTATCGAGGAACTCAAACACTATCACCTCAAAGGTCAGCATGCCGACATCATCATTACCGGCCATACCCACTACGAACGCCTCGACTACCGTGATGGCGTGCTCCAGCTCAACTCCGGTAGTCCGACCCATCCGCATTTATGGTCTACGCGCTTAGGGACAGTTGGATTATTGGACCTGGCTCCCGGACAAATCACGGCCAGAGTGGTTCGCTTGGGCGAGCTTCCTGAGTTGCGGAATCCGGGGAAGGACCTGTTTTTTGACCTTGCGCAGCTCAATCGCCCATAAAGACAGGTATCACTGGGCAGTTGAAGGGGACGGGTTCATTCAGCTCCCGACGCCAGCACTTCACTTGCTCTTTGTCTTCCATACGTCCTCCTTGTCTCGACAGCGATTTACGCCTTCGTCGAGGGGCAGGATCGACACACTGCGGAAAGCCCCTTCATGAGTAAATAGACAATACGATCGAGGTCCGAAGTTTCAAACAGATTGCGATTCTCAGTTTCACTGAGTCCATTGTGAAGGTCCGTAACAGTCGCGCTCAGAAACGTGTCGACGTATTTGTTGTAATCGATACGTTCTTGGCCAATCGTGGCATGCTGTTCGTACTGTATGTATGAAGCTTCTAATTGTTCGAACGCAACCTCCTCCTCTTGCATACTACCATATGCACCGGGATACCTAGCTCTGCGGGGATGAGCTACTTGATAGTCTCGCGTTAGTTCAAGAGGACGACGTTTGTCTCGGAGTGCTTGCGTCAGTAAACGCGCGCAACCACCGAATCCGCCAAGCAGATACAAAGGTTTCTTTGCACAGAGAGTGAGATACGCTTCTTCCAAGATACCAGGGTACTTCCCTGTATGTCCGGTGACTCTTCCCCCCATCACAATGCGCACGTCGGTCGCCTGACACATTGCTTCACGCATGACCGTAAGACAGCGGGCACGTATATAGCGATGCTCCGCCGTATCGTCTAGTATGGTTTGTCGCCTCCCCGATTTCAATGAAAAAAATTCAGCAAGCTCAGGCGACAGGGGTTTATGGAACTCGGCCAGTTTGCGCAACTGGGCTTCAGCGTTCTTTGGCAGTGCTTCAGCGACCTGATACGCGAGAAAGTTCCTAATGCGTTCGAGTTGTTCATGGCCCTTGTCTTCATAGACACGCACCAATTCAAATAGCTGTCGGGTGAAGCTGTCCTCCCCGTGTGGCCGGAGGTCCCCACCGTAGGCGATAATGCCACCACGACAGAGGACATGTCGGGCGATTTCCACCATCGTGCTCAGCAGATGAAGAGAAGACACACCGAACTGTCCAGAGTCATCCGAGAGGGAAATAGACAGCGCTACCTTCAGGCCATCAAGTGCATTAGTGTGCACCGTTGCGGGAGTAGTAAAACAAATATGGCGAAACAATCGCGCCAACACCTTCGACTCCGTCGTCCCAAGCGGTGGATCTGGGTAGAGAACAACAGATGGTGACGTTGTGGCTACTGGCGCTTCGGTGGATTGCTCTGTTGATTCTTCTTGTGTTTTTCTCTCTAGCAAAGCACCGTCGATAGGCTCTGGTGGTCGGAACAAATGGAATGACGCCTGCGGAATAAATCCGGCGTTTGACAAACTTACGAACCAACCTTCAATGTACAATTTGCGAAGGTATTCACGTACTGCCGCAATGATGATATCTATAGTATTCTTGCTCGTTGCTACGATTGTTCGCACATTTCCCAAATAGGGAAAGCTGCGTTCCTCACCCGCTTTGATACCAAGGACCACAACGATTGGACGCAGATACTCTTTAGCTGTAATCAGCTCGATATTGCACCAGGGACGTGAGGCATACTCATCGGATTGCCATGCAAGGATCACCGAGCGTTTAATCTGTTCCTGAATTTCTGTGGGGAAATCATAGCCTGCCGCAATATGGGTTTCATCAAAAAAGGTATCCAAAGAGTTTTGTTCAATCAGGACCTTAAGTTTTTTGGCCTTGCCGACGGCATCCCGTTTGGCATGACTGATGAACAATTGGGGTGGTTTGGTACTCAGGGCATCGCCTCCGTCTCCATCACGAGTGCGGTGTTGTAAGAGGCGACAACACTCTGCCGCAAAAGTTAGACGGATCTTCCGCGTACGTTCACCCTCGTCCTGTGACAGGACGATTTGTTGCAGGTCACCAAGCTCTAGTGCTCCAGACTGTGGAAATTGGAATGACAGCAGACGATCAGTACTGGGGTTCGCGACATGCGCAAGGTCTTGGGCATAACTTTGATAAGCGTCATCCAGAACCATCGAGCTGTCAACAAAAAAGACGACGATATTATGGTGCGCCCGTTTCAGGTCGATTGTTGCTGGTGCAACACCAGCGGTAGCGGAGGTAAAGAAGTACATCGGTACCCCAATCGCTGGAGACATAGGGGAAGCAGGATCACGCGAGAACTCGCGGTATAACGCAGCGGCATGTGGGTACGCCGTTCCAGCAAACTCCGGATGCCACACGAAAAAGACATTGAGATAGGGCGTATAGATGGCAGAGCTTGTATCCATTGCACGCTCCTTCTGAGTCCGGATACGCATCGCACTTCGCAACAAACAATCGTCCGATCGAAAAAATAGGGATCTCGAAAATCGAACTTCCTTATGCTTCCTCCGGCTCCAGTAGATTTGTCGCAAGGCGTCCAAACCATTGACAAATCGACGACGATGTCCCTTTGTCATTCATTAAAGTACGAGAAAATAATCCCTCGGCCACATGCACCCCAAGTTGGCGATACACCTCGAACTGTTCCTCATCAAAAAACTGATCCAATGTACTCTGGTGAGGAAACTCTGGATGGGTCAAGCGATAGCGCTTGATCAGTTCGGACTCGTTTCCTGTCACTGATAGTTTTATGTAAAGGAGAAGCCCTATGGGACCAGCCTCGCCATTGGTTCCCTGGTAGTAGATGCGACACAGGATCGCATGTGCCCGGCTGGAACCTGTTTTCGCATTAGGACGCAAGTCGTTTAAATTCGGATCAAGTCGTATACCAAAATCAATTTGAGCGTGTCGAACCAGCGTCATGAGTCCACTAAAAGTGAATCCAGGGTCCGCTTCGCCATCCACGCAGATGATAAACTTGCAGCGGCGACGCAGTAGTTCATACACTGCCAGGTTCTCAATATGTCCCCCATCTGAAAGATTTAACCAGGCTTGTTTCTCCGACATGGCAATGCCTGTCATCTCCCGGAGAAGGCAGAGGAACCCAGGTGCGTCGAAGAACCTTTTATGCGTCGGTTGCCGAATCCAGAACCCCAAGCGTACATTGAGCAGTGTGAGTAAAGCCGTAAGAGTCGGCATTGAACCGAGGCCCATGTATGAAGAGGCCGCAGCCCCTGAGACGGCCATTGCTGTCGCAAGATCGGCGGGCAAACCATTCATTTTCCACGCGTTTGTCTGATGGTATCCTGTAATCGCGGAACCACACCAGTGCTTAGAGAACAGAAAGAACTCACTCTTCCGCTCCCGTAGCGCTTCGTTCGTGCTGGAAGGAAGGTTCACTGTGCAATTGACCAGATGGTACGGCGCAAGGTTTTTCGAGTTGATCTCTGTCAACGGTACAAGGGTATCGTCGTTTTCTGAGCGTTGGACAAATGTCTTTGCCAGCCGATCACGGTATATGCGATGCGGCGCAGTCAAGTTGATGTTAAGCAAACCAACTATTACAGCCGAGAGGAGAACAGCAGCACTAGCTAGGAGGTACGGGCCACCCATGTAATGCAGAAGGTTCCACATCGAGGCGTGAGAATCAACCTGCCACTCCCCCACATACAAACTCGCATAAAACAGGAGGAGCGCGAGAATCGGAACGACGAGACCTGCCAGATAGAGCAGCACTTTAAGTGCAATGGTGCGAACTGTAGGAGTCTGGAGTATAGGGATAAAGCGGATGATGATCGGCGCAGCCGCGATAAAACCGCCGAGACCAACGACGACGCTCGATGTCACCGAGTGAGAAGCGAGTAAGCAGCGCAACGTATCGTATCCAAGAGACAGTACCCAAGCGCCGCCACATGCCACGGCCAACGCCACCAGTGCACCCAACAGTCGCCCACCCCAGCGAGCTCGTCCTCGACTGCGGCGCATCAGCCAGCCATACAGGATGAAGGCAAGGACCGTTAGTCCTCCTGCTAGCGCCACAAGGATTGGCCACAAGGTTTCTACATCTACCCAGTCCCTAACCCCTGTCACTAGCAAGGCTGCAGTGAGCACCGCAAAGATTGGCACCGTCCAGTTCAGCAACATCCCAGCGATAGCCTCAATGACCATGACCCAGGCATCCTTCAAGTCAGCCGCTCTTAGATATTTTGCATGGTGGCGGAGGTAACGAATTGCCGCGGGGTCCGGTCCGCGCGGATTGGCAATCTCCTGTTGTGGCACGCCGGATCCTAACCGTGTCGTAAGGAAACTACCAGTATATCCACCCCCAGAGACCGTCGAAAGAAAATCAACATCTTTGAACAAACCTGCCGCGGCTAACACCTGTGTAACACCAAGGCAGAACGTGGCTGAGCGAATACCACCGCCGGAGAAGGCGAGACCGATGGCATCCGTACCTGGCGAAGTATCAATCCTATAATTCTTTCTTCGTTCCTGTATCTCGCGAGCCTCGTTCGCGTTGATTTCCTTCCTTTTCTCATCAGTGAGTTGCGCTCCTGCCGGGATACCGTAGGCAAGAGGAGCCAAGCATTTCCCTAACTCTTCCTGCGAAATGGCTGGCGGCGTCAGGATATCCTGGCCTTTCTCACCGTACGCCATCTCTTGTAGGGCTCCAGCAAAAATTCGCATCTGCTTCTGCACCGCAGCGAGATCCCCACGGAACTCATCTGCTCCATCCCGCGAATTCAGCCGTCCCTCTTCGAATGCACGATGCCATTTGGCCGTCACGGGACGCAGGTGGACATTGAGCATTTCCGTAACAATGGCAGCAAATTTCTGACAGCCGGGGTATTTCTTCATGGCGGCCCGTGCCTGTCCGAAAATCTCCCAGAGACTCTCCAATGCCCGCGCTTCAAGCCCGTGTTGATACGGAAGCGTCTGGGTACTGATGCGCGTCCGGAGTTCTGTCAGGAATTCATGTGCTGCAGACTGGTCCGCAGTGAGCTTCGGAGACGTAGTTGTCTCGGTTGGCGTATTCGATTCGGGAGGCGTAGCTCTCCCCATAGGCGTGTCGGTCTCATCCATCATCGCCCTCCTTTGGAGGATACAGTTCTATCGCATTACGCAGGCAGATTGGAGAAGCTAAGTTGCGTCGCCAAGCCGGTCCGCACCAAACGCACAGCATCAGCCGCACTGCGTGTCTGCAAAAGTTCACGCGTCTCTTCATTACTCAGGCCGGTGTTGAGGACGTGAGCCGGATTGAGTCGCGCCTGTTGCACTAAGGAGAACAGCGCAGTGAGCATCTCTTCAGAGGAACGACAGCCAACTGGATAAACAAATGGCGGTGTCTGCTCTAAAAGCTGGGCTAACGCCGGATTGTGTTCTTTGTGCCAGGGGAGCGTCAATGCGGAAGGACGATCACTACCAGTTCCCAAAATCGCCCGCGCGAGCACCTCAGCCGCGCCACCGAACCCACCAAGCACGTACAGTGGGCATTGTTTTTCTATCGTTACCAGGGCTTCTTCAAAAACGCCTGGGATGAACCCGAGATAGTTCTCGACCTTTCCCCCAAGCAAAATGCGCGCAACAACTGGAGGGATAATCCCTGACTGAGGTACGTCAGGAATCATTATCGCCATTCCTTCCATAGACAGACGGCGCATGGCGCTGAGCGTCACCGCAGTGTTGAATATGGTCCGAGGTTCTTTGTTCTGTGCATCAGCATCGCTGACGATGTCTTCGGCAGGCAATCCAGCCATCTGTTGCGTAATACGGACGATTCGGCAGCAGTTGATCCACTGTGCCTCAGTGTTTGGAGTGAGAGCGAGGTATGAGGGCCAGGACAAAAAATTGTAGAGCTTACCAATCCGAAAATTCGTACCGGGTCCGCCGTAGCTCTTATTTGCTTGTTCGGCGCGAATCAAATCCAGCAAATCATAGGTAAAATTATCTTCAGTCTTCTGCCAGTGGCCACTGTACAACAAATCTGCTCCCTGCTGCAGAAACGGTCTGGCCAGTTGAATCAAGAGTTCTCGCAGATGTTTTAACCCCATTCCCCCGGCCAAAAGGTCTTCCGGTTGATAGGAAATTGAGAATGCAATCAGTTTATTAGCGAGGATTTGTGACCGATGCTTGCTCGTGTTGCTCATGACAACACCTCCTCGAAGGATAGAAACGTAAGAGACTGTATGGCACTGTGACCCACTTTGGGTGCGATCGCAATAGATGCTCAGGTGCCACAGGTTGCTGGTCTCTCTCGCAATTGGCTAACGGTTGCGGCAGCCACCGCTATTGGGTCGAAGGTGCTCACATCAAACCGAATAATAGACACGCGTTTAAGTTCGTCGAGACCGAGCAACATCTCCGTTCCCCACGCGTCGTGTGGAAGAATAATAACCCCTCGCTGTCCGAGCCCAAGGGCGATTCCTAACTCAAGAAACATATCGCGAGTCAGTTTCGTTCGTGTGATCAAGACAATGGCTTCGGCTGACTCTATTGCGCGAAGATCATTTGCCGTAAATTCAATCCTGGGAGGAATCTCCTGACCCCAGTCTTCCATGAGTACGCCAGCTTCAGGCTCCACGCCGTTCTCACGCAGTGCCTCAAAATAACGTTCAAAGAACCTTCTGGCCTCTGCATCGAAGTTCCGCCTTGCGTCGAGATGCTGAACAATCGGCATTGAGATGAATACGCGCATGAATCCTCTACAGCCTATGAATCAGTATTCCATCATTTTTCTTCCATAGAGCATCATTCCGTCTTCTCTTTCTAATCCGGGTAGCGGTGACGTTTATCACTGTTCCCGGCAGCGCATTGTTGGGTGACGCTTACCCAAAAGGGACATCATAGACACAACTACTCCTTGATACGAGCATTTGACAACGGACATTCAGGGGCATGCGGCAGGATGCATCCACGAGCTCTCGACATTTAAGGTCCGTAACAGATAAAGCGTCACCTGGCCTCACTTGGTTCTGGCTTGTTGGTGGCCAAAATTCGCCGACGCTGCTTCTCGAATGCAACCGCTCGTTCGACTCCTTCATACGCTCTGAACCAGTTTCGCTCTCCCGCAGCTTCTTCCGCAAACTCAAACACATACCATTTCATGCGTTCGGCTGCCTCCCGGTCACGCTCCTCCCACGCGTTCCACTCCGCAGTAGCTGAAACCCCCTCCGCTTCACGAAGTAATGCCGTAAGGACTGGGGCTCTTGTATCTGCGGCGGCCCGGATGTGCTCCACCGCAGTAACGACCTTGTTCTCATCGCCGGAGCGCAAGTAGTCACGCACATGGCTTCGGAGCGCCTCGCTAACGCCCTCCCAACCAGGTAGTCTCTCTTTGTGCGCGCTGGCGAGGTAGCGAGCAAGGTAGATGGGAGCACTCGGTTTGCCGTCGAAAGCCCCCCCATAGACCCAACGGCTCCACATTTGCTGGATCTCGACAGCATCGGGAAAGTGTTTGAGCGCCACCCAGCCAAGAACATCGGCGAGGCGATCCGTATCGCCTCGCACCGGCCAAGTGACCAGTCGAAGCACCGCGCGGTGCTGTCCTTGGTCCAACTGTGCGGCATTGTGGTGAATGAATTGGTAAAGTGCGTGGTTATTAGGTGGTTCACAAGCTCCTAGTAGTTTAATGGCCGTCACAATCAACATTGGCTCAAGGCGTTTACTCCCTACTGCCGTCACGAGTGGCAGATCGCCATCTCCAGTCGCAGCGATCCACGAGGAGAGTGCCCGCGCCCCGGCGCCCGCTAAGCAGAATCCGGATGCTGCATGATATGCAATTTGCTTCTTCGGCATTAGATCGAAGAGTGCATTCAGCGCGTCATCGAGCGGATGAAACGACGCCTTGTAGACAGTATCCATGTTATCCTGGTGCAGGCCTTCGGACTCCAAGCAACCGAGGATAAGAGGGGCCAGATCCGGTTCTTCTTTCGCTAGCTCGCGCAACCCAGCTGTGAGCATGGCAGGATCGGCTGGAGGCAGCTCAAGATCGAACGACAAGAAGAGGTCGCGCATGAGGTCGTGGACCGCGTCGGCGAACGTCTGCGGTGACGTGGCATCGATTCCTAGATGATCCCGAAAGAGATCGTGTTTAGCAACAGGCTCGATGAAAAACGGGACAATCGGTTTGCTCTGTTGCCGGGCGAACTCGACTTCCAACCCCACCCACTCCGACGTCACGGACGCCTGTGAAGCGACGACCAGCATCAGATCCGCATTCTGGATTTGGCCACGAATCGACGAGGTAAGACCTGCGCCAAGACGTAGTTCACGCTCATCGATCCAAACTTTAATACCGTGTGCAGTCAAACGACGAACAAGTCGGCGAGCTACACGTTTGTCGCTATGCGAGTGGCTAAGGAACACTCGTGGAGCTGTCTGCGTAGCCATAACTCATTACACCTCGCATTCTGATGACACAAACTTTATGCCTTGGAGAATAGATGAATATATTCTCCAATGTATTTTTAGGTGAATAACAGCCAGAAAACTGAAATACAGAGTCCCCTCTTTTTTCTTCCGTATTCTGTGGGAAACTGTGAAAAATGGTCTTAACAGAAACTCTTCACTGGTCATCCTATAGAGTTTGAGTAATGAGAATATGGCAAATAGTGAGGAGCAACGGTAATTCAGTGCCGGTCCATAGGCGGCAACTCAGCAGCTCCCGCCTCTTTCCCTAGAGTGTACGGCTTCCAATCACGTTGCATCGCCCATCTCTTGCTCACGCCGCTTTGGCCTGCGGCTGTGGCATGTCCTTAAACTCTGCCCGTAGCTGCGGCATCACCTCAGCCGCAAACAAGTCCATATTTTTGATCACTTTATGATGCGGCATGTCACCGAATTGAAACAGAATCGGCAAGATACCGAACCCTAGCGTCGTGGCGTACTCGGATAAACGTTGCCGTACCGTCGCTGCACTGCCAACCACGCAGAACCCTTTGTCGTTAAACTCGCGGAACGACATTTTTTCCCAGTCCATTTCTGGCGCAAACTTGATAATGTTCTTCATCGACGAAAGGGAAACATAGCCTGGCGGAAACAAGAATTCTTGCTTGTGGCGCAGTCCATAGTGATAGAGCCACTGCACGTACGATGCCGCCTCCTCTTCCGCCCGTGCGTCAGTTTCGGCGACATACACCGGCAGCAGATGACCAAGCTGATACGGTGACGCTGTATACCCGAAGGACTCCGCCGCTTCGCGATACATATCGAAGAACACCCTCACGAGATGATCAGGCATATACACCGCGAGATAAACATACTTACGATCAGGATGGGCACACCAGTCAATGGTTTCTTTGCTACCAAAACCAGGAATCCAAATCGGTGGATGCGGTTTCTGTAACGGACGTGGCCAGACATTCACGTACCGCACTTCGTAGTGTTTTCCTTCCCACAAAAACGGACCAGGATCAGTCCACGACTTAATAATGAGATCGTGCGCTTCACGGAACCGTTCCAGCGAGTGCGTGGGATTAACCCCCATCGAAAAATACTCACAACCAATGCCGCGCACGAACCCCGAGATAATCCGCCCTCCGGTCACAACGTCCAGCATGGCGATTTCCTCTGCTACCCGTAGAGGATGATCCCGGAGTGGCAGTCCGTTCCCAATGATGCCAATTTTTACCCGCGAGGTGCGGCGTGCGAGCATCGCAGCCATAACGTTGGGCGAGGGCATCAGTCCGTAGGCATTCTGATGATGCTCATTCACACAGACTCCGTCGAAGCCAAGTTTCTCCGCATACTCCAGTTCGTCCAGATAACGGTTATAGAGCTTTTGCCCTTCAAGCGGATCATAGTGAGCATTCGAAAACGTCACCCATGATGATGGATACTTCTCTTTGTCTGCGGCAAAGTCTGCCGGTAAATGCGGCCACGGCATGAGATGGAAATTGTAAAATTGCATCAGGTTCCCCTTTCGTTCCCCTCGATTATCGTGCCGACAACAAAACGTAGGATGCTACGCTGGCACGAAAAAAACAAGCCAAAGGTTGCTGTCTGAGAGGCGCTGCTGTACAGGTAGGGTGATTTCGCAGGGAGGGAGAAACTCATGCCCCTTTCGGGTATTAAGGTAATCGAAGTCGGACTTAACTTGGCTGGACCAATTGTCGGAGAGATCATGGCGGGCCTCGGCGCGGACGTGATTAAAGTCGAGCGCCCAGACAGTGGCGATGACTCGCGCGGTTGGGGACCGCCATTCCTTCAGGGGAACTCCCCCTTGTTCCATCTCATGAATCGCAACAAACGGTCTGTTGCTGTCGATTTTAAAGACCCAGCCGCGCTGGAACAGCTACACAAGCTGATCGAGGAAAGCGATGTTTTCATACAGAACCTGCGACCTGGAGTTGCCGAAGAATTGGGGCTCGGACCGGCTGCCTTACTGGAACGCAATCCACGATTGATTTACTGCTCCGTTGCCGCGTTTGGGCACGAAGGACCGCTCAAGCAAAAACCCGGCTACGAAATTCTCTTGCAAGCGTTCGCGGGCTTGATGAGCACCACAGGTGAGCATGGTGGTCCGCCGGTACGCATGGGTGCACCGGTCGTCGATTTCGGCACCGGCATGTGGACGACCATCGCTGCTCTAGCGGCGTTACGACAACGCGACCGCACTGGTCGTGGCTGTGTGATTCAGACCTCGCTTTTTGAGACGGCCCTGTTTTGGATTTGTAGTGCGTTCGCGGCGTACACGGTCAGTGGGCAAGTTCCCGAACGTCACGCGACCGGTAGCCCGCGTCAGGTCGCGTTCGGTGCCTTTGAGACCAGTGATGGCCCCCTGATTGTCGGCGTTGCCAATGACCGCTTATTCGCCAAACTCGCCCGGGTACTGAATCGTCCCGAATGGGCTGATAATCCACGGTTTCGCACCAGCGCCGGTCGACTCGAGCACAAAGGGTATCTGCTAGAAGAAATCCGTGCGATCTTTCGTAGCGCAACCAAGGAGCAGTGGATCGAACGCCTTGAAGCTGCAGGTATCCCCTGTGCCCCGATTCTGACGATTCCCGAGGTGCTTGCTCAGCCGCAAACTCAGGCACTGAATATCTTTCGTGAACAACCGGGACTTGAGGCGGCCCTGATGCAGCTGCCTATGTCGTTTGATGGAGTACGCGCTATTTTTACCCAGCGCGCACCACATGTCGGTGAACATACGGAAGAAGTATTTCGTAAGTGATATGATGCGCGAGAAGATCTCATGGAAGGATAATATAGTTATGCGAGAGAATTACACGGCGGTCATCAAACAAAGCGGTTCGTGGTGGATTGGGTGGATTGAAGAAGTACCAGGAGTAAACTGTCAGGAAGCCACAAAAGAAAAATTACTAGAGAGTCTGCGAGAGACACTCCGCGAAGCGTTAGCGTTTAACCGTCGCGAAGCGATTGAAGCGGCAGGAGACAGTTTCGAGGAAACGGCCATTATCCTATGAAACGCGGAGACTTGCTTCGGCACCTCCGTGTGTATGGCTGCGAGCTGCTTCGTGAGGGTGGACGGCATTCTTGGTGGCATAATCCGAGCCAGAATAAGCGTTCCTCAATCCCAAGACACAACGAGATCGATAACGATTTGGCACGAAAGATTTGCAAAGACCTCGGTGTTCCTCCCCTAAACTAACACCGAGACGTTGCTTCGGGACCTTCACCGCGTTAGCAATCCGGCAAAAGGTCGTTTTCACGAACACTCTCTTCTTTGACTGTTACCCCGCTTGCCCCTGCTTGCCGAAGACGTTCTGCCAATCGCAGGATACGACCCCCGGCAATTGCCGGACTCACTCCGCGAGCGTGGATATTTGAGATCAAGTTGCGCTCAGCATCGGTATGGCCCGGTCGTGGACGATACGCCATGTACGCAGACAGGCTCTCCGCTGTTGCCAGTCCCGGTCGTTCACCAATCAACAGCACCACAACTGTCGGGTCCAGTAGCTCACCAATATCGTTGAGCACGCCCACGCGACAATAGCGAATCACACACGGTTGTCCAAAAGACCAACCCCGTTCCCGCGCTCCCTGCGTCAGGGCCTCAAGCAGAAGTGGGACTTGGACTCTTACAGCGGCAGCGGAGAGGCCATCGCCAATGATGACATGAAAGTCAGCCCCTGGACGACAGCGTTGCCGCAAAGTTGTCCGTGCATCTTCACTCAAGCGACGACCGCGGTCAGGGCGCAAAAGATATTCCTCTTTGCTGTTCACACACGTGGTCACTTCAAACAATTGCCACCGTTCGACAAATGGCAACCCAAAGTCCCGCGGCAGATCCAGTTCCGCTTGTACCGCATCACGGGCGGTCGCATGATCTTGCCTGAGCATCAGCTGTGTAGTCGTGCGGTAGGCTGGGCCCGAGCGTCCAACCAGCACGCGCGCTGGGGTCCGCGCTCGAGCGTAGTGCAACAAATCGCCTGCGTCTGCCGGATCGCCACTGACAATATCCTTGGGCATACGTTACCTTCGCACTGCTTCGATAGCAGCGATGGTTTGCACAAAGCGACGGCGCAACGGCTCGTCCGCTGTGATCGGTTCATGATTGCGAAAGAGGCCCATCTCCTCCAGCCACAGAAGAAATTCCGGAGCCGGTCGCAGTCCAAACAATTTCCGCACCCCAAGCGCGTCGTGAAAACTGGTTGACTGATAATTCAGCATCACATCATCAGCACACGGGACACCCATGAAATAATTGCAGCCGGCTGCCGCGAGCAGCACCAGCAGATTGTCGGCGGAATTCTGATCGGCCGCCGCGTGATTGGTGTAACAGACATCACAACCCATCGGTAACCCCAGCAGCTTCCCCATAAAGTGATCTTCCAGCCCGGCGCGAATAATCTGCCGCTCATCATACAGATATTCAGGGCCGATAAAGCCGACCACACTGTTCACCAGAAATGGGGCAAATGCCCGTGCCACTCCATACGCGCGAGCTTCGAGCGTCAATTGGTCCACGCCATGATGCGCATTGGCCGACAACGCACTCCCCTGTCCGGTCTCGAAGTACATCACGTGCTCACCGACCCAAGGGATATTCCGACTCCGGTGATGTTCCATGACCCGTGCTTGCCCTTCTCGCAAGCTGTTCAGGTTGATGCCGAACGAGGCATTAGCCGCTTCTGTCCCCGCAATGGATTGAAACAGCAAATCTACAGGCGCACCACGTTCCAGCGCCGCAAGCTGCGTACTGATATGCGCCAGACAACAAGCCTGCGTGGGAATCGCATAGGTCTCCAGAAGTTGGTCAAGGCCCCAGAGAATCGCCGCCACCGTCTCGATCGATTCCGTAGCGGGATTCACTCCAATGACTGCATCACCACAGCCGAACAACAGTCCGTCTAACGTGGAGAGGAGAATCCCCCCTACGTCATCACTGGGGTGATTGGGCTGCATACGAATGCCGAGCACTCCCCGTTCACCCATCGTATTACGGCAGCGGGTCACTGTCCGTATTTTGCTGGCCGCGACAATGAGATCTTTATTACTCATCAGTTTCGCGACCGCAGCGGCGATTTCCGGAGTGATAGCCCAGTGGAGTTGCTCAAGGACCAGCCCATCAGTAGCATCGGACAAGAGATATTCGCGAAACTCACCAACCGTCATACTGGCAAGCGAGCGAAAGGCCTGGTGATCCAACGTCTCCAGGATGAGGTGGCTCACTTCATCCTGGTCTGGATCAATGAGTGGGCGGGCGACAATGTCAGCCAGACACACATCGGCAAGGACACATTTAGCAGCCACCCGTTCACGTTCTGAGGTCGCGGCAATACCAGCGAGCTGATCACCCGACTTTTCTTCGTTGGCCTTGGCCAACACCTCACCCAGGTCAGCAAACACAAAGTGTTGGGAACGGAACGTAGTAGAATACGACATCGGCCCTGACCTTTTCGTTACAAGTTGCGGGAACACTGTCTACGCAGAAGGCATATTATGGTAGTCAATAGACATAACAAGAACAAGGTCGCTAAAAAGGAGGCTGGTAGCTCTATCAATTTTTTCTATGGACTGCGGCGGCGGTGACGCCGCTCTCGCTGGGCGCAGAGCGCAGGCTGTATAACACGCCACAGTTGTTGCCATGGTGCCGCCGGTGGCAGCGTCTTCCATCAGGACGTTGCCTTGTTCATGAACGTATAAAGTATAGGATTGATTGGTTCGTCAACTTAATCCTTGGACATTTCGGAGTCCTGTCATTGCGAGCCCTTCGACCTCACTCCGTTCCGCTCAGGATAAACTCCGCGAAGCAATCTCTGCCTGAAAATGAGATTGCTTCGTCGCCAATGGCTCCTCGCAATGACACTCCCGCGCGATTTGCCACTCGCATACGCTGGGAGAATGCTCGTGGGATAGGTGCAAAAACATTATTGAAAGACCACCGAGGCGCTTTTATGCATCGCAATCTGTTGACTCTTCTGTTTGTCGCCTTCCTCGCCATGGGTGGGGCTTTTGTCATCACAACAACCGCCTCATTGCCCGACTTCGTCGCTTCTCACTTTGGGGCCAGTGGTCATGCCAACGGCTACATGACGCGTGAGGGCTACCGCTGGTTCATGCTCTTTTTCGTCGTTGGCTTCCCGCTGTTCATTGTCTTCATGATCGCCGGGTTGCCACGTCTGATGCCGCACTACACCAATCTCCCGAATCGTGACTATTGGCTGGCACCAGAGCGTCGTGAACAAGCCTTCGACTTTCTCACGAATCATGCCCTATGGTTCGGGTGTCTACTCGAAATCTTCCTTTGCTCAGTGCATTGGTTTGTTGTCCAGGCCAATACCCAGCATCCTCCACAACTCGCCAATGGACCATTCCTCATGTCACTTGGGCTGTTCGTGGTCGCTTTGATCGTGTGGATTAGTACGTTGGTCCGGCAATTCCGCCTACCTGCAGCGTGAACCGCCCACCGCAACAGTAAAGGATTGACAACTCGACGGGGTCAGCAGAATAATCCAAACTCATGAATGATGGCCCCAGTAGTGCAATCCATACGGAGTCCCGCAAGCTCGCGGCGATCATGTTCACCGACATCGTCGGCTTTAGCCGGCAGATGGGTGCCGATGAAGCCCGTATGCTGCGTCTGCTGGCCGTGCATAACCTGCTCATTCAGCAAGCCGTGACCGAACATCACGGCCATGTTATCAAGACCATCGGCGATGCCTTCTTGGTCGAGTTTCCGTCAGTTGTCCACGCCGTGCAATGCGTACAACGCATCCAGAGCCGGTTGCGCGAGTATAACACTGCGCACGACACGGCGGACCAGATTCATGTGCGCATCGGTATTCATCTCGGGGACATCGTCCAGCAGGATGAGGATGTCTTTAGCGACGGCGTCAACATCGCCGCTCGATTGCAAACCCTGGCCGAGCTGGACACGATCTGTATTTCCCAGAAAGTCTATGAAGAAGTCGAACACAAACTCTCCCTGGGTGCAGTGATACCTTTGGGCAAACCCACGCTCAAGAACATTGCCCAGCGCTTCCATGTCTATCTCCTCCTCCCTGAACAACCCACAGGGTTACGTCGCACCCTTCAACTCCACCGGCTCAAACTCTCGCGTCGCTGTGGCGTCACTCCCCAAATGATCCTCATTGCGTTGGTCCTTATTACTGGAGCTACCATTATCGTGCAGCATTTTTCTCGTCCTATTCTTACCACCCAGCCCCTAGCCCCTAGCTCCGAGCCCCTGTCTCTGCCCGACAAGCCCTCCATCGTCGTCCTGCCCTTCGACAACATGAGTGGCGATCCACAGCAGGACTATTTCAGCAACGGCATCACCGAAGTGCTGACCAGCGACCTCTCGCGCATTGCCAGTTTGTTTGTGATCGCCCGCAACACGGCGTTTACCTACAAGGGCAAAGCGACGAACGTACAAGACATAGGGAAAGAGTTAGGCGTGCGCTACGTGCTGGAAGGCAGCGTGCAGAAGACAGCAGAGCACGTGCGCATCGTGGCGCAGTTGATTGATACTACTACCGGCAGTCACATTTGGTCCGAACGCTATGACCGTCCGCTGAAAGACATCTTTGCCCTACAAGATGACATCGTGCAGAAGATCGTGACCACGCTCAAGCTCCAGCTCTCGTTGCAGGAGCAAGGGTTCATCGTGCGCAAACATACAGACAACCTGGAAGCGTATGATACTCACTTACGTGCGGTAGAGTACTATTATCGCACGACAAAAGAGGCTAATACCCAGGCGCGAGAACTGTTTGAGAAAGCGATTGAACTCGATCCCCAGTATGCGGAGGCGTACTCGTTCCTGGGGTTAACCTATTATATAGAGTGGGCCTGGCAGTGGAGTCAGGATCCGCGGACACTGGAGCAGGCGTTGGTGTTGGGACAACGGGCGGTGACCCTGGATGATTCCTTGCCTCGACCCCATGGGCTCCTGAGCCTCGTCTACGCGCATCAGAAGCAGTTTGACCGCGCCCTTGCTGAAAGTGAACTCGCCATCGCTCTCGATCTCAACAATGCTGACAGCTATGTGAGGCAGGCACAGGTCCTAATCGGGGTGGGTAGGTCGGAGGAAGCCCTGGGAGCCGTACAGCACGCGGTGCGGCTCAATCCTCGTACCCCTGGATGGTACTCTGATAGTTTCGGCGTCGCTTCTTTCCTCACGGGGCGATACGCGCAAGCGATCTCTACTTTCAAAAGCCTCCTCGCGCGAAATCCTAATTTGCTGCCAGCTTATCCTGTCCTATCTGCCAGTTACGTAGCCCAGTGGCTTTTTCAGCAAGAAGAAGATGATGAGTTGTTGGAGCAGGCGTTGGCGGCGGCCCAACGCGCCCTTACCCTCAATGACGCCTATTCCTTAGGTCACCAGGTATTGGGTGTTGTCTATCTTTGCCAGAAGCAGTACGCACAGGCCGTTGCTGAGCTAGAGCGAGCGGTTGCCCTCGCTCCCAACGATGCAGATCGCTATGCATGGCTGGCACAGGTGTTAAGTCGGGTCGGCAGGTCAGAGGAAGCTCTGGAGGCGGCAACACAGGCACTACAGCGGAAACCTGGCGCTGTGGATGTGCATCTACTCCCGGTTGGGGTCGCCTATTACCTGGCAGGACAGCCAGAAGAGGCGATTGTTCCCCTGAAGCAATATCTTGCTCGCTACCCCAATATGCTGAGTGCTCATCTGACTCTGGCGGCGGTCTACGCCGAGTTAGGCAAAGAAACAGAAGCTCAAGTCGAGGCGACAGAAGTCCTGCGAATCAATCCCAAGTTCTCATTGGAAGTTCATAAACAGAGGGACCCGATCAAAGACCCGACGATGTTAGAGCGACAGATTGCGGCGTTGCGCAAGGCGGGACTGAAATAAATGGAGAATGAAGAATGAGGAAGATAGGCCGAAGGCTACAGGCCGAAGGCTGAAGGGAGAAGAAATAGAGACTGGGAAGAGCGACTAAGGGCTGCCGGCTGTAAGCTAACATGAGGAGTTTACACCAGTCAGTCCTGACCTTCGGGCACTTTCTTCGTCACGGCAAGGAATGCCCTGATATCTTCAGGAGTGGACACCCGTTGCAGCCAGGAGAGGCGATCAAAGTCGCGGTCGAAGCTTGCCAGAGCTTCGATGTGGCGCTCACGACACGCCAACGCAATAAGACTATCGTTGAAATTCAATTCTCCCTCAGACGTTCGGATCAAATCCATAACTTGCCCATACAAGCGTGGCACATCTGGCAGTACCCAGGTGAGCGTCTCTTCCGGAAGCGCCGTTGACAGACGCTGCCACAGGTCAGGCAGCTCGGCTTCACGCCGTTTCTCTCGTAACCGCCGAGCCAGGGTACTGACCGCTTCCGTCACTACGCAATCAAAATAGACGGGAGAGAACCCGCCTCCGAGGAGTGCGGCTTGTACACTGGTAGCGGTGGAATGCCAATGATCTTGCGAATCCAGCAGCCCGACGACAACGGAAGTATCAATACTAATCAGCATCGTAGAGGGCTTCTGACTCTGCCAGGGCATCTCCGCCGAGGGCAACCAAGCCAATCAACCGGGCCAACGACTCAGGAGGTTGCGGACGAGTGGGATACAGAACACCAGGCGGGGGAGTCGCTTCGGGCTCTGGCTGCGGCTGGGGACGTTCGTGTTCTTGGACTGATAATGTCGGCTGCGTCATGTGGCTGAGTCGTGCACAGATATTCGCGATCAGTATGAGTTGTTCATGAGGCGGGAGTTGGGCAATCTGCTGTTCGAGTTTCTCTAAAGAGACTTGGTCAAACATTCGCGTACACCTCTTGAGATCAGCGCATCAACACCACTTCGTAACCTGAACCCCTACCAAATCACTCACGTACCGACAACATCTTGCCCAATGTTGACAGTCTCGCATAGCTAGCAGAATAATTCCGCAGATGCCAGACAACAAACCTCCCGCCCAGACGTCAGCAGTCCGTGACGAGCGCAAACTCGCGGCGATTATGTTCACCGACATTGTCGGCTTTAGCCGGCAGATGGGTGCCGATGAAGCCCGGATGCTCCGTCTGCTGGCCGTCCATAACCAGCTCATCCACCAGGCTGTCGCCGAGCATCACGGCCATGTCATCAAGACCATTGGCGATGCCTTCTTGGTCGAGTTCCCGTCGGTCGTTCACGCTGTGCACTGCGCCCAACACGTTCAGGCCCAGTTGCAAGCGTACAATGCTGAGCACGACACGGCGGACCAGATTCACGTCCGCATCGGCATTCATCTCGGCGACATCGTCCAGCAGGATGGGGATGTCTTTGGTGATGGCGTGAACATTGCCTCTCGTTTGCAAGCCCTGGCCGAGCCGGACACGATTTGCATCTCCCAGAAAGTCTACGAAGAAGTCGAACACAAACTCTCCCTCGGTGCAGTGATGTCTTTGGGCACGCCCACGCTTAAGAACATTGCTCAGCGCTTTCACGTCTATCTCCTGCTCCCCGAACAGCCCACAGGGTTACGTCGCACCCTCCACCTCCAACGGCTCAAACTCTCCCGTCGCCTGCGCCCGGCGCATCAAATGTTCGCGGCCGGGCTGGTGTTGATCGCAGTAACGGCCGTAGCGGTCCGGTATTTCTCGGTTCCGTTTCCCAGCCCCCAGCCCCTAGCCCCCAGCCCCTGTCTCTGCCCGACAAACCCTCCATTGTCGTCTTGCCGTTCACCAACATGAGCAACGATCCGGAGCAGGAGTATTTCAGCGACGGGATCACAGAAGACATTACGACGGACCTCTCCAAGCTCTCCAGCCTCTTTGTCATCTCGCGCAATTCGGCGTTTACCTACAAAGGCAAAGCGGTCAAGGTACAAGAGGTGAGTCGTGAGATAGGGGTCCGCTATGTGTTGGAGGGCAGTGTGCGGAAGTCAGAGAATCAAGTCCGCATTACTGCACAGTTGATTGACGCCATCACCGGTGGGCATCTCTGGTCAGAGCGTTACGACCGTCCACTCAAAGACATCTTCGTCCTACAAGATGAGATTCGGCAGAAGATCGTGTTTGCGCTGAAAGTACAGTTGACACCCGATGAACAAACGCGGTTTAAGGCTGCTCGCACGGGTAATTTGGATGCGTATGACTATTATCTGCGCGGGAGAGGAGCAGGGGATCGGGCATTTTTCGAATATAGGAAAGAGGCGAGTGAGCAAGCACGACAGATGTATGAGAAGGCCATTGAACTCGATCCGCACTATGCAGCGGCGTATGCAAGGTTGGGCCTATCCTATTGGCGCGACTTTTTCTTTCGTTGGGCTCAGGACCCCGCTCACTCTCTGGGGCGAGCCTCGGAGTTAGCACAGCGAGCCGTTGCGCTTGACGATGCTCTTCCGCTCGCTCACCAGATATTGAGCCTTGTTTATCTGTTCCAAAGGCAGCATGAGCAAGCGCTCGCGGAAATAGAGCGGGCGGTTGCTCTCGATCCCAGCGATGCAGCCAACTACTTAGGCCAGGGAGTTATCTTGAACTTTTCTGGCCGACTTAAAGAAGGCGTTAAGGCGCTTGAACAGGCACTGCGGCTTGATCCCCGGAACCCGGTCATTTATCTGGTGAACTTGGGCCATGCCTATCGTTCAGCAGGACAGTGTGAGAAGGCCATTGGTCCCATCAAGCAAGCCCTCAGCCTTAACCCAGCGATTATTCCCGCCCGTGTGAACTTGGCGGTGTGTTACATTGAATTAGGGCGAGAGAAAGAAGCGCGAGCTGAGGCAGCCGAAGTCTTGCGGCGCAATCCGAATTTCTCCGTCAAAACAGCCTGGCGGAAAGAGAATCAACCCTTCAAAGACCCAACGCCGATCTTGGACCGACTGTATGCCGCCGCGCGCAAGGCCGGCCTCAAATAAATTAAAAATGAAGAATGAAAAGTTGAGAATGAAAAATGATGCGGAAGAATGAAGAAGGAGAAGAATAGGCCAAAGGCTGCAGGCCGAAGGCTGGAGGGAAAGGGCAAAAGGGGAAAAGGCGAAAGGGATAAAGAAGAAAGGAAGGGAAAATGGG
The DNA here is from genome assembly GCA_050187625.1 of Binatia bacterium. Lineage (GTDB taxonomy): Bacteria > Desulfobacterota > Binatia > Bin18 > Bin18 > JBFWXH01. Next base: position 28,948 of record JBFWXH010000043.1, read on the forward strand.
AAGCCCCGGCATAGCCGCCGCAGTCCAGAGAGCATTACCCTACAACACCGGATGTGATGCGTGATCGGCTTGTAGCCTTTAGCGGTCAGTCTATCCTCCCCTCTCTTTATCCGTCATCCGTTTATCCATTTATCCCTTTCCTCATTCACCGTTTCACCCTTCTCCCTTTTTCCTTCACGCTATGATTTGAATGCTTCGACGACCTTATGCCAGCGCTTTTCATTCTGCCCAGGTTTGTATGAGTAATAAAAGGCTACCCGATCTAACAAGCCATGATAGCGTTCTTTCAAGAGTCCCGGCATCTCTTCTAGTGAGCCAGTCACCGTATAGGCGTCCATCATCTCGTCGCTGATCTCTTTGGCCATGCCTGCCCAATCGCCCTTGACCGTCTTCTCGTGCAACCGTGGACACACGTCACCCCAGCCGTGGGCATCGAGAACCGGCTTATAGGTGCGGGTCGAGGCATAAAAGGCAATCTGCGTTCGCGCTCGTTCGCGCGCCTCTGCGATTTCCTTCGTGTTGTCCCCGGTAATGGCAAAGGCTGAGGATGCAATGACAACGTCGTTACGCGTCCGTCCTGCTTTTCTCGCGCCCTCTTCAAGCTGAGGAATGACCGTTTCACGCAGGTACTTCGGTGAGTGAAAGGGATGGGCATGAAAACCGTCGCAAAGTTCACCTGCGAGACGACACATATAAGGATTGACACCGGCAATGTAGATCGGCACATGCGGGTGAGTGCTTTTTCCTGGCTGAAACGCTGGCGGCATCAACGTGAACTGGTAGAACTGACCGATAAAGTTAAGTTCGGTCCCATTCTGCCAGCTATCCCAAATCGCCCGCAGGGCTTGAATCAACTCGCGCAACTTTGGTCCAGGGGATTCCCATTTCACGCTAAAGCGTCGTTCGTTGTGTCCTTTCACTTGCGTACCGAGCCCCAAAATGAAACGCCCGTTCGAGCTGGCCTGCAGATCCCATGCCGTATATGCCAACACCATTGGACTCCGGGTAAACGCCAGGGCAATGGCTGTTCCTAGATGAATCTTCTCCGTCGCCGCGGCGGCAACAGCAAGAGGCATGAATGGTTCGTGTTGATTTTCCAGGCCCCATAACGCATCGAAGCCCATCGCTTCAACCGTGCGGGCCAATCCCCCAACATCTTTGAGCGAGAAGGTAGTAAGGATCGTATCGAGCTGCATCGTGTGCCCCCTTCGACATTCTGCACTTTGTGAATTGGCTGAAGTATTAACTTCGACCCACCCTACTCGTCTCGGCTAGCACCGTCCAGGCCGTTGATAAGAGATCCGGTAAGAATCCCTCATTGCTCTTGCCCCGAAAAACAGCAATGGTATTTAGTGCTCGTGGCTCATGGGAGGTACTGCCGTGCTGCAACCTTCTTACATCCCGCTGGACGAAGCGCTCTCAATACTCTTGGGGTATGGACCTGACCTGCGCAATGGCTTGACCAACCACGCCCCAATGGCTGTGGAAGCGATGTGCGCGATGGGGCGTCCGGAAGCAATCCTGCCGTGGCTGGAACACTACCGTCAGGGGATGCTTCCGCGTCCTGAGAGACACAAACGCATTGACGCGCAGTCGTGGCGGAAGGCTCTTGCCCAAGAGAAACACGTGGAGGACTGGGCCGAATTCTTTCGTGAAGAGTTGCAACAAGCTCCCTGGCAAGACGTCCTGCAACGGTGGATCGCCCGACTCGCCCCAGGACTCTCCGGCTCTGCAACTCATGGCGTCATTCGCGTAGGCCACGCAGTACGCAGCCTCGATCAGCATGAATCCCCTGAGCGCCTCCATGAACTCGCGGACGCACTCGCCTATATGGCTGCGACGTATCAGGAGTTACCGACACCAACGCCTATTCCGAATGGCAGGCTCAGTCCATCAACCGCGCTTACACAAGTGCCCGTCGTACCAGAGAAACAGCGACGTTTCGCTGGTACCATCACATCGTCTCTTGGAGCCTTAAGTGAGTTCCCCGCCTTTGCTCCGGTGATTGGGCTCATTGATGTAATGGGTGACGCATCGACCGTGCTTTCCCAGCTTACCGAAACCTTTGCTCGCGTATATCTTGCTAACACACACGACATTCTCACGGCGATTGTCTTTATTCACGGCGTCACCAGCGCGACCGCCCTCCGGAGTCTCCTCCCACATGTGAGTCAAGAGACCGCCCGGGCCGCGCTGCGCTATGGCTGGCAAGCCGGGTGTTCGTTGTACACAACATTTGGTTCGCGCCCCGACCCTGTCGAGTTGATTGCACAGCCGCAACACGACCAAGAGACGTTAATCGACATGGCCATCACCCACGGAGACGAACACGCAATCAAGTTTATGGAGGCCTGTCTGCGTGAGTATGCACTGAACCCGTCGCCAGCCTATCTGGCCGCGGCACGTCATGCGCTTGGTGTACTACCGACGAAGTAAACTAGAAGATACTGTAAACCTAGATACAGCAGTCTCAATTTCACAGAAAGCGAAAAGGAGGAGTTTATGTCCGAACTGAACGACTTCAACCAACAGGTGATTAAGGAGTTTCGCGCGAACCAGGGGAAAGTAGGCGGGCAGATGGCAAACATGCCTGTGTTGCTGCTGACCACAACCGGCGCCAAGAGTGGGCGGGCGATCACCAAGCCACTGGTATACACTAAAGATGGAGATCGCATCGTCATCATCGCCTCCTTTGCCGGAGGCCCCAAGAATCCACCCTGGTACCACAATCTCAAAGCCAACCCTGAGGCAACAGTTGAAGTCGGTACGGAAAAGTTTCGCGTCAGAGCGACAGAGACAACCGGCGACGAACGTCAGCGGCTGTTTGACAACCAAGCCAAGCAGATGCCGATCTTCAACGAGTATCGGCAAAAGACCACGCGGCAGATCCCAGTGTTCGTGCTCACGCGGATGGACTGAGCACCGTGCGAAAAAACAGGAGCCAGAGCGTCGGCACCTTAAGGCAAATGTGACCGGCGCTCTCACATCAAGCGCGCATCACGTCCGCGCAGCTTCACTCTCCTCGATTTTCGCTTGCCGCTTCGACCCCTTGAAGAGTTTGAATTCAAAAAGCCGACATTCGAGAGAACCATTGAAGAGCGGTGTGCGACGGCTGGTGGCCAGCCCTATGAGTTTGGGCAGCCGTAAGTCTGCCGTGAAAAGGTACGCAGTCCATCCGGTGAAGTTTCGTTTCAGACTGTCGCCGAGACGCGGGTAGAATACAGCCATCTGCGCCTTGTCACTGAGGCGGATCCCATAAGGCGGATTCGTAACCAGGATTCCTTCTCTCGCGGGCGGTACTATCTCCAATACGTCTGCCTGCTTGAGCGCCACCGCGTCGCTCAAACCGGCAGCTCTGAGATTGGTCCGCGCCGCCTGGAGGGCAGCCCCATTGATATCGCTTCCATAAAGCGTGCAGGAAGTCTGCGGCCTTTGCTTTGTTCGAGCGGTCTCACACAATATCTGCCAGGCACCAGCGTCAAAGTTTCTCAACTTCTCGAATGCAAAATGACGCCCCAGTCCTGGGGGGATGTTGTGCGCCATAAGAGCAGCTTCCAACAAGAACGTGCCGCTCCCACACATCGGGTCAAGTAACGGTTGCTGCCCGGTCCACTCCACTAGCCGGAGAATACCCGCGGCAAGATTCTCCCGCACCGGTGCCTCGATAACGGCAGTGCGGAGCCCGCGCTTGAAGAGCGCCTCACCTGAGGTGTCGAGATAGAGCGTCATAGATTGACGGGTCAGAAACGCGTCAATGCGGATATCCGCCCGGTTCGTGGCCACATTGGGTCGCTCAGTGGTGACCATACGAAAGCGATCGCAGATCGCATCCTTGATCCTGAGGGTCACAAAATCGAGGCTCGGCAGTGGACATTGCTGGGCACTAACCTTGACTTTGATCGTGCGGCGAACGGGGAACCACTCTTGCCAGGGAAGCGCCTGCGCAGCGCGAAAAACATCATGCTCGTCGTGATAGGGTCCGTGAAAGACCTGCCACAGCACTCTGCTAGCGATGCGACTGTGAAGATTGACAGCGTAACAAAGCGCAAACGGGCCGGTAAAGGAAACCCCACCAGGCAGATCGACCACATCTTGCGCACCCAACTCCTCCAGCTCCGCGCGCAGCACCATCTCTAGTCCGCGCGGGCACGAGGCAAAGAAGGTCTCACGTCGTGTACTCATTATCAATATGCGTTGTCAGATCTGAACAACGAACACAAGCCTATACGGGGCAACACACAACACAAGGAATCAGCCACGGCCTGCGGGCACTCTCTCATACCTCCCCAGGTTATCGCATCCCCACACTTCATATCATTTCGATATATCTTTTTGATATCGCAGCCCACAAAAGAACATCTCGCTCTCGCGACCTCAGAAACACAACTAACAAAAACGACATGTGTTTTCACCAGTTAGAATAGTCATACTCCGCGACTTCAACAGAAGCCGCATGTGGCATGGAATCTGCTCCCTAGAGAATCAGTCACGATACGAGAAAGGGGGTTCATCATGAAGACATTACGCCACGTTCGCAGCACGAGAATCCGTTCGACAGTCGTTGCTCTCCTTGTGGCGGCTGCTCTACTGACGCCCTCGGGTGCCAAAGCCGCCGAGCGCGACGGAACCGTGCTCTTCTTCTCTTTTGAAGATCTTCAATCCGTACTGGCTCACCCCTCACTCCCCGCGTTTTCTTCGTTTCTCTTCCCTTCGTCGTCGGCACCCAGCTTCGCATGGAGCGCGGGAGCCGGGGCAGCGGGGTATGGCCAACCGACGGAACGGCACGATCGCTTCGGCAACTGGCTGTGGGTGGATGGCTACAAAGTTCCGGGGCCTCATCCGCTGTGGGGCTATTGAGAAGCAGGGTTGGCTACTCGCAAGAAGGGAGGGGTTGGTATGGAACTGTTTGACGCTGGACTGCGATTTGTGATGTTACTCATGGCTTGCGGGGTCCTGTTCTCTGTGGCGCGGTAAGGAAAAAGCCTTCTATCCTTTCCCATAACCACTGAAAAAACGAAACTCCTCATGGACAAGGCCAGAACGGGACGATAACCTCACACAATGAATTGAAGCCATGAAGCCCTTACCTCAGACGCCAGCCCTGTTGAGCGTGGCACGGCGCGTCGTCTGGTCTAAGGACCCCGCCGACGCACTGGCTGATCCGGTGCATTTCTTAGCCCACGTGATGACGTACGGCACGGTCGAAGACTTGCGGGCATTGCAAGGTATTGTCGGGCTAGATGAATTCCGAGAGGTCCTCGACCACGCCCCACCAGGTATCTTTGACGTCCGATCCTGGGCGTATTGGAATCTGAAATGCGGGCGTGTCCCTGCGCCACCTCTTCCTGTGAGGCGCGACTTGCAGCCGGAGTGCCGACAGCCCTAGCGAAAGAACAACGAGCGACTGCTAAGCTTGAGCCTTAGAGGGTGTTTGGAAATCCTCCTTTAGCGCTCCTTCACAGGATGTTGGGTTAGACGACGGAGCATCAAGCGACTCATCGCCGCATAGATCAAGGCCTCACTACTGGCCGTAAGATACTCATAATCTTTGCTCATCCGCCGATAACGCCCCAGCCACGCGAAAGAGCGTTCCACGACCCCTCTCCTCGGCAACACCGTAAAAGCGGGCATGGGCGGCGGCTCTCCCTCAATCGGGTAGCGCCCCCATTTCCTGGGTCGTTTGACTACCTCTACGCTCCAGCCCAAATGGGCCCGAATCCAATCCAGGACCTGCCCGCGATAGCCCATGTCGGCCCACAGATGGCGGAGGCGGATAAATACGCCTTTGAGGGGCCCCAGCAGGAGTTGGGCCCCTTCGCGATCGGCAATGTCGGCGGCATGCACCTTTCCCTTCAGCACTAACCCCTGCGTATCGACCAGCAAATGGCGCTTACGGCCGTTCACCTTCTTGCCGCCGTCATAAACCATGTTCCCCGCCCCGGTCCGTAGTCTTCACCGATTGCGAGTCGATAATAGCCACCGACGGCTCTGTCGCACGCCCACTGTGGCGGCGGACTTGTTCACGTAAGGCCGTATGGAGCTGCTCCCAGAGCCCTGCTTGTCGCCACTGACGGAAGTAGTCGTATACGGTCTGCCAGGCGGGAAACTCCTGCGGGAGCAGACGTCAGGCTCCGCCGCTGCGGAGAAGGTAAAAGATTGCGTTAAGCACTTCGCGCATGTCTGTAGACCGGGGCCGCCCGCCGCGCTTGGCCGGTGGGATCAACGCGGCAAGTATGCTCCACTCCTCCTCACTCAAATCCGTGGGATACGCTCTCCGAGTCATCCCCTCACCTTACCGAGTTATCCCTTTCCAAACACCCTCTAAGGTGCTGTCTTCCCTCAGTCGGACGAGTACACTCAGCTATCAAGACCTACACGACTCCCTCCCCTTGCATGCTATAACTTAAAAGTTATAGCATTGGCGACAAGAAAAACTGGAGACATCGAGGGCACAAGGATTTGGGGTGGTGAAAGAACCGTGGATACTTAATGAATACGTTACGGAGCAAGGAGGGAGTCCTCTCCGGGATTTCCTCTCTGGACTTGAAGCATCAGACCGGGTTGAAGCATTCGCCTTAATTCAACTGGCAAGGGAACGAGGGAATACTCTACGTCTTCCGCACTCAAAAGCTTTAGGTAATGGATTGCATGAGTTACGGGGGCAACAGGTACGAATCTTCTATATGTTCCAGCCTGGCCGACGGATCATCCTTATCGACGGCATGCTGAAGAAGCGGGGCGATATTCCTTCCGCTGATCTGAAACGACTGAGAAAGATTCAGGAGAGGATCAATGAAAGAAAAAAAGAAAACTAACTTTGAAGAATGGTTTGATGTTCAACTGCATACGGATAGTAACCTGAATCGTCAAGTGGAAGAAACACTACAAGCCATGCGCATTGAACAAGACCTCGTTGCGTTGCGCGAAGCAAGAGGAGTGTCTCAGACTCAACTGGCAAAGACACTGGGAGTCAGTCAGCCAGCAGTAGCTAAGCTTGAATCAGGAAAAGCAAGAAATATAGAACTTCGTACTCTCGTACGTGCCGTCTCTGCGCTCGGCGGGACGGTGGAAATTAAGATCAAGAAGCCAACAGGCGCTTCAAAGCCCACGGCAACTCAGAAGAAAAATGTCGCGTAAGACTACACCTAATATGCGGAACTCACCAAGATTTGATTTTTTGGGTGCCACGGGTAGCTTGCTACCCGTGCTCTCCAATCGGAGGGCGTAGAAGTGGCCGTCAGCGGTAAGAAAATGGCACCGGTGTATCGGCTAGTCTACGGAAAATCAAGTTTTGTAGGGGGCGCTTGCGCACCGTTTCTTTGCCCAGCTCTGTGGTGCGCGGAGCGCACCCTACGAGGTCTCGAAACCAATGAAAATTCAGGGCGTAGAATTACGCGCACGCTTCGAGCAATCTAAGCAGCGATTAACACTCGGCCTTCACGGTTTGAGAGCCACCGTGATGATACGGGCCCCGTCCCGACGGATACCCTCGGGCGTGCGGTACTGCTCCAGTTCGCGTATGATCTCTTCGCGGGCTGCCGTACGCAGCTCTGCTGGCAGGTGACCAAGGAAATTACCGAACGAGCTGGCCTCGGCAAACTCGATGGCTGCCTCTGGCGTCGGATGATAGCGCACATGAGATCGTACTTCCATTTTCTGTACTGTAAACCCAGCCTGCCCCAGGAGACTCTCGAGTTCGCTCGCGCTCACCCGCTGTGCCACACCACCTGAGGCTTCAACGTAACGGCTATACGGTTCGCGCGCGAGGACGCCTTCTTTGATCGCTTGTAGCTGGTTGGAATGATCCTTGGAACCAGTCGAAATGCCCAGTCGGCCCCCCTTTTTCAGCACCCGGTAGATCTCTCGCAGCGCTCCCAGCTTGTCCGGCAGCCAGTGCAGCACTGCATTGAGATAGACGGCATCGAAGCTTGCTTCGGGAAAGTGGTGCAAATCACCGGCCGTGCCGACCTGAAAACTCAGGTTCGACCGCGCTTTCTGCTGCGCGAGCGCGATCCGCAGCGGCAGCGGGTCGATGCCAACAACAGAACCCGTAGGACCGACGAGTCCAGCTACATACTCTGCCAGGAGACCGGTGCCACTGCCTACATCGAGCACTTGTTCCCCTGGCGCGATGCCCAGTTCTGCGATCAGTATCTGTCCCGCTTTGAACTGGTGTGCGGCGCTGACTTGTTCGTAATGGTGGGCAAGCTCCTGGGTATCCAAAGTCAAGCTGACGGTCGCCATGCCTTCCTACCTTTCCGTGCTTGAGAATGTGCTCTACATGATGTGGATAGCACGACGTGGGTGGTGAAAGAACCACAAGGCTTGACTTTCTTTTCTCTCCGGAGCTATGGCAGACGCAATCATTTCAAGTGTCGTATCTCTACACTGAAGGAAGTTGCAGGCAAGCCCACAGGAGTGAGTATGAAAATGACTGAGCTAGCAATCGCAATGGTTCTGCTGTTGGGTGGACCAGTCGCCGCCGAGTGCATCTATCACGGGGTTGCCTACTCGGAAGGGGCGCGGGTGTGCATGCACAGGACGATGTATATGTGTCGGGGTGAGCGCTGGGTAAAAACTGCCGAGCGGTGTTGGGAGCGGTCCTGCACGACGGTATCAAAGGCCTGGGATATAGCTGACAGCCTCGGCATTGCCGAGCTTGCGGTCATTCAGGAAAGCCGTGGGCGCAGCGCACGCTACCCCGTGTGTGCCTGGGAGGGGTCTTGATTTATGGGTTATTGTGCACTGCCTGCTCACTCACTCATTGATAGGGAGGAGCTTTCTTCAACGCATTACCCACACAGCGTTGGCCTCCTCTCCTCCCATGGATAGGCCTCGGCAAAAGCAGCAGATGCACGCAGCACGAGAGCATCATCAAAACGCCTTCCAACAATCTGTAACCCCACTGGGAGTCCATCAGCGGTAAAACCGCAGGGCACCGACGCCGCGGGATTACCAGTAAGATTGAACGGATAGGTATACGGGATCCAGTCGTACCGCCCCACGCGAATCTCTGCGATTTCTGGTGGATGCTCAAGGCCAACCACGAACGGCCGGCATGGCAGGGTTGGTGTGAGGAGCAAATCATATTTTTCGAACAACTTCTGCACATGCAGGTTCCAGGCTAACCGATCGAACCATGCCTGGACGTAGCGTGTGGCTGGCCACGTCTGCGCCTGTTCGCTGATTTCAACGAGTCCTGGCTCAAGATCGGCACGACGGTCTACTAGATACGGTGCAAGGCGGGTCGCAAAGCTGCCACAGAATGTGACTTCCCAGGCCTCTTGTGGCGACGGCCACTGAGGAACAATCTCGTCTACTCGATATCCCAATCCCCGAAAACGTTTGGCCGCCTTTTCACACAAAGTCTTAATTTCCGGGTCGAGCGCAACGGTAAAACCCAGGTCGGCAGTCCAGGCTACCCGTAACCCTTTCAGGGCACCTGTGAGCAGCTTTACATAATCGCCATTCTTTTTTGCTGGCAGAGAATACTGATCGCGGTCGTCGGGACCACTACACACGTTGAGCATCAGGGCAGCATCGGCCACTGTCCGTGTCATCGGGCCGACATGGGCAATGCTCCAGGCCGCACTGCCTGGGTAAACCGGAATGCGGCCATACGACGGTTTGAGGCCATAGATACCGCTGAACGACGCCGGAATACGAATCGATCCACCCGCATCTGTACCAATTGCGAGGGGTGCCATCCCTGCAGCAATCGCTGCACCTGCACCGCCGCTGGACCCGCCCGGCGTACACTCGGTATTCCAGGGGTTGCGCGTTGCGCCGAACAACAGGTTATGCGTAACCCCGAGCCAGCCCAGGGTTGGGGTGTTGGTCTTGCCAACCTGGATGGCACCGGCAGCGCGCATCCGTGCAACAATCACTGCATCCTCGCTCGGGACGTTGTCAGCATACAAGGGTGAACCAAAGGTCGTGCGCAGCTCTTTGGTCGCAACAACATCCTTGGTGGAAAATGGGATGCCATGCAGTGGTCCAAGCGTGGCCCCTTTCTTCATCAGTGCTCGTTCAGCAGCACGAGCTTCTTTGCGAGCCTCATCAGATGTAACGACCACAAATGCATTCAGCATCGGATTAAGTCGCTCAATCTGTGCCAAGACGGCATCGACCACTTCGACTGGCGATATTTTCTTGCGCTTGATCGCACGGGACAATTCGGTAGCTGAGAGCCAGCAGATATCTTGTGTTGGCATACGGTTTCCTCAGCAGAAGGCTAGGCAAACTTCGGAATAAGCGTGGCGTACTGATCCAACATCGGCAAGATCTCGTCTCGTCCCACCGAGGGCGCAGCGAGCACTGCTCGCTCGATTCCTAGCTCTTGGTATTGGCGCAGGGGGGCTTCCTCACCAGGGACACCAAAGATCGAGACTGGAAAGTCACTCGGCTTACGGCCAGCTTGCTCGGCGAACGTGCGCAAGGTGCGCATGGCCTCGGCGAGTTCCGCTGGTGGAAGCATGCCCGGAATCCACCCGTCACAATAGCGCACGACCCGCTGTAAACCTTGAGAGGAGAGCGTTCCCAATAAGATAGGGGGATGGGGTTGCTGCCGCGGTTTCGGATAACTCCAGATCGGATCGAAATTAACAAATTCTCCGTGATACTCGGCTGCCTCTTGGCTCCAGATTGCCTTCATAGCTTCGACCCGTTCGCGCAAGACCTTCCAGCGGCGTCGAAACGGCGTCCCGTGATGCTCCATCTCCTCAGCATTCCAGCCTCCCCCAATCCCAAACAGCAAACGACCACCTGAGAGTTGGTCCACCGACGCGACTTCTTTAGCCAGGACAATCGGATCACGTTCAATCACCAGACAAATACCGCAGCCAAGTTTGATGGTGCGGGTGGCAGCGGCGGCGGCCATGAGCGCCACAAAGAGATCATAGGTATGCCAGTAGTCACGGGGAAGTTCTCCACCAACCGGCCAGGGGCTCTTTCTGCTAGCTGGGATGTGCGTATGTTCCGGGAACCACACCGACTCGAAGCCACGTTCTTCACAGGCGCGGGCCAACTCGTCCGGGCGAATAGCGTAATCCGTAGCGAACATCAGGACACCGAGTTTCATAGAGCCTCCTTATTTGTACAGATTTCCTTACCTTATAAGCAGGACTGTCCTGCTATCGTTTCCGTAGATATTTTGTGATGCTTTTTCCTAATACATCAGCCAAATAGATGTCGCCTCGCGAGTCCACCCACAATCCATGTCCCATGGGAGAGTCCCAGCGGGCGATGACATGCCCTTGCGTATTCATCACCGTCACGGTCGGTTTCAGGTCACTCACATAGACAATGTTACTCCCGTCCATGTAAATGTCTGTTGGTCGATGAATATCCGTCCACTGCGCGCGATACTGCCCGCTGGCGTCAAAAACCTGAATGCGGTTGTTTTCACGGTCGCACACATAGATCGTCCCCTGCCCATCGATCCACAGGCTGTGCGGCAGATGAAACTCTGCAGGGGCTGACTTTCCCGGTGTTCCCCACGACTCGATTAGTCTGCCGTCGGGCGAAAACCGATGGACACGGCTGTTACGATAACCGTCGGTCACATACAGGTCACCGGAAGGAGCGACAACCATCTCAGTCGGCTTATTGAAGGGACCAGCCGCACGCGGAACCAGCGCGCCATCCTCTTCGCAGCCAGTATCGGAGTGCTTCCCCCGTTCCCCAAGGACCGACAGCGGCCTGCCATCCAACGTAAACTTCAGGGCGACATGATCATCACGATCCGTGAGATACACGATATCGTCCCGGCCGATGTAAATACCGTGTGGATCTCTAATTGCCTGGCTTCCCCACGCTTGCAGAAAGTTGCCCTCACGATCAAAGACCAGCACGGGCGGATCTTTCCGCTGAAACGCATACACCCGGTCCTGCGAATCTACCGCAATCGCACTGACTGCGCCGAATGTCCACCCTGTGGGCAATGTTCCCCAGCGTTCCACAACTTCATATTCATACTGACCTTGGCCAACGGTGCTCATGATTCCTCCCTTTTGTTCGTAACTACAATGGAAATATTTTATTACGACAGCCTATACCCCTTCGTGCAACCCTCGTCGCACCGGCCACACCTCACACGGCTCATCTCTGTGCGCACCTCAACCCTCTCTACGTCGTAGTTAATGTACCCCAATAGTCACTCTGTCAACTTTCCTCGCGCTGATTGACAGGTCGGGCCGCGTATGCGTGTGTTTCCAAGGACGAGGAAGGGAATATATTGCCCCGTTCACCTATGGTTTTCCTCGTTGAGATGTGCAATGTGCAGAAAAAGAAGAGCTATACAAAAGGAGGGACAGCGCATGGCAACACAGGCGGCTAATGGATTATTGGCTGTGTGGACGGACATCGCGCCAGAGGCCGAGCACGAGTTCAACGAGTGGTATAACACCGAGCATATCCCCCAGCTGTTGGAGGTGCCGGGCTTTCTCAGTGGGCGCCGCTATCAAGCGGTCGAGAGGAAACCGCAATATCTCGCGCTCTATGACCTGACGGATGTCAGCGTGCTCAAGAGTGATGCCTTTCGTCAGGTTCGCGAGATGCCCACAGAGTGGACGAAGAAAATGCGCCCGCTCTTTCGCAATACTGCGATTGGTATGTTCCAGCTCATCTTCTCGTACGGGGAACGTCCGACAAAAGAGGCAGAAGTCGTTCTCAGCGTACGACTCAATACACCAGCAGACCAGGAGAAGGAGTTTAACGACTGGTACAACATCGATCATGTTCCAGCGTTAGTCGGGGTTCCCGGTGTCTATTGCGCGCGACGGTACATGGCAGTGGAAGGTGACCCCAAATACCTGGCACTTTACGAGATGAATACGCCTGGTATTCCAAAGAGTCCAGAGTGGGACCAGGCACGGAACTCGGAGTGGACGCTGCGGATGCGGCCGCACTTAAAGGATCTGCACGCAGTGATCAGCCGGCGTATTTATCCGTAGGGCCGCACGCTGGAATGACGTGCGGGTTGTCCGACAGAGGAAGTTCCGTTCTCAAAACCGTAACTGGGCTCCGCCATAAATCGTGAGCCCGGTTTGATCCGCGTAGGTAAGGCGCAAGCCAGCTCCAAAACGATTCGATTTCTCGCCGTGTTTGGCGATCCGTTGCCCGATACTGATGGCGGTGCCAATAGCAGTGACATCGTCGCTGTGCATCTTGTACCACGCCAGTGGATTATCAGGGGCAGCGCTGATGTCGTTCGTCACGTTCACAAGCCCGCTCGCCGCTGAGTTGAACGTGTCGGAGAGTTCCTGTGGAAACGGTAGGAGACGCGCGCCATAGCCAATGCCAAAACTCATGGATTTCCGTGTCACGCTCGCAGCGGTGCCAAACCTGAATCCGCGAAACACCAATCCCAGGTCAACATCCCCGTTGGCAGGATTGACGCCAACCGTCGTGGCAATGCGACGAACGCTGAGTGCAGCTTCCACATTGCCGCCATAATTGTACGCCAGCCCGGTAACAAAACTCCCGGATCGGTAGGCAAGATTCACTTTGCTCGTATTGGCATCGAGTGCCAGCACCCAGAGCTGCACCTGGAGCTTTGGCGGAAGCAGCTTGAAATCGATATCAAATGTATTTCCCATGATGAAATCCTCATCCGGAGTCTCACGCTCATATGCTCATGTACAGAGAAGATGCAAAAACGGCACAGAATATTGCCACACCCCGAGCTCCCGTCGTGCGCCCGTTTGCGTTGTTGCCTCCGACGCCGATCCAGCGTGATCAAAGTGGACCGGGGTATGGCTCCTGCTTTTCCCTGTCCGATAAGGGCCAGTATCTCCGTTCATGCCGACCCCAGGAGCGCAAGCACGATGCCCAAGGTCCCAATACCCAGAAGAATTGCAGTGGCTATAGTGAAGAACCGGCTCTCCTTGCCGACCCGGGCCAGTACCTCCTGCGGACTGCCCCGATAGACAACCAGGTTTTGCCCCTAGCGACGCTTTCGCGCGGTTAACCCGTCTCGCTTGGCATCATAGGTACCCACGATGCACACGTGCTGATCGACCGGAAGCACCTCTTCCTCAATAACCAAGCTATGACCGTTCCCAAGATCGGTGCTCATACAATAATCGCGATGCACCTCTTCCACTTCGGTGTGGCGGGCGTCAAGCAACATGCCCTCCCGCTCCCGCTCGTCGGCAGATGATGCTGTCACAACGTTTTTCTCGATCAATTCACGCGCTTCCGTCAGCCATTTGGCTCCCTGCACGCCCTCCCGGAGATCGTCTGCAAACTCAGGTAAACAGCAGAGCCGTAGGCTTTCGCCGTCGTTCTTAATCTTGCTCTTCAACATATGAAACCCCTGCGAGAGCACGAAGAGTGAGTGGCGACGATGGGAAGTCGCCCCCCTCGAAGCCGAAATCTTGTACGTATAGGCTGCACAAGGCTGGGCGGTGAACGGAGACCGGAGCGGTTCCCCCTCGACCTGCACTACCCCGTCGAAGGCGACGATCTCTCCATCGCGAAATCTCGACTTGCCGTGCCTGCCGCGAATCACGCGAAGATTCAGCACATCCGCAGCAGTCCAATACGCCAGCACGAGGGCAAGGACGAAGCAAGAGCCCGAAATCAGTCCGATGGCAACTCCGGCGCGGGAGACGAGAAAGGACACCAGACCGAACCACCCGAAAAGAAGAACCGTCGGGACAAGCAGTGAACGGTAAAAACGCGTATTGCGTGATCGTATATCGTCGGTTCCTGGCATTGCGCCTTCTCATTCTCATTGAACTTTACTTGTACCTCATTCGTCATGCTGCAGGCTCGCATAATACTCATTCACCGACTGGAGCAATTCAGGGCGGTCGCTCTGGAAACATACCCGCCCTAGCCTCGTGGCTACGTAAAACGCCACGTAGCTAGCAAAGAGAGGATAGAGCAACGGGGAAAATTCTTCACGTACGTCACCTTGCACCGGTAACACGACGTGAGCGTGCCGGGCCACATCAGTATCGTCTTTATGCGTTACAGCGATGACCCGCCTTCCCAATGCGCGCGCCGTTACCGCCAAGTCACCCGCCCGCCAATAGGAACGACCCGGCGGAGCGATCACGAACACCGGCATATCGATGGGGTAGGCAAACCGTTCCACATGCCACCACTCTTCCAAATCCTGACCAATAGCAAAAATGCCTGCGGCCTCGACCATCTTCGCAGCACTGAAGAGAGCCGTGCCATAGCTCGGCCCACTGCCCACCATGACCAGGGCCGGAGTCGCGGCAATCATGTCCGCCACTTCGCGGCAGCGATCCATAATGGTCGCAGTGGTGGCATCTACGATGTCGGCGAGCGCACCAAGCTCCTGGCGCAAGTCGTTCGCTTGGTCTCGGTGGCAGACACCGTGCATCTCTCCCAACTGAATCGCGACCAAAAACATTCCCAGCAGGCTAGCCTGGTAGGTGCGAATCCCTGGCGACCTCTCTTTTTGTGGCAGCTCAACGACGATGGCGCGATCTGCCACCTGGGTGACTGCGCTGTTGGGGGTGCCGGTGAGGGCAATGGTCAACGCCCCGTATTCCTTGGCCCGTTCGATGGCTTGAACCACGCGCTTGGTGCTACCCGAGGCGGAGGTCGCAATCACTACGGTTTGCTGCGATGCGGTGGGGCGCATCCAGGCTGCGCCATAATCGAGAAAGCGTTGCGCGCTCTGCGGTTCGCAGGTCACCTCAGCAATCGCCTCAAAGGCCATTTCAGCAGCACACGAAGCATGGAAGGAATCCCCGTCCCCGGTCAGATACACTTTATTCACGGCCTTCCACTCCGAGGAAGTGAGGATGGTGCGAATTTGTTGAGCAAACGGGGGCGTCAATGTACATAAATCACCTGCCAGTCCTTCCACTTGTTTGATCATCACTGCTGGTTGAAGTGGGTCCATCGTCGTGTCCTCTCATGTGGGTTATCGTTCCAGCCCACGGACAATGTCCACATATGCCTTCACCCGCTCGACATCAATTTGTCCGCCCCAACCACCGCGTTCAAGACAGGTGCCGACAAACGCGCCATCTGCCGCCGCCATGAGCCGCATTGCGTTTTCATGATTCGTGTAGCCCGCCAAAATAATGGGGAGTCCCGGCACGGTTTTTCGTACCGAAGCAAGCATCTCAAGTGTTTTAGCTTCATCGGGGTCACCCAACGACACGGCATCTGCCCCCACGTGTTTCGCGCTCCGTGCCACATCCGCCGTCGTCTTCGTTTCGCCAAACCATTTGAAGTGCATCGAGTCCACTTCGGCGATGACTTTGATATCCCACGCGTTAATCTTGTTGCGATACTCCATCACCTCAAGTGGGTTCGCCTCGATCATGCCATGCGCAGTGAACGTCATGCCCACGAGCGCACCAGCGCGGATATAGGTCCCTCCTGCCACTTTCGCTACCGCCAACGACGCTTTCAAGGCGTTGCGCATCAATTGCACCCCAATTTGAAATTCTTCACCCGTCACCTGGGCAATGGCGTGTATGATCAAGCCCATAGCAGTCGTGCGTGCCGGGTCGGACTCATCTTTCACACTGTACACGCGATCGACCGTCTGCACTAAACAGCCATCCGCCCCGCCCTCGTAGAGCGCGCGCGCCGATTGAGCAGCGATCTCAAGGGTTTGGTTGAAACTGTCTTCCTGATAAAACAGAGTGCCGGGTAACGGTTGCAGGTGAATCATGCCCAGCACGACTTTGCGTTTGCCGAGAGTCGTAAAATCTCGCATAGTTATCCCTTCCCAGGAGACACATCCTCCGGCACGCTGCGCCGACTCGATAATGGTCAGTGTACGGCTCGGAGCGATAGCTCGCGATCATATCTGGGAATGAGGGGTCATCGCAACGTTCAGCCGGAGAAAAGCACCGTCGTTGGTGGCAATGCCGATAGGCAAATACCTTTCAGTATGCCAGTATTGACGCCATTAATCGGTGCTCGTCCATAGGAATCGCGCGGAAACAGACCACTACGATCAAGGGCAAGAGCGAAAAGGGGGGGACAATCGTGTCATCACAGCCTGTTGCTCAGACAGCAGACAGTATTCTCAAAGCCACGCGCGCCTTAGAACCGCTGATTCAGTCCTCTGTTGGTGCGATGGAGGCGGAACGACGGTTAACGCCGCATGTCGTCGACGCGCTCAGAACCCTGGGTGCGTTCCGCTTGGCGGTGCCACAAGCATACGGAGGGCTCGAACTCGACCCTATGACGCAGGTCCGCGTGGTCGAGGAACTCTCACGGATGGATGGATCAGTGGGCTGGTGCGCGATGGTCTCGTCAGCAGGCAGCTTTGCCGCTGCGTTCTTATCGCCAGAGGTCGCGCAACGGGTGTGTGGCCCAACCGGCTTCTCGCTCGCCGGCCAAGTCGTACCAGTCGGACGCGCGGATCTCGTTGATGGTGGCTATCGTGTGACTGGGCGGTACCGGTTCGGTAGTGGCTGCCAGCATGCGTCGGTCATCGTCGGGGGCTGTGTCATTTTCGAGAATGGTCAACCGCGCCAGCTTACCAAGGGACGACCAGAGATTCGTGTCATGATGTTTCCACCCGAAGCGTGCACGATTCTCGATACGTGGCACACCACAGGGCTTGCTGGCACTGGCAGCCATGATTTTGTAGTCGAGAATGTTTTCGTCCCGTTTGCCGAGAGCTGGAGCTTTGCCGAGCGTCCGCAATACTCCGGTGCCTTGTATCGTTTTCCACCACTCTTTTTGGTAACTCATGCTGGAGTTCCGCTCGGCATTGCCCGTGCCGCAATTGATGCGGTCATAGAGTTGGCAAACCGCAAAGAGTTGATGCCGGACCCCCACAAACTTTTTGACTCGCGTCTCTTACGCGATGAATCACGCGTTCATGAAGCTGTCGCGGTGGCGGAAGGATCTCTAGCCGCGGCTCGCGCTTTCACGTATGCCACTCTGGCAGAATTGTGGGAGACCCTCAGTCACAACGAGAAGCCCTCACCTCGTCAACGGGCGCTGTATCGAATTATGCTTATCGATACACATAGAGTCGGCAAGGAAGTAGTAAGCGCGATGTATGATCTAGCGGCGACTAGTGCCATCTATCGTAGTCATCCGCTGGACCGACTGATGCGCGATATTCTGACCGCGTGTCAGCATGGGGTGGTGCACCCCAAGATGTATCGGCCAGCAGGTCGCCTGTTACTGGGATTGGAATCCGGCGATCCGCTATTCTAGATCACCCATAAAGCCGGGTTATCGTAAAAGTATTGGTTCCAACTTAAGCCGTTTCCTGCAGAAAAATTCTCTCTCCCGCCGGGAGAGTACTAAGGTGGGGGAATCAAAAAGGAATGCTATCTAACCTCATTCTCCTCAGCCTGGCCAAAAAGCGGGGATCTGCCCTTAAGGTGTGACGAAGGATCGTCACAGCCACCACGCACGCCTGGAGATTCCATGAAGGGAGTCCGCGTCGCGATCACTTTTGCCCCTTCTGATCTTGCTGGTTTTCCGCGTCCAACTCTGCGGCCATTTCCGTGGCCAGCGCGCGGAAGGTTTCTCCTGCGGGCCCGTCTAGACGACCGAGTTCCTGGTGGGCCTGCACAACGTTACGTTTGAACGCGGTGACATTTTCTGAGCCGCTTTCCAATTCTGTCCAGATGTCCGGGGGCAACTCCTCCACGTCCTCGATAACAAATATTTTCTCCATCCCCATCTCTTGGAGCAGCTGACGACACCGGGGGGAGGGAGACAGCAGCGCGAAACTACTCTCTTCGCGTCGTTCAACAAGCCGCTTAAGAAACAACAGCGTACCCAAGAAAGTGCTGTCCATATGTATGCAATGGCGCAGATCCACGGAGAGTACGGTTGGGCCGGCAGAGAGACTCTGCTCCGCATAGCGGCGAACCGCCGGGCTGAGATGCATCGTCGCCTTCCCTTCCACTTGAAACGTAACCGTCCGATCGTGCTGGTAGACTCGGATATTGCCTTGTTGTACGGCCATAACCTGCCTCTTGATGCAACAGTAATGAGACAAATACAGCGTACACTACCCCCCTGCGGATTGTCTCACAATGTCATTGTGTCATTCATCCATTGTTTTTCAATCCTTGGTCTTCACTAGCGACTCTCGTGTTCCGGTTCTTTCTTTGCTCAGGGCAAACAGGCTGTTTTCTTCTTTCCTCTGCATGGGGAACAGGGGCGCTTACCGAGCGTCGACGATTTTGACCGCCACACACGTTACATCGTCCGCGAAAGCTTCCGCGTGTGAAAAGGTTATCACCTCCTGCCGAACACGGTCCACCATCTCCTCTGGCGGAAGTCCGCTGCTCGCCTTGATCAGCGCAAAGAGACGGTCGGTGCCAAAAAACTCGCCCGCTTCATTCTGCGCCTCGGTCACGCCATCCGAGTAAAACAAAAATAAGTCTCCCACTGCAAACGGAAAAACAACTTGCTGATAGCTTTCCTGCTCGCTGACACCCAAGGGTGCATGTGCGTCTTGGAGCAGCACACACGTGCCGGTGTGGTGCCGAAAGTGGACCGTCTTCGTATGGCCACAGTCGACCACAGCGACCTCGCGTTTCTCTAGATCGAATCGTGCATAGCAGAGCGTGGCAAAGCTTTCGAGGCCGATAATTTGTCTGGTAATGTCATCGTGCACCGACGTGACTATTTCCTCAGGCTCGGGAAGCTGCCCTTGCTCTACGGTGGCCATCAGACCGTTTAACGCGCGTAGGAAGTGGCTCTTGATCGCGGCCCCCAGCAAGGCGGCAGGAACTCCCTTCCCCATAACGTCCCCAACCACAACGTCAAGGCAAGAGTCGCTGTGTTTGTAAAAGTCGTAGAAGTCGCCGTCAATCTGCTGCGAAGGAATGGTGAGGGCCGCCATCTGCACTCCTGGCAGATTACGTGGTGGCTGACCGAGTAAGAGTGTCTGCTGGATCTTGGCACCGATCTCTACCTCTCGTTGGCGTGCTTCGGCCAATTCGTCCAGAGAGGCAAGGAGCGCAGCTTCGAGTTCAAGGATGCGCTTCCCTGCGCGCAGGCGGACCCGTAGTTCGTCACGGTCGAACGGCTTGGTGATGAAATCATCGGCGCCGGCCTCCATCCCCTCAACGAGGTCCTCCTTCTGTGATTTCGAGGTTACGAGGATAGTGTAGACATATCCGGGGCGCTGGCTCGCCCGGATGCGGCGGATCAACTCTACCCCATCTAGCTCTGGCATAATCCAATCGCTGATAACGATGGGAAAGTCCCCTGCGGCAAACAGATCCCAGGCTTCCGCACCATTGTGGGCTGCTACCACCTCGTGCCCCCAGCGCTCCAGATAGTCCCGCAGCAGGCGACGGGAGATGATTTCGTCGTCCGCGATGAGTACCTTCATGCCACATCCTCCTCCCTGAGCGCTGTCAGTGCGCTCCTCAGGCGGGTAATCTCTTTTTCGAGGTCGGCATAGACTTCTTCGACATCGGTCAAATCCCCGCCGTACCCAAGCATTTCCAGCCGTAGCGCGGCGCTGCAGGCATCTTTCGCGCTGAGATTGCTCACCGCGCCTTTTAATGTGTGTGCCGCACGCTCCAAGGCTTTCACGTCACGATGCACCACAGATTCGTGAATCGTGGCTAATAACCCTGGGATTTCGTCAAAGAACAGGCCAACGAGTTCCCGCAACAGTGCCGTATTGCCATCAACTCGATCCAGAGCCTCGTCCCGGTCAAATACCGATTCGGTCGGGGCTGTTTGGCGCGGCGTTCCTTCCCCCGCTTCAGCGAGAGAGGGAATCAGACCGGCAATGACCTCGAAGAGTTGCTGGGCCTGGAGCGGCTTAGAAACATAGCCGTCCATTCCTGCTTCGAGGCAGCGCTCGCGGTCGCCTTTCAGCGCACGAGCCGTCATGGCGACGATAGGAAGACGACGAGTTGCCAGTGGCCAGTGCTCTGTGGTCAGTCGAGATTCTTCAGGTAGGTTTTGTCTTCCCGACAACTGACCCCTGACAACTGACAACTGAGATTCGCGCCGGCGAATCTCGCGGGTGGTTTCAAAGCCGTCCATCTCCGGCATCTGCACGTCCAACAGCAGCAGGTCAAAAGCCTCGTTCTCCAAGGCGGCCAACGCTTCTTTGCCATTGCCCACCACCACAACCGTGTGTCCTCGCTTCTCCAAAATTCCGGTCGTCACCCGTTGGTTGATCGCGTTGTCCTCGGCTAGAAGAATATGGAGGCGATGTTGGGTCTCGGGCACAGCAAGTTGGGGCTGGAGAAGGGGTTTACGCGGTTCGGTCGACGATGTGTGCAGCACGGTCACGACAGCATCCAGCAGATCCGATTGCTTGATCGGCTTTGTCAGGTAGGCAGAGACTCCCAACTCGCGGCAGCGGGCGGCGTCACTGTGTTGTCCAGCCGACGACAGCATCATGATCGTAGCTCCAGCCAGGTCCGGATGCTGCCGAATTTGCTCGACCAACTCGAAGCCGTCCATCTTGGGCATCATTCCATCGGTAATCACCAAAGCAAACGGCTTGGCAGCATCCCGTGCCCGCTCCATAGCCGTCAGCGCCGCTTGTGCTCCATCGACCACAGTCGGCTTCATGCCCCAATTCGTCAGGATTTCTTCAAGGATGCGGCGGTTCGTGGCGTTGTCATCGACCACGTGCACGGGGAGATCCTGCAATTCCACCGGTTCGGTCAGTCGCTTTGGCAGCTCTACTTTTGACAGTCCCAGGCGCGCGGTGAAGTGGAAAGTACTTCCCTTCCCGACCTCACTTTCGACCCAGATCTTACCGCCCATCAGCACGGCGAGTTGCGTCGAGATTGCCAAGCCCAACCCCGTACCACCGTATTTGCGTGTCGTCGAGCTGTCTGCCTGCGAGAACGCCTCGAAAATCACCCGCTGTTTTTCTGGCGGCAAACCGATTCCGGTGTCTTTGACGGTAAAGTGCAGACAGATCTCCTCCTCAGTTTGCGATTCCACCGCAACGTCAACCACCACTTCTCCCTGCTCGGTGAACTTGATCGCGTTGCCTGATAGGTTGACGATGAGCTGGCGCAGACGCCCTGGATCTCCTACTACAGCATCCGGAACATCAGGAGGGATATGACAGGCCAGTTCCAATCCTTTCTTGTGAGCCCGCATCGCCAGCGTCTTCACCGTATCTTCAAGGCTCTCACGCAAACTAAAGTCAATGGGCTCGAGGTCGAGTTTGCCTGCTTCGATCTTGGAAAAGTCAAGGATGTCGTTAATCAACCGCAAGAGGGAATCGGCCGAATCCTTGACCATAGACAGGTACTCGCGCTGCTGGGGGGTAAGGTCAGTATCGAGCGCTAGCTCGGTCATGCCGATGATCCCGTTCATAGGCGTGCGGATCTCGTGACTCATATTGGCCAGGAACTCACTCTTGGCGCGCGTCGCGGCCTCAGCGGCATCTTTCGCTTTTTGCAACTCCTCCTCTGTCCGCTTACGCTCAGTGATGTCACGGGCAACGGCGTAAATCATCTGCTGTTCAGCGAACGGCGTTGCATCCCAGGCGAGCCACTTGTACGTGCCGCCTTTGCAGAGGTAACGGTTCTCAAAGGAGACAACGTCTCCGCCGCTCGTGGACAGTTGGGCCATGGCGGCGAGTGTGGCTGCACGGTCTTCGGGGTGAACGAATTCGAGAAACGGTTTTGCCAGGAGTTCTGCTTCCGTCAGGCCGAGCGTTCTTTCCCACGCTGGATTCAACTGCTTGAAGTAGCCATCGAATCCGGCGATGCACAGCATATCGATCGACAGAGTGAAAAACCGGTCACGTTCCTCTTCTGCTCGTTTGCGGGCGGTGATATCCATCAGCAAGCCGTTCCAGAGGATGTCTCCGTTGGGCTGCCGCTCGGGACGGGATGCGCCGTGGAACCACTTGATCGTTCCCGACTGAACGATCACTCGCCCTTCCCACTGCCAGGGCAAAAGCGTTTGCGCCGAGGTCACTATCGACTCTTCGAACGCGACACGGTCATCGGGATGAATGATGTTCATGATAAGGGCGGGGTCACGCTGAATCTCTTCTGGTGCCAATTCATAGAGTTCACGACAACTGGGGCTAATATAGGGGAGCGCCACCGAGTTATCAGGATGGAGAAGGAATTGGAAAATCATCCCCCCTGGAAGGTTGGCCGCCATCTGATGCAACCGCGCCTCGCTTTGGAGCAGGGCCATCTCAGCCTGCTGGCGCTTAGTGAGGCTTCTTTTCCGTCTCTTTCGCGACGAGGGCATCAATGCTGATTTCATGGCTACCCCTTAGGCGGCTAATAACATCCACAGCCGCGTTGTCAACGTGTGCAGGTTGGGGCGGCAAGAGGACAATCTTCCAATACAGAGACCTTAGAAACTCACCCGAACACTCGCGCTTTGTCTCGATCATCTACAATTACGGTTGAACTTGACAATGCCTGAAGCCATTGCGAAGCTGAGGGCGCAGATTCGTAGCGAGCTCATGATAAGAAAGACCTGTATAGGAAAAGGACAAACGCTATGGCCGAAGAGACGATCATCTTTGCCCAAGGGATCGAAATGCCACCAGACATTCTCGCTCTGGTGCAACAAATGAAACCAGCAGGCTTTCGGTTGCACATGTTGCCGCACACTGCCAGCGTTGCGGAGATTGCTGCGGCGATACGGGAGGCTGAGTATCTGACAGGTTTTCCTCGGGCTTTACCGGACGAAGCCTACCTGGAAGCCACACGTCTCAAACTGCTCCAGGTGCTCAGTGCTGGCTATGACTACGTCAACATTGAGGGAGCACGCAAGGCCCGTATCCCTATTTGCTCGAATGGCGGCGCCAACTCTGTGGCGGTCGCTGAACACGCCATCATGCTGATGCTAGCGGTTTATCGTAAGCTGGTGGCGTTCCACCAGAACGTGGTTGGGGGCCGCTGGCATCAAGGCATCCCACGCACGGTGAACATCTACGAGATCGAAGACAGAACAATCGGCCTGCTGGGACTCGGTAATATCGGTCGGCAAGTAGCCCGCCGTGTGAAAGCGTTTGACGCCCGAGTGATTTACTATGACACTGTTCGTCTGAGCCCGCAGGAGGAGGAAAAACTTGGTGTTCAATATGTCCCACTCGACACCTTGCTCGCGACCGCCGACATCGTCAGTCTGCACGTTCCGCTGAACGACAGCACCCGCCACATGATCAACGCTCAGTCCTTCGGACGCATGAAACCCACGGCGATTGTCATTAACACCTGTCGGGGCGAGGTCATCGATGAACCAGCACTGATCGAAGCGCTGCAACAGGGGAAGATACTTGCCGCGGGTCTCGATACTTTAGCCAAGGAGCCACCCGATCCGAGCAATCCCATCTTGACGTTGCCGAACGTGACGCTGACCCCGCATAGTGCCGGGCCGACGGTGGACAGCTATCGCAAGCGGTTCCACAATGGCTACGCCAATATCGAGCGGGTCGCCCGCGGCCAACCGCCTTTGTGGGTCATTCCGGAGATGCGGGATCTTTTTCCCGCCGTGACTGCTTAAGGGGCTGTGTTGTGCTGACCCAGCAACGGCACTGGGCGTACCTCCACCGGCGACTGAGACAGTTGAGAGGAGCATACTATGCAACTGACAGTTTTCGTCGAGCGCATTGATGAGCAAACGTATCGGGCAGAGACCGCGCAGCCAGTCTCGTTAGCGACAGAAGGCCATACCCGTGAAGAAGCGATCGAACGGCTACGCGTGCTTGCTCATCAACGCTTAGCGGCGGGAGAGATGCTTCAGCTCGATCTTCCAGAGATAATGGAACCGCAACCGTATCCTTGGGTTCCTTATGCTGGCATCTGGAGAAACCATCCGGCGATCGACACCCTCCTGAAGGGCATCGCCAGCGCTCGTCGTCGCCAGGATAGGTCGAAATCCGAAACATGAGCCTCTGGGTGCTCGATACAGATATGCCGACCTTATGGCTGCGAGGCCATGATGCCATTGCCGCACGGATCGCGGCAACGCCTCCACAACGGCTCGCCACCACCATTATCACCGTGGAGGAATTGCTACGTGGATGGTACACGCAGATTCGCAGGGTGCGTACAGATGAACAACTGGCTTGGGCCTATCAAGCCTTACAAGAAACAGTGGAATTCACGTGTGGGGTGCGGATTCTCCCTTTTCACCGTCCAGCCATTGCTCGCTGTCGCGCTATATTTTCTTCCTCTTTCTAGCGAGTCGGCAACACATGTCCGCGGCGCCCATAGCGGCATTATCACAGTTTTCGTTTGTATTCAGCGTCATTCTGAAAGATCTGCTGTTACGTGGAATAGGGATATTGGGCTCAGATCTTTATCCTGGCTTCCCGCGGAGCATCTTGCGAAGAGCAAACAAATACCAAAGTAAAGACTTGACCCCCAAAATTTCCCCACCATTTCTTGTCATTTGCGCAAACCTTGGCTTTTCCTCGTATCGAGACTTCTTTAGAATGGCGCAGATGAAGTTCATGAGGTGCATCTGACTATGGCAACGATTACTCTCGAAATCCCTGAAGAGTTGGCGGTACGGCTCGATCCTTTACGTGAGCGATTGCCAGAACTCCTTGCGCAACTGTTGGATGCAGTGTCTGCAGAGAAAAAGCTCACACTGAGCGGGACAGTCATGACGCAGCCGGTTTTTCTTGAGTTGATCGATTTTCTTTCCACTCGTCCAACTGCCGAGCAGGTCCTTGCACATAAAGTGTCGTCAACCGTGCAGGAACGGCTGGAGGAGTTACTAAACAAAAACCGTGAGGAAAGGTTGACCGCAGCTGAGGAAGAGGAAATGGATGCCTACCGGCTCGTCAACCATGTCATGATCCTGCTGAAAGCGCGTGCGCGTGCAGCCGTTTCCTCCCTTCAATCACCGCTTCCATAAGAGACAATGCCTCGCTCCCGTATCTCTGCACCGCTACGCCGATTAGTCATAGAGCGAGCGCAGGGATGTTGTGAGTACTGCTTACTCTATCTGCCTGGTAGAGCAAGCGTCGCGCGGTTTCGGATGGACGAACCAGCGCGACTCCTTGAGTGAAAACGATTGAAATTTGTTCCACGTTCACCCTATTTTTATACTCTTGACTCATCAGATTCTGATGTAATAAGAATCTGCACATGGGGTCAACGTTGAAAGATTTGGCAAAACGGCATGAGGTCCCTTATTCCACTCTGGCAGGTTGGATTGAGCGTGGGCTCATTGAAGCTCACGTGCGTACTGGTCATTCTGGATCGACCGTCATACTTAATGAGAAAAATGTAAAAGAGCTTGAGAATCTCATCCGTCTGCGAAAAGGTGGACTCTCATTACAGCGTGCACGCCACCTGATGGAGGATCTGCGTGCCGCTGGCTACAACCCGTTGAGCAAAGGTCTTTTTGTTGTGATTGATTCGCGCAAAGGGCGGGTGTTACGGATTTCTGAGAGTAGGCGGACGGCAAGAGAGGTTGCTGGTCCGCATAAACAGCAAACGGTTATGGTGAAACTGATTCCAGAATTAACACGGAGTTGAAGGGAACCTTTCGAGGACCAGGAATGAGCTTGCCAAACCGCTGAGTGGCGACATGCTCTGTATGCAGGAAAGTAAAAGTATCACTCATGAATGATGGTCGACAATGGCTACTTGACCTCGGGGCAACATCCCCAGGCGCAGCTGTGGATGGCCTTGTGGTTGTTGCTGGCTATGAGCGCAACGGACGTCCTCCTGAAGAGGTAGCCATGATCGAGAAGGCAGCGGCGTATGGCGCTCATGCGGTCTTCTTTGAAGCAGGTCGCGATGGCCGTCCACCTTTAGCTCAAGCCTTTGTCTTTGTTTCAGACGGCCCAGCTGATGATCCAAAGTTTGCTGAAGTACATAAACGCCTTTGGAGTTGGGGCGGGGTGCCCTTAGTTTACCGTAAGACACCTGGACTCATTCAACTTTTCCGATGTGCTCACAAGCCTGACTTTGTTTCTGCGACTGGAGGGATCATCTGCAGACCAATCAAGACGTTGCGTATTGCCACCGCTATCGCTAACAGCGATGCTTGGTGGGATGCCTCACGCCTACGGAATGGTACCCTTTGGGATGATCCCGGAGTTTGCAAAGCAATGTTGTCTCCTACTAAAGCGGCGCATAAGCGCCTGATCGATGGCGTAAAGCAACTCAACGCCGACTTAAATGAAGCGAACCTCCTCAAGAAACATCTTCGACGGAAACTACTAATTTTATCTTTGCTTATTGCTTACCTCGAAGAGCGCGGTGTTTTTCCTACGGATTACTTTGGACAGTTTCTCCCGGGTGCCACAAAATTTTTCCAGGTGCTAGCAAATGGAAACGCCTTGGTCCAGCTATTGGCAGCTTTGGAGGAGAGGTTCAACGGTCACGTTTTCATTCTTGACGAAACAGACCGTGAGTCCCTAAAGGCCAGCAATAATCAATTGGCTCGTTTTGCTAAGTTTGTCGAGGCACGCGAGGATTCCGGAGGGCAACTGACACTTTGGCAACTCTATTCATTTAAAGATCTACCTGTGGAACTCATCAGCCATATTTACCAGATTTTTGTAACCAATAGTGATGGTTCCGTTTATACACCACCATTCCTCGTCCGGTTAATGTTGGAGGAGGCACTGAGCTGGGATCGCCTCGACCGTTTGCAGCAGCGCGACGAAATCATTCTCGATCCTTCCTGTGGCTCTGGTGTCTTTCTCGTCGAGGCTTACAAGCGTTTAGTCTTGCATTGGCGTAGTCGCAATCAGTGGAAAAGACCGAATAAAGCTACTCTTACAAGCCTGCTCAAGAAAGTGCATGGTATTGATTTGGAAGCTGGTGCGGTAGAACTTGCAGCCTTCAGTTTGTGTCTAGCGCTCTGTGATGCATTGGAACCGGAAGAGATTCGCGCCAGTATCAAGCTGTTTCCACCACTAGTGGGAAAGACGCTACATCCTTCCTGTTTCTTCGAAGCAAAAGAGCAGCGCCTTTTGAAAGACCCAATTGGAGTAGTTGTTGGCAATCCACCTTTTACCTCAAGTCTCAAAACCCCAGGGGCGGGGCGCAGCTACCAGCAGTATAAGGAGAATCACGGGTCATTACCGGATAAGCAATTGTCCTATCTGTTTCTACACGAAGCAATGGGAATGGTTGCTGAAGGTGGTGTACTTAGCATGCTCCAACAGTACAACTTCCTTTACAACCAGCAGTCGCTTGGTTTTCGTCGTAACTTCATTGGCAAGTGGGATGTACGGGAAGTGCTGGATTTCATTTCGGTACGTGGACTGTTTCAGAAAGGCGGTGCCGATACAAAAGTGATCGTTGTCGTAGCCGATGCAGTTTCGCCTCCTGCAGATCGTAAGATTCTCCATGCGACGTTTCGCCGTAGTGGCCGTCTCGATGCCGAACAAGGATTCGACATTGATTATTACGATCTGCACTGGCTGCCGCGTCAACTCGTACTGAGCAACGATGGCGTGTGGCGTGCCGATTTACTTGGGGGAGGTCGTGTGTTGGGATTTGTTGACCGGCTGAAGCAGTTTCGTACTCTCGGGCAGTACGCAGAGGAGCAAGGCTGGGATTTTGGGGAAGGCTTTATTGAGGGACGGCGAAACGTATCACGGCCAGCGGATCATATCATCGGCAAACCGCTTCTTCCGTCAGAAGCGCTGACCTTAGATGGAATACGTATCTCGAAGATTGCGAAAGCATCAAAGAAGCCAATTGAAGGACCACGTTCTGAAAAGCGTTTTTCCCCACCGATACTACTAGTGCGAGAACAGATGGACCTTCCGCATGCGATCTGGTCGAAGCACTATCTGACGTATAAGAACCAGATTGTGGGATTCGCTGCTGCACCAGAAGCCCATGCTCTCCTATCAGAGGTAGCTTTATGGCTGAAGACAGAGAGTTCCGCTCTGCGAGCATTTGTTGCGAGTGTGAGTGTCAAACTATTCACTCAGAAAGCTACTACACTTTCTGGGGTTGACATCCTCGCTCTTCCTTACCCGGCAATTAGTACCCTCGATCTCAGCACGAACGAACGAATCCTCGTCGATGACATCGTGAACTACTATCGCGACTTGATTCGGCTAGGCGAAGACTCAGTGGCAATGAAAGAGAGGGGCCATTCAGCACTTCCCGCCTTTAGTAACGTCTTCCTCAACCAGATCAACGCCATTTACAAAAGAAAACCCCTCCGAGCCCTTGAACCACAGACATGGCCGGGCATCATATGCCAGCCATTTGTATTTGGCGCAGGCCGCGTAGATTGGAGCGGAGCCGACGAACTAAAAGATAAACTGGATACGCTTCTCCACGAGCAACAGGACACGACACTCCACGTCAAACGTATCGCTCGGATCTATGACGGTAGCTTTGTGTTCCTATTAAAACCGGATAGGTTGCGGTACTGGTTACAGTCCGTCGCATTGCGTGATGCAGATGAAACACTCGCTGACTTACGGGCTCAAGGCTTTTGAATCCGATGCTAGCCGACACTGCACAAGGTTCGGTTCAATCAGGTTCCCTCAACAAAGAAGTACATCTGCCAGCTACATCGTTGTATTCGTTGCTCGACTTTATAAGCGATGAACTGCCGCGCTGGCGAGATCGTAGTGACCGGAAGCAGGAAACAGCGGAGACGACTTTAACATCTCAACTCTGTGCTCACCTTAACAGCGCCGCTCGGCGTTCAGTTGGTTGGGATTTTCTTCAATTTAGGACCGAAGAACCCGATGAACAAACCAAAGGCCGTAAGATTGATCTAGTTTCGGCGCCTTCTGACACCACCGTTTGGATTGAAGGTCGCCGCCACGTTGACTTCGATACTTTGTTACCGATTGAATGCAAGAGATTACCGACACCCAAAGACAAAGATCGAGATGAACGCGAATACGTCATCAATCGGCATGCCTCGACCGGTGGTATTCAGCGCTTCAAGTCAGGACATCATGGCGCCAGCCATAACCTCGGCGCTATGATCGCATATGTCCAGCAAGAGACAAGGACATTTTGGAACAAGCGAATTGCGCGATGGATTAGAGATTTAGTGAAAGCTCGACAGGCTGGCTGGAGTGCGAAGGATCTCCTTCAACTCGACCACGACGATGAAATTCTACGGTTGATTGTCCTTCGTTCGTCCCACACAAGAGAGCGCGGTCTGCCAGAGGTCGAGCTACGCCATCTTTGGATTGAGATGAACTGATCTCGCTTCTCCAAGTCGCACCTACCATACATATTTTCTCAGGTTCTCTGTTTTTCTCTCATCTCCGCAGTAGAATCACTCCTAAAGATTTAGAGGATGGTTGCACCGGGTCTGACATCAACACAACACTGCCCATAATAAACTCACTCCTGGTATGTTCACTGTCTGAGCACGCTGAATTGAAAGGGAACGTAGCGCTAAATCAAACCACAGAAGATTGGCACAGAGATGCACTCGCTGATACATCAAGAGTTGTGAGACCACTCAATCCATCAGCGAGGAGCTTCTGTGCCAAGAGCGACGATAGTGGATATTCCCCCTGC